>CAZBWO010000011.1:0-116354 GCA_964495885.1 uncultured Alteromonas sp. | reverse complement strand
CTTTTTCATTTCCCTCCCCAAGGAAATAATTACGTTCATGATAGAAGATTAAAAAAGTTACCCCATGAAGATAGTTAATTATTCCTAACAATTGATGAAATGTAGGTTATGATTTATAAATAATCACTATTAATGATGCATCTTCGAACAATTAAGCATCCCGCTGGCGCCTTTTATAAAGCGTGCCCATTTTCTTTGGTATTTGCAATACCAAATGTCACTAAATAAAGAGCACCCTGCAACTTCTAACCTGTAACTTGCAACATTTCTGTCCATTTTGGCCGATTTTGACCAATTTGGCCGAAAATGACCAGGTTTCTCATAAATAGGAAAGCCGTACCAAAGGCGTAGGAAAGGCGTACCTAAAGCGTACCAAAGCCGTATAAGACCCATATAAAAGACAAATCAACGCTGTTTCATAGGTTTTGTATGGAAATTTTACCTATAAAGCAGGTGTAGTATAAAAGAAAAAAAGGGATTCCTTAGAACGGTAAATCGTCGTGATCTTCCTCGTTAAAATCAGAAACAGGCTCAAAAGCATCTTCCGGTGGCATAGGGGGCATATCTGGGTTGGTTTCCTGTGACATGCGCTCAATTCGCCATCCCTGGATAGAATTGAAGTATTTGGTTTCTCCCTGCGGATTTACCCACTCACGGCCACGAAGGTTGATGCTAACCTTTACCTGTTGTCCTACTTGGTAGTTATCCAACAAACTGGTTTTATCCTGCACAAACTCTACCAAAATGTGCTGTGGGTATTGTTCTTCGGTAGTGATGACCAATTCCCTCTTCCGGAACCCATTGCTTCCGTAAGTCTTGGTCTCATCAATCATTTTTATGGTTCCTTGTACTTCCATCGTTCTTATTGTATATTTATTAGTATTACTATGTATTGGTTAGCATCTTCCATGCCTCATTCACATTCCCTTCCTGCAACACCTTCCGAACTTTCTGGTGTACGACAGCATCACTGGCATACCCTGCCGAAGACGCTTCGGGCAAGGCTTCCACATTGGCCAACATCCCTAAGTCATTCCCTGTGAGCACGCTGCTATTTCTAATTCCTTCCGGAAGGGCATCTACCCCAATCCCCATGGTTCTAAGGGGCTTCGGCACTTCAAAGAGTCCGTTCTTGGCCCTGCTGTACCAGTTTCCGCCTAGACGGGAAACGGTATCAATCTTAAAGGGATCTATGGTATCGGCCTCATCTAAAATAGCTTCGTCTATATGCAACTGAAGCACCTCACAAACCACCAGGTTTCCTGCACCTCCTTCATTGCCCAATGAAATGACTTCATTTACCTTGCACTCAAACTGCACCGGAGCTTCCTTCACCCTTGGGGGCTTCACCTTTACGGAAGGTACTTCCGTAAAGCCAGCCTTCACAAATTCATTCACTCCTTTGGGGTACTCTGTAGAAGATAAACTCATTTGCTGCACCATCCCGTAAGTTACTACATTTATCACCACTTCCTTGGTTTCCAATACATTTTCCAAGGTATGCTTGGTTGTATTGTCACGCACCCTCCTCGCTGGGGAAAAAACCATAATAGGCGGATTCGCACTAAACACATTGAAAAAGCTATAAGGCGAAAGGTTCACGTTTCCTTCCTGGTCTACCGTACTGGCAAAACAGATAGGGCGCGGGGCCACAGCACCTAATAAATAGCCGTGTAATTTAGGAATGGGAAGGGTTTTGGGATCCAGACTTCGCATAGCTACAAAGGTATGGGAAATTGAAAAGGCTTCAAAAACAAAAGCAAACAATAATATTAACAGAATTGCATTATATTTAAACGGAATTACATTGCTATGCCCAATAAAACATTCTTCACCCGTTGGTTATTTATCCTTTTCTCCATCCTTATCATTAGCTTGATCTTATGGAATACGTATCAGTTCTTTACCCAACTCAAGGAAAACGAACGCCAAAAGATGCAAATCTGGGCAGCGGCACAGGAAGAGTTTCGGCAGGTAAGCATGGATGAGAACTGGAACAGTAAACTCATTTTAAGTATCCTACAGAGTAATACTACCACGCCTATGATCCTCTACACTCATAAAGAGGACACCTATACGGGCAATAACATAGACCCAGAATTGATTAACGATACCCATAAAAGGGATCAATTAATTGCCCAGTTCAAATCAGAATACCAGCCCATAGACATTGTGTATGAGGACCAGGTCCTGCAGACTATTTACTACGGAAACTCCCCCATTATCAATAAGATTAAATACTATCCCGCAGTACTTATCCTCATTATCCTATTGTTCTTCTTAGCCATTTATTTCTTTTATCAAACGTCCAAATCTGCAGAACAGAACAAACTCTGGGCAGGAATGGCAAAGGAAACTGCCCACCAAATTGGGACGCCCCTATCCTCCTTAGTAGGATGGACCGAAATATTGAAAACCCAAAACGTGAAGGATGACTTTATTGTAGAGATTGAAAAAGACATCTCCCGTCTAAAGACCATCACAGATAGGTTCTCTAAAATAGGATCGGTGCCTAAGCTGGAACCACAGGACTTGGTAGCCCTTACCAAAACATCCTATGAGTATCTTCAGAGCCGTTCTTCCAAACATGTGAACTTTGAGATAAACCTACCAGAAGAGCCTTTAATGGTAAAACTAAATGCCCAGCTATATAGTTGGACCATAGAAAACCTTGTGAAGAATGGGATTGACGCCATGAAGGGACAAGGAACCATTTCATTGGAAATCTCTTCCAATGGGAAAAAAGCCTTTGTTCAAGTTACAGACACCGGAAAGGGAATGTATAAAAAAGACTATAAGAAAATATTCACCCCAGGCTATACCACCAAAAAAAGAGGCTGGGGCCTTGGGCTTTCATTGGCCAAACGCATCATTGAAGATTACCACAAAGGGAAGATTCATGTGCTGCGCAGTATTAAAAATGAAGGCACCACCATGGAAATCATCTTACCCCTTGTATCCTAATGGAAACACGCACACATTTATTACATCAAGCACGCATCAATAATAATTGCCCAGAATGCTATGCCACCAATGGGCTTGAATTTACCTTCACCCAAGAGGAAAAAGAGAATAAATTCTATAGCAAAGCCAGCGCAACCATCAATGAAAAGCTATACTGCCATCAATGCGAGCAAGTGATTTATCCTGTAAAATGGACGGAAGATATTGAGCGGGTATATGCCTATCACAGAAAGCTGGCCAAACCAAAGAGTGCTTCCATGAAGCTGAAACCATTACTCTACGGCCTCATTTTATTTGATGCCGTGGTAGTGGCCGCAATCATTTACTATGTGAGCAATAATTAAAGGTTCCCTTGAATAGCCTGTGCTAATTGTGTAAATTCTTCAGAGGTCAAGGACACTTTATGCTGAAAAGTCATGTCTTTCATAGCATTGATGGGAATAAGGTGCACATGAACATGGGGCACTTCCAAACCTACTACAGCCATCCCAACACGCTTGCAATCCACTGTTTTTTCGAGAGCTTGTGCTACTTTATGGGAAAACTTCATGAGTGCCAAATAATGATCTTCCTCCATCTCAAAAATCTTATTGATCTCTTGTTTGGGAACGCAAAGCGTGTGTCCTTTTGCATTGGGATTGATATCCAAAAATGCAATAAAGTGTTCATCTTCTGCTACTTTGTAGCAGGGAATCTCACCTTCAATAATTTTGGTAAAGATAGAAGCCATTATTTTCTGCTAATCTCTAAAATTTCAAAAGTAACAGTCCCATTAGGCACCTGTATTTGTGCGGTATCACCCACTTTTTTACCCAATAGTCCTTTCCCAATTGGGGAATCTACGGAAATCTTTCCAGTCTTTAGATCGGCTTCACTTTGTGCCACCAACTTATAGGTCATTTCCATGCCATTGGCTTGGTTCTTTATCTTCACGGTAGAATGTACCAATACTTTGGAGGTGTCCAGTTGGGATTCATCTATTAATCTCGCGTTGGAAAGGGTTTCTTCCAACTTAGAAATACGCATTTCCAACAATCCCTGTGCTTCTTTCGCAGCATCATATTCAGCATTTTCACTCAAATCCCCTTTATCCCGAGCATCAGCAATTGCTTGGGACGCTTTGGGACGCTCAACATCTTTTAGCTTATTTAACTCGTCCCTCAATTTTTTTAACCCTTCAGCAGTATAATAAGATACTTTACTCATAACTTCATCGTTTTAACCATATAAAATCCCCTCCAATTATGAAATTTTACCATTTGGAGTAGGAATGAAAAAATCCCATGCGAGACGGGATTCGTGCACAAATATACTAAAAAATTTACTTGTGGGCGATTTGTTGTATTTTTGACACTGTTAATCTGTTGATATGAAAAAGACACTTGGATGGCTATTTATAGCCCTCATTTTAGGAAGTTGCAAAGGAGATGATGATCGTCCATTGGATGATAACAATCCAAACTTAACCACTCCTATTGTAAATATCACCTTAAACCTCAACCTCCCGCAATATAATCCTTTACGATTCCCCGGAAACTCCATCGTTCTAAATCAGCAAGGTATTCGAGGCATCATTGTTTACAATGTGAACAACGATTTGTATACCGCATTCGACTTGTCAGACCCAAACCACTTCCCCAATGATTGCTCACGAATGACGGTTGAAGGCATCATAGCCACCTGCACCTGTGATGATGACAACAGCTACGATATCGTAACAGGGCAACATCAATCCAATGAAAATAAATACCCCATGCAACAATACCGTACCGAACGGGTTGGGGATAATATTACCGTTTCCAATTAAAAATCTAACGTAGCGCCCAACAGGAAATTAATAGTGGCCTGTGGGTAATAGCCAGCACCTTCTACTGTTGTAATGGTCCCTGGAGTGGTGAAATCATCATCATAGGTAAAGAAATATCCATTGGAAACATATTCCACATTGAATAGATTATTAACCAATCCAGAAATCACCAAACGCTCTCCAATTGGGAAATCTTCAAGCGTATATACCACATTAAAATCGTTGATGAAAAAACTATCCAGTAGAGAAGCTTCGCTATCTATATTGCCCATGTACTGTTCCCCAACGTATTTGGAAAGAAACGCTACATACAGATTTTTAACGGGCATATAATTCAGATTGCTGCCTACTACCACATTAGGGGAATAGGAAATGTCTGTATTTCCAAGGTCCTGCAATACTCCATCCCGCTGAAAGAAAAAATCACGATTTTTATTGGTACTCAACGCAAGATTGGGTTGCCAATTTAATTTGGAAGTAAAATCAACCGATGCTTCCACTTCCAAGCCTAGCCTGTAGCTACTTCCGCTATTTGCCCTTATGGGTGCGCCCACATTATCCAACGCTCCAGTTAAAACCAGTTGATCCCTATAATCCATGTAAAATGCATTGACATTTAAGGAAAGCTTCTTGGAACGATGCCGCCATCCCAACTCAAAATCATCCAAACGTTCGGGCTTGGGGTTTCCATTTTCGAAATCGGTTCTGTTAGGCTCCCTATTCGCCCTAGCGTAAGAAGCATAGAGCTGATTTCCATTATCGATCTTATAGATTGCACCTAATTTCGGATTGAAAAAACCATAATTCTCGTCTACAATGAAATCTGCTAGATCAGAATTTTGTCCTGTAGTGGAGTAATCAATAAACCTTCCTTGTAGGTCCAAGTAAAACTGCCAATGCTCATTGAATCTATAATCTGCTTTTGCAAAAGCCGAAAATTCATTTTTACTACCAACTCCAAAATAATACCGATCGCCTATTTCAGAATCACTTGCAAACCGAGCCCATATTACTTCCCCAAAATGATCGCCCTCATAATCGCTATAAAACAATCCCGAAGTAACATCAAATTGGTTATCCTTATAGTTCACGTTTCCGGAAAGAACAATATAGTCATTATCCAGCCATCGCCTTCTAATAATGTCAGAGGAGGTAATGGTTTCATCCCCAATAACTACAGGAGATAATCCATAAGAGCTTAGGTCATCATCATTCTCATATTCCTCAAAAAACCCCCTTCCGTAGGTATAATTAAAACTCACGTTAGAACTCCATTTTCTACTGTACCGTTGTGTCCAATGCAACTGATAATGATCCTGTTTATAATCGTCCACCTGATTTGGATGAAAACCATCCAAATTGCCCTCGGCATCAAATCGTGCACCGGCAGGATTAAAAGTACGGTCGTTTTCAAGGGTTTCGGCATCAATTCCAAACCAAGATTGATACGTAACCTCACTTCCGGCAAAATGAATGGCTTTCACTAAGGTTTGGTTTGTTTGATAGGCAGCTTGCAGAAAGTAGGATTTCAAATTGGAAGAAGCCCTATCAATATAACCATCCGATTTAATCTGCGACAATCTTCCCGAAACCTCAAAATGATTACTGAGCAAACCTGTGCTAAACTTCACATTATGTCTCCTTGTGCTGTAAGAACCAAAAGAATGGGAAGTAGAGGCGTATGCTTCCTCCGAAACCTTGTCGGTTAAGATATTTAAACTTGCCCCAAAAGCGCCTGGTCCATTCGTGGAAGTGCCAACGCCCCGTTGTAATTGCAAATTTTCTACGGAAGAAGTAAAATCTTGAAGATTTACAAAAAAACTGGTCGCACTTTCCGCGTCATTATAAGGGATTCCATTAATGGTTACATTAATTCCTTGATTGGCGGTGCCGCGTACCCTAAAACCAGTGTAGCCAATCCCTGCACCGGCATCGCTCGTGGTGACCACAGAGGGTAAAAAGTTCAATTGGGTGGCAATGTCCTGACCTAAGTTTCTTTTGGATAATTCTTCCTTTTGAAGGTTGCTGTGGGTAATTGGGGAAGTGGCTTCAACCCGAACCGATTTAAGTAATACCTCATCTAAAGTTTCCACTTGGGTTGAGTCTGTTTTCGTTTCTTCTTGAGAATAAACCATCATGGCTGTAATCAAGAAGAACACTGACGTGCAAAATTTTTTCATTCGTAAAGTTTTACGAATAAAAGGGGTCATTATTCTTCGGTTAATAAATGAATTTTAAAACACATAGCTACTCAATTCGCTATGTATATGTCCCTAAACAGCATTACCTGTTCTAGGTTCCATGGGTATAATCTCAGCCTTCCATATGGAAAGCACCCCTTGTTGAGATGTGAAGGCAAAGGTACAAATCTACTCAATAGTAGGTGGCTTTCTCCTGTTTTTTTTCAGGGTATTGTTCTTTTTTTGATCCAATCGCTTTTGTATTGCCTTTTTTGACGGCTTGGTTTTTTTACGCTTCTTCGCAGGTTGAATGTGCTGCTGAAGTAATGCCAAAACACGGTCAATGACTATTTTTTTGTTTCGGTGTTGACTTCGGGTTTCACCACACTGTAGGATAAGGTTTCCTTCGGAAGTTATTCTGGATGATAATTTTTGCTGAAGCCGTTCTTTTTCAGTTTCTGTAAGGCCTTCCGAAGCAACTACAGGGAAAACCACTTCTACTTTGGTAGCTGTTTTATTGACATGTTGTCCGCCTGGCCCACTACTACTCACCGCCTTAAACTGCAGCTCCTTTAGAATAACAGAAGTATCCATTACCAATTAGGCTGGTGTTCTTTCTTCAACAAATCATTAACGGTCTTTACTGGGTTGAAGGTAATACTGGGAACCTCAACAAAAATGGTATTCCAAAATGCCATGGAACCGTTCCAAAGACCAGGTAGTTCCAACGCTTTGATGGGTTTTCCATTTTCCGATTTTAAGGAGATAAACCCTGCATGAGGATCTACAAATTTGTGCAAATCAAACTTTTCTCCCTTATAATTACGAACAGCACACACTAAATCTACCGGATTGAAATGTGTAGCTTCTTTTAAAATAGCCTCTTGATGTGGGTCTTCTAAATTCATTTGGGAGGCTTCTACAATTTGCAAGGAAGTTTGGCCATTTTCATTCCTTACCCAAAAAGGCCCTCCTCCCGGAGCTCCCGTATTTTCAACCACTCCACAAACACGAATAGGTTTATTGAGTACTTTTTTTAACTCATTTAACCCACCGGGGATATCTTTGATGTTTAATTCGTTCCAGACAAAAGATTGTATTTCCTCTACTTTTTCAAGCGTAATGTCTTCCTTTTCCAAATCTAATAGATAGGCAAACACCTTTTTTTGCAGCCAAAGTAATTTCCCGGCGAGTATTCTTTTATGGGATGCAATCTCTTCTACAAATTCCTGTGTGGAAACATTATCAATATTTTTAATGAAAATGATATCGGCATCTATGTCATTAAGATTGTCTAGTAAAGCACCATGCCCCGAAGGTCTGAAAACCAATAAACCTTCTTCATTCCTGAAGGGTTTGTTGTCTTCCGTAACCGCAATAGTGTCTGTTTCCATTCTCTGAAAAGAATACGATATATGGAAATTCTTTTTGGTCTTTCGGCTTACACGACTTTGGATACTTTCAAATTCATCCTTGAAAAAATCTAAGTGCTTTTCTGAAAAAGTGAAATGCAGATATACTTCGTCTCCAACCGCTGCATAGTAAGCTGCTTCCAGAAGTTGTTCTTCAAAAGCCGTAGTACTGTATTTTTTGTATCGATGGAAGGGAATAAGCCCTTTGGGAAGATTTCCGAAGTTTAATCCATCTTCTTCCAGCATAGCTTTTACAAACATATAATTTCTTTCCCCTTTAAGTGACTGTTTGTATGCTGGATATAACTCCCTAATCTTAGCACGTACCATATTGATAAAGGGAAAATCATTCATTCCGTTAAAAAAGGCTTCAATTTTTAGATTTTGTTCCTCTTTCAAAAAATCCCGATACTTCTGCTTTTCAGGATTATATTCTTTTAAAAATTCATAAAGAAATTTGAACATTCGGGTAGCTGCACCAGAAGCTGGTACAAACTTTACAATTTCAAGTTTGTCCTTTTGGGCTTCATAAATTGCTTCTAATTTTTCCTGTTGACTCTTTGAAAATTGCTTGATGCCATTACCAACGGTTGCGGTGGTCACCACATCTACTGGAGGAATCCCCATAGTGAAAGTTTCCAACTGTTTAATGACCTTATTGAGTGTTAGCCCATGTTTTGTAATCTGTTCAATATCCTTTTCTGTGAGCATGTTTAATTCTTTTCAAGTTCATTTAGGATTTTCAAAGCTTTCTCAAATCTGGTTTCCTCGTTTCCCGACAACAAAGTATAGGGGAGATTATTATTTACTAATGTTGCTTCAAACATACGAAATAGGGTGGTTCTATCATAGGGACGATCGCGTAAAATATCAGCTTCCCAAGGCACGTCAATATCTGTAAGGAAATAATAATCATAACAACCCTTAGTCGCCATTTCATCAACAAAGGCCGGATATCCTTTTGGATAATAATATTCACAATACACTTTCAATTGCAATATGTTGGTATCACAGAAAAGATACCTTTGCGCAGTTAGTGTTGCTTCATTTTCAGTGATAATTTGACCTTTTACTATAGGAAGTAAGTCCTTTTTTGAAATAGCTGTTTTGCTGGTTTTCCACTTATGCTCCAGATAGGTTCGCATATATTCGGGTACCCAAGTTGTTTGGAAATGCTTTGCCAATTGTGCAGCCAAGGTAGACTTTCCGGTAGATTCGGGGCCAAAGAGCACAATCCTTAGACAGTCTGTTTCGTATTGTTGAGGTAGTTTTTCCATGCAATATATCCCTGAATGGCAAGGATGGTAAAAATAAGATATTGTAATGATAACATTCCAAGTCCGCGATAGGCATACAAAGGCACTGTAATGATATCGGCAAAAATCCAAAGCGTCCAGTTTTCAATTTTCTTAAGAGCCATATACCACATCGCAGTAAAAAAGATTCCTGAGGTGAAAACATCCATATAATTTACCCATTCCAAGGGGTAATCAAATGCTTTGTAAACCCCATAGGTAACTCCCATAGTTACCAGAAACAGCAGTACCCCAATAAGTTTCTGTGGCAGATTGGTTCTGGAAATTTTTACCAGTGAAGTATTATTTTTCTTTCGGGCCCAATTCCACCATCCATAGATACTCATAACAGAATAATAGAAATTCATCATCATATCCCCATAATAGCCTGCTTTATAAAGCAGGAAAACCGTAATTACGGTAGCAATTAAGCCCGTGGGGTATACAAAAATATGTTCTTTTTTAGCATACCAAACACTGGCAATCCCAAAGATGAAAACAATAGCCTCTAGTGCAATAAACTCCCAAGGGGTATTTTGATATGGTTCTAAAAAAAAATCAAAAATGGGGCTCATACTTGCTTCGGTCGCTTTTTACAATTTTAATATAAAGGAGCCCCTGTTCCACAGCTTCCAAAGCGGTTTTCATTTCTTGCTGAAGGACCTTCATTACCTCATCATATTCTCCATAAACTTGAGTGCTTAACGGGTTTTCCATGACCGTTAGGCCACTTTCCCGAAGCGACTGAATGAATTGGATGATAGCGGGTTCAAAATCATCTTGAAGCGGAGTTAAAGTAAGCTCAACCGAAATTTTCATAGGCAATAATTAATGGTTCAAAGATACAATACCACAGAGAGCTACCGAAATATCCCTTCCATTATCATAGGCTTTCTTCAAAGGCAGTACCCATAACCACCAGATCTGCACCTGCATCGTACGCATCTTGAAGCGCTTCCGAAGTTCTAATTCCCCCACCCACGATTAATGGAATGGAAAGCTGCTTTTTTACTTCGGAAATAATTGTTTTGGAAACTGGTGTTTTTGCCCCACTTCCAGCTTCAAGGTAAATTAGTTTTTTGCCCATGTATTCTCCTGCTTTTGCTGTGTGCACGATTTTTTGCACTTCTTGTTGAAGGATGGGCGAAGTATGGGTAACCCTTTCAACAGCAGACTGCTGTTCACCATCAATAAGAATGTACCCAGTGGGAATCACTTCAAGGGAAGTCCCATAAATTTTGGGCACAGATTTCACCTGTTGTCCAATAAGATACTCTGGATTATCACCAGAAAGAAGGCTTAAAAAAAGGAGTCCATCTGCTTCGGGCGTAATCTGTGATATATCCCCCGGAAACAACATAATTGGTTTTGCAGTAAATAGTTTTAATTGTTTGACCAATGCATGGGTGCTCCCTTCGGGCACGGTACTGCCTCCTACAAAAATATGGGAAGCTTCTTTTGGCAATTTCCGAAGAAACGCTGCGGTATGGTCTATTTCAAATTTTTCGGGATCCAATAAAATCGCCAATAGTTTACGTTTCCTTTGAACGGCTTGGATAAACGAATCATATAAGGAACCTACTTTCATGGCTTTGGGGCATCAATAAGTGCATAGGCTCCTGTGAAGCCTTCAAATTCCTTAAACCAAACGGCATACTCTTGGGTTTTGTTTTCATATGAAACTCGGGCCGTTGTTTGGGGAATTTCCAAGTCAAAATCGGCAACATCAATATGCTGCAGGAAACTTACCCCTTTTTCGGCAAAACTCTTGTACAAACTTTCCTTGGCTCCCCATACCATCGTGAGCTTTCTAATAAGAGCTTCTTCATTTGCTAGTGTTCTATATTCTGAAAGGGGTGTGAACTTATGAGCAATTTTAAGGATTTTTGAACGCTGCATTTCAATATCTATCCCCACTTCGCGATCACTCACGATAATCCCCGAAAAAGTAAAGGAATGGGTAATAGAAATTTTTTTATCGTCTTTAAGGTGTGGCTTCCCTTTTTCGTCATAGTAGAGGTCAAAGTCTGTGTAGCCCAATTCAGCCAACAAGTGTCGCACACTCATAAATCCGCGTTGGTGCAATTCACTTTTCATGCCTTCCACTCTTTTTTGACAATGAGGGGTTAGGACAATGTCTTCGGAAAGTGCTTCCAAAGGTTCGTCTATCTTCCAAATGAGTACTTTAGTAGTAGGGTTTACTGTTATAGTTTTGTAAAGAGGCATGTGAATTGAAGGATATTACGTAATTTTGCAACGCTAAATACGAATTCTCAAATATACTAATATGTCTACGAAAACCACGACTTACGTGCCGTATAAAGTAAAAGATATTTCCCTTGCGGAATGGGGACGTAAAGAAATTGAATTGGCGGAAGCCGAAATGCCCGGATTAATGTCCCTTCGGGAAGAATATGGAAAGGAGCAACCGCTTAAGGGTGCCCGCATTGCTGGATGTTTGCATATGACCATCCAAACAGCAGTGTTAATTGAAACTTTAACTGCCCTAGGTGCTGAAGTAACCTGGAGTTCTTGTAATATTTTCTCTACGCAAGACCATGCAGCAGCAGCTATTGCAGCAGCAGGTATTCCTGTCTATGCCTGGAAAGGAATGAGCGAAGAGGAATTTGATTGGTGCATTGAGCAAACCTTGTTCTTTGGAGAAGAAAGAACACCGCTTAATATGATTTTGGACGATGGTGGAGACCTTACCAATATGGTATTGGACCAATATCCAGAATTGGTGGCTGGCATCAAAGGAATTAGTGAAGAAACGACAACTGGCGTACACCGCTTATACGAGCGAATGCAGAATGGAAAGCTTCCACTCCCTGTTATTAATGTAAATGATAGTGTGACCAAATCTAAGTTTGACAATAAATTTGGATGCCGTGAGAGTGCCGTGGATGCCATCCGTCGTGCAACCGATGTAATGCTAGCCGGAAAGCGCGTAGTTGTTTGTGGATATGGCGATGTAGGAAAAGGAACCGCTGCTTCTTTTAAAGGTGCTGGTGCAATTGTTACCGTAACTGAAATCGACCCTATTTGTGCGCTACAAGCTGCCATGGACGGATTTGAAGTGAAGAAATTGGAAACGGTTGTTGAAAAAGCAGACATTGTCATTACCACCACTGGAAACAAAGATATTGTTCGTGGCGAGCATTTTGAAGCTATGAAAGACAAAACCATTGTTTGTAACATTGGGCACTTTGATAATGAAATTGATGTAGCTTGGTTGAAAAATAACTACGGAAACTCCCATGTGGAAATTAAGCCGCAGGTAGATAAATACACTATCAAAGGAAAGGACATCATCTTATTGGCCGAAGGTCGCTTGGTAAACTTAGGTTGTGCCACTGGCCACCCTAGTTTTGTAATGAGTAACTCCTTTACCAACCAAACACTTGCACAAATTGAACTTTGGAAGAATAGTGAAAACTATGAAAATCAAGTGTACATGTTGCCGAAGCATTTAGATGAAAAAGTAGCCAAATTACACCTAGAGAAAATTGGCGTGGAACTTACCGAACTTCGGGAAGACCAAGCCAAATATATTGGGGTGAAGGTAGAAGGTCCTTACAAACCGGAATACTATCGCTATTAAGATTCCATTTTATAAATAATAAATAAACCCCTACAGCAATGTGGGGGTTTGTTATATAAAAAAACCCCAAGTATTTACTTGGGGTATAATTTTTCGAAAGTTTGTTTGTATTAAGCCTCTCCTCGAGGAACGATAGAAACAAAAGATTTACCTCCTCGTTTCTTTTCAAACTTTACGGTACCGTCTACTTTGGCGTGCAATGTGTGATCTTTTCCAAGATACACATTCTCACCAGGGTGGTGTTGCGTACCACGTTGTCTTACGATGATATTTCCAGCAATTGCCTCTTGTCCACCAAAAATCTTAACGCCTAAACGTTTCGATTCTGATTCCCGTCCGTTCTTGGAACTACCAACTCCTTTTTTGTGAGCCATGTTTTTTCGGTTTTATTGTTATACGTAAGGGACGTTATTTTTTAACGCCACCATCTAATTTGTCTTGTAATGCTTTCAATTCGTCCCACTTACCATCGGCAGCCAATTGAGCTTGCTCTGGCCAAGTGTCTGTTACCAAGTGAGCCATTCTTGAGCTCGCTTCGTTTAAGATTTCGGAAAGCTTTTCAGGACTGGTCTTTGCTACTTTTGCAAAAGTGTCAACACCTGCATTCACCATAGCTTCCATAGCTTTAGGCCCTACTCCTTCAATCTTTTTAAGATCGTCTTTTTTAGCTGCTGCTTTTTTGGCAGGAGCTGCTTTCTTAGCTTCAGGCTTTGGAGCCTCTACTTTTTTGGCAGGAGCTTCTTTCTTAGGAGCTTCCTTTTTAGGAGTTTCTTTCTTGGCCTTAGCAGCAGGTTTTGCTCCTGATGCTACGATGTCTTCAATCAAGATTTCAGAAAGGTACTGTCTGTGACCATTTTTCACACGATAACCTTTTCTTCGCTTCTTTTTGAAAACAATCACCTTGTCTCCTTTTAGGTGCTGAAGGACTTTTGCCCCTACTTGTGCACCGTTTATAGCTGGGGCGCCAACAGTTACTTTGTCACCGTCACCAATGAGAAGGACATTGTCAAAAGCGACTTTTTTTCCTTCTTCAACGGCCAATCGGTTTACAAAGACTTTTTGGTCTTTTGCAACTTTGAATTGCTGCCCTGCTATCTCTACAATTGCGTACATAGCGTAAACGTTTAGTTGAATGAATTAATATCAAAATGCCCTACCCTACGGTAAAAGCGGGTGCAAATATAATTGTTTATATTGAAATGGGCAATGGCTTAACCAATAAAAATAAGCTTTTTAAGATTGCTTAGTATTCCAACTTTCCTTCATTAATTGCATGAATGCCAAAGTAAGGACAAATGAAGTAGAGAATCCCATAATCACCAACGAAACAATAAGCACCAAAGAACCTTTGTTGAAATTAAGACCCCACGAATCTAAAATGGCATTTGCAAACTGATGGTCTAATTGAAATATGTATACTGCCATGAAAATAGCGAAGATAATGGTGGCCAAAGCCCCTGTGACAAGTCCTATTTGAAATCCGTCTTGGTATTTGAAAGTTGCTGCTTGACGTTTGTAATTACGGAGTGCATAAAAAATCCCTGCTCCAAAAATGACTCCATTGAAGGCGCTTAAAATAGGATATTGATGCCACCCCAATACCTTAGTGAGTAAAAAATATAAGATTAAAACTATGGCGATACCAATGCCATATTTTGTGTAAAACTTTCCCATTTGTTGATTTTTTGTTTTTCTTAAATTTCGGAAAAAAAATCTGAAAACCCTTGACTCTTAACACTTTCTTAGCGGTTTAACGATTTCCTACGGTGGGAAAGATAGACCCCAAAAAGAATAACTGCCGCCGCCAATGCCTGCATCCATCCAAAATACTCCCCATCAATCCAACCCCACATCACGGCAACAATAGGCATGGTATAAGTGACTGATGAGCCAAAAATCGGACTTGAAATTTGAATGAGTTTATTGAAAACAACTTTGGCAAAAGCAGTTCCAATTAATGAAAGTATAAGCACATATCCAGCAGAAATTTGCATGGCTTCGGAATGGGAAATGGCTTGAAAGAATCCTGAGAAGTATAAAACCACCAGCCCAGGGATTACAATAAACAAAAAGCTCCCAGTAGTTACAGCAAGCGCACTAATATCTGAAAGGTGTTTTTTAATGATGTTTGCATTAAAAGCATACCCCAAACTAGCCAAAACAATTAAAAAGCTGTATTGAAACTGTTGAGAACCTTTTACATCAGAATTGACAAAAATTAACAATAGCGTTCCCAAAAGACCAATTAAAACACCCGCCACCTGTCGCTTTGTGCTTAAAATCCTAAAGAAAAACACCCCAACCACGAAAGTGAGTAATGGCGTAAGGCTATTCAAAATAGAAGCCACGGCACTATCTATTTTTTGTTGCGCCATGGCAAACAAAAAAGGAGGGAAAAAAGAACTAACAAATCCTGAAATGGCAATCCATTTCCAATGTTTCTTTTGAATTTTTTTCACACTTCGAAACCCAATGGAAAACAAAATGATGGAGGTGAGTACAATTCTAAGGGAGCCTAATTGAAACTCGGTAAGTCCAACCAGTCCTTTTTTTATCAAGATAAAAGAAGTCCCCCAAATAATGGAAAGAAGAACTAAGTAAAGCCATTTTTTGTGCACACCAAAAAAATAGGGATAACAATGCTACAAAAATCTTACATTTGCTTCAATAAATGATAACACCCATATGAAAACTTTGAAATTATTTTTCGTTTTAACTTGCTTCATGCTTGTAACTTTGGCCTGCAACAACCAAACAAAAGAAGTAACTACTTCTTCCGAAGAACAAACCGCCATTGCTACCCAGGAACAGGAAAAATCCTTGGCGATGGTTGAATTTTCAATTGAAGGCATGAGTTGCGCCATGGGATGCGCTAAAAAGATTGAAAACAAACTTGCCGGGCTTGATGGTGTGACTGAAGCTTCCGTAGACTTCGATCAGAAATTGGCCATGGTAACTTTTGAAAAAGACAAAATTACCACCACTACATTAGAGGAAACCGTAAAGAGTGCCGGCGACTCTTACAGTGTAAAGGAAATGAAAACCGTTGAATCTTTTTCTGCTTCACAAGCGAAAGGAAAACACGTTTGTGATGATACCTGCAAAAAGGAAGGATGTACTGCCGAAAAGAAAAAAGCTTGTGGTACTAATTGCACAAAAGCCTGTCATGCTAAAAAAGCTTAATCTTTGTAAGCCATAAAAAAACAAACCGCCCAAAATGGCGGTTTTTTTATTCCCAGGTTAAGGTCTCCATGAGTCTCCTCATATCATTCCGAAGGTACTCCACCGCTGGATACAGTGAATCATAATTGGGTTTTGCTTCAAAATAAAGAGACCCGCTTAAAAAGTGACCGATGCTATCTGTTGCATAAAACTGACTCTGGGTAGCTGCATCGCCGTTAATCATGTAGAACATTCCATAGACATTTTGTATGCTGTCTACACGTGGTTGCTCAAAGATTTGACTTGCTTTTACGGTATGGTCAAATGTTAGTTTTTGTGCATCCTGAAGCAACTTCTCGAGATTGCCGTCAATTTGTTGATACGTAAGATACACTGTCGCCTTCATTTTTGAATAATGGAGGTTAATGGCACAGTCTGCTTTTGAATCAATCGTTGCCATACGATTTGCCTGAAAAGAATAAGGGCAATTCGTGTCAATTGTTTGGTATTCGGGCATGGGGTATTGCAACCGAAGCATCGCAGAAGGTTTCACCGTGGTTTCTTCCCCACAACCCAATAGCAAAAGTAATAGGCAAAAAATAGAGAGGGAAGCCGAAAGGCTATTCATGTATAGACAGTTTTACTTGTTTAATTCTTTTGTTATCAAAAGACTCTATGGTAAACGAATATTGATGGAACTTTATTACGTCACTCTTTTTAGGGAACCCTTTGGAAATTTCCAGAATAAAACCCGCCAAAGTTTCAGCCTCTCCACGTTCGTCTTCAAAAACGGAAGGATCTTCCAGCTTTATGACCTTGTAAAAATCCTTCATGGAAGTTTTCCCTTCGAAAACGAAATTTTGATCATCCAATTTCGAGAAAATTAGATCTTCATCATCAAATTCGTCACTAATCTCTCCTACGATTTCTTCAATAATATCTTCCAGGGAAATGAGCCCACAGGTTCCGCCGTATTCATCAACCACAATAGCCAAGTGCATTTTCATTTCCTTGAATTCATTCAGCAGATCATCCAACTTTTTATTTTCGGGCACAAAATAGGCCTCTCTTTTCAGGCTTACCCAATCAAAGTTTTTTCGATCAAAATAGGGCAATAAATCCTTTACGTACAGAATACCCGTAATATTGTCTATACTATCCTTGTATACCGGAATACGAGAGTAGCCATTGGCAATAATTTCTGGCATGATTTCCTTGTAGGGTAGCTCTTCATCCAGTGCAAAAATGTCCATTCTGGGCTTCATAACATTCTTCGTATCTGTATTCCCAAAAGTTACAATACCCTGTAAAATTTTTTGTTCCTCATGTGTTGTATCTTCATTGGAGGTAAGCTCTAACGCTTGGGACAAATGATCTACACTAAAATTAGAACGCTGCTTCCCAAATCGTTGCTCTATAAATAAGGTAATGGAGCGCATGGGAGTACTAATAGGTGAAAATAGTGTGTAAAGTACATTCAAGGGATAGGCCATAAATGCTGCAAAGGATACTTTATTCCTACTTGCATATATCTTCGGAAGGATTTCACCAAACAACAATATCATAAAGGTAACGATAACCACTTCCAACAAAAAGCGCAGTTCTGGGCTCGTAATTTCATTGAACAAAAATTCCCCCAATGAAGCAAACAATAATACAATGGCTATATTAATAAGGTTGTTTGCAACCAAAATAGTTGCCAATAGCTTCTTTGGTTTCGAAAGCAATTTGTCTACCAATTCCATCCTTTTGGAAGTAGTATTGCCATCAGCATCATGAAAATCACCATGTGTTAAGGAAAAGAAAGCAATTTCCGCCCCGGAAATCAAGGCTGAGCAAAATAACAAAACCAATAACAGGACAATACTTATTACCTGAGATGTGGCAAAGGAAGCTAGAAATATTAAACTGGGAGGTTCTATATCCAAAATTTCACCAATAGGTTACACATTAAAATGGAAGGTCATCATCCTCATCGCCAATAGGTTCCTGCGAATTGCTAGGCACGCTTTGAGTTGGTTTTGAAGTAGCTTGTGATGCTGGCTGAGGAGACCCTTGTGACATACCACTCTCATTTTTTGGGGTAAGGAAGGTGAAATCTG
The DNA here is from genome assembly GCA_964495885.1 of uncultured Alteromonas sp. Classification (GTDB taxonomy): domain Bacteria; phylum Bacteroidota; class Bacteroidia; order Flavobacteriales; family Flavobacteriaceae; genus PALG01. The sequence goes on along the minus strand of CAZBWO010000011.1, from coordinate 97,828 downwards.
TACATTGAATTTCGGTACTGTAGCGATCATTACCTTGCTCATCTTGCCACTTTCGGGTTTTGATGCGTCCCTCCACGTATATCCTATCTCCTTTTTTTAGGTATTTTTCGCAAACTTCAGCAGCTTTGTTTCGCACGACAATGTTATGCCATTCTGTATTGGTCACTCGTTCCCCTGTTGTTCTATTTGTATAGGACTCATTGGTTGCCAAAGGAAACCTTCCTATACACCCACCCCCTTCAAAATACGTCATTTTGATATCGTCTCCGGTATGCCCAATTAGCATTACTTTATTCAATGTTCCACTCATGTATCTAAAATTTTTGCAAAGGTACGTTTATGTTATTAAATATAGGTAAAATTTTATTCTTTGAAGGAAGGGAAAGTAGAAATAAAATTCTCCAAAAGTACGGGCACGGGGTAGAGGTGTATTTCTTCAACAGGAATTCGAGAGGAAGGGAGGGAACCAGTTTCCAAAATCCAAAAAGTAGTGTGTAAATCTTTGTGGGATAGCTTATGGAGAATTGGCGTTTCGTTAAATTTTACAATACTATGGATGTCGAATTTTTCGGTTATTTTTTTAAATGATGATGTGGCTTCAAGTTGCTCTTTACTGAGCAGATGAACACTATCTATCAAAGGAAATTGATATAATTGTTGCCAAATTCCTTTTTCGGTTCTTTGTTCCAATAAGGTTTCCCCTGTTTCTGAAAGGCATACCAAAAAATTAAAATAGTGCTTTTTCACCCTTGTCTTTTTAAGCTTTACAGGCAACTCCGAAACGGTCTGTGTACGGAATGCCTCGCATTTTTCCTTAAATATACAAGACGTACAGTCTGGATTTGAAGGCACACAATACCTTGCGCCAAATTCCATTACAGCCTGATTATAGGTGCCTGGTTGTTCCCCATCTAAAAGTTCCTGAGCAAGGGATTTAAATAATTTTACACCTTTTGCTGTATTGATAGGTTCCTTAATCCCAAACACCCTACTTAACACCCGGTACACATTTCCATCTACAACAGCGGTATTTTCCCCAAAACAAATAGAAGCTACCGCGCTGGCTGTATAATCCCCAACCCCTTTTAATTTAAGAAGTCCCTCATAGTTTGCAGGAAACTTTCCTTGGCACTCCCCGGCAATATACTGTGCCGTTTCATGAAGATTCCTTGCACGGGAATAATACCCTAACCCTTGCCACAATTTCAACACATCCTGTTGATGAGCATCTGCCAGTTCAAATACCGTAGGAAAGCGTTCAATAAACGCGTTATAGTAGGGCAATCCCTGTAAAACCCTAGTTTGTTGTAGGATGATTTCCGACAGCCAAATACGATAAGGGTCCTTTGTTTTACGCCAAGGCAAATCCCTTTTATTGGATAAATACCAAGTAATGAGCAATTTATAGAAAAAGATGGTTGATTTGGACATAGCACAAAAATAGGGTTTATGTAATTATATTTTAATAGGTTACGATTTGATTATTTGTTTTTAAAATCCTTATATTTGCCGTCTTGAAAAAAAACTAACCCGAATTTAATACTTACATAATTTTTAAAATTTAATTTATAATGACGAAAGCAGATTTGGTAGCAAAGATTTCCGAAAAATTAGGAATGGAAAAAGGAGATGTTCAAGCTACAGTTGAATCCTTTATGGATGAAGTGAAAAATTCATTGGAAAATGGTGACAATGTTTATTTAAGAGGTTTTGGAAGTTTCATCATCAAGACCAGAGCAGAAAAGACTGGAAGAAACATTTCCAAAAACACCACCATTAAAATACCCGCACACAATATCCCCGCTTTTAAGCCCGCCAAAGTATTTTTAGAGGGAGTAAAATCAAACGTAGAAGTAAAGTAAATTAATAATCGTCCCGCTTTAGGGCGGGACCATTTAATCTATATCATATGCCAAGCGGTAAAAAAAGAAAAAGACATAAGGTGGCGACCCACAAGCGTAAAAAAAGAAGACGCGCGAATCGCCACAAAACAAAGAAAAAGTAGTTTTTCAGACTACTTTTTTCGTTTAAGGAATTACCACTTCGTTCTTTGAAAATGAAATAACAAGGCCAAAAGCTTTGTCGTTTCTTCAGGTTAACTGTTCCCATACAATTTGGGAATAGTATAAATCCTGTGAAAATAATTGTTTAATCCATCAGCCTAAGGCTGATTAAAATCAAAAATCGTGAGCTACGAATTATATGTAAGATCCAGTTCACAACAAGTTGATTTTGCCCTTTTAAAAGATGGAAAACTAATCGAATTACACAAGGAAGAGGAAAACTCTAAGTTTTCCGTAGGCGACGTGTTCATCGCCAAAATACGGAAAACTGTGCCTGGTCTAAATGCCGCATTTGTGAATGTGGGATATGAAAAAGATGCTTTTTTGCATTACCATGACCTAGGTCCAAAAGTGCTCTCCCTATTGAAATTCGTAAAACGTGTAAGCACAGGTAAATTAAGAGATTTCTCTTTAAAAGAATTCCCATTTGAAAAAGAGATTGATAAAAATGGAGGTATCAATAATGCCTTAAAGAACAATCAATCTATTCTGGTACAAATCGTAAAAGAGCCTATTTCCACAAAAGGCCCAAGGATTAGTTCAGAACTTTCCATCGCTGGAAGGTACATCGTACTAGTCCCATTTTCAGACCGAGTTTCCATTTCTCAAAAAATTGAATCCCGTGAAGAAAAAGAACGCCTTAAGCGCTTAATCATGAGTATTAAGCCCAAAGGATTTGGAGTCATTATACGAACTGTAGCAGAGGGTAAAAAAGTAGCCGAACTGGACCGGGATTTACAAAATCTCATGGATCGCTGGACAGCGATGTGTAAAAAGCTACGAGGGGCGCACCTCCCCAGCAAGGTGCTTAGTGAACTAAATAAGGGCGCTTCCATTATTAGGGATGTGTTCAATGATTCATTCAATGCTATTCATATTGATGATGAAACCCTTTATTTACAAATAAAAGATTACGTGCAGGAAATTGCACCCAAAAAAGAGAATATTGTAAAGTTTTATGATTCGAAAGTTCCCATGTTTGAAAAATTTGGGATCGAACGCCAGATTAAAACTTCTTTTGGAAAAACCGTATCGGCCGCCAAAGGTTCCTATCTCGTCATCGAGCATACCGAAGCGATGCACGTGATTGATGTAAACAGCGGAAACCGAAGCAATAAATCCAAAAACCAAGAAGAAACTGCCTTAGAAACCAACCTACTTGCTGCAAGTGAAGTGGCCAGACAATTACGGTTGCGGGATATGGGCGGAATCATCGTGGTAGATTTTATTGATATGGGCCGTTCTGAAAACCGAAAGAAGCTCTATCAACATCTTCGTGAAGAGATGAGTGATGATAAAGCAAAACACAAAATTCTCCCTCCCAGTAAGTTTGGGCTTATTCAAATCACCAGACAACGGGTTAGACCCGAAGTAAATATCAAAACCCGGGAAGAAGACCCCAACGGAAATGGTGATGGTGAAATTGAAGCACCTATTGTACTGGTACAAAAAATTACCGAAGAGTTAAAAAGACTTTTCAAAAAAGACTATAAAAAGATAACCTTGAACACACATCCTTTTATAGCAGCCTTTCTTTCGAAAGGATTTCCATCTGTGCGAACCAAATGGTTCATGGAGCACAAAAAATGGGTTCGAATTCAACCTAGAGATGCTTACACCTATCTTGAATACCACTTTGTTGATAAAGATGGCAACGAGATAAAACCATAACCTGAAAGCCCTTTCCAATTTGGAAGGGGCTTTTTTTTATATCTTTCCCAAAAATCAAAAATTCCTGAAATTGTATACAACCTACACCGTAGAAGAAGCAACCAAACGCATGGAACGCTACTGTGCCTATCAGGAACGCTGCCATAAAGAGGTTCGTGAAAAGTTGATGGAGCTACGGATGATCCCAAACGTCATTGACGTAATCATACATCACCTCATTCAGGAAAATTATCTTAATGAAACCCGGTTTGCTCAAGCCTTTGCAAGAGGGAAATTCAAAAACAAGCAATGGGGGAAGAACCGGATTGTTCGGGAGTTAAAGTTTAGGGAAATTTCCAGCTACAACATCAAAATAGCGCTTCGGGAAATCCCCGAAAAAGATTATCTTGAAACCTTTGACCAATTAGTTGATAAACGGCTTCGGCAATTAGAGGGAGAACAAAGCCTTCCGAAGAAAAAAAAGAAACTGGCAGACTATCTTTTCTACAGAGGTTGGGAACCTGCTTTAGTTTGGGATGTGATACACAATCTAAATTAAGAAATCCCCAACTTAGCATGTGTGCGGGTAATGGCTTTTTCATTCTTATCGTCAATCCACGCCTGTCCTTTCAAACGACGCATTAAATTATCGAAATGGCGCATGATCAACACATTGTATAAAGCTTTTCCTAAATTTTTGGGGTTTCGGGCAATGGCTCGCAGGCTCATGGAAAACCCTGGGGTAATGTACCGCATATAATGCCAGTAACCTTCAGGCATGTACAACACCTGTCCATGCTCTAAATTTCCCACAAACCCCTTCGCTTGCTTCAGTGCAGGCCATTTATCAAAGTCTGGGTTTTTAAAATCAATATCCTCCCGCACAATGAGGGAGTGTGGGATTTTATACAAATACTTGGTCTGGTCCTGATCAAATAAGACCACTTGCTTCTTTCCGTGGAAATGGAAATGGAAAATATTGGCCAAATCAATATCATAGTGCATAAAGGTATAACTATCTTCCCCGCCAAAGAATAACATAGGTAATCCCTTCATAAGCTTCAAACCGAAATCTGGATAGGAAAAATCTTTCTGAAGTTGAGGAACTTCTTTTAAAATGTTCCAAAGAAAAATACGATAGCGTGTAGGTTCTTTTTTTAGTAGATCTATGTAGGCTGCCATTTTCATTTTGGCATGTGGTTCGTTAAAACCATCTTTATAATCTACTGGCCGATCATCATACAAAGGCACTTCCTTATTGCCAGCCACTTCTTTTATATAGTCCAGGCTCCACTTGTCAAAAGCAGGCCAATCCTCTATAAAACGCTCTATAATGACAGGTTTTTGGGGCTTGAAGTACTTCTTAAGAAACTCTTTTTTTGAAATCGTTTCAACACGATCTATCTGTTGTAATTCCATACGCACAAAGAATACGTAAAATTACAAAAGTTTGGCTTAACAATTTCTTAAAATTAAAAACCGTGCAATTTTTCTATTCCAAGGTGAATGAAACTGGACCTATGTAAGTGCTTTCAAAGTCTTCGGCACAAATAGATTTTACATAAAAGGAATAGGTGTTGGGCTCTAAATTTTCAATGAATGCGGAAGGCTGACTTACAACCAGTACCGTACCTTCTCCTAACAAGAATCCTGAAACTCCGTACTCCAATTCCCACTGGTATCCTTCCACAAAAGGACCCCACGAAATACTAATATCCCCTGGGCTAGGCGAACTTACATTTAAAGAAGTAGGCGGATCACACGGAAGCAACGTTTGAAAAGTGATTGGGCCAACCGTACTGCTCTGTGTATTTGTACCGCAATTTGCGGTCACATAGGCGTCATATTGGGTATCCTGAATTAAATCCATCATACGAAACTGTCCGTTTAAGGACTTCGCAACCCTTCCAGAACCTAAAGTAAAACCTGAAGGCCCATATTCAATATCTGCATCGGTATAATTTGTTCCAAAATTCCATTGAATCAAAGCATCTTCATCTGTCACCGAAATTAATTGTAGATTGGTAGGCTCTTCACAGCTAGTCACAACAGGATCATTGTCATCTTCATTACAGGCAATTACCAGAGACAATATGGCAAATACTAAACTTAATTTATAAACAAATAGGGATTTCAAATTTTGAACGATTTTAGGATTTGATCAAAAATAAGAAACGTAGCGGCCTAAAGCTAATTTTACCGATTGATTTTCTAGAATATTTCCTGTATCTTTTTTCAGAATTTTAAACCCTTCCTTTTGTTTGAAAGAAAACGCCTAATCCAACAACTAACTACTACAGATACATGGGATTTTATAATTATTGGAGGAGGCGCTAGCGGACTTGGCATTGCCGTGGATGCCGCCTCAAGGGGGTATTCAACCCTTTTATTGGAACGCTATGATTTTGCAAAAGGAACCTCAAGCAAAAGCACCAAATTGCTTCACGGAGGGGTGCGCTATCTTGCACAAGGTGACATAAAATTGGTGATGGAAGCATTGGAAGAACGTGGACGCCTTCGGAAAAACGCAAAACACCTCTTCAAAAAACAAGAATTCATCATCCCCAATTACCAATGGTGGAAGGGACCTTATTTCTTGATTGGACTGAAACTCTACGATTGGCTTTCCAAAAGATTAAGTTTGGGGAGTTCCAAATTGGTCAAAAAAGCCACAATCATCAACACCCTGCCTACACTCAAAAGACAAGGGCTTTCAAATGGCGTCTCCTATTTTGACGGGCAGTTTGATGATGCCAGATTAGCCTTGAATTTAGCTCAAACGGCTATTGAAAAAGGTGCGACTGTGCTAAACTACATCAACGTAACCCAGTTTGAGAAGGGAGAAAACGGACAGATAAAATTCGTACATGCTGAAGACTCTGAAACCCAAAAAAAATACAAACTCAAAGGAAAGGCTATTGTTAATGCGACGGGGGTGTTTACAGATTCCGTTCAAAAAATGCTCAACCCAAATCACAAGAAAACCATCATCCCCAGCCAAGGAATTCACCTCATGTTGGAACGTTCATTTTTAGAAAGTGATACAGCTATAATGATTCCAAAAACATCAGACGGAAGAGTCTTGTTCATTATCCCTTGGCATGACAAAGTCATTGCTGGCACCACAGACACTCTTATCAAAAAACCAAAAATAGAACCTAAGCCTTTGAAAAAAGAGGTTCGGTTTATATTGGATACCATCAACCAATACCTTACCAAAACAGCTACGGAAAAAGATATTCTTTCGGTATTCAGTGGACTTCGGCCTTTGGCTAAACCGAAAAATGATACCGAGACCAAAGAGGTTTCCCGAAGCCATAAAATAATTATGGACGAAAATTTGGTGAGTATAGTAGGTGGAAAATGGACCACCTATCGAAAAATGGCCGAAGATACAGTAAATGAAATTGTGGAATCCTTTCAATTTCCGAAGCAACCATGTATCACACACAAGCTTTCTATTTATGGAAATTCTAAAGAAACCAATAAAAAACCAGACTACCTAAGTTTTTATGGTAGTGTACTTATAGATTACCTAGCTTTCGAAAAAACCAATCCTACCTTCAAAGAAAAGATTCATCCCAATTATAACTTCACCAAAGGACAGGTGATTTGGGCGGTAAGGACAGAGATGTCTAGGACTGTTGAAGATTTTCTTGCACGAAGAATTAGGCTGCTGCTATTGGATGCCAAGGCCGCTAAGGAAGCAGCTCCAATTGTAGCAGCAATTATGGCAAAAGAATTGGGACATACCAAACAATGGGAAACACAACAATTGGAAGATTTTTCAATACTTTCAGAAAAATACCTTTTGAAATAAATCAAGTTCTATGGAAAAAACTTATATACTCTCTATCGATCAAGGCACAACCTCCTCAAGGGCCATAATTTTTGACCATTCCGGAGATATAAAAGGCATAGGGCAACAAGATTTTAAACAACTATTTCCGCAACCAGGATGGGTAGAACACGATGCAAATGAAATATGGGAATCCCAATGGAATGCGATTACAAAGGCGATAGAAGATGCACAAATAAGGCATCAAGAAATTGCAGCAATTGGCATAACCAATCAGCGAGAAACCACCTTAATCTGGGACCGTAATACTGGTGAACCCATTCATAATGCTATTGTTTGGCAAGACCGGAGAACCGCTAAATTTTGTGATAGTCTTCGGAATGATGGACACATAGAACTTTTTAAGAAGAAAACTGGATTGCTCATTGATGCATATTTCTCTGGCACCAAAATAAAATGGATACTGGATCACGTGGAAGGTGCCCGTGAAAAAGCAGCGAAGGGTGAACTTTGTTTTGGGACCATAGACACCTGGATTGTATGGAAACTTACCAAAGGCACTCATTTTGTTACAGACGTTAGTAATGCCAGTCGAACATTGTTGTACAATATCCGTGCAATGAAATGGGACCAAGAATTGTTGGATATCATGAATATTCCAAAGGAAATCCTTCCCAAGGTAGTCTCAAGCAGTGAAATTATTGGAAAAACACACACCGGTCTTTTTGAAGTGGAAATTCCAATAGCGGGAATCGCCGGGGATCAACAAGCGGCATTATTTGGACAACAATGCACCAAAAAGGGGATGGTGAAAAATACCTATGGGACTGGTTGTTTTCTATTAATGAACACTGGTAACAAACCTGTATATTCTGAAAATAATCTCCTAACAACCATCGCTTGGAAAATTGGTGATGAAGTTACCTATGCTTTGGAAGGAAGTGTTTTTGTAGGGGGAGCTGCCGTACAATGGATTAGGGATGGATTGAATCTTATTGATGATGCTTCCGAAATTGAAAGCCTCGCTACAAGTGTTCCAGATAATGGTGATGTATATTTTGTTCCTGCACTAGCTGGATTAGGAGCTCCCTATTGGGACAGTTATGCTAGAGGAGCCATTTTAGGACTTACCCGCGGTTCCACCAAAGCACATTTGGCCAGGGCAACCCTAGAAGGAATTGCGTATCAAGTCTATGATATTGTAAAGGCTATGGAAGCTGATGCCAATACAAAGGGCACCGAACTAAGGGTAGATGGTGGAGCTACTAAAAATAATTTCCTTTTACAATTTCAAAGTGATATTTTTGGTTTCCCGGTCATTAGACCCAAACAATTGGAAAGCACAGCATTGGGAGCTGCTTATCTGGCCGGCCTGGCAGTTGGATATTGGAAAAATATGGAGAGCCTACAGAATCAATGGAGCAAGGAAAAGGTATTTCAACCTGAAATGACCCTAGAAGTTTCTGAACATCTTTTGCTAAAGTGGCACAAGGCTGTGCAAAAAAGTAAGAACTGGATTGAATAATCCTGCTAAAAAGTAAAGATCATGAGTCCTTTTATTGCTGAAGTTATTGGAACCTTTGTGTTGATGTTTCTTGGGAATGGAGTCGTTGCCAACGTCCTTTTAAAAAATACCAAAGGGCACGATTCTGGGTGGATTGTTATTACCACCGCTTGGGGGTTGGCCGTCTATGTTGCCGTTTTAATTGCAGGACCTTATAGTGGAGCCCACATTAATCCAGCAGTAACCCTATCACTGGCAATCGCAGGGTTGTTTGATTGGGCGCAAGTGCCTATGTATATTTTGGCTCAATTTATTGGCGCTATGCTGGGTGCGCTATGTGTATATATTTTCCATAGAGGGCATTATCGCCTTACCGAAGAAGAAGTAACCGTACGCGCTACATTTTGTAATACACCTGCTATAAGGAATATCCCATCTAATTTTTTTTCGGAAATGATGGGCACCTTTGTCTTACTTCTTGCTGTTTTCTATATCGCAGGACCAGAGTTTACTATGGATACCGGAGAGACTGCTATCATTGGGTTAGGATCCCTAGGTGCACTTCCTGTTGCATTGGTGGTATGGAGTATTGGTTTATCGTTGGGAGGCACCACGGGCTATGCTATTAATCCGGCAAGGGATTTAGGCCCAAGAATTGTCTATGCTTTCTTACCTATTAAAAATAAAAATCCCGATTGGGGATATGCATGGATTCCAGTGATTGGGCCTCTTGCAGGAGGTGCCATGGCTGCATTGCTCTATCTTCAGTTTATTTAACACATAAAAAAAAGCCTCTAAAATAAGAGGCTTTTAATTTTTTTATTTTCTGAAATATTAGTCTGCTAAAACAATCACTTTATTGTTATTCATTTGCACAGTACCGCTATTAATTTCAAGAACCCATTTTCCATTTTCCTGCTGAAATTTATTTTCAAAGCCTTCAGCGATGGTGGGGTTTCCAGCAAACTTCACTTTTCCTTTTCCAAGAATGGAAACCGTTGCAGCGTGATTATTCAACATTTGAAATTCTCCCTGCACACCAGGAACAGTAACGCTTTCTACTTCGCCACTTACCAAACTTGCTTCAGGGGTTACAATTTCTAAATACATAATTGGTTTCTTTTAGATTAAGCTTCCGCCAACATTTTTTCACCAGCTTCAATAGCCTCTTCAATGGTTCCCTTCAAGTTGAAAGCCGCTTCCGGAAGGTGATCAAGCTCGCCATCCATAATCATATTGAACCCTTTAATGGTATCCTTAATATCTACCAAACAACCAGGAATACCTGTAAATTGTTCAGCAACGTGGAATGGCTGTGACAAGAAACGTTGAACCCTACGAGCTCTACCTACTGCCAATTTATCCTCTTCAGAAAGTTCTTCCATACCAAGAATGGCAATAATATCCTGTAGCTCCTTATAACGTTGCAACAACTCTTTAACACGCTGTGCACAGTCATAATGCTCATTTCCCAAAATATCTGCTGTCAAAATCCTAGAGGTAGAATCCAATGGGTCTACCGCAGGGTAAATACCAAGCTCGGCAATTTTACGGGAAAGTACCGTAGTCGCATCCAAGTGGGCAAAGGTTGTAGCAGGGGCAGGGTCTGTCAAGTCATCTGCAGGTACATATACTGCCTGTACAGAAGTAATAGATCCTTTTTTGGTAGAGGTAATACGTTCCTGCATGGCACCCATCTCAGTTGCCAAAGTAGGTTGATATCCTACCGCAGAAGGCATACGACCTAATAGTGCAGATACTTCAGAACCTGCTTGAGTAAATCTAAAGATATTATCTACGAAGAATAAAACGTCTTTTCCTTGACCGTCTCCAGCTCCATCACGGAAATATTCAGCAATAGTCAATCCAGAAAGAGCCACACGAGCACGTGCTCCAGGGGGTTCGTTCATCTGTCCAAACACAAAGGTAGCCTTAGATTCTTTCATTGCTTCCTTATCTACTTTGGAAAGGTCCCAACCGCCTTCTTCCATAGAGTGAAGGAAATCTTTTCCGTATTTAATAATACCAGATTCCAACATCTCCCGAAGCAAGTCATTTCCTTCACGAGTTCGCTCACCTACACCAGCAAATACTGATAGTCCACCGTGACCTTTTGCAATGTTATTAATCAACTCTTGGATCAATACTGTTTTTCCTACACCAGCACCACCAAACAATCCAATTTTTCCTCCTTTTGCATAAGGCTCAATCAAATCAATTACCTTAATACCAGTAAAAAGTACTTCGGTAGAAGTAGAAAGATCTTCGAATTTAGGAGCTTCCCGGTGAATTGGCAATCCGTTGTCACCTTCTTTGGGTAGATTTCCAATTCCATCAATAGCATCTCCAATTACATTGAAAAGTCTTCCATAAACTGCTTCACCAATAGGCATTTGAATAGGTACACCTGTTGCAACTGCTTCTACCCCTCTACTCAAACCATCGGTAGAATCCATAGAAATGGTTCTTACGGTGTTTTCACCAATGTGGGATTGAACTTCAAGGACCAAAGGATTCCCATTGAGATTTACCTCCACAGAATCATAAATCTTTGGAAGTTCTGCTCCACTAGCAAATTCAACATCCACTACCGGACCAATAATCTGTGCAACTTTTCCTGTAACTTTTGACATTATCTAAGTGTTTATTAATAAGCTTCTTTGACGTATTTAAAACGCCTGTTTAAAATCGGTGCAAAGATATGCTTTTCTAAAGAAAAAAAACAATGTAAAAATGCAATTTTTTATAGTGCTGCTAAAAGAAAAATCCCTTTCAAAAAAAATTGAAAGGGATTCATTTTATTGAGTTGAAATGTTCTTATAACTCCGGCGGATAGGACATTGGGTAATTATCTGCATTTGCACGCTGTCCAGCTTCCAAAAAGTTAGAGCCGTAGGTAGCGTCAATCGCTTCCAAGAATTTATTGGCCATTAAGGCATATCCTCTTGCCGTTAGGTGTATTCCATCAAGGCTAACAAGTCCGCCAACCACTAAATCTGTAGTCATTGTAAAGTCATCAAATGTGATTCCTGTAGTGGAGGCTTGGTCTAAGATTCCTTGCAAGTCTACCAATGCTAAATTTGAAGAAGCCGCAGTAGATTCAATTATTGAATTATAAGCGTTAGTAGCTGTAATTACGGCACTAGTTTCAGTGTTGGTCAACACCCACTGATCCTGTAATGGATAGGTGATTCCGTTCACTGATAATTGACCTGCAGTAGCAGGAGGTACTCCAAGCGCTACCAAGGTATTGAAATAATCTTCATTAAGTTCTGCAATTATAGTAGAACTTGGCAAGACCAATAGATCTTCCGGGGTAGCCTGTCTACTTTGAGCATATTGAGTAGACAATAGTTGCGCTGTTAGTGGGTCTAGTCCGCCAGCTTGCAATACTTGGAATAATTGTGCTTGAATATTAGGAAGTTCCTCATCGAAAATCAATACTGGACTAGGCTCTGTTTCAGAAAAAACAATAGAGCGTTCTGGCACTCCTAAGAAGTCAAATGCCTGATTTAAAGGAGCAAATGTCGCATTCAGAATAGCAATCTGTGCTGCAAAATCTGGGTTTTCAGGATCTAATGGATTGTAAGGTACTGTTGTAAAATAAGGCAAGCTTGTTACATACGGTACATTGGTCACAACTCCATTGGCTCCATTGGCACTAAGTGCCCCAACCAATTGGGTGAAAACACTTCCAAACACATTAGGATCTGTAATATCATTTGGCCCATAAGTAGTGGGGTCTAAATTTCCTGTTTGGTCAACCCCTGAACCTCCTGAAGTAGCGAATGCCAAAACATCATTTCCTCCAATTTCAGATAGGGTAAAAAATGTTGGAGCTTGTGAAGCAGCGTCTTCTATGATAGAAGCAGCAGGACTTGATGCCATCCTTGCGTAATAAGGATTGGCCAATCCAACAGGAACACCTGAAACATTTCCATATCCATTAGCTACAAAATGAAAGCTTTTCGCTCCCGGAACCCCCATATTGTTATAAGGACCAGCAATAACATTTGAAACTTCTGTAGTAGGCATAGCATCTAATCGTACAGGACCGGAACCATTAAAATACAATCTTGGTTCTTGAATCATCTGTCCGCCTAATAACAATCCTCCTATATTATCATTCATCAAAGGTTGTGAAAAGTCGCCAGCCCCTAGAGCGGCGAATTGTTGGGAAAGAATATTAGGAAAAGAATTTTCCTGTGCATTAATGAATAATGCCCCATCACTAAACCCAGCTGTAAAGGAGGCTCCAACAGCAACATAATTACTGAAGTTTGCACTTCCTGCCGTTAATTCCACAACGGCTTCTTCCATCATACCACTATCGTCTTCTTCACAGGCCACAAAGCCTAGCGCCAAAAGCAGTATTGCGATATATTTTATTTTCATCATTTGAAGTATTTAAATATTATAAGTTATTGATGGTCCATGAAATGTAATACTGTGAACCTATAAATCCAGTACCGAAGGCAGTGAAATATTCATCGCCTAAGATATTGGTAGCACCTACTTTAAATGTAGATTTCAAGAATTTTGGCACCCTGTAGTTAATCTGTGCATCCAAAACATTGAAGGAAGGCACTTGACCATCTCCAAAGGAAGCTTCCCAGAAATAGGTGTCACTCCATCTCCAAGCAACATTAAATCCAAAGTTTTCGAAAAGATCTGTATTTCCGAACTGTGCTTTTACTTTATGTTCTGGAGTATTGAAATTTGTTCTAAAATCTGGATTGGCTTCAGTGTCAAAATCAAGCTTTGCGTATGTATAATTAGCGCCTAGGTCAAATCCGCCAAGGATTTTGGTAGACACTCCTATAGATCCTCCGTAAGAGTTTACTTCTGCATCGCTATTGGTATATGTTTGATACGCTTGAAAGTCCCCGTTAGCAATTGCTGCAATTGCAAGTGGTGTACCATCCTGTAAAGTCTGGCTTAACTGAACATCTCCATAGAAAGGAGCGATTACAGTTTCATTTGCTAAAAAGTCTTGATACTGGTTGTAATATCCACTTAAATCAACAATGAACTTCCCAAGTTTTCCACGATATCCTAATTCAAAAGAAGTTACCTGCTCTGGTTTTAGAAAATTTGAATTGGCAATTTCAAGTGCTCCAGCATCTCCTGTTGCACCAAATGCCGTAACCGAACTAGCGAAGAAAGAATTGGTATATGCACCTTGCCCATCAAATTGAATGGTAGGACTGCCTAAGATGGCTTGTCCTGTTGTGCTTAGTCCGTAGGAGCGGACATCCCTTGCTGGGTTATCTTCGGCACCACCAATTAAAACAGCTCTTCCAACATCCAATCCAATATAAAGGTCTTGGGTAGTTGGGTTTCTGAAACCTGTTTGGAAGGAAGCTCGAATATTGTGATCATCATTAATGATAAACCCTGCAGCAAGTCTTGGTGAAAAGAATCCATCAAATAACTCAGACTTGTCATAACGAACAGAACCAGTAAGTTTTAAATCTACGCTTTCGCTCAAGTTCAAGGTTTTTTGAAGTTGGGTATATCCTCCCACTTCAGAATAGTCAATAGGACCATCGTTATCTGTATAAATGGTTCCAGAAGAATTCAAGCTGTAGGTTCTGAAAGATCCTCCCACTTGAATTTCCACTACATCCCAAAGATGTCCAAAGTTATAATTGGCATCTGCATGGTAAATTTTTGAATTATCCTGAAATTTAGAACCTGTAGATAAGTCTGGATTGTTGATACTGGCATTGAATGCTGCATTGAATTCATCAGAACCAGGCTCATATCTTCCAGTATCTGCTGTTTGCCTAGCCAATACGTGCGCCTGTGAAGGTGTTAGGCCGTTAAACAACTGTCCCTGCACAAATGCACCAACGTACTCCCCAAACCATGTTTCATCGTCTTTCCAGGCACGGTTAATATTGATTCCCGTAAACACCATATCATAACTGTTCCCAGCTTTATCTTCTGTAATATATCCTCTCACGAAGAAGTTGTTGTTTCTAAATTCCAGCTTATGCTGTTGCAGAAAGAAATCGGCAATTTGGTATCGGTTGGCACCTTGGTAGATAGTAGATCCTGTTCCTACTTTTCCTACGTAAGCAATTTCGAAATCATTGCCCCAAGGACGGTAGTACAATCCCCAATCTGCTTTTATGCTTTCAGCGTCATAATTGGTAAGATCTGCTTCATTATACCCTGTCCTACTTACATTAACAGAAGGCACTAAAGCATCTGCACCATTGGGAAGAATTCCCAAGCCCACTAAAGCTTCGGCTACTCCTTTAATATTGGTACTTACCTCATCTCCATATACATTCACCCCATCATAATCTATGGCACTTCTATCAATTCCACGATTCAATTTATCGGTAGTATTATTAGCCGCCCAGTCTGTTCCTGTTAGCAATCCGAAGTTCACCTTAGCGGCAAACTTTTCACTAAATTTATATCCAGCACGGATTCCAACATCGGTATACGGATTGTCTCCAGCAGCTTCCTGACTGGTAATTCCCTGCTTAATGGAAACACTAATTCCTTGATGATCAAAAGGACTTTTGGAACGCATGAATAAAATACCATTAAAGGCATTCGCACCGTACAATGCAGATGCCGCTCCGGGCAATAATTCTACGCTCTGTACGTCTGTTTCGGTCATACCCAGCAAGTTTCCTAACGGAAAGTTCAAGGCAGGTGCCGCGTTGTCCATTCCATCTACCAATTGCATAAACCTTGTATTGGCAAAAGTTGCAAATCCACGGGTATTGATAGATTTAAAGGTTAAACTGTTGGTGTTGATATCTACACCTTTTAGGTTTTCCAATCCATCATAAAAATCGGAAGAAGCTGTATTTCTAATTTCCTTAATACCCATTCTTTCAATGGTCACTGGAGATTCAAATACACGCTCTGGCGTTCTGGAAGCAGAAATAACCACCTCATCCAATTCTGATCCTTCCACAAGGATCACATTCAGGGTTTGGTTATTTGATGTCACCTCAATATCCTGACCGGCATATCCAACACTGGATATCTGCAATGTAAATGGAGGGTCTTGGTCTACCAGTAGGGAGAAATTCCCATCATAATCTGTGGCTGTTCCAGAAGAAGTCCCTACGACAATCACATTTGCCCCTAAAACAGGCACATTAGATTCATCTACCACGGTCCCACTTACCGTTGTCTGTGAGAAAGCTACCATGCTAAAACACAAACAAAAAATAAATACAATCGTTCTCATATTATAGTTTGATTAATTATTGTCTAAATATATGCATAAATTTTACTGATATCTCTATGTAAGCATACTTTTTTTGGGAATTCTATATTAGAGCTTTCCTAATTAGCTCCTAAATAATTGAAATTTAAAATAAAAGCGCACATTAAAGGACTATAAAGCTTCGCAAAAATTTCTAATTTCACTACGGAAAATACGTATCATATCCCCTAATAGCGCATTATTTTTACCAATACGCCTTCCATCAATTTCTATCACTGGCGTAAGCTCCCCCATGGTCCCGGTTGCAAATACGGCATCTGAAGAATATAATTGGGACAAACTAATGTTTGTTTCAATAATTGGAATGGAATGTTTTTCACACAACTCCATTACGGTTCCTCTTGTGATACCCGGCAAACAAGCGTGTGCAAAAGGGGTATATATTTTCTGATCCTTAATCATAAAAAGATTGCTGCCGTTAAGTTCGGCAACAAAACCATGTTCATCCAACATTAGCGCGGCATCCTTTCCAGCAACATTGGCTTGAATCTTCGCCAAAATATTATTTAGCAAATTATTATGGTGAATTTTACTATCTAAAAATTGAGGAGCGTTTCGCCTTTGACTTACACTTATCACCGCAATGCCATCATCATTATTGTACACCAACGGTTTCCATTCTGCCAACACAATTAGACAAGCCCCTTTTTGATTCAACCTAGGATCCAT
The DNA here is from genome assembly GCA_964495885.1 of uncultured Alteromonas sp. Lineage (GTDB taxonomy): Bacteria > Bacteroidota > Bacteroidia > Flavobacteriales > Flavobacteriaceae > PALG01. The sequence continues at coordinate 80,882 of CAZBWO010000011.1, read as the reverse complement.
ACCGCTGGTTATTTTTTCTCCTCGGGTAAGGGTTAGCCGAATATGAACCTCATCCTTCATGTCATTCGCTTCCAACGTTTGACGAAGGGCCTTCTTTATGAATGCCTTGGAAGGAATATCTGAAAAAGCCAATGCTTTAGCTGATGCCTCCAATCTATTGAGGTGCTTATCTAGGCAAACAATTCCTTCTGGATACAAACGCAATCCTTCCCAAACAGCATCACCCCCTTGCACTACACTATCAAAAACCGAAACTTTGGCTTCCTCCCTTGGATAAAGCCTGTCTTTTATAAAAACTTGAATTTGGGCATTACGGCTGTCAAACTTTTGTAGCATAGGAATCGTTTATTAGTGCTTTTTTATACAATGTTTCATATAAGGGAATGGCCTCTTCCAACAAGGGTTCCAGTCCTTTTGGAATAGGAGGCATAGCGGTTTCAGATTTGATAAAACCTGTAGATTGATGGGTATTATGGTACCAGTGTTTTGCCCAAATCCCATCTTCAGGGATACCTCCTTTTTTCCATGAAAGCATCTTCTCATCAAAAGGGATTTGTAATACAATACAAATTTGCTCAAGATATCGCCTAGGGTTTTTCAACAATTCATCACTTTCAATTACGAGCGGCTCCCTATGATTTTGTTTTAAGTACCCAAAAAGTTTAGTAGCCTTTTCAATGCCAATATCATAAAGGGTTGGTTTTTCAATGACCTTTGCGAAAGAGGCAATTAATTTTTGAGGATGCCGAATTAGGATTACATTTTTCCACGGAAGAATAAATGAAGGTTCATCAGTTAAAAAATGATGTGCCATTCCTTTCACAAAAACGTGACCTTCCGAAGTCATTTTAGTAATCCCCGAAACAATTTCTTCAAGGCCAGTTGGCATAGATTGTATGATATTCTTTTCGGAGGGATGCTTTGTGCCTCGACGAGCATATTGCAGATAATACCCATAAAAAGGCTCATCCAACACCTTAAGGTCTGAACGTTGCGCAAAAGCATACATGAGAGCTGTGGAAATATTCCTAGGGCCCGAAATAAGATTTATGACATCCGCCATAATCCAAATGTAAGAAAATAGCTTCGGAAACTTACTCTACCGTCACCGACTTCGCCAAATTTCTAGGCTGATCTACATTTTTGCCTAGCATTACAGCGATATGATAGGATAAAAGCTGGAGCGGAATAGTGGTTACCAACGGACTTAAGGTTTCGGTGGTTTTAGGCACTTCCATGATGTAATCTGCAAGTTCTTTTACAGTGGTATCTCCCTCTGTAACTACCGCAATGATTTTCCCTTCACGAGCTTTGATTTCTTCAATATTGCTCACCACCTTTTCATAATGATTGCTATTCACAGCAATCACCACTACTGGCATCTGTTCATCAATAAGTGCAATTGGGCCATGTTTCATTTCAGCAGCGGGATATCCTTCTGCATGGATATAGGAAATCTCCTTCAATTTCAAGGCGCCCTCAAGTGCGACTGGGAAATTATACCCTCTTCCTAAGTACAAAAAATTCGATGCATCCTTAAAAATTTCGGCGATCGCCTGAATTTTCTCATCACTTTTCAAGGCTTCGGAAACATGCTCTGGAATAAGTTCCAATTCATGAAGGTGTTGCATATAGTTGCGTTGCGAAATGGTACCCTTTTCCTTCGCCAAACGCAAAGCAATCATGGTAAGCACTGTAATCTGGGTTGTAAATGCCTTTGTTGAAGCTACCCCAATTTCTGGTCCGGCGTGGGTATAGGTACCCGTATGGGTTTCCCTTGAAATGGAAGAACCAACCACATTGCATACACCGTAGACAAATGCACCACGCTGTTTTGCCAATTTTATAGCGGCCAACGTATCTGCCGTTTCTCCACTCTGAGAAATAGCAATCACCACATCTTTTTCTGAAATAACCGGATTTCTGTATCGAAATTCGGAAGCGTATTCCACTTCCACAGGGATTCGTGCCCAGTCTTCAAAGATATATTCTGCTACAAGCCCAGCATGCCAGGAAGTACCACAGGCTACAATAATAATTCTATTGGCATTGACAAATTTCTGGATATGATCTTCAAGTCCGCCCAATTTGATAATTCCATCTTTAGCAAGCAATCTTCCCCTGTAGGTATCTTTTATCACGGAAGGTTGTTCGTAAATCTCCTTCAACATAAAATGCTCATACCCTCCTTTTTCTATCTGCTCAAGGTTCAATTTAAGCTTCTGGATATAAGGATCTACCAAGGTGTCGCTTTTGATTTTTCGCACCCTAACTTCCCTTCCTAAACGCACGATAGCCATTTCTTCATCTTCCAAATAGATGGCGCTTTTGGTAAATTCAATGAAAGGAGTTGCATCGCTGGCAATAAAGAATTCATCTTCACCAATTCCAATGGCGAGCGGACTTCCTAGTTTTGCAACAACGATTTCATCTGGTTTATTTTTATCAAATACAGCAATTGCATATGCACCTACTACTTGATTGAGGGCAATTTGTACTGCTTTCCCTAATTTAACACCTTCCTCTTTTTTTACCTCTTCTATGAGATTGATAAGTACTTCGGTGTCTGTATCACTTTCAAATTCGTAGCCACGCTTTTCAAGGGCTTTTTTAATGGAAGAGTAATTTTCGATGATCCCATTATGGATAATAACCAAATTTCCGCTATTGGAATAGTGAGGGTGTGAATTCACATCATTGGGTACACCATGTGTCGCCCATCGGGTGTGCCCAATTCCTAAAGAACCTTTAGTAGAGATATTGGAGGTAACCTTTTCTTCTAAATCACTTACTTTACCTTGTGTTTTGCAAAGCTGAATTTCAGTTCCGTCATATAAAGCCACTCCTGCACTATCATAACCTCTATACTCAAGTCTTTTAAGTCCGTTGAGGATGATTGGGTATGCCTCCCTTTTTCCAATATATCCAACAATGCCACACATAATTATTCTGGTTCGGTATAATAAATTTTCAGTTTAAGTCTTTTCCCCAAATTAGAGGAGCGGTTCCCGTGCAATACAGTTCCTTCCGGAGAAATAACACTAGTAGCTGGAACTTCTGAAAGATACTCATCATCCAGCAAAGCATTTTCCAAGTTTTGGAAGTCTGTTTCAGTCACATTCTGGGAAATCATGACCCCTAACGGTATATTAGAGGAATCTTTATTGATAAGGTTGCTTAGGTGGGTCGTAATTTTTATTTTATAATAGTCTCCAAGCCCGTCGCTACCACGTTCAAGTCTACCAAGATGCTCTGTTACCGCGTCTACATCTGTATTATTCCCCGTTAGATCTAATGCGTAATCTGCCAGAACTGTATTGTTTTTTGTGTCAAAAATGATAATTCTTTCGGGTTCTGTAGCTCCTCCGTTAACTTGTTGCTGATCTACATAGAATACTAAGTTTGCCTCATTTATAAGCCACTTTTTAATTCTTAGTTCGTCTAACTCATCTGGCACACCATTTGCCCCGTCTGTAAGGAAGGACTCCCCATTTACCTCTGTAATTTGTTGATTATCTTCCTTGCCAAAAAGCTCTACCACGGTCACATATCCTTGTTGACCCCTAAGAAAAAGACGCTCTTCCCCTTCTTCTGTATTTGGATTTGAAGACGAATTCCCTGAAGGAGATTCCTGATTATTAAACACATTTACACTAATCGCATTAAAGAGAAGTTCCACATCTTCATTAAAAGTATCAGAATCAAAATCTTCACAGGTCTCACCACTAACGAGGTTTGTAGAGGTATAATATAAGGTAATACCAGGAGGATTGTCTGTGTTTTCAAAGTTAAAAAACGTAAGGTTTCCGTTTCCGGCAGCAGATTGGGTTTTAAAATAGATTCCCCTAAAATATTCCCTAAAGTTATTATTGTTCAATAATTCCGTAGAGCCGCCCATATCCATAATTTTCTCTTGAAAGAACTCAACAGGCAAAGAAACACGCAAACCTGGAGGCAAGGTTACCGTATCGTTCAATACAATTGCTTCAGCCTTGGGTGTAAAATCTTCTATGGTTGTAATTAAGGTCCCTAGGTTACTTTCGAAAAGATTCCGCTGATTGGAATAGTAATTTTGCGGGTCTTCAAAAGAGGTGTTTGGGTCATTTTGAGAAAGAAAATAATTAGACTCGAACATCTGGATATTGATAGGTTCGGAACCAAAAATGGAATCTAGTGTATAGGTGGTTACGTCATCTACTGTTTCAGATTCGCTGAAAAAGGGTAGGTATATTACTACGCTATCCAATACGGGGCAATCCCCAAAATCTGGATCGGTATCTATAGATCCCAAAGATAATTGGGAAAGTAGGTTTACTGTAGTCTTTCCGTAGAAAGGATCAGTATAGGTCCCCACTTGATAGAGTGGCAAACCATTAGTTTGTACCCCTGAAAATGGTAGACTATATGCAATTACCGTTTTGGATGAGTCAACATCGGTAGAAAAATTTTGTTCAATAATTTCAGTTTCCAAATTACTGAAATCCTCTTCACAGGAGGCAAAGCCTAGGATAAGTAATAAAATAATTCCCAATTTTGGGAGTAACACGGACCTCTTCATGCTTTTCGGCAATTTTTTATGACAATACTTTAGATCGGTAAAAATCTAAATATGCTTCTGAAAATTCCTCTTTATTATGAAACTTTAACACAGGCTTATCATACGCCTTAAGATAAGTTTCAAACTCTGAGGCCATTTCCGCAGAACCAACAATTACTGCATCTGAATGTTCCATTGCAGTTTTCATGACATTAAAGTAGTTTGGATTCTCAAGGTGAGCCACCAAATCATCTTCTACTCCATCAAACATTATTTTTTTAGACAACTCCTTATCTAACGTTCCTTCAAAGCCTTGATTGTATAGAGAGGTCACTATTTTACTATTTTCAAATAGTGGCTCATTTGCATAATAGGTTTTTAGATACAGTGGAAGAAAAGAAGCCAACCATCCATGTACATGAATAATATCTGGGGACCAGTTCAATTTTTTCACAGTTTCAATGACCCCTTTTGCAAAGAAAATAGCTCTTTCGTCATTATCTGGAAATAGCGTTCCATCTTCATCTGCGTAGGTAGCTTTCCGCTTGAAGTAATCTTCGTTATCAATAAAATATACCTGCATACGCTCTTTCGGAATAGAGGCTACCTTAATAATCAAAGGCATGTCCAGGTCATTTATAACCAAGTTCATCCCAGATAGCCTAATGACTTCATGCAATTGATGTCTACGTTCATTAATGTTTCCATAACGCGGCATGAAGATTCTAATTTGCCCGTTGTTGTTGTTAACCATTCGGGGGGCTTCAAACGACATGGAAGAAATCTCGGTCTCTGGCAGGTAAGGGATTACTTCAGAAGACACATACAAGATTCTTTTATCTTTCATAAATACAAAACTTTACTGGCTCGTTGTTTAAAACGGTGCAAAATTACGAAAATTTATGCAGATTCCCCGTAATATCTTAATTTTGCTCGATTTTCAATGGAGATGATATATACCCAAAAAAATGATATTCAGGAAAAACTGAAGGCGCTCAAAGCAAAAGGCCAAAAAATTGGATTTGTGGCAACCATGGGGGCACTTCACAAAGGACATCTTACCTTAGTTTCCAAAGCACTGAAAGAAAACGACACGGTGGTGGTTAGTATTTTTGTAAACCCAACCCAGTTTAATAATGCTGAAGACTTAGAAAAATATCCCAGAACCCTAGAGGATGATATATCTCTGCTGAATACCCTCACTGGAAATATTCTTATTTACTCACCTACCCCTAATGAATTGTACGGAGACGATGTGGTCTCAACATCCTATGATTTTGGGGGTATTGAAAATGAAATGGAAGGCGCATTTAGGGAGGGTCATTTTGATGGAGTGGGCACGGTATTGAATCTTTTTTTCAGGGTGCTAAACCCAGACCGGGCCTATTTTGGAGAAAAGGATTTTCAGCAATTACAGATCGTGCGAAAACTTGTTGAAATAGAAAAACTTCCCGTTCAAATCGTTGGTTGCACTATTGCCAGAACAGAAAGCGGCCTCGCAATGAGTTCACGAAATAAAAGACTTACCCCGCAACAATTTAAAGAAGCGGCTTTTATTTACAAAACCTTAAAAGCGGTAAAAGATAAATTTCGAGAAAATAGCATTCCAAATCTAAGGGAATGGGTTTATCAGGAATTCTCCCAAAATCCCCATTTACAATTGGAATATTTTGAAATCGCACCAATCCATACCTTAAAATCTGCGCTTCGAAAGCGAAAAGGAAACACCTATCGCGGCTTTATTGCAGTCTTTGCCGGGGAGGTACGATTAATAGACAATATCGCACTAAATTAATATCTTTGCAGGATGATGATCACTGTAGTAAAATCGAAAATTCATAGAGTCAAGGTAACAGGTGCAGACCTCAACTATATTGGAAGTATAACCATAGATGAAGATCTTATGGATGCAGCAAATATTGTGGAAGGTGAAAAAGTGCAAATTGTAAATAATAATAACGGCGAACGCCTTGAAACCTATGCTATTCCGGGACCAAGAAAAAGCGGGGAAATAACATTAAACGGAGCTGCCGCAAGAAAAGTGGCGCCAGGCGATATCCTCATCTTGATAACCTATGCCATGATGTGCAAGGAAGATGCAAAAAAATTCAAACCCTCATTGGTATTCCCCAATGAAGAAAACAACCTTTTAAGGTAATTTGAAAAAATCCCTTTCCAAGTTTTTACAAATCTTTTTGCCACTTGCCTTAGGGGTTTTTCTTATATGGTATTATTACTCAAAATTCTCTCCAGAACAATGGGAAGAGATGAAGCTTCAATTTGAAAAAGCAAATTATTCCTTTGTAGTACTTTCGGTATTGATGAGCCTTACAAGCCATATCATCCGGTCGCACAGATGGGGGCTTATGCTAGAGCCGCTTGGGTTCCAACCTGGATTATTGAATAGGTTTTTGGCTGTTTCGGTAGCCTATCTTATGAACTTATTTATTCCGAAGAGCGGAGAGGTGACCCGGGCCATGGTCATGAAAAAATACGAGAAAATTCCTTTTGATAAAGGTTTCGGAACTATTATTTCGGAACGAATCATAGACTTAATCTTTTTATTACTATTTACCATTGTAGCTGTTGCCCTAGAGTTCGAGCAACTCTTTAACTATGTCAACAACCTTATCCCTTTCAAGAAATTACTATTACTGTTTGCCGTTGGGGTTGGCAGTATTCTTATCATCATTTTGCTTTTGAAACGACTGAAAAGTCCAATTATCATAAAAATTAATCAATTCCTTTTAGGGCTGAAAGACGGAATCCTAAGTATTTTCAAAATACAAAAGAAAGGGGCGTTTATCGTTCAAAGTTTATTGATTTGGGCACTATATGTATTATCTTTCTATTTTGCCACAAAAGCATTGGAAGCGACATCCCAAATTGAAATAGGCACCGTCATTATTGGATTTGTAGTGGGAAGTTTCGCCTTTGCTTTCACTAACAGTGGCGTGGGATATTACCCTTTGGCCATTGCGGGAATCCTGTTTATCTTCGGAATACCGGAAACCACAGGTAGTGCCCTTGGCTGGATTGTATGGACGTCCAATATCCTTTATATCATCCTTGCGGGTGTAACATCCTTTGTGCTTTTACCCATCCTGAATAAGAAAAAGGAATAATCCAACCCTCGTTTCGCTCTTTAAAAATTAGTATCTTTCAATCCTTAAATTTTAGGAACATGAAATACAACCTACTTTTTTTCCTTTCTTTTATTTCAGTGATTGGTTCAGCTCAATCTAAGATCATTTATGAAGAATTTCCGTCTTCCTTTTTGGAAGAAACCCGCCAGCTTAAAATTCAATTGCCTAGGGATTACGAAGCAAACATTGAAAAATCATACCCCATTGTCATTGTATTGGATGCTAATTATCTTTTTGAACCAGTCGCTGGGAATGTAGATTATTTTGGCTACTGGGAAGATATGCCCGAAGCCATTGTGGTTGGGATCATGCAAGGAGACATGCGTTATGATGACTGTAGCTATGATGACACCAACTTTATGCCTGATGATAAAGGAGCCGACTTTTTTGAATTTATTGGTCTGGAGTTAATGCCTTGGGTTGATGCTAACTTTAGAACAGCCAAGTTTACTATTGCCGTAGGTCATGATTTTACAGCAAGCTATATCAATTATTATCTTTTTAAATCCCCTCCCTTATTCAATGGGTATATTAGTTTGAGTCCAGACTTAGCTCCCATGCTTGATGAGCGAATCCCAGAACGGATTCCAAGTATTGAGTCGAAGATTTTTTACTACTTGGCAACAGGTTCAGATGATATTCAGGATTTAATGCAGATAAGTGAGGACCTCAACAAAATGTTATCACCACTCAAAAGCGATAATTTTGCCTATTACTATGATAATTTTGAAGGAGCTACACACTATTCATTAGTGGCAAGAGCCATACCTTCGGCACTGGAAAAAATCTTTTCGGTATATCGTCCAATTTCCAAACAAGAATTTGAAGAAAAATTATTGAAAATGGACACTCCTATCCACGAATACCTTCAGGATAAATACAACACCATTGAAAATCTTTTCGGTTTAACCAATCCTATCCGTGTAAATGATTTTATTGCTACAGCTACCGCCTGTGAAAAGAAAAAACAATGGGAATCCTTAAGAATTATTGCATCCTTGGCTCAACGCCAATACCCAGATACCGTATTGGGGGATTATTATTTAGGCCGCTATTATGAAGAAATGGGAGAACCTAAAAAAGCGATGCGTACCTTCCAGGCTGGTTTTGACAAAGAAGAGGTAGACTTTATTACAGTTGACCTTATGTTGGATCGGGCAGACAAGATTAAAGATGATTTTGGGTATTAATGGCAAAAGTTAAGACCTCTTTTTTCTGCCAAAATTGTGGCACCCAATTTTCAAAATGGCAAGGACAATGTACCTCTTGTAAGGAATGGAACACCATTGTGGAAGAAGTGGTGCAGAAGGCTGAAAAGACAACTTGGAAAGCTACAGAGGGGACTTCCAAAAGAGCTGCAAAACCTTATAAAATTTCAGAAATCCCTGCCCATTCCGAAGTACGTATGGATACCCAAAACCAAGAACTCAACAGAGTCTTGGGAGGAGGATTGGTGCCAGGGTCCCTTACGCTTTTGGGAGGAGAACCCGGAATTGGAAAAAGCACGTTGATGTTACAGGTGGCGCTTCGGCTTCATTACAAAACGTTATACGTAACCGGAGAGGAAAGCGCGCAACAAATTAAACTTAGGGCAGAACGGATTACTCCGGAAGAAACCAACTGCTTTATCCTTACCGAAACCAAAACCCAAAACATTTTCAAACACATTGCCGACCTCGAACCAAATGTCGTGGTCATTGATTCCATTCAAACCCTTCAAACAGACTATCTGGATAGTGCCGCAGGTAGTATTTCACAAATAAGGGAATGCACCGCAGAACTCATTAAATTTGCCAAGGAAACCCACACTCCCGTGATCCTTATTGGGCATATTACCAAAGATGGTAACATTGCGGGTCCCAAAATATTGGAACATATGGTAGATACCGTGTTGCAATTTGAGGGAGACCGAAATCATGTCTACAGAATCCTTCGGGCACATAAAAACCGCTTCGGAAGTACCAACGAACTAGGTATTTTTGAAATGCAATCCAACGGACTCAAGGAAGTGTCCAACCCTTCAGAAATTCTTATTTCCAAAAACGACGAAGACCTTAGCGGAACCGCTATTGCCGCCACCTTAGAGGGCATGCGACCCCTTATGATTGAAATTCAGGCATTGGTGAGTACCGCTGTCTATGGAACGCCTCAGCGATCGTCTACGGGATATAACACCAAACGACTGAACATGATTTTGGCGGTCCTTGAAAAAAGAGCCGGTTTTAAATTGGGGGCCAAGGATGTCTTTTTAAATATTACGGGTGGAATTTCGGTGGATGATCCCGCCATAGATTTGGCAATTGTGGCTTCAGTTCTTTCTTCAAACGTAGATATTCCCATAGATAAATCGCTTTGTTTTGCTGCGGAAATAGGCCTTGCCGGTGAAGTGCGCCCCGTAAACCGAATTGAGCAACGCATTTCCGAAGCAGAAAAACTAGGCTTTGGCTGTATTGTCATTTCCAAATACTGTAAACTTTCAAAGAAAAACTTCGGTATTCAAATCATCAAAGTAGGCAAAGTACATGATGTGGTGAAACACCTATTTGGGTAGGCTACCAACCATGACTTTTGGACGTATGGAATAAATCTGCAAGGGTATATTTTTTTTCATGTTGTAATTGCCTTGTAATTTTTTGAAAAAGCATTGCCGTAATCAACGCATCCCCCAAAGCATTATGCCTATCATGGGTTTTTACGCCGAATTCCTCACAAAGGGCGTCCAGTGAAATAGGGCGTTGCGGTTTACCCAAAAGCATGCGATAAAGGTCCCCAGTATCTATGCAATTGTTTTTTAACTTCGGAAGCTTCAGTTGTTTCAACGCTCCATTGATCATCGCCACATCAAAATCAACGTGATGCGCAACCAGGATTCCATTTTCCAAAAAATCAAGAAAAGCCTCCATTGCTTTTGCTTCCGTAATTTTGTTTACGGATCCCGCTTTTCTAATCCCATGTATTTGTACGGTCTCTGGGGTAAATTTTTCCTGTTCCACAAAAACTTCAAAACTCTGCTGCACATCAATGCAATTTCCTTGCACGGTGACAGCGCCTATGGAAAGTAGTTTGTCGTTAGATGGGTTGAGCCCTGTGGTTTCGGTGTCAAAGACTATAAATCTGGCATCTACAATGCTTTTTGGGGGTTTTTCGGAAAATCCCTCAAGGTACCGATTCCAATAGGGTGGATATTTCTTTTTGCTGAAGAATGCCAAAATTAGGTGATTTGTGAAAGTTGAAAACGAACCCGAAGCAACTCCTGAATATCCTTTAAAGGTTTGAAACAAGCTCGTAGTTGCAACTTTTCCATTTTATTTAAAGATTCCAGCGGAAGGTATCTTCCAGAGTCCTCTGCCTTAAACCCCTGCTCTGTTCTGAACCGTAACAGCAGGGAAAATGCTTCTTGGCAAGATGCAAACAATTCTTCATTCTGTGGCTCAATTTCCATCAAGGCTTCGTATCGTTCCATGGTATTATTTTTTCCGCTTACACTATGTGAAAACAATAAAACCCTAGCAGCATCAATTAAAGGCATAAGTGCCCTCGCCTTTAAGTCAAATTCATTTTTGTGCTGCGCATCCTTTTCTACAATAAATTGTCTAAAAAAGCCAATTGGGGCAGGGTTTTGAATTGCATTTCGTGCGAGATAGTTCAAAAACACCTCATAATCCCCAATGGAAGAAAAAATATGTTGCGCCAAAGCTTCGGAAAGTGATGCATCCCCGTAAACACATTTGAAATCAAAAAAGATCGTACACAACATCATAGACTCTTCATCCGGGCGGGTAATCCAATGCTGAAATTGTTTTTTCCAATCTGTCAATGAAAGACACCACTTGGGGTTTTTGGCCATCATCTCCGCAGGGCAATATACATAACCAATAGTATGAAGGCCCGTATTTACTTTTTCCGCAAGGGATAAAAAATACTGTGACACAACTTTCTTTTCAGCTTCTGTCACCTCCCCAAAAACCAAGGCATTATCTTGATCTGTTAACAGTAATTGCTCATTCCTTCCTTGGCTACCCAATGCTAACCAACCAAAAGGAACAGGCGGCGGAGTGTCCATTTCTGCAATACTCAATTTGATAATTTGTTGTGTAAGGGCATCATTTATAGCTCCCGAAATTTGAGTAACGAAAACCATGGGAGCCTGTTGTTGTATATACTTTTCAATAAGTTTGGAAAGCTTTAAACGACAGTTTTTTACCCCCTCTATATCCTTGGCCCTTTTTATTTCCTTTAGCAAGGAATAAGGATTGTTGCTTCTAAGAGCTACAATATCGTGTTCGGAAAGTACCCCGACCAAAACACTTTGGGGTGTCCCATCTTTAGTGATGCACAAGTGTGTTATTTTATGCTGAAGCATCATAATCTGTGCTTCGGCAACTGTTAATTGAGCTGAAGCCGTGATAACCGGGGAAGACATAATTTCTGAGGCCAAAGCATTAATTCCCACCTTTCCAGTGGCTACCTTAAGCCTCAAATCCTTATCGGTTATGATCCCTTTTGGATATTGATCGTTTACTACAATTACAGATCCTACCCGATGTTTTTCCATTAACAAAGCAGCTTGCTGAATGGTATGGGAATCATCACAAACAATAGGGTTCTTGCTAAATTGTACTAGTTGATGATCAAAAAACCCATCACTAAACGGTTCTTTCGAGGAAGTAGTGGAAAATTGTTTGCCGCCGTTCGCAAGATTTACATTAAAACTAGCGATTATAAATTGCTTCAATTCTGCATTCACTTCCATAAATGGCAAAATAGCATCAACAGGAATGGCATAAAGAATGGATTCTTCCCTGGTGGATGCATGAAGCTTGTAGGCATCCTTTTCTATAATTGGACGAAGACCAAATACCTCGCCTTCGTCACAAATATTAATGAGCAGTTGCCCGCCTTCAGTATCTGAGTACAAACCAACAGCGCCCTCATGAACCACAAAAAAGTGTGGTTGCGGTAAATCTCCTAACTTAAAAACTGTTTCGCCATCTTCAAAATAAAGCACTTTCACAGCGCTACTAATTTCCAGAAGTTGTTCCTTTTCAAGAATATGAAATGGCGGAAAATTCTTTAGAAAATCAAATATCCGTAAGGAAATTGTATTGTTTCCCATGATTGAACGCTTAGAAATACTAGTGGTTTTGCATAGACAAGGTAGAAAATTCTTTTACATTTCGTTAACAATTATTGCTAAATAAATATATTTATGCTAATTTTATATATATGAAAATTAATCACTGTCCCAATTGCGGTTCCGAAAGCTATATCAAAAGCGGTATTGTAGCCAATAGGCAGCGTTACAAATGCAAGGAATGCAAGTATTATTTTACAGTGAACAAACTAGGGAAAAAAATTGATGACTACTACGTAAACAAAGCACTACAGCTTTATCTAGAGGGCCTCACCTACCGGGAAATAGAACGTATATTGGGTGTCTCCCATGTGAGTATTATTAATTGGGTGAAAAAATACAATATCAAGAGACCGTACCACGGCGATTACCATCCAACCTACCGAATCCTAAACGCGAACGAACTTTCAAATTACTTTCAAAGAACCGAAAATCTTTCAGGGGCTGGTGTAGTTATCACAGAGCTTGGAGACAAGTTTATGCTTATTAAATGGGAGCGTTTTAGGGATTAACTATACTTTATTAGCAAATATATATATTACTTTTTATTGCACTCATTCTTTTTTGGAGATTCGTAAGGCACACAAGACCAATTATTAACTCTAATTAATCGACCAAAAAATGAGAAAACTTGCTCTAATCCTGTTAAGCTGCTGTTTGTTTGCTTTTCAGAATGCCTTTTCGCAAGGCTCACCAGATTATGGTGGCGGACTCAAAGTGAAATTTGATGAGGAGGGAAACAAGTACCTCCGCATCATTTCTTGGGCACAAGTTCAAGCAACGTACACAGACGAAGTTCCAGACAATTCCAGTAACCTTGGATTCAACCTTAGAAGGGCCCGTATCCTTGCTTTTGCGCAAATCAACAAAGACTTCCTGATTCTTACCCATTTTGGACTAAATAGTCTAAATGCAGGACAATTAAGTCCTACAGGAAAAGGAAGTGGCTCCCAATTATTCTTTCATGATGTATGGGCCCAATATTCCATTGGATCTGATCATGCCATTGGGGGTGGTCTCCATTATTGGAACGGGATTTCCCGTTTAAACAATCAAAGCACACTCAATATGTTAACCCTAGACAACAACAGACAGTCTTGGGCAACAATTGGGCTTTCAGATCAATTTGCTAGACATCTTGGTGTTTACGGAAAAGGAAAGTTTGGAAAACTACAATATCGGGTAGCAATAAACGATGCCCTTACCAATAGTCTGGAAGTTGAGAATGTGATTCAATATGATGATGAAGGAAATGTAGCATTAGACCCTAATAGAACATATTATGCAGGGAAAAAGCTCTTAGGCTCTAAAGATGCTGGTTTTACCTATGCTGGTTATTTTGATTATCAGATTTTTGATCAGGAATCTAATTTCCTTCCCTACAAAGTGGGAACTTATCTTGGGACCAAAAAAGTCTTCAATGTAGGGGCTGGATTTTTCTTCCATCCAAGTGGAGCTGTTAGATTGGAAAGCGGAGAACTGCAAGGAGAAGATGTGGCTATATTTGCCGTAGATGCATTTTATGATGCCCCGCTAGGAGAAAATGGTGCTGCCATTACAGGATATGCTACCTTTCAATCTAATGATTACGGTGAAAATTACCTTTATAGCGCCTACGGAACTGGAAGCATGCTCTTTGCACATGCTGGATATGTGATTCCTGGAACCGATAAGAAAACCCGTTTCCAACCATTTGTATCCTTTGCTTCCAATAGCTATGATGCAGTAGATGACAACCGAAATGTATTCGGACTAGGGGCAAACGCCTTCTTTAGCGGTCACAACTCCAAACTTACCTTGGAATATAAAAATCAAAAATTTGGCGATAGCGAACAAGGAACTGTTACGCTGCAAGCCATGATCTATCTCTAATATCAATAATCATGACTGAAAAAAACAAAGCAGTTGCCTATTGGAAAGAAAACCTGAAATACCTGGTAATCCTTCTTACCATCTGGTTTATCGTTTCCTATGGATGTGGCATCATATTTTGCGATGCGCTCAATAGCATCAAATTAGGAGGGTTCAAACTAGGATTCTGGTTCGCCCAACAAGGCTCTATCTACGTATTCGTGATCCTTATTTTCGTATACGTGAGATTAATGAATAAACTCGATAAAAAATACGGTTACGACGAGTAGCCCTAACTAAAAAAACTACATATTATGAGCGTTCAAGTTTGGACATGGATTTTAGTAGGGGTTACATTCACCCTCTATTTTGGAATTGCAATTTGGGCCCGAGCGGGTTCCACTAAAGAATTTTACGTAGCTGGCGGAGGTGTTTCCCCACTAGCAAACGGAATGGCTACAGCCGCCGATTGGATGAGCGCGGCTTCTTTTATCTCTATGGCCGGATTAATTTCCTTCATGGGATACGACGGTTCTGTTTTCCTTATGGGATGGACCGGAGGATATGTACTACTAGCACTCCTTTTAGCCCCATATTTACGGAAATTTGGAAAATTTACGGTTCCAGATTTTATTGGGGATCGGTATTATTCAAACACCGCAAGAACCGTAGCAGTTATTTGTGCACTAATTGTATCCTTCACCTATGTGGCGGGACAAATGCGGGGGGTAGGTATTGTATTCTCCCAATTTCTTCAAGTAGATATTACCCTTGGAGTGATTATTGGAATGGCCGTGGTGCTGGTTTTTGCCTTCCTTGGCGGAATGAAAGGAATCACCTATACCCAGGTAGCACAATATTGTGTGTTGATATTCGCATTCATGGTGCCGGCAATATTTATCTCCATACAAATGACAGGTAACCCTATCCCTCAAATTGGAATGGGAGGTACACTGGAAGATGGTACATATCTATTGGAAAAACTGGATAACCTACATACCCAATTAGGGTTTAAAGAATACACCTCTGGAACCAAATCTACTTGGGACGTATTTGCAATTACCCTAGCGCTTATGGTGGGTACGGCGGGATTACCTCACGTAATTGTTCGGTTTTTTACCGTTCCCAAGGTGAAAGATGCCCGGAAATCGGCTGGATTGGCTTTATTGTTCATTGCTATCCTATATACCACAGCACCTGCTGTAGCTGTATTCGCCAGAACAAACCTTATTGAAACGGTTGAAAATACCAACTATACGGAAGTACCCCAATGGTTTAAAAATTGGGAGGACACCGGACTCATTGCCTGGAGTGATAAAAATGGGGATGGAAAAATACAGTATGTAGCCGGAAGTGCAATTGACGGAAAAAAACCTGTGTACACCGAAGGCCGAGGAACACATGGTGAACGCACTATCTCAAATGCCAATGGCGAAACAAATGAATTGTACGTGGACCGCGATATCATGGTATTGGCCAATCCAGAAATTGCCAAGCTCCCTAACTGGGTTATTGCTTTAGTTGCAGCAGGGGGATTAGCAGCTGCGCTTTCAACAGCAGCTGGATTATTGTTGGTTATTTCAACTTCTATTTCACACGATTTGATTAAAAAACAGATTAAGCCTAATATTTCCGAAAAAGGAGAGCTTTGGGCAGCACGTTTCTCTATCCTTGGAGCCATCATCATTGCTGGATACTTCGGAATCAACCCGCCAGGATTTGTTGCAGCGGTTGTTGCCCTCGCATTCGGGCTTGCGGCAGCTTCCTTCTTCCCAGCCATCATTTTAGGGATTTTTGACAAACGAATGAACAAACAAGGAGCGGTAACGGGAATGGTCGTTGGAATACTATTGATGTTATTTTATATGATGAAATACAAATTAGGAATGTTTGGAGGAGGAACTGCTGAAGACTGGTGGTTTGGAACTTCCCCTGAAGGCTTCGGAACCATAGCTATGATTGTAAACGTGGTGATTTCCGTGGTCATTTCAAGGGTAACCGCTGCTCCGCCAAAAAATGTACAGGACATTGTAGAGCATATTAGAATACCAAGTGGTGCTGGAGAAGCCCAACAGCACTAGTAAATTGGTTTGGTTGTTAGTAAAAACAGCGTTCTCATTCTAAGAGCGCTGTTTTTTTAATTTTAAGTATCTTCATTCCGTGAAAAAAAGACACGAACAAAAACTGATAATCCTTTCCTTGGCATTATTGGCACTTTTCAATGTGCCTTTGTTGCTTATTTTTAGTGGGGATGGGGCTATCTTTGGGTTTCCTGTTTTTTACTTCTATTGCTTTTTGGTCTGGGCCATTGCCATTGTAATTTCCTATATCATATTATCAAGGCACTATGAGTAATTACCTTCTTTTCGCCATCATTATTGGGTATTTATCTGTCCTCTTTTACATTGCTTTTTTAGCCGAAAAGAATGCGAAAAGCAAATGGGTGAACAATCCATATATTTATACTTTGTCCCTTGCCGTTTATTGCTCTGCATGGACCTACTACGGAAGTATTGGGGTAGCCGCAAATAGTGGGATTCATTTTTTGCCTATCTACTTAGGGCCTGTGATTGCCTTCCCGCTTTGGATTGTTTTGCTTCGGAAAATCATGCGGATTTCAAAACAGCACAAGATTTCTTCCATTGCCGATTTTCTATCATTACGCCACGGAAACCATCGGTTTCTTGGTGCTTTGGTAACGCTTATCTGTGTCATTGGCACCGTTCCCTACATTGCCCTACAGCTAAAAGCTGTTTCTGAAACCTTTCAGATCATGAGTGATGAGACCAGTTACGTAGCCTCTGGTATCTATGATGATTCTACATTGTATATCGCTGTAATTTTGGCCATTTTTGCTGCATTCTTCGGAACACAAAAAACAGACGCCTCTGAAAAACACAGAGGAATCGTTACTTCGGTGGCACTGGAATCTGTATTGAAACTAGTGTTCTTCTTGCTTATTGGAGGTTATGTGACTTTTTCCCTTTTTGATGGCCCCAGTGCAATTCACGATGCATTTTCACAAACTCCAGATTTCGAAAAGCTCACCCATATCCAAGGGATGGACGATGGTTTCAATTGGTTTCTAACCATTGGGCTTTCCTTTTTTGCCATTTTTCTGCTTCCAAGGCAATTTCAAATATCAGTAGTGGAAAATAGTAGGGAAAAGTATCTTAAAAAAGCAATTTGGCTTTTCCCGCTGTACCTTTTGCTATTCAACCTCTTTGTGATTTTTATTGCATGGGGAGGAAAACTCACTTTTGGGGATGCTGTTAATAGTGACTATTTTACCCTTTTGCTTCCGCTGGAAAATGGCCAAACTTTTTTGGCCACATTGGTTTTTTTGGGCGGGTTTTCCGCAGTAATTTCCATGGTGGTTGTTTCTACCTTGGCACTCTCCACCATGGTGAGTAATAACCTGGTGATTCCCTATGGATTTCTAAGTAGGTTTAGTGAGGGAGAGTCCCGAAAAAATGCAAAGTACATTAAAAATATTCGTCGGGCCTCTATTTTTTTGATCATCATTATTGCCTATTGGTTTTATGCCAATTTCTCTATTGAACTGCCCCTTATTTCCATAGGACTTATCTCCTTTGTTGTCATTTCTCAATTGGCCCCCTCTTTTTTTATAGGACTTTACTGGAATCGAGGTACTTCAAGGGCAGCAATTATTGGAATCATCTTAGGATTTTTTGTTGCCTTATACACCCTTATCCTTCCGTTCACATTGGAAGCATATAACGGGCAAGCAGCATTAATAGATGAGGGGTTTTTTGGGTTGGAAGCTTTAAAACCTTATGCTTTATTTGGAGTGGATTTTCTATCTCCTCCAGCACATGCATTTTTTTGGAGTTTACTGCTGAATACATTTTGCTACCTAACCATCTCTTTACTACAAAAGGGCAATTATCGGGAACGGAACTATGCAGAAATGTATGTAGACCCCAAAAAATATACTTCTCTTCAGGATAGTGCACTGGTTTGGAAGGGGGAAGCATATGTTTCGGATATTCAAAATGTCCTCACAAAATTTTTAGGGGAAAATCAAACCCAACGTGCCCTCAACCTGTTTTTCAATAAATATAACCTTCCGAAGGATACACAAATGGCAGATGCACGTCTGATTAATTTTTCAGAAAAACTTTTAACCGGAACCATTGGGAGCGCTTCTGCAAAAATACTTATTTCCGGAGTGGTCAAGGAACAGGAAATAAGCCTAGTGGAAGTGTTAAAAATCCTGGAAGAATCTAAAGACAACATTACAAAAAACAAACTGCTTAGGGAGAAATCGGATGCGCTTACCCATCTTACCGAACAATTACAGAATGCCAATGAAAGTTTGATGGTAAAAGACAAACAGAAAGATGAGTTTTTGGATACGGTGGCTCATGAGCTAAAAACCCCATTAACGGGAATTAGGGCTGCAACAGAGTTGTTGTTAGAGGATGAGGAAATGCCCGTTGAAATGAAATTTCAATTCCTGAACAATATCCTCACTGATAGTGAACGCTTGTCTCGGTTAATCAATAATATCCTTGATTTTGAAAAACTGTCCTCTGGAAGGGAAAAATTAAATCTTGCGAAAAACGATTTAAAAGTTTCTGTGCTGAAAGCTGTGAACGGGGTACGCCATATAGCGAATAAAAAAGGGATTGAAATCATCTGCCATCCTATGGATAATGTTATTGTAACTTATGATGAAGACCGAATCCTGCAGGTACTCACCAATCTTCTGGGCAATGCATTCAAGTTTGTCCCAAAGGAAGATGGAAAAATTATCATTTCCTGCGAAGTCAAAAAGAAGTGGGCAAAAGTAAGTGTTTCAGACAACGGAAAGGGAATTCCAGAAGAAGATATACGTTATATTTTTGACAAATTTTACCAATCCAAAACACAAAACACCAAAAAACCCATGGGTAGTGGTTTAGGGCTTTCCATTTGTAAACATATCATTGAGATGCACCATGGAAAAATTTATGCTAAAAAGGGCAATAAAACAGGGGCAACCCTTGTTTTTAAACTACCTTTTAAGTAAATTGCTTTTTGAAAAAGATGCGGAAGATTTTAATTGTTGATGATGAGCCAAACATAGTGATGACCTTGGAGTATGCCTTCAAAAAAAAAGATTTTGAAGTGTTTATTGCAAGAGACGGAAGTGAAGCGCTCACGATCTTAGAAAAACATATCCCAGATGTTGTTCTTTTGGATATTATGATGCCAAAAGTAGATGGATATGAAACGTTGAAATGGATTCGGGAAAATACAGCTTTACAGGAAACGAAAGTTGTATTTGTCACCGCGAAGAATAAAGCTTCAGATATTGAAAAAGGCTTAAAACTTGGAGCAAATAAGTATATTACAAAGCCGTTTTCAATAAAAAAAATAGTTTCAGAAATACATGAACTCTTGAGTTAATACTTGGTCTGTGTGCAAGAACTGGTTTAATTTAAGATTTGTATCATGAAATTACGCATACCTCCTTTGGCTTCAGACATCATCATTTGTCTCTACGCAGCTATTACCCTTTTTATACGATTCAAACTGGAAAATGAAACTCCTATAACCCCTATGCATTCCATAGTTATGGGACTTTGTTTTATTGTCATCCTTTGGGTGCTCATCAAGTTTAAAGTGCTAAACCCCAATTGGTTTGGACTCTTTGGACCAAAAAAAGGGTAAGTCATGAGCTACACAAAGTTTTATCAAGACAGCATTCAAAATCCTGAAAGCTTTTGGAAGGAACAAGCTCAAGCTTTAAAATGGTTTGAATTTCCAAAGAATATACTGTCCCGTACAGAAGATGAAGGGTATAAATGGTTTGAAGATGGAAGTCTTAACATAAGTTACCTATGCATAGACAAGCATATTGAAGAGGGCCACGGAAACCAAAACGCAATCATCTATGATTCGCCTGTAACCAATACCATTGAAAAAATAACATTTTTTCAACTTCAAGAGGAGGTGGGCAAATTGGCGGGCGGGCTGAAATTCTTAGGACTAAAAAAAGGAGATACTGCCATTATTTACATGCCCATGATTCCACAGGCAATTTACGCCATGTTGGCTTGTGCAAGATTGGGGGTCATCCATTCTGTTGTGTTTGGTGGTTTTGCCCCACATGAACTTGCCATTAGAATTGACGATTGTAAACCAAAAATTATTATCACGGCTTCAAACGGAATTGAAATAAACCGAATCATTCCGTACAAACCGTTTGTAGATAAAGCCATCGAGGAAGCTTCCTTTCCCCCTGAAAACGTTATCATCTTTGATCGTAAATTGGGTGTAGAAATCCCCAAGAAGCTTCATGATATTGATTATCAAGAATTGGTAGATAATGCCTCCCCGGCAGCTCCAGTTCCTGTCCATGCAACACATCCTTTATATATTTTATATACTTCCGGTACCACAGGAACACCAAAAGGCGTGGTTCGGGATTCTGGAGGATATGCCACAGCCTTGAAATTTTCCATGAAATATGTCTATGGGGTTGATGAAGGTGACACCTATTGGGCAGCTAGTGATGTTGGGTGGGTGGTAGGCCATAGCTATATTGTTTATGGTCCATTGCTCAACAGAAACACATCTATTCTTTTTGAAGGTAAGCCTATTAAAACGCCTGATGCATCTACTTTTTGGCGGGTGATTAGTGAACATCAAGTAAAAGTAATGTTTACCGCACCAACTGCTATTAGGGCCATCAAAAAGGAAGATCCAGAGGGTGAATTGATAAAGGATTTTGACCTCTCCTGTTTAAAGTACCAATTCTTGGCTGGTGAACGCTGCGATGTAGCAACGCTGCAATGGCTAGAGGAAAAATTGAATATCCCTGTTATTGATCACTGGTGGCAAACCGAATCTGGATGGCCCATGTTGGCAAATATGGCAGGGCTTGAATTACAAAAGGTAAAACCAGTTTCAGCAGGAAAACCCGTTTGCGGTTATGACATTCAAGTTGTGAATGAAGATGGCGAAGAAATGGAGCCCAACAAAGAAGGGTATGTGGTAGTAAAACTTCCGCTACCTCCGGGAATGCTCATGGGCCTTTGGGGAAATCCCGAACGTTTCAAACATGGATACTTGGAAAAATTCCCAGGATATTATTTTTCCGGTGACGGAGGCTACAAAGATGAAGAAGGCTATGTCTACATTACCGGACGCGTAGATGACATCATTAATGTGGCGGGACACCGTCTTTCAACGGCAGAAATGGAAGAAGTTGTTGCCGCACATCCTAAGGTTGCTGAATGTGCTGTATTTGGCATTAGCTGTAGCTTAAAAGGCCAGAGACCTCTTGGTTTGGTTGTTTTAAAAGCAGGCGCCCAAAGCAAACCGGAAGAACTTCAGGTGGAAATCGTGGGAGCTGTGAGGGAGCAAATTGGTGCCGTGGCCTCTTTCAAGGAAGTATTAATCGTGGAACGCCTTCCGAAGACACGCTCTGGAAAAATTCTTCGTAAATTACTTCGGAATATCGCAGACCAATCTGAATATAAAATACCCTCTACCATTGATGATGTGGGCATCATTTCAGAAATAGAACAGACGTACATAAAACACAATATTATTTAAATCGACCAAAATGAGTAATTATCACATTAAAAACCTGGAAGAATATTTTCAAGTATACCGAAAAAGTGTTCGGGATCCCGAAACTTTTTGGGAAGAAGTAGCCGAAGAACATTTCTTATGGCGTAAACGCTGGAATAAAGTCCTTGATTGGGATTTCAACAAACCCGAAGTGAAATGGTTTGAAGGTGCACAACTTAATATCACCGAAAATTGCATTGATCGCCACCTCGCCACCCGAGGAGACAAAACCGCTATTTTGTTTGAACCAAATGACCCTTCAGAAGAGGCGCAACATATTACCTATAGCGAATTACATAAACGGGTATGCCAATTTGCCAACGTATTAAAAGAAAAGGGTATTCAAAAAGGCGACCGCGTTTGTATTTATTTACCCATGATTCCGGAATTGGCTGTTTCCGTATTGGCCTGTGCCCGTATTGGAGCAATCCACAGTGTGGTTTTTGCAGGGTTTTCAGCACAAGCACTTGCCACACGAATTAATGACAGTACCTGCAAAATGGTGATTACCAGTGATGGTTCTTATAGAGGTGCCAAGACCATAGACCTCAAAGGAATTGTAGACGAAGCCTTGGAATCCTGTAATTGTGTGGAATCTGTCCTGGTAGCCAAGCGGATTGATTCAGACATTCAAATGAAAGAAGGCAGGGATCACTGGTTACAACCCTTATTGGATGCTGCTTACCTAGATTGTGACTCAGAAGTAATGAATGCAGAAGACCCCTTATTTATTTTGTACACTTCAGGGTCTACAGGAAAACCCAAAGGAATGGTTCACACTACTGGAGGGTATATGGTATATAGTGCTTATTCCTTTAAAAATGTTTTTCAGTATAAAGAGCATGATATTTATTGGTGTACTGCAGATATTGGGTGGATTACCGGCCATAGTTACATAGTGTATGGGCCTCTTGCCAATGGTGCTACCACCGTGATGTTTGAAGGTGTTCCCACCTACCCAGATTGGGGACGTTTTTGGGAGATTGTGGAAAAACATAAAATCAATCAGTTTTATACCGCTCCCACCGCAATTCGTGCACTTGCCAAGGAAAACCTTGATTTTGTGGAAAAATATGACCTCTCATCCCTAAAAGTTTTGGGGACTGTTGGAGAGCCCATTAACGAGGAAGCCTGGCATTGGTACAATGACAATATTGGAAAAGGAAATACCCCTATTGTAGATACTTGGTGGCAAACCGAAACAGGCGGAATCATGATTTCCCCTATTCCTTTTGCAACACCAACTATTCCTACATTCGCGACATTACCACTTCCTGGAATCCAACCTTGCTTAATGGATGAAGAAGGGAAAGAAATTAAAGGAAGCCCCGCCAATGGAAGGTTGTGCGTTAAATTCCCTTGGCCTTCCATGGCCCGTACCATTTGGGGGAATCACCAACGGTATAAGGATACCTATTTTTCGGCGTTTGAAAACAAATATTTTACTGGCGACGGGGCACTTCGGGATAATACCGGTTATTACAGAATCACTGGACGTGTAGATGATGTAATTATTGTCTCGGGTCATAATTTGGGAACCGCTCCTATTGAGGATGCCATAAATGAACATCCAGCTGTTGCCGAAAGTGCGATTGTAGGATTCCCACACGAAGTAAAAGGGAATGCACTCTACGGATATGTGATACTGAAGGAAACTGGAGAAGTTAGAAACCATGATAATCTTCGAAAAGAGGTCAATCAACTCATTACCGAAAAGATTGGGCCAATTGCAAAACTGGATAAAATTCAATTTACTTCTGGGTTGCCCAAAACCCGAAGCGGTAAAATCATGCGAAGGATCCTTCGCAAAATTGCCCATAAAGACACAGGCAATTTAGGGGATACCAGTACCTTGTTGAATCCTGAAGTTGTTCAGGAAATTATGGATAACGCATTGTAGTTTTTTAAAATTGTAAAACCATACCCAAGCCTGCCTGCTCTCCATTATAAAATGGAACAATGGCGGTTTGGGTATTTCTTTCGTTTTTAGGAAGTAGTTTCTGAGTTACAAAAGGGTGAATCCAATAGGCAAATTTTGTACATAGCATTCCTACACCCGCTCCCATGATCACATCATTTAACCAATGGCGATCATTATATACCCTAAAGAGACCTGTTCCTGTGGCCACCACATAGCCTGCAATACCATACCAAACAGAAACATCTTTATATTCTTGCCACAAGAACTCGGCTCCAACAAATGCTGTAGCGGTATGCCCAGAGGGAAAAGAATTTTGACTACTCCCATCTGGTCTCAACACATTAGACCCTTTTTTGGTAAGCAATACGGTAGAAGCAGTTAGTAAATACGAACTTGCCAATAAAATAGTACGTTCCTTAAAACGGTGTTTTCCTTCTATACCTGTAGCATTGAGCACATAGACAGAAGCCATTGGAGCATATTGAGAAAAATCATCAATAGTTACTTGATCATCTATATGCTCATTGACCTCATTCTGCACTTGAGTGCTAAGGTCTTTAAGGGTATGGCTTTCTAAACCAACAATCCCTGTAATAATAAGCGCTGAAGGCACAATAAATTTTTTGTAGGGGAATTTTCCCTTGAGGGTGTCATTTGAGGATTCATTATTTATTTGACAAACAACCGAGAATGTAAAAAAAATTAGAATCACAAAAGAAATGAGGGTCTTTCTTTCTTTCAAAACTAAATACTTGCGGTTGTATAAACTTACCTATTTTTAGTTACATTTGCCCTCAAACCAACCTACTTTTGAAAAAATTCATTGGCATCTTTTTGCTTTTATCACTTATGGCTCCTGCTTTAAGTACATGGATTTGGTTTGAATATCATCAAAAAAGCATCAAAAAGGAAGTCAAACACCTGCTCATTTCCCAGCTTAGTGACGATGACTTGGAATTGCTCGTTTTTTCAGAAAACGAACTACAAACCGCATTGGAATGGGAACATGAAAAAGAATTCAAGTTTAAAGGTGTCATGTATGATATTGTGAAGCGCCGAAAGCATGAAGGAAAATATTATTTCTGGTGCTGGAAAGACGCCAAGGAAACCAAATTGAACAAAAAACTGGAACAACTCCTGGCCATTACCTATGGAAATGATTCTAATCAACATAAGAAACAACAACAGCTTTTTCAGTTCTTCCACTCTTTATTCCTAATAGAGCACAATTTGTGGGAAACTCCCACAGCCTACACACTATATGCAACACAAATGTTTAAGTATTGTTGCCACTACCAATCGATCCATTTGGAAGAGCAATCACCTCCTCCGAATTTCATTTAAACTTTAGTACAATTTTTGTGGCAATATTTTGCTACAGGCTTTTTTTTAAATGAAAATCAAAACTGATGAAAAAATTTATATTTTTTTGGGCAATGATTTGTATTGCCCAAGGGATGTTCTCACAGGTGATTACCATTACCGATGAAGAATCTGGACAGCCCTTGGATTTGGTTACTTTAATGAGTTCCAATCCTAAAGCCTTTACAACAACCAATGCCGAAGGACAAGCAGACATTACGGCTTTCCAAGGTGCCGAAACTATAGAAATAAGAACCCTAGGGTATGAAACACTAATTCGAAGTTTTGACGAATTAGAAGCTACTGACTTCCTATTGGCGATGCCTCTCTCCAATATAAGTATCGATCAAGTGGTTATTTCAGCTACGCGATGGAATCAATCTACTTCAGACATTCCATCTAAAATCATTTCCATCTCCCCTCAAACCGCGGCCCTTCAGAACCCGCAAACTGCAGCAGATTTGTTAGGGGCTTCAGGGAAAGTCTTTATCCAAAAAAGTCAGCAGGGAGGCGGAAGCCCTATGATTAGGGGTTTTTCAACCAATCGATTGTTGTATACTGTAGATGGTATACGCATGAACACCGCAATCTTTAGAGGTGGAAATCTCCAAAATGTGATTTCACTTGATCCCTTTGCCATGGAACGCGCCGAAGTGCTCTTTGGCCCCGATGCCGTAATCTATGGAAGCGACGCCATTGGAGGCGTCATGAGTTTTCAAACATTGGTGCCAGAACTTTCTGTAAGTGACAAAACTTTTGTTATGGGAAAAGCTGTTACTCGGTATGCCACAGCAAACAATGAGAAAACCGCACATTTTGATGTAAATGTTGGTTGGAAAAAGTGGGCTTTTGTTTCTAGTATTTCAGCCAATGATTACGACGACCTTAAACAGGGAAGCCGCGGCCCCGCTGAATTCCTTCGCCCATACTATGTGAAGAGACAAGATAGCATGGATGTTGTGGTGACCAATGAAGATCCAAAGGTACAGGCTCCTTCCGGCTACAGCCAAATTAACATGATGCAAAAGGTACGTTTTAAGCCGAACAAAAGGTGGGATTTTCAGTACGGATTTCATTATTCGGAAACTTCAGATTACGGAAGATATGACCGCCATCTTAGAACCCGTAATGGTGGTCCCCGCTATGGAGAATGGAGCTATGGCCCCCAAAAATGGATGATGAACAACCTCAACATCACCAACAATGGGTCTAATAAAGTATACGATGAAATGGCACTAAGACTAGCGATTCAAAACTTTGAAGAAAGTAGAATTAGTAGAAATTTCAATGATGCAACACGGGAAACACGAGTAGAAAAAGTGTACGCCTACTCTGGAAATTTAGATTTTACTAAATCTATCGGGGAAAGGCATACCCTCTTTTATGGTCTTGAAGTGGTTTTTGATGATGTACGTTCCAACGGCACAGACACCAATATTGAAACAGGTACAAGTACAGAAGGTCCTGCACGATATCCCTATGCAGATTGGTCTTCTTATGCAGCATATGTTTCAGATCATTTTAAAATAAATGATAAAGTGGTATTACAAGGCGGTCTTCGTTACAATCACTTTATTCTTAATGCAGACTTTGATACCCGGTTTTATCCATTCCCATTTGAAACTGCTAAATTAGATAATGGCGCTCTTACTGGAAACTTAGGAGCAGTGTACCGCCCTTCAAGGGATTGGGTGATTAGTGCCAATGCAGCAACTGCTTTTAGGGCACCCAATGTAGATGATATGGGAAAAGTGTTTGATTCTGAAGCTGGATCGGTAGTAGTGCCAAATCCTGATTTGGAAGCAGAATATGCCTATAACGGGGATGTGGGTGTCGCCAAAATATTCAACAAAACAGTTAAAGTAGATGTTTCTGCCTATTATACCTTGCTGAAAAATGCCTTGGTACGTAGAGATTTTCAGCTAAACGGACAAGATAGCATAGTATATGATGGTGAATTAAGCCAAGTACAGGCCATTCAAAATGCTGCTGAAGCTAAAGTATGGGGAATTCAAGCAGGTGTGGAAGTAAAACTGCCTGCCGGATTTGGTTTTTCTTCAGATTTCAACTATCAAAAGGGAGAAGAAGAATTGGATGACGGCACTACGAGTCCGTCACGCCACGCTGCGCCTTGGTTTGGAGTTTCCCGTTTGAATTTCAGAACACAGAAATTGCGTATGCAAATGTATGTAGACTATAGCGGGGAAGTCACTTTTGAGGATCTTCCGGAAGGGGAAAAAGGCAAAACGGAAATTTACGCCATCAATGACGATGGCAATCCCTATGCACCAGGATGGTACACTTTGAATTTCAAGGCAAATTACGAGTTGACCGAGATGATTTCCATCAACGGCGGACTTGAAAATATCACAGACAGAAGATATAGGCCCTATAGCTCTGGTATTTCAGGGGCAGGCCGCAACCTTATTTTAGCCCTTCGGGCGAAATTTTAACAATCATTTAAACCCGCCTTTTCCATGGCGGGTTTTTTTTGTGCTGCTTATTCCCTAACTTAGTATTTAATAGAATAGCATGAGATACACCAAGGAAGAGCGCTTTCAGCAGCACGTACTTTCAAAGTACCAGATATACAATAGTATTTTTATGACCCTGCCTTTTGATGCCATCACGCACACAGGGGTCTTATTGCCTCTTTTTCAGGAAATTTGTGAGAAAGGCTTTGAGGCAAAAAATAATCCCACGGAAATCGTGGAACAGTTTTTTAAACAATACCGAAACAATCCTTCACTGGAGGAGCGGAATAATTTACTCTTTCGGTTTATCCAATACATTGAGCGACAAGTGGTTCTTTTTGATGCCATTGAAGAAGCCACTTTTCCTATTATAAACAATATGGATGGTAGAGGTACCCTCCGAAATGTTCGTGAAGAAGCTGAAGACAAAAACAAAAAAGAAGCTTTAAAACACTACTTGGAACGGTTTAAGATTAGACCGGTGCTTACAGCTCACCCTACCCAATTTTATCCTGGGAGCGTTTTGGGGATTATTACAGATTTAGCAGATGCCATCCATAATAATGAATTGGAAATCATCAAACAATTATTGGCTCAACTAGGAAAAACCCCGTTTTTCAAAAAAACCAAACCTACTCCTTATGATGAAGCGGTAAGCCTTATTTGGTATTTGGAAAATGTTTTTTACGATGCAGTAACCAATATTTATGATTACATCCAGAATAACATTTTTGAAGGAGAACTTTTAGAAAATCAAGTAATCAATTTAGGGTTTTGGCCAGGAGGCGACCGTGACGGAAATCCTTTTGTGACTACGGAAACCACAATAAAAGTGGCAGAACGTTTACGACAAACTATCTTAAAAAATTACCATAAAGACCTTCGGAAACTAAGACGAAGAATCACGTTCAAGGGAGCCGAAGAAAAAGTGATTTTTCTTGAAAACAAAATCTACAAGGAGATGAATCTTCCTTTGCACAAAGGATCCATTAAGGCTGAGGAAATTTTGGAGGTACTTCAATCGTTGAAGGAGGTATTAAAAGAACAACATCAGTCCCTATTTGTAGACCAAGTGGTAGATTTGATCAATAAAGTAACGCTCTTCGGGTTGTATTTTGCCAGTTTAGATATCCGGCAGGATTCAAGGGTGCATAGTCATGTAATGAATGCTATTGCAAAGGATCATCCTAACTTATTTGACCAACCCTATGAAACTCTTTCAGATGAGGAAAAGATTGAGGCCTTAAGTACACTTACGGGTTCGTTGGATCCCAAATCCCTTTCTGATGAAATGGCACAAAAAACCATTGCTTCCATTTATGCCATAAAAGACATTCAAAAGTACAATGGCGAACAAGGTTGTAATCGCTATGTGATTAGCAATAACGGAAGTGTTGTAAATGTATTGGAAGCTTTCGCAATGATTCGTTTAAGTGATTGGGAATCTCCTTCCGTAGATGTCATTCCGCTATTTGAAACCGTTGACGATTTATTAGTGGCAGACCAGGTAATGGAAACACTCTACACCAATAAGGCTTATGCTGCCCATTTACAAAGAAGAGGGCAACGCCAAACTATTATGTTAGGCTTTAGTGATGGCACAAAAGATGGTGGATATTTAATGGCAAATTGGAGTATTTTCACTGCCAAGGAACGACTAACAGCAATCTCCAGAAAGTATGGAATAACTGTGATGTTTTTTGATGGACGGGGCGGACCACCAGCTAGGGGTGGTGGAAAAACCCACCAATTTTACGCTTCCTTAGGCAACACCATTGAACATGATGAAGTTCAACTCACCATTCAAGGGCAAACCATTAGTTCTAATTTTGGAACAGTAGATTCCTGCCAATATAATATGGAACAATTGTTAAGTTCTGGGATTTCCAATGAAGTCTTTAGGGATGAAGAAGCCATCATTTCTGAGGAAGAACGCGAAACTATGGACCAATTGGCCAAGTTAAGTTATGAAGCCTATAAGAATTTTAAAAGCCATCCAAAATTCCTTCCTTATTTGGAAGAAATGAGTACCCTAAAATACTACGCCAAAACAAATATTGGGAGTAGACCCTCCAAAAGAGGAAAAAGCACAGAACTGGTATTTAGCGATCTTAGAGCAATTCCATTTGTGGGAAGCTGGAGCCAACTTAAACAGAACGTCCCGGGCTTTTATGGGGTAGGAATTGCTTTGGAATGGTATAAAGAACAGGGACAATTTGAAAAAGTGGTGCAATTGTATCACAAATCTGCCTTTTTTAAAACGCTATTGGAAAACAGTATGATGAGTTTGACCAAATCATTTTTTCCGTTAACGGCTTACATGAAAAATGATCCGGAGTTTGGTGAATTTTGGTCACTAATCTATGCAGAATTCAACCGTAGCAAGTCATTACTTTTAGAACTCACTGGCTATCAAGAATTAATGGAAGACAGTAAAGCCATGCGAGCTTCCATTGCGGTGAGGGAAAAAATCGTGCTTCCTTTGTTGACGATCCAACAATTTGCATTGAAGGAAATTCAGCAATTGAAAAAACAACAAGGAGACCCAAATTTAATCGCTACCTATGAAAAGATGGTAACCCGTTCCTTGTTCGGAAATATCAATGCAAGCCGAAACAGTGCTTAATGAAATACTTGTTGCAATACCGGTAATGATTTTGGAATCCTGAAACCTTGCAAATGCAACTGATAATAATTTAGCAAAAGCTGCAGGAGCTCCATTCTAACCTCTTTCGGAATTTTCTTTTCATAGAGATTTTCATAGGATTTACCATGTAACCATTTTATTGCTTCCACATGAGGGCCTTGCTGACAATATTCTTGTTTCAGATTTTGAAAAACACCCTCCTGTAGATGAAAAAAAGTGCAATCTTTTTCTGTGAAATCTGGGTAGAAGCCTAAAAACCCTGAAAGTTTCAGCAAAAAAAGCAAGTGGAAGGCAGCTATTTCATTGTGATCATCCAGCCAGTATAGTGATTTGGAAATGAATTGATACAGTGGAATATTAGTCTCCTCTTCTTTGACCGAATTTTTTAAAACTTCAGAGAGGAATAGCAATAATGAGGATTTCACTACTTCGGTTTGGAGGCTTTGATATGGCTGAATGACTTTTGCTTCCTGAATTCGCTCTAACGTACCCTTGTTTTTGTGGAAGGCTTCCAGCTGAAGCTGCGTGAGAGGCTGAAACATGGAAGCTCTTAATTTTCCTTTTCTTGATTTTAGAATTCCTCTAAGAAGGTAACTTTTAAGCCCGTATTCTTCTGTGAAACAACTAACAATTAAATCAGCTTCAGCATACTTTACAGCAGAAAAAACAAAGGCTCGGGTACTTACTTGCATATTACCGAACAACCATGATTTTGGTGATTTTGGTTTCTATGGCATCATCCGAAGTAATCAAAACCATATATACCCCCGAAGCTACCCTATACTTGCCAAAAGCAGTAGTATCCCAAAGGACACTTCCGCCTTCACTGGTTGTTTCAAAAACCAAATTTCCTTCAATGTCTGTGATTTTTACATTGGCATTATCTGTAAGGCCATCTATTGTCACATTTCCGGTAAAACCGGGCCGGACCGGGTTGGGAAAGGCATATACATTTTCAAGATTATCCCTTGGGGCGGTGGAGGTACCTTTAAAGGCTACCAATCCATTAACAGTAGCAAAATATACAATACCCGTAGAGCTGTCAATTGCTATATCCTGAACGTTATTGGAAGGAAGCGGTGAATTGTCTTTGGTAAATCGTAGCAAGGTTTCTTGTCCATTGGAAGACAAATAAAACACTCCTGAGGTTGAAGTGGAAATCCATTTATTGTTGGAACCATCGGTTTCAATATCTGTAATGCTCTGTTCAAAAAGAAGCTCCTGAGCCACTCCATCTTCTTCAATAATAATCTCTTGAGCATCGACGGTTTCTCCTGTATCAAAAAAAGCGCCTACTGTAAATAATACTCTAAGTCCATTTGTTGTTCCAATCCAAAGGCGATTATTTTGATCGAAATCTAAAGCAACAACTTTGTTTTTAGGAAGGTTTCCCTGCCCCAATCCTTCTCCAATCTTGTTAAAAGTATCTGATGCAGGGTCATATCCAAGCAAACCATTATTTGTACTTGCAATGAATATATATCCTTCTCTACTAATTTCGACATCCTGAAGTGCCTGTTCATCAGGAGCTTCAATAATTGAAGATAAATCTATTTTTTGCACCTGCTGCGAAGGAGTTAATCTTAAAAGACCTTCTGGCGCACGGGATTGAACAAACCAAAGGTTTCCTTCTACATCAAATTTAGACCCATAAAGCCGAATCCCGGTATTTGATCCGCTTGGATAAATAAACTCTTCCAAATTACTATTCGTTTCATCATAAAGTATTATCGGTTCTTGATTTTCTATTTTTAGAAGACCTTCGTAATAAGAACTTATATATACCTCATTTGGGTTGTCTGGATTGATGGTAACATTTACCAAGTCTGTTGCTCCAAAAAGTTCTTCGTAAGGAATATTAAGCCACTCTCCATCTCTTAAATTGGAAATACCCCTTCGACTAAGTGGAAAAGGATTGCTTGTTTGAGTAATGTCGCCAAAGGCTACCCAAAGTTGACCAGGGCTAGTATCAATCGCGAAAGGAGTATTTAAAATAGGCCCGTCTGGTAAAATTTGTGTAAAATTGGTGGAGTTAAAAGGCACCTCTAAAAGTCCGTTTTCTGAAGTCCCTAGGTAAAAGAAGTTGTTAAGTGCCATACCACATTGATAGGTGTCATCTATTTCAGGCAGACTATTTAAGGTAGAAAGTAAAGTTGGTCCGGGTCCATATGCGGAAACCCTCGTTTCTGAAGTAACGGTTAGCACATCATCATCAGCTCTAAAGTCAACTAAACTATTGGAAAATTGTGCAATTTGTTGATCTGAACCTTCCTGAAATTTGAAGAATGCGTTATTTGTTCTTGCGTAATACAAATCTCCAGCAAAAGCTTGCACCCCAAACATAGCACCAGTCCTAATGGTAGTCCATTCTTCAAAATCAATAAGATTTGGGTTCTCTACGTCTGCCCGCTTTAATCCCTCACTTGATAATGAAGTGGCAGCATAGATAAAAGGCTCCAAGATGGTTGTTTGAAGAACATTAATCCGCGTACCTTGGTTCCCAATAAAATAGGAGTCTCCAAATTCTAATCTTTCGATGTCATATAGGGAAATACCATACTGAGTTGACAAATAGAGCACCCCATTGTATTCATTAAAATGATTAATTCTCTTTTCATTAGGAGGAATAGACGGTTTTTCAACAATATCAACAACTTTTAAAACTTCTTCTTCCCCATCAATAAGTACATCCATCAAACCATTTTCGTACCCTATAAATAATACCCCATAATCTTCACTGTAATGTATGGTTGAAATAAAGCTTCCATCCAAACCCGTAAGAGTGGTACGCGTTGATATCTCTTTGGTTGCTAGATCATAAATAAATATGGCATTCTCTGAAGCAACATATAACTTACTCTCTGATTTTGAAATATCTTTTATGGAAACAAATGAAAAATGCCCTTGCCATTGATCTTCAAAATTTTGGGCATGTAGCAATGTTCCCACCAAAAAAAGCACAATACTTATAAAATGTTTCATTTTAAAACGGTAGTCTCATGTAATACAATGAACTTCCGAAGATACTATTTATTGTCATTTTCAAAAAAAAAGGTTGCCATTTAAGGCAACCTTAGATAATTTATCTCTAACAATTGTTAAACTACGCCTTGCGCGAGCATAGCATCTGCAACTTTAACAAAACCCGCAATGTTTGCTCCCTTTACATAATCAACATGTCCATCGCCGTCTTTACCATAGGTAACACATGCCGCATGGATATCATTCATAATTCCTTTTAATTTTTCATCTACTTCTTCTCTGCTCCAGCTTAAACGAAGTGAGTTCTGGGACATTTCCAATCCTGAAGTTGCCACTCCGCCAGCATTGGAAGCCTTTCCTGGAGAGAACAATATTTTAGATTTGTGGAAAACCTCAATAGCTTCAGGAGTGCAAGGCATATTTGCACCTTCTCCTACCGAAATACAACCATTCTCCACTAAAGTTTTCGCTTCTTCGCCGTTTAGTTCATTTTGAGTAGCACAAGGAAGTGCAACATCACAAACAACACTCCAAGGGCGTGCATCTTCTGTGTAGGAGGCAGAAGGATATTTCTCTACATATTCTTTGATTCTTCCACGTTTCACATTTTTCAAGTCCATGATGAAGGCTAACTTTTCCTCATCAATTCCCTCAGTATCATGAATAAAGCCTGCAGAATCTGACATAGTTACCACCTTTGCACCAAATTGGATTGCTTTTTCGGCTGCATATTGAGCCACATTACCCGAACCGGAGATAACAACCGTCTTTCCTTGCAAACTTTCCCCTTTGGTTTCGAGCATATTTTTAGTGAAGTATACATTTCCGTATCCTGTGGCTTCTGGCCTAATTAAAGACCCTCCGTAACTAAGTCCTTTTCCTGTTAAAACACCAGTAAATTCATTTCTCAAACGCTTGTATTGCCCAAAAAGATACCCTATTTCACGGCCGCCCACACCAATATCTCCCGCAGGAACATCTGTATCTGGACCTATATGACGAGCCAACTCGGTCATAAAGCTTTGGCAAAAACGCATAACTTCAGCATCGCTTTTTCCTTTAGGGTTAAAATCACTACCTCCTTTTCCACCTCCCATAGGCAGTGTGGTTAAGCTATTTTTAAAAACTTGTTCAAAGCCTAAAAATTTCAAAATGCTAAGATTTACAGAAGGGTGAAAACGCAATCCTCCTTTATAAGGGCCAATCGCAGAATTAAATTCAATACGATATCCTCTATTTACTTGAACCTCTCCTTGATCATCGGTCCAAGGAACACGGAACATAAGGGTTCGTTCTGGTTCAACCATTCGTTCCAGCAGTTTTTTCCCTTGGTATTTTTCATTTTCTTCAATGAAAGGAATTACGGTCTCTGCAACTTCGGTAACAGCCTGAATAAATTCTGGTTCGTTTGGATTCTTTTGGGCTACCTGATCTATAAAATCCTGAATACTTTGTTTCACTTGAAAAATTTTAGAATTAACAATAAAATTTCAAAAATTTAATTTTCTTTTAAAATGTATGCTGAAAAAGCTCTCAAAATTGCAATATAGTGATTCTGAAAACGTTTTCGTTCTTAGACCGCAAATATAAATTATCTACCCCAAATGGGCGTTAAAAATTATGTAAATAAGCTATTTAATTACAATAAATTTCACCGTTAGATATGTTTTTATATATTTGTTACGTCTCAATCTAAACCTAATTACCAATGAATACCAGATTATTGCTATTGGTATTACTCTTCGTTGCTATGCCAAAACAGGCTGTTTTTGGACAGTTTGGTTTCTCGCATGAAATAGGTATTATCACTGGTCCCGTGGCTTTTTATTCTGATTTTGGCCAAAGAAACAACTCTGAAACCAATCTCGGTAACGTTGGTTTTGGCGTTGGGATAATCCATTATTTGAACTTCTCCTACAGGGCAGACTGTAATTGTTATACGAGGGATTCTTATTTCAATGATCACTTTAAATTGAGAAGTGAAATAGATTTCCACAAAACCAATTTTGAACATTTTGGAGAACATGTTGCAGATGATGAAGTAAATTTATTTGCCGACCAACTTAGAGCCATGAAAGGCTCATCTACTGTTTTTGATATTGGTGCGCAATTAGAATTCTTCCCGTTGAGTATTAGAGATTTTGCTGCAGGAGCATACAAAATTGCGCCTTTTGGAAGTTTTGGAGTGCACTGGGTGAGTTTTGACCCAGAAATTACCAGTGAACTTGGCGCTTTGAATACTCCTATTAGTACCCCAAAAAAATATTATAATTCCTTCCAACAGGAAGGAGATTCTACTTGGAGCGTGGTGATGAGTGCGGGAATACGTTATAAATTATCACCATTGAGTGATTTGATGTTGGACGCCCGTTGGCAATATTATTTCTCAAACTGGGTAGACGGTTTAAATCCTCAAGAAGAACTTAACGAATTAACCTTAGGGGAAGGAAACGGTATTCCAGTTCCGGAAAACAAGGCCAATGATTGGATTTTCTGGTTGAATGTAGGATATATCTATTACTTAGATTAGTTGAAAAATATTGTATTTAAAAAGGGGCAACGAATTCGTTGCCCCTTTTTTATTTAAGAAATTGCTTGTTCCAAATCGGCAATCAAATCATCTACATCTTCTATTCCTACACTTAACCTAATCAAGGAATCCACTACTCCAGATTTTTCACGCTCCTCCTTCGGAATACTAGCATGTGTCATGCTTGCTGGATGTCCAGCCAAACTTTCAACACCTCCTAAACTTTCCGCTAGGGTAAATACCTTCAACCGTTCTACAATTTTAATCGCTTCCTGATAGTTATCTCCTTTGGTTACAAAAGAAATCATCCCCCCAAAATCCCGCATCTGCTCCTTGGCAACATGATGATTTGGATGAGACTCCAGACCAGGCCAATACACACGGTCAATCTTTGGGTGATTATCAAGATAGGCCGCTATTTTTTTTGCGTTTTCGCAATGACGCTGCATACGTACATGCAGAGTTTTAATTCCACGTAATACTAAAAAACTATCTTGCGGGCCACATACTGCCCCGCTAGCATTTTGAATAAAATACAATTGGTCTGCCAATTTTTTATCTTTTACTACCAAAGCTCCCATCACCACATCACTGTGGCCTCCCAAATATTTAGTCGCACTATGCATGACCAAATCGGCGCCTAAATCTAGAGGTTGTTGCAAATAGGGAGTGGCAAAGGTATTGTCTACTGCCAACAGTATATTATGTTTACGGGCAATAGCTGCACAAGCCTTGATATCTATAATGTTCATCATAGGGTTGGTAGGTGTTTCAACCCAGATGAGTTTAGTGTTCTCGTTGATGTATTTTTCAATATTGGCACTTTCTTCCATTCCCACAAAATGAAAGGTAATCCCAAATTTTTCAAAAACCTTGGTGAAAAGTCGGTAGGTACCTCCATAAAGATCATTGGTGGAAACCACTTCATCTCCTGGCTTTAGCAATTTTAATACTGCGTCAATTGCTGCCAAACCACTTCCAAAAGCTAAACCATACGTTCCATTCTCGATACTTGCAAATGCTTTTTCCAGTGCATCCCTAGTTGGATTGTGTGTTCGGGAGTATTCAAACCCCTTGTGTCCTCCCGGAGTAGATTGTGCATAGGTAGATGTTTGGTAAATAGGGGGCATGACTGCTCCATAAGCCTTATCATGTTCTTGTCCGCCGTGTATTGTTTTTGTATTAAATTTCATAAATATAGGTTCATCTTTTTATGGTAAACAAAGGTACACTTTCCCTACCCATTTTAAAAATGATTGTATTTTTGAATTATGAAATGGATCTGCCCAATTATTCTGGTGTTGCTTTTTGCATCCTGTAAAGAAAGTGCCCCCTTGGAGCTTCAAACCAAGACCTTTTCTGAAACTGAATTAGCACTCTGTAAAAATGCCCCTTGTTCTTCCATAGATATCGAATACCCCATCGTTCATGGAGATACAGAAGTTTCGGCCAATATCAATGCTGCAATCAAAGACTTTGTTATTGAATCATTATTCTTGGGAGAAGATGAGCGCCCTTCCGCAGCCAACATTGAAGAAGCCGCCAAACAATTTATACTAGCATACCGAGACCACAAAAATGAATTTGAATTTGATATGGAATACGAAGCCGAAGTGACTATTTTACCTTCCTTCAGCAATGAAGATCTCCTTTGTTTGTCCATGTTCAACTATCTTTTTACAGGAGGGGCCCACGGATATGGAATGGGTACATATAAAAATTTCGATTTAAAAACAGGAGAATTGATTTCAAAGGAAATGCTATTTAATGATTTTTCAGCTTTTGAAGCATTTGCAGAAAAGAAGTTCAGGGAAGAAAATGATATTCCGGCCCAAGGTTCCATCAACGCAACAGGTTTTTGGTTTGAAAAAGACAGGTTTTACCTTCCAGAAAATCTAGGCTTTACAGAAGAAGGTCTCGTTTTCATATACAATCAATATGATATTGCCAGTTATGCTGCAGGAGCTATTTCCATAGAAATTCCGTGGGAGGACCTTCAGCCTTATTTGGCTGATAATTATTTTTAAATAGCATGAAAAAATTCTATTTCCTAAGTACCTGCGATACATGTAAGCGCATCATGAACGAAATTTCATTGCCTAGCTCATTTGAAAAACAAGACGTTAAAAGCAACCCAATTAGTGTAAAACAACTGGAAGCACTAAGAGAACTTTCTGGAAGTTATGAAGCGCTGTTTAGTAAAAGAGCCAAGCTTTATAAAGAACGGAATCTAAAAGACGAAAGCCTTTCCGAAGAAGATTTTAAAAGATTCCTTTTGGAGCATTACACGTTCCTCAAGCGGCCGGTTTTGGTAAACGGAGATGAGATTTTTATTGGAAATAGCAAAAAAGTGGTGGAAGCCGCCAAAAATTCTATTCAGTAAGTATGAATCCTAGGGCTTTAGCGTTATTGGCAGCTACAGCCGCCAGTGCTATTTATGGAGTAAACCATACCATAGCCAAGGGGTTAATGCCCAATGTAATTGGCCCCTTCGGATTTATATTATTGCGTGTTGGAGGTGCCGCAATTCTTTTTTGGACGGCCTCCTTCTTTTTCCCTTCAGAAAAAATTGCCAAAAAGGATCTTCTTAGAATGCTTGTTTGTGCGTTTTTTGGGATGTTTCTAAATATGAACCTATTCTTCAAAGGACTGGAGCTTTCTACCCCTATTAACAGTTCAGTGGTCATTACCCTTTCCCCTGTGATTTTATTAATCTTATCAGCACTTATTCTGAAAGAAAAGATGACTTCATTAAAAATTGGTGGAATTGCAATAGGGCTGCTTGGAGCATTGATGCTTATATTATTTGGTGCTAAAACACAACCAAACGCTCCTAATATTCCATTGGGAAACCTCTATTTTGTAGTGAATGCCACATCCTATTCGTTCTATCTTATTTTGGTGAAACCATTAGTGCTGAAATACCATTCAATTACCTTAATGAAAATGTTTTTCTTCTTCGCGCTATTAATGAATATTCCGGTAGGGTTTTCAGAATTTTCGGAAGTAGCTTGGGCACAACTACATTCCACTGAAGTCTGGCAGCTCCTTTTTGTGGTGGTTGGAACAACATTCCTTACCTATTTGTTTAACATCTACGCACTGAAGCAATTAAGCCCTTCCACCATTGGTGCGTTTATTTATTTACAACCCGTATTGGCAGCAATTTTTGCCATAGTAGCAGGGGCAGACTCCTTAACTCCATTGCGAATTTTTGCAGCAGCACTCATTTTTCTGGGAGTGTATCTGTCTACCAAGAAAAAGCGTGGAAAAGCACTTTCTAATTAAAGATCTTTCGGGATTTGTCCGTGTCTACGGGTATCTTCCTTAGTAAGTGTCTTAAAATCGTGGGTTTTAACCATTCCTTCCAAAAAATCCCAAAGTTCCTTTGGGGCATGGATAAGCTTTCGCGTTTTTAAATCAATCCACGCGCCTAGCATTTCACATCGAGCTAAGTTTTTGCCACTTGTGCTGTAAAAGTTATGTTCAAAAGAAAAAAAGGTTCCTTCCTCAGAAACTCCTTTTAATTGCAATGACACCGAAACAGGCTCGCCAGGAAAGACTTCCTTGAAATAAAACATATGCTCATATAGCGCAACTGGGCCAATTTGTAGTTGATGCAACCGTCTTTGGTCAAAACCATGGTCTTGAAAATAACTCATTCGGGTATGGCTCATATAATCTATGTAGGCACTATTACGTAAATGCAAGTTGGCGTCTACGTCACTCCATCGTATTTCAAATTCTTTTGTGTACACGTTTCTTTTTTGTGGTAAATTTACAATGTGAATTTCAAATGCCCTAAGATTTTTTAGAAGGATGCCGCTAGTAACTTCAAAATATAACCCTAAAGGAATTTTTAAAAACGGGCACTTTGCCACCATCTATTCAGCAAAACTTCGAAAGCCTCCAAAACTGACCCAAAAAAGGGAGCGTTTGATGTTGCCCGATGGAGATTTTCTGGATTTGGACTTTTCTTTTTCGGAGGGTCCTTCGGAAAAAATCGCAATTTTATTGCACGGCCTGGAAGGAAACGCACAACGCACTTATATGGTGGGACAAGCCAGCATATTGAATAAAAAAGGATGGGATGCCTGTGCGGTAAATTTACGGGGCTGCAGTGGGGAGCCCAATTGGAAGTTTGAATCCTATACTGCTGGAAAAACGGAAGACCTCCATTGGGTTGTGGAATATGTGCTAGGAAAAAATCAATACAAGGAAATAGCCTTGGTGGGCTTTAGCCTTGGGGGTAATTTGCTGTTAAAATATTTAGGAGAAGGAAGGGAAACCCCAAAGGAAATCAAAAAAGGAATTGCTATTTCTACTCCGGTAGATTTAAAAGGTACGCTCTGGAAACTTGCTCAATGGGAAAATTGGCTGTACCGGTCTGTTTTCCTGAAGGATCTTCGGAAAAAAGTATCTCATAAAATTCATCAGTTCCCCGAACAAATTTCAGAAAAAGAACTTCATAAAATTACAAGCCTGAAAGCATTTGATGATTGGTATACTGCGCCAGCAAACGGATTTGAAGACGCATTCGACTATTACCAAAAAAATAGCAGCTTACAATTTCTTCCAGAAATACCCGTCCCTGTATTAATTCTCAATGCACAAAACGATAGTTTTTTACCTTCAGAATGTTATCCCTATTCCCTTGCGGAAAAATCAAAAATACTCTATCTTGAAACGCCAAAATATGGCGGCCATGTGGGCTTTCATCTAACCGAAAAAGTCTACTACAGTGAAAAAAGAACTTTAGAATTTTTAACTACAAAATAATACACGATGAAAACACTTAAATCTATACTCCTGCTTGCAACACTATCGCTTTTGATAGCTTGTGGTGGAAAAGAAGAAAAGAAAAAAGAGGATAGTTCCATTAAAATTGGCACTACCGAAGAAACCAAAAAGGAAGACCCTAAAAGTGTAGAGGTTACCCTTACTGGTAATGACATGATGAAATTCAACAAAAGTGAAATTAAAGTGAAAGCTGGTCAAGAAGTTACCTTGATACTTTCACATATTGGGAAGTTGGACATGAAGGTTATGGGGCACAATTTTGTATTGCTAAAACCTGGCGTTAGCATTCAGGAATTTTCCATCAAAGCTTCCAATGCGGGTGAAGATGCAGATTGGATTCCGGAAGAAGGCGCAGAGGTGATTGTACATACCAAAATGCTGGGTGGCGGTGAGTCTGATTCCATTACATTTACAGCACCGGAAAAAGGAACGTATGATTTTATCTGTAGTTTCCCAGGCCATTCGGCCATGATGAAAGGGAAGTTTATAGTAGAGTAAAAATCTCTTTATAACCCATACTGGCGGAAGGTCAAATTGATTCTTCCGCTTTTGCATTTAGGGTCCAAGGGGAGCGCATGTTCATAAAGTTCTTGACATTGATCTCCCATAACAACAAGGCTCCCTTCATGTAATAATTTACTGTAGACTTCTTGCGTAGCTCTTTCACGAAGCTGAAACGTCCTTTCTGCCCCCAAACTTAAAGAAGGAATCACGCTGGTGTCACCAAATGCTACAAAATCTGAATGGAAATCTACACCAGAGGTACCATCTGGATAATAAATGCAAACACAAACCCGAAACTCTTTTTTTGTGATATCTTCAATGGCTTCCTTAACTGGAAGCAAGGCAGCAGGCCAAACATATGAATTTCCCCAAATAGAAGCTTCAAAAACATTTTTATGTATTAATTCTTGATCTGTGAAAATTATTTTACTGAAATCACTTTCTATAATCTCATCACCTATTTTCCATGAAAGCTTAGACGCTTGAATTTGGTAATCATGTTGGAAAAGTTGATACAGTTCCTTTGAAACTGTAGGGGAAATGAAAATTTCAAAATACGAAACATCACATTTCAAGGGTAGTGATACGGAAGCCAATCGCGAGTCCATTCTTTTCTAAAAATTATCAACTTCCTTATAGGCCTCAATAACCTTCAATTCCCCAAGTTTTCCTTCAGTGGAATTTCCATGCTCCATTCCAACAATTCCATCAAATCCTTTATCATGAATAAATCGAAATACATTCCTGTAATTTATTTCCCCAGTGGTGGGCTCCTTTCTTCCTGGATTATCCCCTACTTGAAAATAGGCAATCTCGTCCCAACAGGCCTCAATATTAGGAATTAAATTGCCTTCTTGAATTTGTTGATGATAAATGTCAAACAAAATCTTACAGGACTCGCTGTTCACTGCCTTACAAATTTGGTAAGCTTGCGGCGATTCTGAAAGAAACAACCCAGGATGATCTCTAAAATTAAGCGGCTCCAAGACCATGACAAGTCCGTGAGGTTCTAAAATAGCACAAGCCTGTTTAAGGGATTCTACCACATTTGCAGTTTGGTATTGCACGTTTAACCTTGGATCTATATGACCCGGAACTACAGTCATCCATTTCGCATTTACTCTTTTGGCCACTTCAACAGAAGCACGTATTTCTGAAAGGAATTCTTCCCTTTTTTCTAAATTTCCACTAGCAAGGTTGGGTTCGTTCCAATAAATCTTATGCGCGACAAAAACGCCCATTTGCATCCCTAAGGATTGCATTTTGTTCGCTATTTCTTTCTGTTCTGAAATACTCCTGTTACGCATTTCATTATCCTCAAAAGCCGTAAATCCTTGAGCGGCCATAAAATCTAGCTGTGGGAGTATGGAGTCTCCAGCATGAGCTTTAAACATTCCATCGTGTGGAGCATATTTTAAATGAAAAGGGGCTTCGGAAGTAAACACCTTTTTACTTGAAAAAATTTCTGAAGCTAACGCTGTTCCTCCTAATGAAAAAAGGGAACCCACAAAGGCTCCCTTTTGTATGAATGATCTTCGATCCATAGTTTATATTATAATGACATCACTTTACCGTTTCCAGCTTCTTCCAAAGGAATACATCCTTTCTGCTGACCAGGAACTGGATCGTACCATAGTACATTTTCACCAATTTGTTCGCTGGTTTTCCATCCCCAAGTGGTTAACCCTCGAATAGAGGAAAGCAAATAAAATAGTTGAGCGTCTTCATCAAAACTAGCAGTAGCAGGATCTTTCTCCAATGCCATCAAATACTCTGCCATCTTCTTTCCATAAGCCATTTGTTCTTCCTTACTGCTACGAAGATATTTCGCTAAAAGTTGGTCAAACTCTTCAGGGGTTCCATCTGCCAATTCTTTGTTGAATGTAGTCTTAAAACTATTTTCAAAGGTTGCAAAGGCATCTTTTACAAATTGCTTTTCTTGCGTAGGAGAGGAATCCATAAATTCGTCTTTCAATTGACTTTCATCTGAAGGAAGCACTTGATCCCAATAAGAATCAATAAATTCGTGTACCCCTACTGCAACAGCACCTGGTACAGCTTCATCATTTGGAATAATTAAATCTACCATACTCTTAAGGGCATGTCCTTGGGCAGCTGAAAGAAAAACAGGGACAAAGGTTGGCTTGTTCTCACAACTCTGTAATATACTAATGATGGTAGGAGTTGCCACTAAGGCACCAGCTCCCCATCCTATGTTTCGTAATGCTTGTCTTCTATCCATTATGCTTCGTTTTTAAGTTGATCAATGGCATGTTTAGCAGCTCTTGCTGTAAATGCCATATACGTTAGTGAAGGGTTCACACAGCTAGCCGAAGTCATAAAGGATCCATCGGTGCAGTATACGTTTGATACTGCATGTAACTGGTTATTCTTGTTGCAAACAGAAGTTTTTGGATCATTCCCCATACGTGCAGTTCCCATTTCGTGAATTCCCAAACCTGGAGCTCCAGGATCATCCCACGGACGAATATCCTTATACCCTGCTTTTTCTAACATTTCCATGGCTTGTTGTACCATGTCTTTACGCATTGCATACTCGTTTTCCTTCCACTCAACGTCAAAGGTAATTGTAGGTAATCCCCACTTATCCAACTTGTCGTAATCCAAGGTCATTTTATTATCGTGGTATGGAAGACACTCTCCAAAGCCCATCAACAACATACTCCAGCTTCCGGGTTTTTGGATTTCATCCTTGAGGGCTTTTCCGTAGCCTAATTCAGCAACGACTTCTTCGTAGTTGGAGCGACCTGCGCCTCCTTGATAGCCATATCCTCTTTTAAAGGTAGGCATGTCTGTTTTTCCGCCAATATTTCTAAAACGCGGAATGTATATTCCATTAGGCCGTCTTCCTTTATAATATTTATCTTCGAAAGCATCTACTTTTGCCATGGCCCCTGCTTTGAAATGGTGGTCCATGATATTACATCCTAATTCCCCGCTGTCATTCCCCATTCCGTTCGGGAAGCGTTCACTTTTAGATTGCATTAAGATACTTGCGGTTGCAATGGCAGACGCACAAAGGAAAACCACCTTTGCTTTGAATTCCATTTTTTCACCAGTTTCAGCATCTATTACTTTCACCCCTGTGGCTTTTTTTGTTGCCTCATCATACATGATTTCATGTACAATGGAATTTGGCCTTAGGGTCATATTTCCAGTTTTTTCGGCAGCAGGCAAGGTAGAAGATACGCTGCTAAAATAAGCGCCAAAC
This sequence comes from uncultured Alteromonas sp., assembly GCA_964495885.1. Lineage (GTDB taxonomy): Bacteria > Bacteroidota > Bacteroidia > Flavobacteriales > Flavobacteriaceae > PALG01. The sequence goes on along the minus strand of CAZBWO010000011.1, from coordinate 36,175 downwards.
GGACAACCGCGCATACAACGGTTTCTATATTGACAATTAGATCGGCCTTCATGGGCTTTATCTCCTGTAATATGTGCTGCACGGCCAATGGTTAGTACCCTGCCGTCATCATAATTCGCTTTTAGGGTATTTTTAAATTCCTCTTCGGCACAGTTCAATTCCATTGGGGGAGAGAAAACGCCATCAGGTAGAACTTCCATTCCTAGAGCTTCACCACTTACCCCAATAAATTCCTCTACTTTATCATACCATGGTGCGATATCCTTATAACGAACGGGCCAATCTACAGCAATACCTTCATTCTTATTTGCGGCAAAATCAATATCACTTAAACGATAGCTTTGACGTCCCCACATAATAGATCTTCCACCTACATGGTATCCTCTAATCCAGTCAAATCTTTTGACCTCGTTATAAGGGTGTACAAGATCATTCACAAACCAATGGCGTGCCGATTCATCTGTAGTATATCCAGTTCTGGATTGTTTTAATTGTTTTTTCTTTTCCTCAACGGGAAGTTGCCCTTTGAATTTAAAATCCCAAGGGTCCATATTCGCGGTAGGGTAATCTTCAATGTGTTTTACCATTCGGCCTCGTTCCAAGACCAAGGTTTTTAACCCACCTTCGCAAAGTTCCTTGGCAGCCCAACCGCCGCTAATCCCAGAACCCACGACGATGGCATCATACATTTCATTAGGGTTTGCCATGTGTTTGTTATTCAGTTAATAAGAAAATTTCGGTCAAATGAATTTCTGTGGATCTGAAATTTCAAAATTCCCAGAAAAACGTAATGTAACTACTAATTTCCGCCATTTTTTTCGATTATACAAAAAACCCTCCTTAAAATAAGAAGATTGTCAGTCGAAAACGTTTTCGCCTATTAAAATCTCAATCATGAAGTCATTCCTTTAGTTTCCTTTCAAAAAAGGCTTATCTTAGAGCCAATAAACCAGACCAACTATTTCTCTCAATTAACCATATCAATTTGACAATGAAAAATTTAGCCCTGCTAGTTTTAGCGGTCTTCCTCTTAGGCGCCTGTAAGGACCAGGCCAAACAAGAAGACAATACAGCAACTTCCGAAATTTCCGAAGATACCATTCCAGAAAAGTCCTATTCCCTTTCCTTAGCACAATGGTCATTAAACAAACACATTTTTGCAGGGGAAGCAGACCCTACAGATTTTGCCAAAACCGCAAGTGAAATGGGCTTTGAAGGCCTTGAGTATGTAAGTCAGCTGTACGTAAATGAAAACGTAAACTACCCCATGAAAGGAGTAGAACTCCAAGTTCTTTTAGACACCCTCAAAGTACGCAGTGAGCGTCATGGAATGCAAAACTTATTAATTATGATTGATGGGGAAGGAGATCTTTCCTTTAACGATGAGGCCATTACCAACCAAGCCGTGGAAAACCATAAAAAGTGGATTGACGCCGCGGCCTTTTTAGGGTGCCACTCTATTCGTGTAAATTTATTTGGGGAAGAAAATGCAGATGACTGGGTAAAAAACTCTGTACGCTCCCTTAAAGCACTATGTGAATATGCCGCCCCTAAAAATGTAAATATTATTGTAGAAAATCACGGCGGGCTCTCAAGTAATGCTGAATTATTAGTTAGGGTGATGGAGGGAGTTGACATGGAAAACGTAGGAACCCTTCCTGATTTTGGAAACTTCTGTTTGAAGCGTGAAGGTGGTGCCCGATGGGGTGCTCCTTGTGTAGAAGAATATGACAAGTATAAAGGAACCGAAATGCTTATGCCTTATGCAAAAGGCGTTTCGGCTAAGTCTTATGAATTTGACGCGAACGGTGATGAAACTAAAATCGATTTCTATAAAATGATGGATATTGTGAAGGCTTCAGACTTTGAAGGCTTCATCGGGATTGAATTTGAAGGGGAAGCAACCCCTGCCGAAGGAATTGCTGCCACCAAAGCGTTAGTATTAAAAGCACTTAACCAATAATACTGTCTCTTATGAAAACACTTAATTATATTCGACTTTCCATAATGATGTTCCTCGAATTCTTTATTTGGGGTGGATGGTTTGTGACTTTAGGAACTTTTTTGGGCAATAACCTATCTGCTTCTGGAGCAGAAACAGCCATGGCTTTTTCTACCCAATCATGGGGGGCTATAATTGCACCGTTTATTATTGGACTTATTGCCGATCGTTATTTTAATGCAGAACGGATTTTGGGAATCCTTCACCTTATTGGCGCTTTTTTAATGTACCAAATGTCTAAAGCAACCGACTTCAATGTTTTTTACCCCTATGTTTTAGGATATATGATTGCGTATATGCCTACATTGGCTTTGGTGAATTCGGTTTCGTTCAATCAAATGAAAGATCCTGCTAAGTCCTTTCCATTTATTCGGGTATGGGGAACCATTGGTTGGATTGTGGCAGGAGTTACCATTAGTTTTATGGCTTGGGATTCTGAAGCAGGCATTGCAGCCGGTGATTTATCCAATACGTTTCTAATGGTGGCAGTTGCTTCCGCAGTACTTGGGGTTTTCAGTTTCACTTTACCTAAAACCCCTCCGAAAGCAAAAGGAACTTCCTCTAGTATTTCAGATATTTTAGGGCTTGATGCATTAAAACTACTGAAGGACCGAAACTTTTTAGTCTTCTTCCTTGCTTCCATTTTAATTTGTATCCCACTCGCATTTTATTATCAGAATTTAAGTCCGTTCCTTGTTGAAATCGGCATGGAAGGTTCAACCGGGAAAGCATCGTTAGGGCAGGTTTCAGAAATTCTGTTCATGCTATTATTGCCGTTTTTCTTTAAGCGTTTTGGTTTCAAACTCACTATCCTTGCTGGGATGTTGGCTTGGACCATTCGGTATTTACTCTTTGCGTATGGTGATACTGGGGAACTGGTATTCATGATTATTATAGGAATTTTACTTCATGGGATTTGCTATGATTTCTTCTTCGTTTCCGGACAAATTTATACCGATAGCAAAGCTGGAGAAAAAGCAAAAAGTGCGGCGCAAGGGCTGATTACCTTGGCTACTTATGGACTTGGAATGTTGATAGGTTTCTATGTTGCTGGAAAAGTTACCGATGCCAATTTATTAGATGGAGGTGCACATGGATGGAAAACCATTTGGACGTTCCCAGCCTTATTTGCGGGAGGAGTATTGGTACTTTTCGCATTGTTGTTTAAAAACGAAAAAATAGAATATAAAGAATAAACAATATGAGTAATAAAATTCGCTGGGGTGTACTTGGTGGTGGAGGTGATTCCTTAATTGGGGTGCTGCACCGGGTTGCCGCCAGTATGTTTGATGCCTATCAATTAACAGGAGCTGTTTTTAACCCAGACTTTGAAGCAAACATGGCGTTTGCTAAAGAAATAGGAATTCCAACCAATCGTATTTACAAGGATTTTGATACCATGGTGGAAGAAGAGTTAAAACTTCCTGAAAGTGAGCGTATTCAGGTATTTTCGATTTTAACACCGAATTTCCTTCACTTCCCCATGGCCAAAAAGCTGATTGAAAATGGGTTTAATGTGATCTGTGAAAAACCAATGACCATGACCTATTCGGAAGCATTGGAACTACAATCCATTCAGCAAAAAAACAATACACTTTTCGCCCTTACCCATACCTATACCGGCTATCCAATGATACGCCAAATGAAAAAGATGATTGCCAATGGCGTTTTGGGGGAAATCCAAAAAATAGATGTGCAATATTACCAAGGATGGATCAACCCCATCATTCATGATGTAGAGCAACGAAAAACCACCTGGCGTCTCAATCCGAAAAAATCAGGGATTAGCTGTTGTATGGGTGATATTGGCGTACATGCTTACCAAATGTTGGAATATGTTTCTGGGATGAAAGTAACTTCCATTCTGGCAGACCTCAACTATCTGTACGAAGATAATGTAATGGATATTGATGGTACCGTCCTGCTGCGTTTCAACGGGAATACAAAAGGGGTTCTTCGGGCCAGCCAAATTGCCACCGCCGAAGAAAACAATTTTACCGTAGCAATCTATGGAAAAAATGGTGGATTGAAATGGGAACAGGAAAATCCCAATTATCTTTATCACTTAGAAGAAGGACAGCCATTAAAAACCTTGAAACCAGGACATGCCTATAACAGTGAACTTTCTTTAGAGGGAACCAAACTCCCACCAGGACATCCAGAGGGGATTTTTGATGCCATGGGGAATATTTATAAAGGCATGGCAAAGGCAATTAGAAATCAAGATTATGATCCTGCCGAATTCCCTTCTATGGAAGATGGTGTTAGAGGCATGCACTTTATCGAAACATCAGTAGCCTCCCACCAAGAAGGGAACATTTGGAAAGAACTTTAAAAGCAACTAAATGATGAAGACCATTAAAGGACCTGCAGTTTTTCTAGCCCAATTTATGGATGACAAAGCGCCTTTCAATAGCTTGGAAAGTATTTGTAAATGGGCTGCAGATCTTGGGTATAAAGGAATTCAAATTCCTACTTGGGAATCTAGGCTTATTGATTTAACCCTTGCGGGGGAAAGCAAAGATTATTGTGATGAACTGAAAGGAACTATCAATAGCTACGGACTTGAAATTACCGAACTCTCTACCCACCTACAAGGGCAATTGGTAGCGGTACATCCAGCTTATGATTTGATGTTTGACAATTTTGCGCCAGATGATTGTAAAAACAATCCTAAAAAACGCACCGAATGGGCCCGAAACCAACTCCTAAGTGCTGCGCGTGCTAGCAAACATTTAGGACTTAAAGCGCACGCAACTTTTAGTGGAGCCTTACTTTGGCATACCTTCCATCCTTGGCCACAACGTCCAGATGGTCTAGTGGAAATGGGCTTCGAAGAATTGGCCAAACGTTGGCTTCCGCTGCTAAATGAATTTGAAGAAAATGGCGTTGCCGTATGCTATGAAGTGCATCCCGGAGAAGATATCCATGACGGGGTTACTTTTGAGCGTTTTCTGGAAGCTACCGGAAATCATAAAGCCGTAAACATCCTCTATGACCCCAGTCACTTTGTATTACAACAATTAGATTATATTGAATATATAGACCATTACCACGAGTTTATTAAGTCTTTCCACGTAAAAGACTCTGAATTCCTGCCAGATGGGAAACGCGGGGCTTTTGGAGGATATTCAGATTGGCGGGACCGGGCCGGACGCTATCGTTCACCGGGTGACGGACAGGTAGATTTTAAAACCATTTTTAGTAAACTTACTGAATATGGTTGCGATGTCTGGGCCGTAATGGAATGGGAATGTGTGATTAAAAGCCCAGAACAGGGTGCGCGTGAAGGAGCACCATTTATTCAAAAACATATCATTGAAGCCACTCAAAAGCGTTTTGATGATTTCGCAGGCGCGGAAATCGATAAAGAACGTCTCAGAAAAATATTAGGACTCTAAAAACAACCATATGAAATATCTTGTCATGGGAGTAATTACTGGTTTGTTATCTTTTGCATGTAATGACAGCACCAAAACTTCCGAGGAAAAAACAGAAACTCCTACTCAAAAAATGGATAGCGTGACCCAGAAAGAACCTACCAAGCCAGAAGAAACAGAAATTTGGGAGCCAGTGCCCCCAAAAGTAAATCCAAACCAACAAAATGGGGCCCCAAGTGATGCAATCATACTCTTTGATGGCTCTAATTTAGATGCTTGGGAAAGTGCCAAAGAAGAAGCTGGAGAGGCAGCATGGACTCTTAACGGGGATGGAAGTATGACCGTAAAGGATAAAAGTGGGGACATCCAAACCAAACAATCATTTGGTAGTGTGCAATTACATTTGGAATGGCGAAGTAATCCAGACAATACACAAACTAATCAGAACCGAAGCAACAGTGGCGTCTTCCTCCAAAATCGCTATGAGGTACAGATATTGGATAATAATGATAATCCTACTTATGTAAATGGAATGGTAGGGTCAATCTATAAACAATCCATCCCACTCGCCATGGCTGCAAAACCCACGGGAGAATGGAATACCTATGACATCATTTTCCATGCACCAGAATTTGATTCCGAAGGCAACAAAACCAAATCGGCGACGCTAACCGTCTTATTAAATGGTGTGCTAATTCAGGATCACTTTGAGTTGGAAGGCACTACAGAATATATAGGATGGCCTAAAAATGATGCACATGGCCCTGCACCCATTAAGCTTCAGGATCATCAAGACCAAAGTGGCGTTAGCTACCGAAATATTTGGGTTAGGGAACTATAAAACACCTCAATGAAAAAAACAATTTATCTCTTACTTTTTGGTTTTGCATTTTTAGCTTGCAAAGAAAAAACAGCGCAAGAACCAGTTGCTGAAAATTCAGAAATCACTACTTCGGAAACTGAAAATACTCAAGAATGGGAAATCCTTTTTGACGGAACTTCCTTAGACCACTGGCGTGGCTACCAAAAAGATAGCATGCCTGCAGGCTGGCGTATTGAAAATGAAGCAATGGCGTTCGTTCCAGGGGAATCCCATGGCAATGACATCCTAACCAAAAAAACGTATACTAATTTTATCCTTTCCTTGGAATGGAAAATTGCTGAGGGAGGAAACAGTGGTATTTTTTGGGGGGTACAGGAAGACGAAGCATATCCTTATATTTTTCAAACGGGCCCCGAAATACAAGTTTTGGATGACGCCAAACACCCAGATTCATTTGTAGGGGAAGGCACACATAAAGCTGGTTCATTGTATGACATGATTGCCCCGAGTGATCTTTCTGTTGTAAAACCTACTGGAGAATGGAACCTTTGCGTGATTGAAATCAATCATGAAACCAATCAAGGAACCGTGACCCTTAACGGAACCAAAATCGTCACTTTCCCTGTGTATGGTGAAGAGTGGGACACCATGGTCGCCAACTCAAAGTTTAAGGATTGGGAAGGATTTGGTGTTTCCCAAACTGGGCACATAGGGCTTCAGGATCATGGCGATAAAGTTTGGTTTAGAAATATAAAAATCAAGGAATTATAGCAGCACATGGATGCAGAAGTTCAACTCTATGCCAGTTTAGGATACTGCATATTCATGTTATTATTGGCCTATATATTTCAGAAGAATCCTCCTAAAAAAATTAATTGGTGGTATGGCTACAGAACCCGTAGATCCATGGCCAATGAAAAAGTTTGGAAGTCAGCTAACACATACTCCAGTGTATTCATGGTAAAAGTTTGTTGGTACAGCTTACTCATACCAGCTATTGGTTATTTCCTGTTTCCAAACTACAACATACTCGTAACAATCGCTGGCAACACTTTGCTCATTGTATCAACTTTTTGGTTCACTGAGCGCTATTTGGACCGTTATTTTGATAAAAACGGGAATCCAAAATAATCCCCACACCCTTTGGGCTTAAAATTGTAACTTTGTGTCCAATTTTTTAAGGTATGATTCAATCCATGACTGGATACGGGAAAAGTATCCTACAATTACCCTCCAAAAAAATCAGCATTGAGATCAAATCGCTGAACAGCAAAAACCTAGATCTTAACGCACGTATGCCCTCCCACTATCGGGAAAAAGAAATGACGCTTCGGGATCATTTGGCGAAAGCACTCATCCGCGGAAAAATTGATTTCAATCTTTATGTAGAGATTTCAGGGGAAACAACAACTTCCGTAGTGAATGAAGTAGTGGTAAAAGGTTATATGAATCAATTAAAGAATGTGGTTGATGTAAACGATGCCGAATTGCTTAAAATGGCTATCAGGTTGCCAGATACCCTAACAACCGAACGGGATGAAATTAACGAAGATGAATTTCAGCAAATCCTAGATTCAGTAAATGAAGCTTTGGATGCGATTATTGAATACCGAAGTGATGAAGGAAAGGTGTTGGAAACCGACTTTAAAAACCGCATCAACACTATTGCAGATCTTTTGATGCAAGTTGAAACTATAGACACAGAGCGTATTGCTCATGTACGAACCAGATTGGAAAAAGCAGTAGCAGATTTAAAAACAGACGTGGATGCCAACCGCTTTGAACAGGAACTCATCTACTATTTGGAAAAATACGATATCACCGAAGAAAAAGTTCGTTTAAAAAACCATCTGGACTATTTTCTGGAAACGTTATCCTCTTCAGACTCCAACGGAAAAAAACTGGGCTTCATTTCACAGGAAATTGGTCGGGAAATCAACACTATTGGCAGCAAAGCTAACTATGCCCCCATGCAACAATTGGTCGTACAAATGAAAGATGAACTGGAGAAAATAAAAGAACAAGCTTTAAACGTACTCTAATGAAAAAAGGCGGGAAATTAATTGTTTTTTCGGCGCCTTCCGGAAGTGGAAAAACCACCATTGTAAGGCACTTGTTGGTTCAGGAACACCTTAATCTGGAGTTTTCCATTTCTGCTACTTCCAGGGAACCACGTGAACATGAGCAGGATGGCGTGGACTACTATTTCATGAGCACGAAACAATTTAAGCAGCACATCAAAAATGGAGACTTTTTGGAGTGGGAAGAAGTCTACAGGGATAATTTCTACGGAACGCTTAAAAAGGAAGTGGAGCGAATTTGGAAGAAGGGGAAAAATGTGATTTTTGATATTGATGTGGTGGGTGGATTACGAATCAAGAAAAAATTCCCTTCGGAAACTTTAGCTGTTTTTGTAAAGCCTCCTAGTGTAGATGAGTTGAAAATTAGGCTAAAAAAACGCAAAACCGAAAGTGAGGATAAAATTAATATGCGGGTTGCAAAGGCTTCCATTGAAATGGCCACCGCACCACAGTTTGATCATATCATCGTGAATGACAAACTAGACCTTGCACTGGAACAAGCCGAAGCCTTAGTGGCAAAACATATTGGCCTTTCATCTGAAGAAGAAGAATAGTATGAGAACCCGTAAGAAAATCGGACTCTTTTTTGGAACCTTTAATCCCATCCACATTGGGCATTTGGCAATTGCTAACCATCTTGTGGAGTTTAGTGATTTGGAAGAAGTTTGGATGGTGGTCACACCGCATAATCCACACAAAAAAAAGAAAACCCTTTTAGATGACTTACATCGCTTGGCAATGGTACGCATAGCCGTAGAAGATTACCCAAAGCTAAAAGCCAGTAATATTGAATTTGACCTTCCACAACCAAACTATACGGTAAATACGTTGGCTCATTTGGATGAACGCTATCCAGAGCAGCAATTTTGCCTTATCATGGGGGAAGACAATTTGAAAGGATTACACAAATGGAAAAACTACGAAGTGTTGTTGGCCAACTACGAACTTTATGTCTATCCTAGAATTTCAGATGGAGAGCATACCGAAGCATTCAAAAACCATCCTCAAATCCATACCGTCAAAGCCCCTATTATGGAAATTTCAGCAACATTTATACGGAATGCCATAAAGGATGGAAAAAATATCCGTCCGTTATTACCCCACAATGTTTGGCAGTATCTAGACGAGATGAATTTCTATAAATAAAAAAAGAAACCGCCCTATCCGAAGAATGGATGAGACGGTTTCAACTAAATAACCAACCAAAAATTATTCAGTGCCCTTTAAAGGGACTTGAAAAACACTTAGAACGAACTGATCTTGATCATTTGTTGTTCAATTTCAGCATTGGAAAGACGAAGCTTTCCTGTCGCACTGTTCTTTAATTGAATGTACCCTTTTCCCCTAAATCGGTAAACCGTTGCTGAAAAAGAGTGGAACAATTCAATCGTGTTGTCATCAATAACGCTCAATTCAAAATATTCATTGCCCATATAATCATAATCTAATGTTAAATATTTTAGATAACGATCTCCCTGCACCGGGTCTACATTATAAATTCCTGTGTAATCCCAATAAACACTAGGATAAGGGATTCCGTTTGGATCTTCCGAACTCTGGAAATTACCATCCCCGCCACCTGGCAGAAATTGAAGGTAATTCTCATAATCAAAAGGATTTGGCTCCCCGTATGGACTGGTATAACTTTTTTCCCAAGCCGAGTATTCTTGAAGGAAGTAATGGATATTGTCATAAAACAATGCATCATAATCAAACGTATTTCGCTGATAGCCCTCTAATACAAAGTATACATCCCAACCTGGGTGATATAACTCTATTTCATGGGCATTCAACTGGTTTACTTTAAATTGATGATACCCATCAATATCATGTGTAATTTCCAAGGTTTTGGAATAGGTGTTGTAAAAACCTATATCTATTCCAAATCCGTATCCTTGATCCCCAATCCCAACCAAATTGTTGTTGGCATATAAAGTTCCATTCCGAAACGAGAGGGTAAATGCCATCTGCATAAAAGGAATCTCCCCATGAGCATTGGAACGGTGAATGTCTACATACCAAAGTTCATAACCCTCCATGATATCAGCAAGGGTCACGGTAGGAACTGGGTCTATAGGATCTTCTACAATCACTTCAGTATAACAAGAAGTAAACATCGTGGTAACGAACATTAATCCAAGTAGTAATTTCCATTTTTTCATAATACACGATTTTAGGGGTTATACTTTTTGAAAATCTAAAAACATGCCAAAATTGTAATATGTTAATTTTCAATGCATTAAATCATTACTTGTTCTTAATACTTCAAATTAGGGGGTGCGAAAGGTTTTGCTTATTTTTGAATACCAAATAATCTCATATGGCGACCAAAAAAACATTTGCAGTATTTGGAGGGGGGAGCTGGGCAACTGCTATTGTAAAAATGCTATCAGAAAATCTTGAAGAAGTTGGATGGTACATGCGCAGTGTATACGCTTTGGAACATCTCAAAAAAGAATACCACAACCCCAACTATCTCAGCTCGGTTGAGTTTGATGTCACAAAGCTAAAATTAAGCAATGATATCAATGAAATGGTTGCTTATGCAGACTATCTCATTTTTGTGATTCCTTCAGCCTTTTTGGAAGCTGAACTTCAAAAAATCACCACTCCTTTGAAAGGGAAAGTAGTTTTCTCTGCTATTAAGGGAATTGTTCCAGAAACCAGTTTAATTGTTGGGGATCATTTTTACACCAATTATTCAATTCCTTTTCAGGATATTGGGGTCATTACGGGTCCTTGTCATGCAGAAGAAGTAGCCCTTGAGCGACTTTCCTATCTAACCATTGCCTGTGCAGATGAGAAAAAAGCACAGCAAGTAGCCGATGTACTTTCCAGTGATTATATAAAATGTACCACCAGTGATGACATCATTGGAACAGAGTACGCTGCAATGCTAAAAAACATCTACGCACTTGCAGCAGGAATAGCCCATGGTTTGGGTTATGGGGATAATTTTCAAAGTGTGCTTATGAGCAATGCCATAAGGGAAATGAAACGCTATGTAAAAAAAGTACATAAGATGAAAAGAGATATCAACGGTTCTGCCTATTTAGGAGACCTGTTGGTTACAGGCTATTCTACCTTCAGTAGAAACCGTATGTTTGGAAACATGATTGGCAAAGGCTATACCGTTAAAAGTGCCATGATGGAAATGAATATGGTCGCAGAAGGATATTACGCTACCAAAAGTGCCTATGAACTCAACGAAGCCAAAGGAAAGAAAAAAGCAAAGATACCTATTATCAAAGCAGTCTATAATGTACTTTATGAAAACAAAAGCCCTAAAAAAGTATTTAGCAAGTTAACCGAAAAGCTAGATTGATCATCCTTCTTTTTGTCTCCTCTCTTTACATTAATTTAATCTGAAAATCCAAGGAATTCACCTTGGAAGGAAGTATATTTGGTGACTATTAAAATTAATTCAACTATGAAAAAAATTATTACACTATTTACTTTAGTGTTTCTTGTGCAGATGTCCTTCGGACAAGCACTCAATGAAACATTTGATGACGCTTCTGGCTTTACGTCTTCCGAAGCTTTCTTCTCTGATGGAGGAGGAGATTTCTATGGCTTAGGAGGTGTTGGAGATTGGGGCGCCGGGAGTGCTCCTTCCGGACTCAAAGCTTACACTGGATTCTCTGGGGGATTCCTTACAGGAATGGACCTAGATGGTGACGGTGCTACCGTTCCTATTGTTGTTGATTGGACAGGAATAGACATTTCTGGACTGGCCAGCTTAGAATTTAGTGGCGATTTTGCAGAATTCTTCGATAGCCCTGGAGATATTGATGCTGCCAATGACATCATCTTGGTACAATACCAAATAGATGGTGGCGGATACCAGAATTTAATTGCTTTTGAAGGAGATGAATCCAACGGAAACTTCAATGGGAATTTTAGTGAGGATACGAACTTTGATGGAATTGGTGATGGTACCGTTCTTACAGGAACTGCCGAAACCTTCATAAAATCAATTGCCGGAACTGGAACTACCCTAGACCTAAGACTTACGGTTTCCGTAGATGCAGGAGATGAAGATTTTGCAGTAGATAACTTTATTGTTTCAGGATTGGGAAGTGGCAACCCTCCTTCAATTTCCTGTCCAATGGATATTACCGTTCCCAATGATGCAGGAGTTTGTTCTGCCGTTGTGAACTTTACAGACCCTATTGCCTTTGACCCAGAGGATGGAGTTATCCCTGTTACCCAAACGGCTGGTCCTACCTCCGGGAGTATGTTCCCCGTAGGAACCACTGTAGTAACTTATGAAGCTACAGATAGTGATAATAACACGGTAAGCTGTTCTTTCAATGTGATTGTTGAAGATACAGAAGCTCCAGTAGCAGTATGCCAAGACATTACTGTAGAATTGGATGCGAATGGGATGTATACCATGAACGCCGCTGAAATTGATGGCGGTAGTACCGATAACTGTGGGGTAAGTACCCTAGAAGTAAGCCTTGGGGGAGCAACAGTAAATGCTCCAGTAGGATTATATGCCCTTATCCCTGGATTTGTTGGAGCACCTAGCAACTTGGGAAGATATGATTATGACCCTGTTACAGATGCCATCACGCTTGTAGATGATCCTTACGGAGATACTTCTTTAGGAAACAGTGTTCACATAGACTATAATCCAGTAGACGGACAAGTATACCTTATTGCAGATTCTCCTACTACTTTTAACAGAGCATTGTTTGAATATGATCTTGATACAAATACCCTTGGTGCAGAATTGGGTGACCTAGTTTCTGCAGGAGGAGGCGGAAATGCCAACTCTATGGTATTTGCTCCAGATGGAACACTCTACGTTTCTTTCTCTAATGGGCAAATCAACACCCTAGATATTGGAACTATGACTACAAGTGCCTTTACTACTGTACCTTCTACAAATGGGGCGATGGGACTTGCCTATGATTATGACAATGATGAGATTATTTACGTAACAGGTTTTGGATCTATTACAGATTTATACTCCATAGACTTAGCAGGAACCGCAACCCTAGAGTTCTCCTTTGCTCCTTGTACAGGAGCTGGAAATGGTACTGCCCAAGCCATGGAATACCTTGGCGGAGGTAAAATGGTTGTTTCTGGAACTGGTTCTTGTAACACCATTTACACTATAGACCTAAACACACAAACTACCAACGTTATCCTAAATCCAGATGGATTTGAAGGGGTAATCAAATCGTTATTATACGTACCTGCCGGTGGTGGTGGCCCTGCTGCCCCTTCCATTACATTCACATGTGATGATGTAGGTATGCAAATGGTAGATTTAATTGTTACAGACGCTGCTGGGAACCAAAGTACCTGTACAGCTACCGTAACTGTTGAAGATAACACCGCTCCAGAGATTATCTGTGTGGGCGAAGCTTCCGGGCCTTCTGTGTTTATCAATGAAATTCATTATGATAACACAGGTGCCGATCAAGATGAAGCCATCGAAGTGGCTGGACCTGCCGGAACAGACCTTAGTACCTACTCCCTTGTTCTTTACAATGGAAATGGTGGTGCTGAATATAATACCGTAGCGCTTTCAGGAACTATTGATGATGAAGGAAGCGGATATGGTGCTGTAAACTTTGCCATCTCCGGAATCCAAAATGGAGCGCCAGATGGAATTGTATTAGCTCAAAATGGAAACGTTATCCAATTCCTAAGTTATGAAGGAAGCTTTACCGCTGTAGGTGGAGTTGCAGATGGAATGACTTCTACAGACATTGGAGTGTTCGAACCTGGTTCTACACCAATTGGAGAATCACTACAACTTACAGGAACCGGAACCTATTACCCAGACTTTACCTGGATGGGACCAATGGCTTCTTCTCCTGGAGACCTAAATGCAGGACAAACCATCCAGATGCCAACTTCTGCAGCATATGATGTGGTTTTGGATGCGAACGGAATGGCTACCGTAAATGCTAGTGATCTAGTAGTAAGTGTTACCGAAGCTTGTGATTATGAAGTAACGGTAGCTGGCGGTGCTCCTATGCCCGGAGACTTAACCACTACCTTCGCAGGTGGAAGTGGGATTAGAAGCCCCATGTTTGATGTGAACATCCTTTCAGATATGACCATCAACACCTTTGATGTAAACTTAGATGACGGTGCCGTGATGGATATCGAAATCTATGCAAAATTAGGTACCCACGTTGGTTCTGAAAACAACCCAGGAGACTGGACGCTGTTAGAGACCGTAACTGGGGTGGTTTCTGCGGGAGACGGACTCCCAACTCCATTGAACCTTAGCTTGAACTACCAAGTGAATGCTGGGGAAACCCACGCCTTCTACATCGCTTCCGATGATAAAGTAGCAGGTGCTGGTTTCAACTATACCGTAGGAACTGCCGTTGGTGATCTATTTGCAAGTGATGCCAATATGGAAATCCTGGAAGGTGCTTCCGTAAGTTATCCTTTCGGAACGGTATTCTCCCCTCGAATTTTCAACGGAACCATTTATTATAACACCGGAGGTGCTGGAACGCCTAATCCTACCATAGATTTTGATTGTTCCAATGTTGGGGAAAACCAAGTGGAAGTTACGGTTACCGATGCAAGTGGAAATACTGCCACTTGTGTTGCAACAGTAAACGTAATTGATGAAACAGATCCTATTCTTGTTTGTCAGGATATTACCATAGAGCTTGATGAAAACGGAATGGCTACCATTGTACCTGAAGACCTATTGGCATCTACACCTACCACCTACAATGCCATGGTGATTGGTTCAGATAATGCTTCTGGTACGGCTGGTGAAACAGATTTTGAGGTGAACGTAACCGCAAATGAAACCATCTCCTTTGATTGGGACTACACCACCAATGATATTCCTGGCTTTGATAGTTTTGGATATGTATTGAATGGTACCTATAACCAGCTTACAGATGACTTGTTAGG
The DNA here is from genome assembly GCA_964495885.1 of uncultured Alteromonas sp. Classification (GTDB taxonomy): domain Bacteria; phylum Bacteroidota; class Bacteroidia; order Flavobacteriales; family Flavobacteriaceae; genus PALG01. The sequence goes on along the minus strand of CAZBWO010000011.1, from coordinate 20,986 downwards.
TAACCAAAGTGGTAACACCACTGTAAACCTAACAGCGGGTGATGTATTTGCCTTCCGTGTGGATACAGATGACAATGGCTTCGGAAATAGTGAAACTATTATCACCAACTTCCAACCCGGATTTACAGGACAATTTGCGCCTGCCAACTGGACGGTAGTATTGAACAATTCTGATGGTGATGCCTTCTTTATTGAAATCCCAGGCGGACCACTTTCGTTCGATGCTTGTGGTATCTCCGTATTGGCAGTAGACATTGATGAGTTCTCTTGTGATGATATTGGAACCCCTGTAACCGTAACGGTCTTTGCGAGTGACCCAAGCGGAAACTTGGCCTCTTGTACTTCCGTGGTAACTGTGGTAGACTTGCTAGGACCGGAAGTTACTTGTCCTGCAGACCAAACCGTAGACCCAGGACCAAACAACCTGTTCTACGTCTTGCCAGATTATTTTGATACTGGTGAAGCTACTGCAGCAGATAACTGTACAGATCCGTTGACCATCTTTAGTCAGGACCCTGCTCCTGGAACATTATTATCAGATGGTGTATACACCATTAGCCTATGTTCTACAGATGAGTATGGTAACGAAGGATGTTGTACGTTCGAACTTACCGTAGAAAGTGTACTAGGAAACGAAGACAATGCCCTTGCAAGTGGTATTAAACTATATCCTAACCCCGCAGACCAATGGGTAACTTTGGGCAACCAGAGTGGTATTCAACTAGAGGCTGCCATGGTGTTTGATATGAACGGAAGATTGGTAATGGATCTTGATCTTTCCAACATGGGTACCGAACGTCAAGTTGATGTTTCTGCCCTTGCTTCCGGAGTGTACATGGTGCAGATTGCCGGTGAAGGTCAATCTACCGTAAAACGTTTAATTAAACGATAAGCAATTATATAGTGCTTTCTTTAAAGTACTGGATGATACAAAAAACCCCTTCCGTTTTGGAAGGGGTTTTTTAATTTTCAGTATGTTGAATACCCTTAGCGGTCGTGCATTCCCTTCCCTTTAAAAATAGCTTCCTTCTTTTTATCAATACGGGCGGTTCGGGTTTGGGATTGTTTGGGTTGTGCAAAATGCAACAAATAACCACGTTGCCGTCCGGGGGTTAAGGCTTCAAAGGCTTCTTTAAAACTAGGGTCTGCCTTAAACGCTTCCTCTAATTCTTCGGGTACGTGAAACTGTTCGGTTTTTTTATAGGCTACTTTTAAGCCTGCTTCCTCTACCCTAATGGCCTCCTGCAAGAACCTTCTTATGTGTTCAGCCTGTTCTTTTACTGCTGTGGCTTCCGTAAAGCGTAACTGACGCGTTGCCTGTACATTCTCTGTTTGCTGAATAAGCATCCCCTCTGGATCCTTCAGCAGCGATCCTTTAAAGAAATTTAGGGAACAGTATTCCTTAAATGCACTAATAATGGCCACATTGGTCCCTTTGTAGGTGTAACAAGCTTGCCGCCACTTGCAGGCTTCGGTAAGGCCGGCTTCCAAGACCAACTCCCGAAGGAGCAACATGGGTTCTTTCCATTGGGTAGCGTTTTCAAAAATGGGGTCTACTTTGGGATCTGTCATGGTTTATTTTCTTAAAGCCCTCCTAAATTGCGTTAAAGTAGATACAAGATAGCCCTATTTTAACGAATCCTAAAGAATATCCCACGGGTTTGTGCCCTATCTTTAGGTTAAACCAAAAACCAAACTATTATGAGAAGCTTATTGTGGCTTGTAGCCGTTATCTGTATTATCGCCTGGTTATTAGGCTTATTAGGAATTGTTCCCGGTCTAGGCACCAGCAGTCTTATTCACGTATTATTAGTGATTGCAGTAATTGTAATCCTTTATAATCTTATTAGTGGTAGGAAACCATTGTAACTCCCTTACATGATTAACGTGCAACGGATTATTCTTCCTCTTGAACGACCAATTGGTTGTTGATATACCGAAGGACCATATCCTTTTGCATGCCTAATCTATCGGCGAGCTCATAGTAAGTGACCAATTGATGGTCTTGCTTATTATGAGCTTTTCGTATTTCTGCCAGTAGTCTTCTGCTAGAGCGGTCGCTCTTTCCTGTAATGAGGGCGACATCTGCCGGATAGACAATGATTCTTAGTTGTTTTTGCTGTTTCATGACCAAAGGTTTTAGGGTTTTCCATGCTCATTATATGAGAGGGGAAAACAGTGAAACTTGATTGGGGCATGTGGGAGCTGTTTCCGGTTTGGAAACGGCCCTACTGAAAGGGGAGGTATGTTGATGGTTTGTTGTTGCCATAGTTATTTCACTATGCATGTATAGTAAATAACGGACATATTTTTTATTTATTATGCATGATTATCAATTTTAACACTCTTTATTCTGTTATCATGTTGTATTTCAGTTATTTATGAAATAGTGTTGATTTCTTTCCTCTTTGGTACGGCTCTTATACGGGTTAGGTACGCTTTAGGTACGCTTCTCCTACGCTTTAGGTACGCTTCTCCTACGCTTTAGGTACGGGTTAACTCCCTTGGAACATCCTGGTCAAAACTGGCCATATTGGTCAGAATCGGCCAAAATGGTCATTTTCGGCCAAAAGTGGCAAAAAGTGGACAAAAACGGAAAAGATGGTCGAATCCGGCCAAAACGGACACACCGATTTGGTTTTCAAGAATTTGCGTTCTAGGTTAGCAGCGTCGGATTTCCGGAAATGAATGTTTGGAGACCCTAAACTTAACAACAGATGTCTTTTACATTCCCGACCCGTTAAATGAATTGTAAACCCATAAAAACGAAAAGTTATGGCTAAGCAAGAGTCGATTATTGAATTTGTAGGAACCATCGGTAAAATGACGTTTTACAAGAGCGATGGGAAGTATTATGTAAAAAAGAAGGGCGGGATGAGCCGTGAGCGAATCCTGAATGACCCAGAACTAGGTCGTATTCGTGAGAATATGAGCGAATTTGGAGGCGCCGCCCAGTTGGCGGGGATTTTCCGCCAGGGGTTATCGCCTTTATTCCAAGCCTTGGGGGACCGTAAGGTATCCTCCAGGTTTACGGGCCTTTTACGTAAAGTAAATGGAGCCGCCAGTGAGGGAAAGCGAGGGCAGCGTCCGTTCCATATTCTAGCGAACAAGCGCTTTTTGGAACGGTTTGAATGTAACCGCACCCAGAAATTTGGGGAGTCCTTTCGAGTGATCGTAGATGATCCCGTGGCGGATGCCAACCGTGGGGTGGTGACGTGGACGGTACCCGATTTCCATACGGAAAAGGATTTGTACATCCCGAAGGGGGCGACCCATGTACAGTTGATTTTGGCCAGTAAGGTGCTGAGTGATTATGAGTACAACGAGAACGACAAGGGGTTTGCCTTGGTAGAGCCCGAACTGGCAAAGAAACTGGCGGTGGATTATAGTGCCCCCATGGCTATTGGGGACATGGTAGGCGGCGACACGGTCTTGTCTACCGACCTAGGCTTGACAGAGGCCCTACCCGATACGGTGGGGGTGGTGAACTTTGTGGGGATCCAGTTCTACCAGGAGGTGCACGGGGAATTGTCGTTGTTCCAGGGGGGACAGGCGATGCAGTTGATTAATGTGGTGTAATGTGCTTTTTTGTCTAGCGCAATTGTTTGGAAGCCCCCTCTTTTCAGAGGGGGTTTTTTGGTTTCCTTTTTTATGTTCATTTTCTTTTGGGGGGTTGGAACCACGCGAAAGATTCGCGCGGTAGCGGTGCGCCCGATTTGGTTTATGGCATTACTTAAAAATCTACTCTTTCTAAGAATATATCTACTGCTTTATCTGTACTAAAATGGAACTCTTCCTGGGTTTTGTCTTGAAAAAAGTGAAGCAGGTTTGAAAGGGTTGTGAAGAGTCTAAATGAATACCCTTCGTAATTATAGAGGTAGAATGTTTTGCTAGCTGCTTCTTTACAAACCTTTATGGTTTCAATGGTTCTGGAGGGTCTTAAGTAGGTGATGTTGATAGATTGGAGGGTGTTCATGTGATGAATATAGGGGATGCTAAAGCAATAGCACTCTAATTACCGGTGTGTAACTGATGATTTATGAATTGTGAGAAAGTTATAGGTAAGGGTTTATAAATTGATACAAGGTTAACAAGATTGTGAACAAGCACATACAAAAACCTTATGAAATGCTTCTAGTTTTTTGTTATTTTACTGACTAGTATGGGAAAGAAATATTCTAAAATAAAAAGCAACTTAAATATTAAAGTAGACAAAATTACTAACAATGATTTAGCCTACTTAACACACTATTTACAGAATCATTCTAATGGTGTGTCAAAATATTTTAAGCCTAATGCAGAGGAATATTTATCAAGATTACATGCGCAAAATAATATAGCCAAAGAAACTGACTTTCAATATTATCTTCCAATTGATTGGGATGTCCCATTTCCCCCTCCAATAAATCCAAAGTTTAAATTTATTGATCTTTTTGCCGGTATTGGAGGTATACGACTAGCTTTTCAAAACAATGGAGGGAAATGTGTGTTTTCAAGTGAGTGGGATAAGTTTTCGAAACAAACATATGAAGCTAATTTTGGAGAAGTTCCCTTTGGGGATATCACAAAAATTTCTGAAGAAGACATTCCAGATCATGACATATTGTTAGGAGGTTTCCCTTGTCAGCCTTTTTCAATTGCAGGTGTATCAAAAAAGAATTCATTGGGTAGACAACATGGATTTCTAGATAAAACACAGGGAACATTATTTTTTGATATAGCAAGAATTATAGAGCATAAAAAACCAAAAGCCTTTATGCTAGAAAATGTAAAAAATCTTGTATCCCATGACAAAAAGAGAACCTTTAAAATTATTACAGAGACCCTTTCTAACTTGGGTTATTCAATTCATTACAAGGTTTTGGATGGAAAATATTATGTCCCTCAGCATCGTGAAAGAATAATTATTGTTGGCTTTAAGAAGTCCTTTTTTAAAGGCAGTGAGACATTTCATTTTCCACAACCAGAAGAAACTAATTTAGCAATACGAGATATTTTACAATCAAAAGTAGATAGTAAATACACTCTTTCAGATAAATTGTGGAACTATTTACAGGAATACAAGAAAAAACATCAAGCCAAAGGCAATGGATTTGGTTATGGTCTTACCGATTTGAGTGGCATCTCTAGAACAATGAGTGCCCGCTATTATAAAGATGGAGCTGAAATACTAATCCCTCAAAAAGGTAAGAACCCTAGAAGGTTGACACCTAGGGAATGTGCCAGACTCCAAGGCTTCCCAAATAATTTTATTATTCCCGTATCTGATAACCAAGCTTACAAGCAGTTTGGGAATTCAGTCGTTATGCCATTAATTCAAGCTGTTGGGAAAAATATAGTCAAAGAACTCAAGACATATGAGTATACTAGAAAAGGCGATACAATCAGCGCAACAGTCTGATATCGCATTTAGTAAATTTATTAAACCTAATGATACTGGAAAAACAGGAGGGCATCAAGCTGGGTTTCATTTGCATAAAAATTCTTGGCCTCTTTTCTTTGATAACGAAGGTGAAAAAGGAACAAACAAAGAGCATTTTGCCACCATAAAATGGCAAGATGACTTTGAAACAAATAGTCGTTTTATTTATTATGGTAAAAAAACCCGCAATGAATATAGGTTGACACGTTTTGGACGTGGGTTTCCATTCTTAACAGATGATAATGTAGGTGATCTATTAGTTATAGTTAAAAAATCAAAAGATTATTACGAAGCTTTTGTCTTAAGTTCAGATGAAGATATTGAAGACTTCTTTGCTGCACTGAACATCTCATCAACAGAAACAAATGGTATTATTCCTAAGCAGTTTGAAGAGACTATCGAAGATAAACTGGTGAATTGCTTCATTAAATATATTGAGACTTTAGATGTTGAATTTCCTTCAACTATAGACCTTGCAACAAATGCCCGGAATTGTTATATAAACTCTTATAGAACAACTTTAAATCAAATAAGACTAAATCCTGATAAGCATATTTTAAAATGGTTAGAAGCAGAATATGATCTTTTTAAAACAATAGAAAATGATCGTTATGCCAGTTTAATAAAAAAACCTTTTGAATCTGTTGAAGATTTAGTTAAATCAGCTAATACGATACTTAACCGAAGAAAAAGTAGAGCTGGTAAATCTCTTGAACACCACTTGGAAGAGGTTTTTAGAGTTTCAGAATTAATATTTCAGACACAAGTAGTTACTGAAAACAATAAAAAACCTGACTTCTTATTTCCAAATATAGAAGCCTATAATAATCCTGAGTATGATGATAATAAATTAATGTTATTAGCGTCTAAAACTACGTGTAAAGATCGCTGGAGACAAATATTAAATGAAGCAGATAGGATTAAAACAAAGCACTTATTTACTTTACAGCAAGGTATTTCAAAAAATCAACTTGAAGAAATGAGAAAATACGACGTACAATTGGTAGTCCCTAAAGCATATTTATCAAGTTTCCCAGAGGAATATCGCTCAAGTATATTGATATTAGATCAATTTGTAAAAAAAGTAACTCAAGTACAAAATTAAACCGCTACCTGCTAAAACCCTCTAGTCTCCATACTTCAACCTCAAACCTGCAACCAGCTTACCCCACCCCCCTAATACTCAACAAGGTCGTACCCCAAACAATCGCAGAGGAGATGGTGATGCCAATCACATTGGCCCAAAAGGCTTTCTTTCTGGGGAAGCTTAGTATATAGGCAGCAATGGTCCCTGCGTAGACGCCCGTGCCGGGTAATGGGATCATCACAAACAGTACCAATCCCAAAAAGCCAAAGCGCCGTATCTTATTCCCTGCGCCACTCTTGGCCCTACGGGCTACCCAAATGGCAGGGCGTTTGTAGTTACGCCAACGTAGGAAGTAATGATTGATCTTTTCCAAAAAGAACTGCATAATAGGAAAGACCATAATATTGGCCGCCAAACAGGTGACAAACACCACATAGGGGTTTACCCCCTGTAAGAGTCCATAGGGTATGCCTACCTTGGCTTCGCCCAAGGGGGAAACGCTCCATAGCATGGCAATAAGGGTCTCTTTTAGCATGGCAATTTTTAAAGGAAACGCAAAGATAGTGCTTTATGGTATGGGCGTAAGGCTGAAGGAGTTGAAAAGATTTGTTAAAATTGGGGTGGGGGGTTGAAAGTTGCAGGTTGCAAGTTGCAGGTTGAAGGTTGCAGGTTGAAGGTTGCAGGTTAGAAGCTGTAAGTTTGGAGTTGCAGGTTATGTAAAAAACCCTCCCCATTGAGAAGGGAGGGTATGTGTGTTAGGGAAGCATTGATGCAGCTGTTTTTAAAACAGCTTTCTTAGTGATAGGCTATGACCCCTTGGCAATGAGCTGCTGTACTTGAAGGATCCAGTCTTGGGTGTTATCCAGTTCTTGATCTGGTTGGATGCCCGTCCACTCATAATCAATATACTTATGGAAATTCATGTCTGTAGGTTCTATTGTAAAGTTTCCGGAGGGAAAGGTGTAGGTGGTTCCATAGTTCCTGCCATAGGCAAGCACTCCACGGGTGGTGCTTCCCAAGTGCTTTACTTCCTTCAATTTTCTAAGTTTTAGGGTAAACTGCTCGGCATTGCTTCCGGTGTACTGATTGGTAAGGATGTACACCTTCTTTTTCCGTAGTAATTTTAGAAAAGGGTCTGAGTATTTCTCATTACCCCCTCCATTGTTCCGAAGGTCAAGAATCACATGTGGGGCTAATGGGGTATTTTTCAGTTGCGCATAAAAGGTTTTAAAGGCGGCTACATTTTTATCTGCATTCCCAAAACTCCCCATGTAGAGATAATCTACGTCCTCGCTTAGGCGCTCATAGACCCAGTTTTTGGTTGCCTTTGGAAAGGAATAGTTAGGCACTCCTTCCTTTTGGAATACCTTTAGCAGGTTTCCATAGGAGACCTCCATCCCGGAAAGGTAACGAAGGCCTTTACTTACCAGATGGTAATACCAGATGTCATAGCCGCGATGGGGGTTTTTGGTTAGCCTTCCGAAGTATTGCCCCGGAGCCCAATTGTAGAGGTTGCTCTGTAGCACGATCATCTCATAGGTGTCTGCGCCTGTTTGCTGCACACCAATAGTGAGGTGGGGGTCATAGGAGTATATTCCCGCTATTGCTGTGGGGGCGGACTTCTGAAGGGTTTGTTTTAGTACTGAAAGGTCCCCATCATAACTGGGATGGTTTTTAAAGACTTCCGTTTGTTGATAGTCTGCCCCCCAGATGGAGTCTTTTATGTTTTTGGAATTGAGTGCTTGGCCCATTCCTGTTATTTCGGTGTGGCGGTCTTTGATGGTCGTTGCCAATTGTTGCAACTTCAAAAAACAATCCAGCACCGGAATCGCTGTGAGCTCTTCTTTGGAAAGGGTCTCCCATGTTGCATAAAATGGATGGTCTGGATTTCCCTTTACCTGCTTTTTAAATGACGGGGTGTCTTGTAGGGTGGTTTTTAAAAACTGAAGGTCTTCTGTACAATTACAGGTTTCCTGTTCCTGGGATTGCAAGGAGAGGCTCCAGAAGGTAAGCATACATACAAATAGCAAAGAAGTTTTCATAGGTGTTGTCTTTTATTTTACTGCAACAAATCTATGATTCCCTATCACCATTTTCCTAAGTATAATGGGGGTTTGGGGTGAATGTTTAGGGATTTGGGGTGAATTGTAGGGCGTTTTTAACGCTTGGTAGGTATGATTTGGAAACGGGAACGGTTACCCCATGGGAGAGTTGCAATAGGGCTTTGCCCGAAGTGGTTGCCCATGTTTGAAAATGGAGCGGATTGATTAAATAGGAGCGGTGGGTACGAAGCAAATCAGGGATTTGCCCTGCGATGTTGGAGAGGGTGTTCCGAAGGAGTTGGGTCTTAAGGGTGTTTCCATCCAAATAATAGACTTCCACATAATTGTCTGCTGATTGCAGGTAGACGATATGTTCCCAATGCAGCCGAAGTCCTTCCATTTTTCCTTCGCCCGGGATGGTTATTTTTTGTTTGTCTAATTGTTTGCTATGGTATTTCCCAAAGGCCCATCTGCTCAACAGCACAATAGGGAGAATCGTTAGTGAGGCTGGAAGGAATATATGCGTGGTAAAATAGCCTAGCCCATACGAATTTGGATGACCCTCCATTACCCCATACAGATAAAATCCCCTAACGGCCAGAAAGGCCAAAATGCAAAACGCACCAAACCAAAGTAGCTCTTTGCCCAGCGTCCATGTGCTGCTGCGTGATATAATATATCCTTGAAAAGGAAGAGTGAATAGGTATACGATGGCTCCAAGGGTGCCATATAAGGGTAGGTAAATGAGCTTCTCTTTTGCTCCAAATTCATTTACATCCAAAGGTTCGGTTAGGTATAGAAATAAAAAAATCCATACAGCCAACCCCAAAGCCAGTATAAGATGGTGCTTTAGTTTTGGATCTAATGGGTAAGTAGATTGTAAAATAGCTTTCAATATACCTTTGGTTACGAAGCCCAAAGATAGAAAGATTCAACACATCCCATAAAAAAACCCTCCTAGTAAAAGGAGGGTTGTCTTATTGGTTTCATAAAGCTCCTACTTTGGGGAGCAAACGGCATCCCAGGTAGTCCAAAATTGGGAGTTGGCCCCTCCTGGGTTGGGGCTGGCATTGGCCACGATGCCCACCATGGAGGCGCAATTGCTATTGCAGCCTATTTGGTTGGTACTTCCCGATTGTGGAGGGATGGGTACTCGCCGTGGCGGATTGGTGGAATGATCTGTTTGGGTAATCTTAATGTCAAACGTCCCTGAGAGTCCCGGTGTTTGTAAGGTTTGGGTAGGATTATCGGAATTTATGGTTCCATTCCAAGCTCCCTGTGAAAAGGTGACAGACCACCCTTTTACACGGTCTTTAGTGTCGTTTTGGGGAGATAGGTACACCCAGAATTGGGCACCTCCTCCAGTTTGTAGGCCATTGGCCACATTGGCTGTTCCAGACATAATAATACTTATTTTGTTGATGCCTACTCTTTGGGTTTTCGGCTTACCCCTGGGGAGGAAAGAATAATCCCAAGATACAACACCCTGATTCTGTGGGTAATCCGTATTAGTACGTAAATTAAAGCGCAACCCTTCCCAAAAAGGCCTATCTAATCTATAAACCTTGCCATGTATCTACCTTCCGTACCAAAGCTTTTGCTCCTTTTCCTTTTTTGCATGACGTTTCTTATGTCCTGTGACCGTCCTGAATGCAAAAATGAGAACCCCATATTTAATACGGAAAGTCCTACTTCGCAGGCCTATCAAACCGAACTTGCCGAACAATTGGAAAGTTATAGCAAGGATGACCTTCGGTATTGGCTAAAATCCTACGAAGCCATTAACGGGGAAGAGTATTTACATTTTAATGTACAAGGGGGTGACCTCTGTGCCATCATGGTATTGGAGATGCCCCATTGGGATCGCATTGAGTTTATCCGTGAACGGAAAGCAGTAGGCTCCCGTGGTGCGGAATTTACCAACTTGCAATACCAAGTGGTGCGAGATTCCCTAGGAACGCATTTCATCTACCAATCCCACGGAAGGATTATTGATTAGCCTTTTTCTTCATCTTTCGGAAGTGGCGTATGGTGAATACCACCATGCCCCAAAATGGAATGGTAGCCACGAGTATTTTCCAGTGGGGACCTAAGACCGCTACTACGACCAACATAACGAAGAGCAGTCCCATAAGTAGGATCCCAGCATATACAAGCCGTTTGGAGGGCGTACGTTGAATGAAGGCAATTATCCATAGTACCAATCCTAAAAATGGCAATACCGTAAACGGATGCAATACCGAAGCAGGATCTTCGAGCAGTTGGGTAAAGAGCGTACCCAATATTTCAAACACAAACTGATGTTGTCCTTCCCCCCATTCCAGATAACCTACCAATGACGTTAGGATGAGTCCTAGGATGTAGTGTTTGGTTTTCATTTAGCTAAAGATAAGAAAAGTCTGTTATGCGTAAACTACGTATAATACGGTAGCTTTTCCGCACACTGATTATGTAAATATTTGATTACAAGTAAATTACGTATTTATACGTATTGATTATCAAAGGTATAGTGTCTACTATTATATCTCTAAATCATCCCCGGTAAAATTTTCAGTTATGAGTGCGACCACTTCTCCCTTAGGGCCTATTACGCGGGCAATTTTAAAAAGTCTTTGGGATAAATTATTTGACCCCACCAGTCCTATTTATCTTCCAACCATAATTAAAAACGGGAGTTCCAGCTTGGGATTACCTTCTTATGACCCGGCCACTTTTACGGGCCGCAGCAAGAAATTCCCAATTGCTAATGTTCCGCCCAATGTGGTAAGTCAGGCCTGTACAGATGATGATCCCATTCCGCCGGTAGGTTCAGACCCTACTCTAAGCTTAGGGGATGTGCTTATGAAAAACCTAAGCAATATGGCACAAGGGCCCATGACATTTTCTACTACCAAACCAGAGGTGAGTATTGAGGTCACCGTAGGTTCTACAGCCATTCCTTTTACCTTGGAAGCGGTAGATGAAAAGACTCCCAATTTCTTTTTTAATGTAGACTGCTGTGCGCCAGAATCCAATACTTCCAATAAATGTAAAAAGAACTGGAACACTTCTGCCAATGGGCAGTTTACCGCTAAGGTAGATTCCTTTACAATTTCTATTACTGCGCAACTGAACATGCCCCCAAATGCCAATTATACGATTACCATTTTAGACGTGAGCCTTCAAGCAAAGCCTACGGATATTCATGTAGACCCTAAAGTAAATTCCCTTCCCAAGTGGGCTCAATCCCTTGTGAATATTGCAGTACAGGAAGGGGTAAATACCAATGCCATTACCGATGTCATTCAAGCATTTTTAAATCAGCCAAGTGTAAAAGGGGATATGGAAAAACTCATTAATCAAGAATTAGCCAAGATTCCTATTATTTAAAACCCATTATGTCTTTAGATAAAAACCATCCTTACTTTAAAGCCGTTACCTTGGTGGAATCCGATTTCAAGGCGGTGGAGACCTGTTTGACAAAGCTTGTGGAAAACCAGCAGGACTACCTTAACCCAGAGGAACAATTGTTTTATACCAAAGGGAAAAAACTTCGGCCATTACTCTTCTTATTGGCTGCCAAGATTGCAGACCGTGAGCATCACACACTCTTCCCAGAAAAAGTACATGCCGGTGCTGCTTCCATAGAAATGATTCATGTGGGCAGCCTTATTCATGATGACATTGTGGATAAAGCACCTATACGAAGGGGCTTGCCCACTATTTCCGCTTCACGAGGGTACGAGATTGCCCTTATTATTGGGGATTTACAATGGGTGAAGGCTACGCGGTTGATGTCTGACTTTATGGAGACCAAAGATGACATCTACTTAATGAAGCGTTTCCTGGCCACTGGAGAGGAAGTATGCAAGGGTCAATTGGATGAAATGCTAACAGAGCCCAAGGAGGATATTCAATCTTTGGTAAACCGTTATTACCGAACCATTGACCGTAAAACCGGGCAGCTTATATCCTTTGCTTGTGAAGGCGGGGCCCGAATTGTGAACGGGCTTCCCAGTGTTGTGGGTAATTTAAAACGGTACGGCACCCTAATGGGAAGGGCATTTCAAGTAATGGATGATGTGTTTGATGTAGTACGCCCTAGCGAAAACTCTGGAAAAGAACAGCTCATTGACCTTAAGCAAGGAAGGCTTTCCCTTCCTATTTTATATACCCTTAGGGAATTGCCCAAAGACCATTTTCTTCAGAACATCCTAAAAGGCAGTCCGCTAACTGATGCCCAATTGGAAGAAGGCATTGCTGTTATTAAGCGCAGCAATGGCTGGATAGAAGCAGCTTCCGAAGCACGTGCTATTGCCATCAAAGCCATTGCCCAATTGGAATTACTCCCCGAAAGCCCCTACCAACAAATCCTGATGGAACTTGCTGACTATACCGTAAACCAAAGCATTTATCAAACCGATCCCATTCCCCACCAAAACACAAACGAACAATTAACTATTAAACACATTGAATCATGAATGACAATCTTTCCACCAACAATACCGACTGTAACTTGGTAGACAAACTATGGAAGTTCCTTTCTGATCCCAATTCTGGGGAATTTTACATTAAGAATATTATCAATAACGGATTGAAAGTACCTGCCTTGGGGATTGATCTTGCTCCGTTCAATACTATTTCGGTTGGGGATATCCCTAAACAGCAAATGTTTAAGGAGCCCGTTTTGGGATATATGAATTTGACGATGACCCAAACCAGTTTGAACGGGATAGGAAGCTATGAAAGCGGAAAACTAACCTGTACCCCTACCTCCCCAACAGATACCCAAGTAGATCTTAGTGTGACTTTTAGCGGGGTTACGTTTGCAGGTAAATATGACGTGGGTACTGGAGGTATTGCTGGTTGTGCCATTGCTACGGGAGCAGCGATTACCGGTGGCCATGTGCATGATGCTTTAGCTGCGGAAAGTAATGACCCCAGCAACAACATAGAACTTGCCCAATGGTATAGGGATGTTGCCTTGCCCAAGTCTGATAATGGAAAAACCTTAGTAGGGGCATATTATGCACATCAAGACACGATTCAAAAGGTGCAGTTGGCCAACAACAACATGTCACAGCAATACCGCACGGTTTTAGCTGAGTCACAACAACAACAAACCAAAGGGGCCGTTACCGATGCCACCTCTTATTACCAAGAATCCCAAGCGGGACAAGACCCTTCTGGGTCTGCACCCACTATTGGGACCCAAGCCCAATACAATGGAGGAGGGGCAAGTCATATTGCATTGATGAAAGCTACGGCTTACATGATGCAGCAAGAGGGACTTGCTGTGGATGATGGCAATGAATATGCCGAGCTCCTTAATGCCATGACCCAGTTCAATGATAACATTTATGCATATCAACAAAAATATCCCAATCCGGAACCTGCTTCTACCGTAATGAATTATGTGGCAACGGCTCAACCGGTTAATGAGAATAAAATCCCGTTGTATGAATTCAACGAAAAGAAAGGAGGAGCCCTTGAAGCGGTTCAAACAGGGGAAGTAGACCCTTGGCCTTTAAACCTAAAACATTATCAAAAAGCCTATATGGCAAGGCATGATGCCACAGAAGTAGCAGGCCCGGAAGACACTTTCAATATTGACGGGGATTTTTCAGATCAAGCACAGCAATTAACTATTTCTGTAAGTGTTTCCTTCTCCAACAGCACGGGTTCTTTAGTGGCTACGGCAAAATCCATCACCATGTCTATGGGCAGTTTAAAGATTACCATTTCCAACAGTGGTTGGGGAGGGCATGAATCACTGTATGACAAAATTGCCACTTGGGTTGCCAACACAAAAGTGTTCCAGGACATTCTTAAAAGCAAGATTAAAACTGCCATGAACTCTCAAAGCACTTTGAATAGTTTCTCGAAAGCCCTTAATGCAGGAATAAAGAAACTAGGCCTGTAAAGGTCTTGAAAAACAACCGTATTTCTAAAAACCAAATGTATGAGTTTTTCAAGTCTTCCAAAGCTTCGGGATTTCCTTAAAGGATGTATCAATAGCAGTGGGTCCCAATTCTCCCTTTCTGTTGGGAAAATAGGGTCCCCTACAGTAGATACTATTATTAAGAAGTACCTTTCCAGTGATGAAAAAACACTGGTACTAGACCAGCCCACCGAACCTACGGTCTCTGGAAAAGCTGTTGCTTTTACCGGGACCATAGATAGCTTATTAGGACTTCAGCCAGCCTATGTTACGCTTGCTTTTGGACTCGTGCAAAGCAATGCTACCCTTACGGTTTGTTTGGCGCCCTTAGACCCGAAACAACCCAAGCCTCCAAAAGATTGGAATTTAGGCATTGCCTTTCCTGTATGGACTTCCTTAAATTCTCCACTAACGACCTTGGAGTTTCTGGAGCCAGCATTTTATTTTGCTTCAGACCCACAAAAGTCAAATAGTACAAGACCCGCTCTTGGGGCAGGCCTTAACTTTACAGCAGGAACCTTACAATATACCGGCTTCCTGTCTATCTTAAACAATCTGCCCAAAAGTGCGAAGTTCCAAAACTTCACAGGACTTATCACCAACACCCCGGAAGCCCCTTACACTAAAATAACCTCAGCAGCCATTGAGGCAATCCCTATTGAATACTTTAATTTGCCGTTTACCTTTTCGGCCGTTTCGGAAAAATATACCGAACAAGGAAAAGTTCCCTCTTCGCCGCCCCCAATTACCACCTATCTGCAATTAGCCTCCAAGATTACCATTGACAAGGTTTCCATTCCGTTGGCTATTGATTTTAGTATACTGGGAAGCATCATTACCCTAGAAGCAGATCTTTCTGAAGTAAGTGACTATGCGCTTTCGGCGTTTGATTCTTTCCTAAATAAAGCGCCAGTTGGGAATTACTTGAGTGAATATGTGAATATTGGAAATACGGTAGGACTTCGCGATCTAGGCATTGTCTTCAATTCCAAACCTTTTGGGCTTGCCGCAATTTATTTAGACTTAGGCACGAAGGCACCCCTCACGGTGATTGAAAACTATATAGAAATTCCGAATATCTCTGTGCATTTCTGGATTAATGACCCACAAGGGAGTAAGGATATTTCTGCTGTGATTACTGGAGACTTCAACTTTTTGGAGAACATTCCCGTTCAGATTAAGGGAGTTTTCCCAGATATGATTTTTAGTGGGAGCCTTGGTCAAAATAGCAACCTTACCATTGCCAATGTATTTCAAAAGTTTGTCCCGTCTGTGAAAGACATTCCAGATATCACTATTGCAAATTTGTTTGTTTCGGCCAATCTGAAAGAGAAAATTTATAATTTCAACATAGATGTGACCAGTGATTGGAAAATTCCTATTGGGATTGCCCAGTTTCAATTAAAAGAGGCCCAACTAAGCCTACAGCATCAAGCCTCCAAAAAAGGATTTGAAGGAGAAATCTCTGCAACGGCTATCCTCTATGATAATGGGGGTACAGAAATAGCCGATTTCTATATGGACTGGAACCTTCCGGGTAACTTTTTGATTAAAGGTACTTTCCCAGAAATAAACCTTTCCAGTTTAGCAACCACCCTTACAGGTGGGTATTTAAGTAATGCCAATGGGTTTCCTACCATCCTATTAAAAGACTCTACGGTTTCCCTTACCATTTCGGAAGCAAATCCTTCTAATTACTATCGTTTGGTTGATACCTCAAAAACCTATGATTTTACTTTAAGTACCACGATAGATGCAGATAAAATTGGTACTGCCGAGCTGTTTTTTGAAATTAAAAAAGACACTTCAGGGACTGGGTTTGTGACGGGGCTAGCAGTACAACCCGATTGGACCCCTGCTTCTATCTGGTCTGGTTTAGGAGGTGTTTTTGATATCCTGAAAGTGAAAGAAGCTGGATTGATACTTGCATCCATCAAAGTAGACAACTTTGCCCCTCCTAACTTTCAAAACCTACCGTATATTCCAGATACAATTGATGTGGGGATTACATTCTTTTCGGAATTGGAATTGGAAGGGGAGGCATTTTCACTCATAAAAAAACTGTTTGATTCAAATATTGATTTTCAATTATATGCCTATATCAATCCGAAAGACCTTACCCAATCTGAAATTAAAGCGACCTTACCGGGGTCCCAAGGGCAAGGAATTATCACTTTCAATGGTTTAAGTATAGATATGAAGCCAGGTGCTGGGGAGTTTTCTATAGATGCATCTGCGATTCTAAGGATTCATGGAGAACAGCTTACCCTTAAAGGAAATGGTACGCTTCACCTTACCCCACCTAGCGCAACTTTTTCTATTGATATTAACTGTTGGAAACAACCCTTTGGAATCAAAGGACTTACCATTATTGATTTTGGAGTGGATGTTGGAATCTCAGAGGCGGTCACTCTAGGACTATTGGGAAATTTCCTCATAGGGAAAGAAGGGGAAGACCAGTTTAAATTCCTTATTGGTGGAGAAATTATAGACTTTGAAGCCCCAGGGGCTTTTGTTTTTGCTCTGGATGATCCCAATCCTGATAAGCCCTTGAAAGTAACCGATCTCATAGAACAGTTTACCTCATTGAATTTAAGCAAAGTCCCATTGTTAAATGGGCTGGCATTTAAAAATTTAGACTTCTATGTAGTAGATGACCCCAATGGCTGGCAGGCCCCTAACGGACATTATTACAAGCCAGGGATTGGAATTGACACAGATATCTTACTGTATTCCTATGAATTAAAGTTGCTAATAGAGGTGAATTGGGACAAGGGGATTATTGCCAACGGCAATATCAATTTACCTATTGATATTCTGGACATCCTTACCATTTCTGATGCAACTGGCAAGAAGGGTCCCAGTGCTTCCATAGACACTACCAATTTAACAAGCGACACCAATACTGGCAGACTGTCAACCGAAGTATGGACAACCGTGCAAACAGATGATGATTGCACTGTAAGTAGTATGGAACATCTTCGCTATACAGAAACGTTTGAGTACCCCGAAGGAGCTATACCCGCTGCTGTTGGCTTTTTGCCCATTACGGTAATGACTGAAGACCCATCCAACGCCTATTTTAGCTTTTCGGGAGGGATTAAATTTTTAGGACTTACCGAAACTTTTTCGGGTGCTGCCACCAAGGATGGTTTTGAAGTAAATTTCTATGCAGATCTTGCAGATCTTTTCAGAGCCAGTTTTAACTGTTCTTATTCCAAAGGAAAAAGCTTTACTGGTTCGGCGAACGGGAACTTCGATTTTGATATGGACTTCCCCCACGGGTTGACCATTGATGGGATTCCATTGTTGCCACCATTTTCGGTTCACGGTCCACACGCAAGCTTAGCTATTGGATGTGCAATTAACGCCTCAGATCCCTATTTGTCTTTTGATCTTGACTTTCAATGGGGAAGTTTTCACATCAACCCCCATTTTAAGATAGATGCAAAATCTGTAGAAGATTTGTTGTCTAATCTTTGGACACATATAAAAGATTGGATTAACAACAACCTCAAAACCTTTTTTGAAAATGTACTAAAAGACGTCACAAAATTTGTAGAGGCCATTGTGAGTGGGGTGCTGAAATTAGGACAGGACGCCTTCTTTGTTGCCCGGGCCCTCTTTGAATATTTTAATCAAAAAATATTGGAGGTAGCTAGATTCCTTTTTAAGGAAATTGGATTTGGCTTTGATGAAGTAGTAAAGGCTTTGGTAAAAGTATTTAATGTAAGTCTCACTGAAGCCTTGAAAATCATGGCAGAGCTTGGTGAAGATTGTGCGTTAGCTACCGGAGGCTTATTAATTGGTAGTTTAACCGCTGAAGAAACACAACAAAATTAAACGAAACACTTAAAAAATATAAATATCATGGGAAATTTTGATATGGCTGTTGGAATAGACGGCAACACTATGGATCAAGGAAGTACAACACTTTACCAAAAACTATATCCTAAACTTTTTAAAGGAAGCCAGACTATTACCCTGGAGGGTATTGAATTTACCGTAGGATGGGATGTACAATCTGCCCCTACATTCATCCTTTCTCCACCAGCAAATGCTGAAGCTTTATTACGTTCCCATTTGATGGGAATGGCGGCTCATTATCCTGTGGATAGTAAAGCCATGGTTGACACCTATTTTACTGCTATGGGTGGAAGTATTTTTCAAATGAGTATGGCAGATGTTGAGATGACCGTTTCAGGTGGCTCCAATTCTGGAACCGATAAGGTTTCGGTAACGATTGTGGTAGAAGCCAATAGTGCTGGAGGGAAAATGACTTTAAATCCTATAAAAGCTACAGGAAAAACCACGAATCCTTCAGACCAATCACTTCTTAATAAAGTGATCTTGCCACAGGCTATGAATATGGCCCGCACCATTTTAAGTGGGATTAACCTTCCCCCTTTAAAGTTTGGTTCGGTACAACTAACAGCGCCTGCTTTAATTGTTTCCAACAATCATATTGTGGCATTAGCAAATCTTGCTGGGAAATCTGTTCCTTCAGCTCCTTTTCCCTCTTCATGGCCTCAACAACCATTCTTTGCGTTGCTTAGTCCTGAAGCAAAAATAGAAATGGCCAAGATGTCAACTTCATACATCAACGGTAAACAATTTGGAAAAAGCGGCAAATTAGGTTTTAAAATTGGAGACCTACATTACAATGCAAATATTACTATGGGAAATCTTACTATTAGTGATGCAGGGGCTACCTCTATTCACTTTTCCACTACCGGAACAGGAAATGTAGGCGCTGGAATTAAAATAGGCTGTTCCAATATTGGATTAAATTATGACTTATATGCCAAACCCGGGATTTCAGGAACCATATCCCTAAGTATTGTAAACGGAGTAGATATTCAAGCAGAAACTTCCAATCTTGATACCTTTGTTTTAATTATGAAGCCCACGGGTAATCCCGTGGAGTGGATTTTATCGGCAGTTACCGATCCATTACTACAAGTTATTGCGGCCGCTTTTTCTCCACTCATCACAAAACTATTTGATGGATATAAATACAATACTGGTCCTTTACCCAGTATCCCAATAAACGTGGAAGGGGTATCCCTAACAGCAACCCCCTCTGGCGTTTCCCTAAGTAGCTACAATGGAATGATGCTTGCTTCTGGAAATGTCACTATTTCTTAACCTTAAACTACTTTACTATGCCACCTACCAAAAAAATTTTAAGTGAGGGAACTGTGAAAAGTGCAGACCAAATGATTGTTGATTTTATCAATGTTGGGCAAGGTAATGCTGTCCTGGTAAGTTTTCCAAATGGGAATCATCTTTTGGTAGATTGTGGTTCCCAACAAAAAAGCAAGAGCGGAAAAGCCTTCCAACATGCACAAAGCTATATTACAAAGGTTACGGGTGGAGAACAAATACATACTGTTGTGTTGTCCCACGGAGATACAGATCATACCGCCTTTGTGCCATATTTAGCAGAGACGAAAAATCCGAAGGTAGTTTCATATGCAGGAAAACGCTCACACCTTGATGATGACGTGCTTCTATGGATACAGGGATTAGAAAAGGGAAAAAAAACAACTGTATATAAATATAGTGCTAATTACAGCTGCAAAAGTCCTGATGCAGATTATGGCTCTCCTACAAATGAC
Organism: uncultured Alteromonas sp.; assembly: GCA_964495885.1. Classification (GTDB taxonomy): domain Bacteria; phylum Bacteroidota; class Bacteroidia; order Flavobacteriales; family Flavobacteriaceae; genus PALG01. The sequence goes on along the minus strand of CAZBWO010000011.1, from coordinate 894 downwards.
GGGGAACCTCAAATATATACGTTAAGTGCAAATTACGGGGACACTTCAAATTCCAATAGCGTTGTACTCTTTATTACGTATGGCACACAAGCTGTTCTCCTAACCGGTGATGCTGAATGGGATACAGAGACATTTATATTGAAACAATTTCCAAAATCGTTTCTGAAACAATGTACTTTATTCATGTTAGCTCATCACGGTTCCTATTATTCTACACTTCCAGCATTCTTAGGTGCTTTAGCCCCAAATTTCGCAACCATCTCTGCTAGTGGCACCAATATGTCCTATGCACATCCTGAATGCACCACCGCCGAAATGGTAGCAGAAAAGCTAGTCAATACTGCTGTTATGCACACGGTGGTCTGCAGCCCTAATAAAGGTGAGCCTTATAAAACAGATAATACCCAAAGGGCTTTACTCGTAACTGCAACCAATGGAGATATTAGGTATGTTACTGATGGTACTAATTTTAAAATATTAGCGAGCAGCACAACTACAGGTAAAGCAGTTTTTGATTACAAAAGAGTAGTTGATAAACTTGTATTTTAAATTCATATTACTTTGCATGTTTCCTTGAAATCCCGCTGTAGTAAAGCGGGATTTTTATTACAATGATATTATGTTTCATAATATGTAAAAAGGAATTGATTCTTTAAGCTCTGAAAAAGAGTTGGAAATAATTTCTTTATACATTCTAGTGATCTTATTTACTTCGTAGTTTTCCTTTTCCCAAAAAAAACCCTCTCCACGAGGAAGAGGGTTTTCTTATTAACCTTTCTTTAATCAGGCTTGGGGATATTTATTGCTATTCCCTTATCAGTTCGAAGGTGGCGTAGCCTCCCTCTCCCTGTACTATTACGATATAGGTGGCCGAGGCCAGCCTTGACACGTTGA
>CAZBWO010000010.1:0-122698 GCA_964495885.1 uncultured Alteromonas sp. | reverse complement strand
ATAACCGCAATTACGGCGGATTCGACTACGTCCGAATCCACTCGGAATTGCTAAGTCTTGTGTTTAATCCGAAAATAATAGCTAATTTAACCCGTAACTGACGGTTATACGAGACCGTTGGGCACAAATTTCTTAAAATGAAAAATGATGGAAAACTTCTTGAAAACACAATCCGTTTAGTACAGGAAACGCTAAAAAATTCTCCAAATACAAAAATATTTAGCAACTATAAGATTGAAAACGAAAGCGGAAATTTGCGTGAATTTGATATAATTATTGAGTCGATAGTAAATGATTTTCAAATAAGAATTGCAATAGAATGTAAAGATCATATTAATCCAATTCCTGTAGGATTAATTGAATCATTTGAATCAAAGTGCTCAAGAATTAAATCAATAAATAAAAAAGTTTTTATTAGCAGAAATGGTTATCAAAAAGATTCAATTGATGCTGCAAGAACATTTGGAATTGAACTTCTAACAGCAGAAAAAGTATCTGTTGATACAATTACTAACTGGCTCAATATAAATCAATTAAATCTTAGATTAACTAATGAATTTACATTTGTTGAAATTTATGTCGATCCAGCATTTGAAATTGAGAAAAAGTCTAATGAATTCTTTAATGGTAAAATATATAGAAAAGGCGATCCAAATGAAATCGACTTATTAGAGTTTATCATTCAGAATATATTAGATAATTCAAGAATCGTTCAAAATCTTGCCCTTGTAGAATGGCTCCGATTAGAAGAATCAAAAAAATTTAGTCCCTTTCAAATTCAGTTTCAAATTTCCTTTGAAAATTACTTTATAAAAGATCAAGAAAACAATAATGTAGAATTACAAAAAATTAAAGCTGGGTTAAATGTATACTATGTCAAATCTGAGCTTAACTTACTTGATGCTCGTGAAATAAAGGGATCAAACAACACTCAAATAGCAAAAACCTTACAACTTGACACTGGCAAGAATACAAAAACTGATATGATTATAAAAGAGGACATTATTGATTTTTTTCATACTGATAGAGAAGGAAACACTAGACCGTTAAAACATCTTTTTACTTATAATCCAAAAAAAGATTCATTTGAGTAAAGAAATCAGTGCCCAACAATGTATAATGCGTATGGCTTTATAAGTAACTGATTTATTATTCCTACTTTTAATTCAAAATTAAAGGTTCCGATAAATCTCGTTAAGACGGCTTGCCAATACGGCTGATTCGCACGCAGCGCTTCACGCTGCTTCCCACAAAATGCTACCGCATTTTTGACTCTTGCAAATCGAGCCGCCCAACCGCCACACGAGCATTATACTGGACCGTTACCTGCAAGCTGAAAAATGACAAACGCTGAACAAAATATTGAAACGACTTTTAACGAGGAATTCTGTACTCGATTGGAATTTCGACTTTGTCGAGAGTTTACTGAATCCGATGATGCCGAATTAAAATGGTTTTGGTGTGATGGAGTTTCGTGGTTTCCGACTGACAACCAGTTGACTAAAAAACACGTGAATGACAAACGGAAAATAGAAACTAAAGCGTGGATTGGAAAAACAGGACAAACTGAATATAAAGCGACTATACATTTCGGACAAAAAGCTTTGAGTAAATATGCAAAAGGATTGGATTTGACCGAAACAATTCCCGAATTAGAATCTGACTCGGAATGGATTGAAATTGACATTCAAAACAAAGCGATTGAAATAAAACTGAATTAAAAAGCCAGCAGGTAACAACGCCTATCCCCAAGCGTCGTATTTAGGTAATTGAAAATTCTTAACTTTATAAAAACAAAAAAACTAAACGGAATGGATTGAACCTTGGCGGCCCCAACGCTAGCTGATTCTGTTGCTGCGCATCCCGCTTTTGCTTCGCAAAACGGTGCTCGCCGAACCGGCCGCCCAAACGCCGCCAAAGGGATAGCCAGGACCGTTACCTCTTATTTTGAAAAACCTTCCACTGATACTACCTCTATTAATTTCAAGTCATTTGATTTGTCAAAACGTCGATTTTACAAAAGAAAGTGATACGACATTCCTTTTTACTACAAATCGTATTAGCAGATTATTTGAAATCCCAAAAATTGAAAATCAGAGAAATCAATATGTCTTTAGGCTTTATACAAATATTGCACTAATTGAACTTTCGAACAATGGAAAAATAGAATCTTCAATAACCTTTTTTGTGGAGAACAATGATGGAAATAAAAGAGAGAAATTCAAAAAGACCTATACAATCCCTGAAGAAACAAGTAACTTATTATTTCAATACATACGAAACAACTCAATTAATGACATACCCAGTTGCAACTTGATTCCAAAATGGAAAGAGAATCATTACTGTAGGTATGATATTTTCGATATAATTAAACCTGAGAAACGTTCTTTAAAAGGATATTGCGACCTAGAAAGCCAAAAACTTAATGAGGCAGGTAGAGTTTTAGATTTTATAAAATATCTAAAGCTTATTATAAATTATCAAAAGTATGAATCTGAATTTCACACTCAGGTGCCTTTTATTTCTTATCGATACTATTATGGGAGGACGACGATAACCAAGATTCTTGATAAGAAAACAATGAGAAAACGAAAAAGACAACTGAAAAAAAACAAGAGGTAACAACGGCTATCCCCAAGCGTCGTATTTAGATCATTGTAAAATTCTTAACTTTATAAAAACATAAAAACTAAACGGAATGGATTGAACCTTGGCGGCGGCCCTCCTTCGACAAGCTCAGGACAGGCTCTGCTAATGATTCTCACGCAGCTTAAAAAGCTGCTTCCCGCTTTTGCTCCGCAAAACGGTGCTTGCCGAATCAGCCGCCCTGTGTCTTCCTCTCGCCTACGTAGTAGGCTCGTCGGAGACAAGGCCAGAGGGATAGCCAGGACCGTTGTACTTAATTATTTAATTGAAAAAGCTGCTCAAAATCTTTCTTAAAATTCTAGTCTCCATTGTGATTCTAGCATTTTTATTTATCCAATACCTTAAAAGCGACTTATATAGCCCATTTGATGAAAATGAATTGAATGAACTAAAATCAAATATTGAAAATACTCAACTACTCCCTCAAAAGTTTATAAAAACCTTCAACAAGGTTAACGAGATTACAAATACCAATGGAAAATTTTTTGACGGATTAAGAGGCACTAGCAATAAAGTATGTCCCTGTCTCTATGTATCACGAATGAGTTTTGAACTCTATAATTCTAGGATTAAAACAAATACCTATGTCTTAAGTTGGAAACTTGAAAAAGATTTTTCCCAAGAGAAGTGTTTGAGCTACTTCGCACAAATTTATGATTTTGCAAATGAAAATATTGGAATAGAAAACGCTTCAAATTTCTATTTTCAAAAGAAGCTTGAGGATCTGAATGATGAAGAAATGTCAATCCTCGTGCTAGTAATGAAAAATTCATCATTATACAATCCCTTAAGAAATATGGAGGGAATTAAAAAGAGGCTTGAAGAAATAAATAACTAAGTACAACAACGCCTATCCCCAAGCGAGCGCATTTAGATCATTGTAAAATTCTTAACTTTATAAAAACTAAAAAACTAAACGGAATAAGCACCCACGGCGGCCCCAATGCTAGCTGATTCTAACGCAGCTTGAAAGCTGCTTCCCGCTTTTGCCCTGCAAAACGGGATCTGCCGAATCAGCCGCCCTGTGTCTTCCTCTCGCCTACGTAGTAGGCTCGTCGGAGACAAGGCCAGAGGGATAGCCAGGACCGTTGGCAACAACTTTGACACAGGCATCGCCCAATTGAATTGAAATGAATAAAAACACAGAAATCATTTATAAAGAACAATTAACAGATTTTCTGTTATTGATACTTAGAATCGCAGAAAACGAAATAAGATATTCAAATGATTTTGAAAAAGAATTTCAAAAAAGATTAAAATTCCAAAAGAAAACAGATTGGAAAAGATTTAGAGCTAGCGTCGATTTACTTGACGATACTGAATATGCTATTATTAGTGCTTTTATGTATCAACTTGGCGACTTGGAAAATAAAAACAATGATTTTGGTGAAACAAACATTCGATTGTACGGAATCCTCAATGCTGTCTATTTACAAATGAGCGCCTTTGAAGAAATTGCTGTACTTCTACATTACTCTAGTAGAAAAGAAATAAGGCAAATTTTCAATGATTTGGACATCTATAAATTGAGAGGAATTGCTGGTGCACATACAGTTGATTATGAATATAGCAAAACCGAAAGAAAGGAAAACTCTGAAATTAATAAAACAACGAGTTTTAGAATTGTTCAAATGCAATTAGAAAAAACAGGTAAAAAAATAACGGTCATAGATGAAAATGATATTTGGTCAGAATTCAACTTAATAAAGATTCTCTCAGAATATGAAAAAATTGCTACTGAACTATTAATCAAATTGATTCGATTTTCAATCAAAAGGCTTATCAAAACAAATGAAGAAAAGATAGAGATTGAAAATAATTTGAATGAATTAGTTCCAAAATTGATTGACTATAAAACATTAGACAAGAATAAAGATTATTGGAAAAGACATTATAAAAAATTTGAAAAAGATATTGATAAATTTTACAGTGGTGAAGAATAAAAACCTGTTGCCAACAACACCTATCCCCAAGCGGCACTAGAGGAATAGTTAGGTCCGTTAAACCGCATCTGTAATAAATGGTGAATCAAATTAATAAATGGGAAGATTTTTTAGATCCTATCTTTAAAAAAAATGGATTTAGAGTATTTCGTTCTAAAAATATTAATGATACCAAAGAAGTAATTTACAAACCATCAAGTGAAAATCCTGATTTGGAAATTAAAGTGGGATATCTGAAAAAGGATCTTTTAATTTATCTAACCGTATTTGACCCGAAAGTACCAGGCTACAATTTACATTTAGAAGGTGAGTATTTCAATAAATATGATTTTTACGAAGATAAAAGTTATGGTGAGCCAGGACTTGAATTTGAAAAAGAAAACATTAAAGGAATAAAGAACTTTTTAAGAGATGGCCTTAGGGGTAGAGAGATTCAATATCTAAAAGACAATCAAATTTTAAAGTCAAAGGTTTATCTAGTTGAAGAAGGAGTATCTATTCCATATTATTTTTATAAAAGAAGCTTTTGGGAAATAATTTTTAGGAGTAAAATTGAAAATAAAGATGGTATTGAAATAAAAGAGATTGACTTAAATGAAATATTTAGCGGATTTAAAGACTTGGTATAACAATACCTAACTCCCATTGCATGACAAACGAATAACCGAAACAACTGTTTACAACATAAACCACTCCCCTCACCTGAATAATTTGTACCTTGAAACCAATCAACGAGGGGTTGTACAAAACCGTTGTGGCTAATTTGAAAACGTATCCTGAATTATAAAACCAAACACAAAAGCGTATACTGAAACAGAGAAATGATAAAAAATAAAAGAGCCAAATGGATTCTAAGAGCATTATTGTTTGTTGGAACCGTAGTTTCATTATTTTTCGTTCCTTGGATTTTGGTAAAGGCTTGGATTTTACCACTACCAGATACCATTCAAGAACAAGTTGATGAAGCCATAGGACATGGATTTGATGGAATGATTGTTTACGTAGACCAGGCAGGGAAACCACCAGCTTACTATACAGGCGGTTGGAAAAACAGAGAAAAGAAAATACCAGCCGACCCAAAATCTCTCTTTAAGATTGCCAGCATTAGCAAACTTTATACCGCAGTAATAGCTACTAAATTGGTAAAGGAAAAACGTTTGTCTTTTGATAAAACCCTCACCGACTACCTCCCAGAGCTCAAGGGTAGAATTGAAAATGCCGATGAAATCACATTGAAAATGATGATTCAACATCGTTCAGGAATTCCAAATTTTACAGATAATCCAGCATTTTGGGAAAACGAAGAAGAGAATGGTAAAAATGCCTTAGATTTTGCTTTAGACTTACCTGCTAGCTTTAAACCAGACGAAGGATATGAATATTCTAACACCAATTATTTGTTGCTTAGAAGGATTTTGGATAAGGTTTTAGGATACAATCATAACGAGTACATCAAAGAAAAAATTTTGATTCCTCTTGAATTGAAAAATACATTTTTTTCTATTAACGATGTTGATTTGAACGATGTAATGAGTGGATATTATGTAGGAATTGATGAAGATTTTAAAGCCCGTGACTTTGGAATGTTAGCAACCGCAGAGGATGTGGGAACATTCCTAAGAGCTTTGAATGATGGTTCTGTATTTGAAGAAAGAGAACAGGAATTATATCCTTACGAATATAATCACGGTGGTTTAGTCATTGGTTATCAAAGTCTCGCGGAATATCATAAAGATATAGATACTGTGGTAATTCAGTTTATAAACACAACAGACTTTGAAGGGTATGAATGGAATTTATCGGAAATTATAATTAATCGAATTGTGAAAATCATAAGAAAGAAAAACTAACCACAACACCGTGTATAATTAATTGCGATTGAATTGCCTTCGGCCAGTTCGCACTTCGTGCTCGTGTCTTAATCGGAATTGCTGCGCCAGTTCGCTGCGCTCGTGTCCTTGCAATTTGTTATCTTTCGGTTACGGCGGAAAATCATATCTGATTTCCCGCAACAAACCATAAACAAACCGTTGTGCTTAATTGGATGAGACAGAGATTCGAAATAAACGATTTGAGTAAAAAATGGATGTTAGAGCATTTTAAGAAAAAAGGAATAGCATTCAATGAATCTTCTATGATTTCTATTTTAAATAATGAGAATTCTTCTTTTTATACCAAACAACAAGCTGGTATTGCTTTGAGAGAAATTGGAACAACTAATAGCCTAAAAGCACTTAAAAAATGTATCAATCTTGGGAATAAAGATTTACAGGCAATTAGTATTTTAACAATAGCGCAAATTGGAAATAAGGAATCAACAGAATTTATTTTGTCCTTACTGAAAGAGAAAAGAATTCAAATCGCCTATGTTCTCTGGGCTTTGTTCGCAATAGATGACAAAAATGCTGTGCCTGAAATTCAAAAATATGTTGAATCGAGAATGAAAATTGACAAACGCCCAAGCTCGAACAAATTAAGTTCTGTTCATTACGGAATTGTAATGATAGAAAATTATGGACAAGAATCAGATTCAAGAACTGAAATCCTTGAATTTTATAAATCCAACTGGGATAAATTAAATATTCAGCAAAAGAATATATTGAAAAATAACACAGAATTTTATAATAACAACTAAGCACAACAACGCCTATCCCCGGTCGTCGCCAGGGTTATAGCCAGGACCGTTGGCAACAATACGAAATATTTGCAACTGAATCATTTTTGGTGTATTTTTACATCAAAATATACTCATGGGCAGACAAAGCATTTCTTTCACAAAACCAAATGATGATTGGTTGAAAGACCAAGTTAATAGCAAGGAATACTCAAGCAAAAGTGAACTTGTTAATGATTTAATTAGACAAGCAAGAAATCAACAAGCTCGGATTGATTGGATCAGGGCCAAACTTGAGAAAGCCGAGAAAAGCGGATTTACCTCAGATTCAAAAGCTGATATTTTAAAACAATCCAAGTCATTACCTAATGGCTGATTACAAGTTAAGCAATGAAGCAAAAAACGACCTGATCCGTATTCACCGTTATGGCGTAATCAGGTTCGGGGTTCAACAAGCCGATAAATATTTCGATACTTTCTTTGAGTATTTTGATTTAATTGCGAAACAGCCGTTTTCATTTGAGTCGGTTGATTATATAAAAAAAGGGTACAGAAGATGCGTCTGTGGATCTGATAGTATATTTTACAGAATCAATGATGATGTTGTTGAAATCATGGCAATCATTGGAAGACAGGATATGGATGAAAGTTTATAGTCTGATAAAAAAAGCACTAATGCCAACAACGCCTACCCCCGAGCCTTGCCAGAGGGATAGCCAGTACAGTTGTGGTGCATTAAAAATGAAGAAGTCTTTAATATACAAGAGAATATTACTGATTGCAATAATAGTGTTACCACTAGTGACTATTTATTTTGCATTAACTTCGATTAACATGGCAGCACTTTACGGAGACCAAACAAGGTTTTTGACAATTACAGAAATGCAAAAAACTGATATTGAAAATCTAAAGTTTTGGCTTGATTTTCAAGTTATTGGGTTTTGGACTTGTATTCTCTTGTCTGTGATTAGCACCATAGGATATTTAAATATTAAAAAACGACACCACAACAACTTATAACCGCAATTAAAACTGGTGGTCCTAACAGACCGTTGAGTCTCATCAAAAAACTATGAAATTAAAATTGACATTGTTCATGTTCATCTTATTCCTAAGCTCTTGTAATAGACAAAATCGAATCGAGCAGGAATATTATGTAACGGATGTTAACGTAGTTGAGTTTCTAACTTTAACCCTTTGCATTGATAATAACGGTAAATCTAAAAGTATTCAAATCAATCAGAGCAAAACGACTTATGACAATCAAAAAATGATTGACGGAATAATTCAAAAAAATAAAGATATAGTATATCCTCTGGAAAGTAAATTAAATGGAATGTGTTTTGATTACACTTATCAATTTGTAAACAAAAAATATGAGCGCAAAATTAAAAACCCCTCAGAATGTCAAAACTTTGACGAATTTAAAACTGGTGATTTTAAATATGAGAGCATATTATATCCGAATGTTTTAGTGAAAAGGAATGATAGTTTACAGGTAGAAACGGACGGGAAATCTAAATTTGTTTATTCAATCGCTTGGAAATCCGATTGCGAATATGCCCTAACCTACAAAGAAGTTAATAACCCAAAATTTGACTACTTGATAGGTAAAACTATACATGTAAAAATAATAGAAAAATTAACCCATGACAGTTATTTATACCATTCCAATCTTTTGAACCGAACCAATGGGACTGGCATAATGACTAAAATTTGATAAAGTAAAAAGAAGCCATATAACAACGCTTACCACCAAGTGTCGCCTAGGGAATAGTTAGTGCCGTTATACGCAAACTGATGAAAAGTAAAACTTATATATTATCCTTATTAATTGCTTTTTCATCATATTCATTTGCTTGTGACTGTGCCATAATGAAACTCTCTGAATTGCAAAAATCTTCTTATGAATATTCAGATTGTATTTTTATCGGTGAAATTGTAGAAATTGATAATGCTAACTATTCATTTACTATTAAGGTTATTGAATCTTTAGACGGTGGTGATAAGCCAGGAAATCTCTATGTTGTAAAACAGGAAAGTTCCTGTGATATATTTACTGATAAAAAAGAGAAATGGCTTGTTTATGCAGATTCTCATGATGAAGGATTTATCACAATGGATATGTGTGCTTTAAATAGGTCTTTCGAAAAGCCCTTAACGAGGACAATTACATTACCACCAATGCCAGTTAACACACTAACGGAGAGTGAAAGAGAAGTCATTGCAAAAAAAAAATGGGATAGCCTCATACATAGAGAGAAGAAAATTCTAGAAAAGGAGATTGAAATATTGAGGGAGAAACGAGATGGGAATGCCAGCATATAACAACACCTATCCCCAATCGACGTCAAGGGGATAGAGAGGCCGTTGTACGCAATTGAAAAAACACTCTGACTAAAATTAACCTGAACTTGGGAATTGTTTGCGAATTATACAGAATGCCTGACTCTGAAATTGAGGAACTAAAAAAACTCACTATCGACGATGCAGAAGAATATCTTAATGAAAAATTTGCTTTTGTATATTCACAGTATCACAAGCAAAACGATACAGTATTTTCTATGGATAAAGGTTGGGGAATAACACGTTTTTTGATTCAGGAATGCGACAACTCGCCCAATAAGATTTTAACAAAATTAAATGAGCGATTTATAAAATCTGACGACGCCAAGCTGATGAACAAAGCATTAGAATCAATTGGAATTGAAGATTTGAAAATGCCTATAACCAAGAAAAGCTAATTGCGAATCACGTTTATCACGCCAAATATGAAGTCCACTGGGATTACATCAATAATTGGCATCTGAAATTGTATAAATCTGGATTTAAAAAAGCAGCGGAATTGAATAGCGGAATTGCGATAAATTATAATTAAATGAATAAAAACTGCATACAACAACACATAACCTTTGTTGTTCATTTTTAAAATGAATTTAGACGAATTAAAATTAAATATTAAGTGGTGGGAATCCAAAAGGTGGATATTCAACTTATTAGTTGGTATTGTTGGAGTTTATGCAATTTATGACGGAATTAAAGGAACCGATTATTCATGGAGCAGAGCAGATACATTCGGATTAATATACTGGGGAATTGGTGCTAATATTTTTTATTCTTTAGGAATCCTGAGTGAACTTTTTGATTGGTATTATTTTAAAAATCGATTAGGAATAAAAAGGTTTAGACTATTCCTTTATATTTCTGGAACATTATTCAGTTGCCTTTGGACTTTTTGGTGTACATGGATATACTTTTCGGAATTGCATTTATGGTAAAAAAACAATACAATAAAAGCTAACACCAAGTATCGATAGAGGATAGACAGGACTTTTGAGACGTTCTACTTTTTGTATCGTCTTTAGGGAAAACCAAAGTATGCAATCCCTACGGTTCCCTTCCCTCCTATTTGTATTGATTCCCTTGCTCATTGGAAGCTGCACGTCGCCAGATCCTTTTGAAAATTTTGTCTCCCAACAAAGCGATTCCTTGGTTGGGCACAGTGAACTCAGTTCTATTTCTGTGGGTATACTCAAAAATGGAAAGGTCTATACCTTCCATCAAGGCCAGTTACTTACTGGCGAATCCCCAAACAACGAAACCTTATATGAAATTGCTTCCCTAACCAAAACCTTTACGGGTTTGTTATTGGCCAAGGCCCTGCACGATAAAAAAGTGGCCCTTGATGACGATATTAGGGACGTCCTTCCCAGGGAATACCCCAATCTGCAATATGATGGGCAACCCATTACCTATAGACATTTGGTGACACACACCAGCGGACTCCCCCATTTATTTCCCGATACGCCGGGGCTTTTTGACAATCCGAACTGGGATACCCTCCCCTATACCATAAATGAATTACAAGCGGGTTTTACCAAAAACGATTTTTGGGAAGCGTTGCATGAGGTAAAACTGAATACCTTCCCGGGGCAGCAGTTTTCTTATTCCAATGTAGGGGCAAATCTATTGGCCCTTTGTGTTGAACAGCTGTATGAACAATCGTATGAAGACTTACTAAAGGCAGCGATCCTTGACCCGCTGAAGATGGACCAAACCTTTGTGGGGGTGTCTAAAGACCAGCAGGGACGTGTAGCGGTGGGATTGAATGCCAACGGGTTGGAAATGCCTGTACGGACCTTAAAGGAAGTGAATGCAGAGGGAGGAATTGTTTCTTCGGTAGCCGATATGCTGGCCTATATGCAGTTTCAACTGCAAACAGACCACCCGTTGGTGCAGCTATCCCATGAAGGGTTGTATAACGGCAAGTATGGGGGTTTTGACAATGGTTTGTTTTGGCAAATCCTGAACAGCAGTGAGGGACCCGCCAAACTATTTCAGAATGGTGGTGCCTTTGGTACTTCCAGTTGGATGACCCTGGTTCCCGAAACCCAAACCGGCGTGTTTCTTATTACCAATGTTTCCGGGCCTGAAGTGCACCAAAAGCTAAGTGCGTTGGCAGATGCCATTATAGCGTATTAGGGAACAGCATACATAGGTCCTATAGGTTTGACATCTGCTTAAAAAGCGTACCTTTAGTAGCTGTTATGGAGAATCCCCTTGCGGATATGCTTACGCTAAAAAACTAACCGTTAAAGGGTATATCCTTTTAAACTGACTTGTTGGATATTAGCCTTTAAAACAATAGATACATGAAAATCCTTTTTTCCTTATTATTTGTCCCAATGGTACTTTTTGGGCAATGTCCCGGAAGTACTGCCATTAATTATAAGAATCAAGCCCAGAGCTTGGGTGCCGATGAGTTTTCCAAACGGGAAGCTTACATTTACCTTGCTACTTATTATGCATACAAATGTGAATGCGAGAATGGTTCACCCCGTGCGGCGCAAATGGTGGGGATGATTAATGGTTTAGTAGATACGTATGCCGCTTACACACAAAATGCCTATGGGGTTATACAAAAAGTAAGCACCTGCAATTCGGCTTCTGAGAATGTGGACAACAATACGCTGGCCGATTCCAACAACCCCTATTTCAAGATGAACAATTTTTACAATTCCCTAGAAACTGCTGGCAATGCATTATTTGGGGAAGATAGTGGTGTGGGAAGGTTTGTTCAGAATTTAAATGTTTCAAATCAAATGTGGGGAAACATAGAATCTGGAAATTATCTAGGGGCTGCCAGTAATTTAATTAGTTTATTTTCAAATTCAAGACGAAGGAAACCCAAACCACTTTCCCAGGAGGAAATTGATAGAATTGAACGGTTACAGGAACAGCGGCAGAAAGCACAACGAATCGCCATCTTTAATGCAGGAATGTCCCAGGTAGGTGTGGCCAGGATTAATGACACAACCATGATTCGGATTGGAGAAGGGGAAAAGTTAATCATTACACACAAACCCTACACAGGGGGTGAATTAATTATGAATTCCAGAAGAACCTATGACCTATCCACCAATGATTTACTTACCGAAACAATTGTGAATGAACGGTATGCAGATGGGACGATTAAAAGATCTACTGAAACCTATTACGAGAAAGGCATAAGTGAGCAAACCGTTAACAACCAGGCGGGTGAGGTTGTAAAGGTAACCGATTTAATCTCCCAAGAAATAGTCTATGCAAGGGAAGGAAGGATTAAAAAAGACCTTTTAGATAGTAAGGGACGCAAAATTGGGGAACGATTTATCTATGATAATGTGCCCTATATAGATAACTATATAGACAAGGATGATTTTATTCACAAAAGCATTCACTACAATGGAGGCATCCCTAACTATGAATATCATTACATTTTTAAGGATAATACGTCTATCCCGGTAGTTGTGATAGATTATGACAGTCAAGGATACATTCGAAAAAAAACCATGGCAGACTACAAGCAGATTATGAAGAACATGCGCATTGTCGTTTTATACGACAAAGGACTGCCCGTACAGGAACTAACCTACAAAGATGGAGATTTAATAAAACAGAAGGAACTTTAAGATTTTCCCATAAATCAACTCTAACGTAAAGAAATACATCCTTGTAAAAAAAGCGTATCTTTCCTTTCCAGCAATTAAATAGTACAAATGACACACTACCGCGATCATGGGGCCATTGGCGCCCTTTTGGATGAATACGAACGGGCGGTTGATGAGCTTAGGGAGGTGATTGCTGAAATAAGCGATGAAGAATTAGTGCAAATTGTAGACCCTACGACAACCGACTCCGATTGTAGGAGTGTGCAAACCATTCTAACCCACGTCATACGGGCCGGTTATTGTTATGTGATCTATATGCGGAATTCCCTGGGGGAAGACCTTGACTTTGTGGAACGGGAGTTGCTCCCCACCGTTGCCGACTACGAACGGGAGCTGAAAAAAATGTTTCAGTATAGTGTGGACTTCTTTACAGACTATCCCAACGTACCCTTGGAGACCTTTGACCCTGCCCAAAAGATCTTGGTAAGATGGGGACAACGCTATGATGTGGAGCAATTGTTTGAGCACGCCATTGTACATATCTTAAGGCATCGCAGGCAGATAGAGCGGTTTTTGTTAAGGTTGCGGACGTAAAAAATTAGCTCTTACGAGTATTATCAAATCATCCATGAAAAACCACAAAAACATACCCCTTTTATTACCCACCATTGGGATTGTGATCTTTATTGGGCTTTTTATCTATACAGCAAGTTTATACCCTGGGGGTTCACAACTAGAGCCGGAGTCGGTGGGTTTTGATTGGCAACGGAACTACTGGTGTAACCTGATGAGTGAGGAGGCATTGAACGGAGAAATAAATCCCGCTAGGCCTGTGGCACTCACAGCTATGGTATTGTTATGTGTGAGCATGGCCTATTTCTTCTTTTTGTTTGCCGAGTATTACGAGGAACACCCAAAATGGCGAAGGGCCATTAAAATTTCAGGGATTACCGGGATGCTATCGGCCATCTTTATTTTTACCAGTTGGCATGATGTGATGACCACCCTGTTAAGTGTTGCCGGTATTGTGGTGATTATTGGAATGATTAGGGCCTTGTACCGTAATACGTATATTCCGTTTATGATTGCAGGGATAGGGTGTATGATTGTGATTGGCATCAACAATTGGTTCTATTATGACGAACGATTTCTGGCCTATTCCCCATTGGTACAGAAAACCGCTTTTGTATTGATATTGGGATGGACGATTGCCCTTAATTTGAATATGAAAAGGGTATCTTTAAAGCAATGAAGGTAGCAAAAGGCACATTTGGTATGAAAGACGTGACGGATTGTGGCGTTTTGATGGTATAGAAAAAGACTGTTGTTTAAATTAAGACCAAAAAATTTCTCGAAAAACATAAAATTTATATCTTTGACCCACATAATACAAGAAATGATTTTTAACGCATTACATCATCACCATTTTCATATTTGCGCTCAGGCGAAGTGATAGTGGTATGTAATCCTTCAAAATATCAAAAACCGTCTGAGTAAATCCAGACGGTTTTTTTATTACCCTCCTTCTCGGTTTACTCAGACACATCAAAATTCAAAAATGAGTAAACTAAAAATTGCAATTCAGAAAAGTGGTAGACTTCACGATGATTCCCTAAAGTTGTTAAAGGATTGTGGTATTGCAATCCACAATGGGCGGGATCAATTAAAGGTTTCGGTTTCAAATTTCCCGATGGAAATTCTGTATCTCCGTAACAGTGATATCCCCCAATATTTAGAAGATGGAACTGTAGATATTGGGATTGTTGGTGAAAATCTACTAATTGAACAACAGAAACAAGTTTCCGTAGTTGAAAAGTTAGGATTTTCGAAATGTAGGGTTTCCTTAGCGGTTCCCAAGGAAGTTACAAGTAATGATGTTCGCTACTTCAACGGCAAAAAAATAGCGACCTCCTACCCTGCCACGCTACGGTCTTATTTAGCCAAAAACAATATATCGGCAGCTATTCACACTATTTCCGGTTCGGTAGAAATTGCGCCAAATATTGGCTTGGCAGATGGCATCTGTGATATTGTAAGCTCTGGTAGTACCCTTTTTAAAAATGGTTTAAGGGAAACCCAAGTGATATTGAAATCTGAAGCGGTTCTTGTAAAATCATTGAAATTAAGTGCTGCACAGGAACTGACTTTAGAGAAACTTTTGTTTCGAATTAAAGCCGTGTTAAGGGCTAAAAACAGTAAGTATATTTTATTGAATGTCCCCAATGATAAAATCAAGCAGGTAGCGTCTATTTTACCCGTTTTGAAAAGTCCGACCATCCTGCCGCTAGCCGAAGAAGGATGGAGTTCATTGCACTCTGTCATTGATGAAAACCAATTTTGGGAAGTCATTGATGAGCTAAAGACAGCTGGTGCGGAAGATATTCTAATTGTTCCAATTGATAAAATGGTGCTATGATACAGACGTACTTTACACCCAAGAGGTCACAATGGGAAGCGTTCATCAAACGCCCTGTGATGGATGAACAGCAACTAACCGCATCGGTCACCTCCATTCTAAATGAGGTGCGGGAAAAAGGAGATGAAGCCCTTTTTAGGTACACCCAACTTTTTGATGGGGTACGTTTAGAAGGCATTCAAGTTACCGATACTGAAATTGAAACTGCCATTGCCCAAACACCGAAAGCCCTTAAAGATGCCATCGCCATTGCGTATGAGAATATCATGCGCTTCCATAAAACACAACAACTTAAGGAAGCGTCTATTGAAACGGCGCCCGGGGTTCAATGTTGGAGAAAGGCTGTTGCCATTGAAAAAGTGGGATTATACATTCCGGGGGGCAGTGCGCCCCTCTTCTCCTCTATTCTAATGTTGGGAATCCCAGCTAAAATTGCGGGGTGCAAGGAGGTGGTGTTATGCACGCCACCCAACCAAGACCAAGTATTACACCCAGCCATACTGTATACGGCACAGCTCGTTGGGATCTCGAAAATCTTTAAGGTAGGTGGTGCGCAGGCAGTTGCTGCAATGGCCTATGGGACAGCAACCATTCCGAAGGTGTATAAAATCTTTGGTCCTGGAAATCAGTATGTGACCAAAGCCAAGGAAATCATCCAGCAAGAGGGTGTTGCAATAGACATGCCCGCTGGCCCCAGTGAGGTGTTGGTGATTGCCGATGATACCTGCAAGCCTGCTTTTGTAGCTGCCGATTTATTATCGCAAGCGGAACATGGGGCTGACAGCCAAGTGATTTTGCTAAGTGATGATCAAACAGTGGTGCAACAATGCAATGATGAAATCGCAAAACAACTACCGAAACTCCCTAGAAAGGACATCATTTTAGAGGCTTTGAAAAATAGCAAAGCCATTGTTTTGGAAAGTATTGAAGCGTGTTTTGAGCTTAGCAATGCCTATGCCCCCGAACATTTAATTATCGCTTCCGAACGTGCAATGAAGTGGTTGGATGGAATTAAAAATGCCGGTTCTGTTTTCGTTGGAAACTACAGTTGTGAATCGGCAGGGGACTACGCAAGCGGAACCAACCACACCTTACCCACTAATGGCTATGCCAAAAGTTACAGTGGTGTTTCCGTAGACAGCTTTGTAAAGAAGATCACCTTTCAAAAGGTGAGTAAGGAAGGTATCCAAAACATTGGAAATGCCATTGAAATCTTGGCAGAAGCAGAGGCACTCATCGCCCACAAAAATGCCGTAAGTCTACGATTAAATGAAGAATGACATGAAATCTATTAAACACTTGGTACGTCCAAATATTACAGCGCTATCGCCCTATTCCAGTGCCAGGGATGAATTTACTGGAGGTGAAGGGGTTTTCTTGGACGCCAATGAAAGTCCGTTTGGAACTTTAAACCGCTATCCAGACCCCTATCAGAAAGTGCTAAAGGAACAACTATCGAAGATAAAACAAGTAGGTGCGAATCAGTTATTTATTGGCAACGGCTCTGATGAAGTCATCGACTTGCTCTTACGGATATGCTGTAGGCCGGGAATTGACAAGGCACTCACCTTTGTTCCCACCTACGGAATGTACGAGGTATCTGCAGCTATTAATGATGTTCCCCTTGTGAAGGTTCCTTTAAACACTGCGTTTCAAATTGACTTGGAGTTACTGAAGCCCTACTTAAATGATGACACCCTTAAAGTGATCTTCCTTTGTTCTCCAAATAACCCAACCGGCAATTGTATGGATAGCCATACGATTGAGCAGATCCTTCAAAGATTTAATGGGATTGTTATGGTAGATGAAGCCTACATTGATTTTGCCAAGGCCAATTCACTCCTCCCACTTATTGATGAATACCACAATTTAGTCGTTAGCCAGACCTTCAGTAAAGCTTGGGGGCTTGCAGGGGCAAGGATAGGTACGGCATATGCTTGTACTGAAATAATCTCCCTTTTCAATAAAATAAAGCCCCCCTACAATGTGAGTTCGCTAAACCAACAGGCAGCCCTACAAGCATTGGACACCTATGCTGCCTTTAAAGATAGAGTGGCGCTTATCCTAGCGGAAAAAGAACGGGTTGCATTGGCACTTAAAGAACTTACACAAGTTCAGACTGTTTATCCCTCTGATGCCAATTTCCTTTTGATTGAAGTGGAAGATGCCAATAGGCTATACGCCTATTTGATTTCAAAACAGCTTATTGTAAGAAATAGAACTGCACAAATAACAAATTGCCTACGAATTACGATAGGCACCCCAGAAGAGAATGATAAACTGCTTAACGCCATAAAAACATTTGTATGAAAAAAGTATTATTTATAGACAGGGATGGAACGTTGGTGATTGAACCCCCTGTGGATTACCAAGTAGATCGTCTTGAAAAGCTGGAGTTTTACCCAGGTGTGTTTCAATGGCTTTCAAGAATTGTGAAGGAACTGGATTACGAATTGGTCATGGTTACCAATCAGGATGGACTGGGAACGGAAGCCTTTCCCGAAGCAACTTTTTGGCCTGCCCAAAATAAAATCATTCAAGCCTTTAGAAATGAAGGGATTGTTTTTAAAGAGGTGTTGATTGATAAAAGCTTTCCGGAAGACCATGCTCCTACCCGAAAACCAAAAACCGGGATGCTCACGGCCTATATCCATGGAAATTATGATTTGGCCCATTCGTTTGTCATAGGCGATAGGGCTTCAGACATGGAGTTAGCGACCAACCTACAAGCAAAAGGAATCTTTATAGGCGATCACAATGATGAGGCGGTCTTAAGTACCCACAGTTGGGAAACCATCTATAGCTATCTAAAAGCAATTCCGCGGAAAGCAATAGTTACCAGAAGCACCAAAGAAACGAATATACAAGTGATGGTAAACCTAGATGGTAAGGGAATATCAAAATTGGCTACCGGAATTGGCTTCTTTGACCATATGCTGCAGCAAATTGCCAAACACGGAACCATTGATTTGGAGGTACTCGTAAAAGGAGATTTGGAAGTAGATGAACACCACACCATAGAGGATGTTGCCATTACACTAGGAGAAGCCTTCCGTAAGGCATTAGGCAATAAAAAAGGAATCAATAGATATGGGTTTTTACTTCCCATGGATGATTGCTTGGCGCAAGTAGCCGTAGACTTTGGAGGAAGGCCCTGGCTCGTTTGGGAGGCAGATTTTAAACGTGAAATGATTGGGGAAATGCCCACCGAAATGTTCCTGCACTTCTTTAAATCGTTCAGTGATGCAGCTAAATGCAACTTAAACATTCAAGCGGAAGGTAATAATGAGCACCATAAAATTGAGGCGATATTCAAAGCCTTTGCCAAAGCCGTAAAGATGGCAGTTCAACAAACAAACAATTACAGTATCCCTAGTACCAAAGGAAGTTTATGATTGCAATTATACAATACAATGCAGGGAATACCCGGTCTGTTCAGAATGCTTTATCCCGATTGGGACATGACAGCATCATTACAGATGACAAGGATCGTATTTACGCAGCCGATAAAGTTATATTTCCTGGGGTTGGAGAGGCAAGTAGCGCTATGGAGTACCTTCGGAAAAAAAACTTGGATGAAATTATTCCTTCCATAACCCAGCCTTTCCTGGGGATTTGTTTGGGCCTACAACTCATGTGTACACATTCCGAAGAAGGGAACACCCAATGCCTAGGGATTTTTGATACGGAAGTGAAACGATTTCCACCTAAGGACAAGGTACCACATATGGGCTGGAATAGCTTCACCACGATAGATGGAAAACTAATAGATGGAAAACTATTTAATGGAATTCATAAAGATAATGATATGTACTATGTACATAGTTACTATGCAGCGCCATGCAAGGAAACAGTGGCAAAGTGCCACTACATCAATGAATTTAGTGCTGCGCTGCAAAAAGATAACTTTTATGCTACCCAATTTCACCCAGAGAAATCGGCTGAAATAGGTGCGCAACTTTTAAAGAACTTTTTAGCCTTATGAGAATTATACCTGCCATTGATATTATTGACGGAAAATGTGTGAGACTTTCAAAAGGAGATTACAACACGAAGAAAGTGTATAATAAAGATCCTCTGGAAGTTGCAAAAGCATTTGAAGCAAATGGGATAACCTACCTACACCTGGTAGACTTAGACGGAGCCAAGTCACAACACATTGTGAATTATAAAACGTTGGAACAAATTTGTGCGCAAACAACATTGAAAGTTGACTTTGGGGGCGGACTAAAATCTGATGAGGATGTACGGATTGCTTTTGAAAGTGGGGTACAACAAATAACCGCTGGAAGTATTGCCGTGAAAGAAGCGCATGTCTTTAAGAGTTGGATACAACAATATGGCAATGACCGTATTATTTTGGGAGCTGATTGTCGCAATAGGAAAATCGCCACTGCGGGATGGTTAAACACTTCCACATTGGATGTAGTGGACTTTATTTCGCAATATGAGAAAGATGGGGTGAAATATGTAGTATGCACAGACATTGCAAAAGACGGGATGCTTGAAGGCCCTTCCCTTGATTTGTATACGGAGATTATTTCTGAAACAACCGTGAAACTCATTGCCAGTGGTGGTGTGTCAAGTCTAAATGATTTATTACAGCTGAAAAAAATAGGCTGCCATGGAGTCATTGTTGGAAAAGCCATTTATGAGGGTCAAATTACCCTAAAACAACTCAGCGAATTATGTTGAAAAAACGAATTATACCCTGTTTGGACATCAAGGATGGCCGAACCGTGAAAGGAATCAATTTCATTGACATAAAAGATGCCGGTGATCCCGTAGCCCTAGCCCAACAATATGTACAACAAGGGGCTGATGAATTGGTATTCTTAGATATTACGGCAACGGTGGAAAACCGAAAAACATTTGTGGAGCTGGTGACACAAATCGCCCAGGAAATAACTATTCCCTTTACGGTAGGTGGCGGAATTAAAAGTATTGAAGATGTTCGTAGTTTGTTAAATGCGGGAGCCGATAAAGTAAGTATCAATTCTGCTGCGGTACATGATCCCACCCTAATCAGAGAAATTGCAGATACTTTTGGGAGTCAGTGTGTGGTTGTTGCCATAGACACGAAATTTACGGGAGAGGAATGGAAGGTCTTTGTACATGGCGGTAGGACCCCTACTATGATAAGCACTATAGAATGGGCCCAACAAGTTGAACGCCTAGGAGCAGGGGAAATATTACTTACTTCCATGAATAATGATGGAACCAAAAATGGTTTTGCAATAGACATTACCCATCAAGTTTCCACAGCCGTAAACATTCCCGTCATTGCATCGGGAGGTGCTGGGAAGAAACAACACTTTAAGGAAGTATTTGAGCAAACTACTGCTACTGGTGGACTGGCGGCAAGTATTTTTCACTTTGGAGAAATTCCTATTCCCCAATTAAAACACTATTTAAGAACAAAAAACATTGCAATACGATGACGATAGATTTTACAAAAGGAAATGGTTTGGTACCTGTTATTGTTCAGGATACCAATACCCTACAAGTTTTAATGTTGGGGTATATGAATGAAGCAGCCTACATTAAAACGAAAGAGACCCAAAAAGTGACCTTCTTCAGCAGAAGTAAGAATAGGTTATGGACCAAAGGAGAAACTTCTGGTCATTTCCTACATGTTGCAACCATGCTTATAGATTGTGACAATGACACCCTTTTAATAAAAGCGAATCCCACTGGACCAACCTGCCATACGGGTGCTGTTTCCTGCTTTAAAGAAGAAACCGCAAAAGGCTTTATTTATGAATTGGAAGCAACTATCAATGAACGAATTGATTGTAATCATGCCGATTCCTATACCAATGCATTGTTTGAAAAAGGGATTAATAAAGTGGCCCAAAAAGTAGGTGAAGAAGCTATTGAATTAATCATAGAAGCAAAAGATGATAATAGTGAGCTTTTTAGAAATGAAGCTGCCGATTTATTGTACCATTATTTAATATTATTAAAATCAAAAAATACTACTTTTGAAGAGATAGAATCTATTCTAAAGAATAGAAACAGGAAATGACGAAAATTACCATCCATAGACCTTCTGGTTTCTCCAATAGGCTACGAAAGATTCAGCTTGTATTGGACGACCAAGTATTGGGCAGTCTTAAAAATGGGGAGTCGCAAACCTATTCTATACCTTCAGGAGCACATCGTCTAAAGGCTGTCATAGACTGGTGTGAATCCAACGAGGTTACATTTGATCTTCAAGATGGGGAAACCAAAACTTGGACGTTAACAGGCAGCAATCCGCTCTTTGCCATGTGGTACATCACGGTTGGGCGAAAACAATACCTGAAGTTAAGTGCTTCAGAATAAATATAGTATTTTAACACCCCATTGAACCTTTTACCCACTTGGGAGTCTAATTGTAAACCATTGACGCCTATGAACTCTTTACTTAGCCTACTAGCTCTATTGGGTGCCGTCTGCATGGCACATGCCCAATTGTATTTTCCGCCTAATGGAAGTAATGAATGGGAAACCATAGACCCTGCTTCCCTTGGGTGGTGTCAAGACAATATTGATGCGCTATATACTTTCTTGGAAGATCAGAATACCAAAGGTTTTATTGTATTGAAGGACGGAAAAATAGTACTGGAACAATATTTTAACGGGCAGACACAGGAAGACTCCTGGTACTGGGCTTCTGCCGGAAAAACGCTTACCGCAGGGCTCATAGGAATTGCCCAGGAAGAAAATCTACTGGATATTACCGATAAAACCTCTGACTATCTAGGACAGGGATGGACCAATGCCCCTTTGGCCAAGGAAGACCTCATCACCATTTGGCACCAATTGAGTATGACTTCTGGGTTGGATGACGGGGTGACCGATCCCCATTGTACAGACCCTAATTGTTTAGAGTATCTAGCTGATGCCGGTACGCGATGGGCCTATCACAATGGCCCCTACACCCTATTAACTGACGTACTTGAGAATGCATCGGGGCAAACGTTGAATCAGTATGCAAATCAGAAAATCCTAAGCCCTACCGGAATGAGCGGGTTGTATCTTCCACAGGGATATAATCGGGTGTTTTTCAGTACGGCCAGAAGTATGGCTCGGTATGGTTTATTGATTTTGAACCAAGGTACTTGGGATACCACTCCTGTGATTGCAGATACCAATTATTTGAATGAGATGATCAATACCTCCCAAAACCTCAATGAAGCTTATGGGTATTTATGGTGGTTGAATGGCAAGGATAGTTTTATGATTCCGCAAAGTCAAATAGTTTTTGATGGAACCTTTATGCCCAACGCCCCAGAAGATTTGGTGGCGGGCCTTGGTGCCGATGGGCAGTTTTTGAATGTTATCCCTTCCCAAAACCTTGTATTGGTACGTATGGGGGAAGCGCCCAATAACACTCCTGTGCCCTTTACCCTAAATGATGATATTTGGGGGTATATGAATGCCTTGGACTGCGGATTGGCTATGGAAGATATTGAAGTTACTAATACAGCGGTACGCTTGTACCCCAATCCGGCCCAAACGGAACTAACGATTACTTCTTCGGAAGCCATTCAAAAGATTGAAGTGTTTACGGTAACAGGACAAAAGGTGCTTACCACTACCTTGCCCACCTTGGATGTTTCCAGTCTTTCCGAAGGGATGTATGTAGTGACTGTTGTGCATACCAATGGACAAGTTATCCATAAGAAGCTCTTGGTTGAATAACAGAACCTACTACCAGTATATAGACTTTAGGATAAAAATACCCAACAAAACAAAGACGTAGTCACAAATTTCCTATTTTAGTAAGTGTAACCTAAATACCCTTGCTATGAAGTATCTACTTGTGACGATCGCATTCCTCTCCCTCTGTGTGGGTTGTAAAGACTCGAAACCCGAAAACAACTCTGCGGAAGAAGTCATTGCCAATAAATTGTATGAAAATCCTGCAGGTACGAATGAAATTGAAGGGGAAACTCCTGAAGAAACAGTACAGGACAGTATTACGGTACACACTTTTAAAGAAGGGGAAACCCTTTGGGATTTGGGAAGGCAATACTATGGCAACAGGCATTATTCTGCAGTATTGGGTATTTATAACGGCATTGAAAATGTACATACCATAGAGGACGGCACCCTCATTAAAATTCCAACTATGGAGGTGCTTATCAAAGACTCGGCCTTGGGCATGACCCCTTTGATGGATTCCGAGTTGGATGATATCCTAGAGGCAAGACGACTTTTTATGCAGCACGAAACAGCTCTTGGGAAATTTAGGGAACATGTAGAGGGCACCAATCTACTTACACTACCCGAACCCATTAAAAAAGATCTGGAAAAGGCCACCCAATTAGTGGAAGATGCCATCACCAACCTTCACACCCTAAAAGAAACCGAAGGTTCGTATCCGCAAAAAATGGTGAATCAGCTCAATAGCCTAGCCACTTTATTAAGTACCCTTTCCATGGGAAAGCATGACGGCGTGTACCGTTATGATTTGGATATGGTGCACCAGCATTTGGTAAGGGCATTTTTAGCAGGAAGGATTTGGGGTATGGAACAAGCTGAAAGTGCATAGTTTCAGTAGGGTTTTTAGCTTATTGTGAAAGAATTGTAAATATTTTATGGGCTTTGTCAAACCAATGCTTTCGTGGTGTATATTGCGCCCCTAAAATTTCAAACAGCCATGAAAAAAATAAAACCTGGTTATCGCTTGCCCAGTGCGGCTTTTACCATTCCGCGTAAGGCAATAAAAGGATACCTTCCTATTACCCAATCGCCACAAATTGGCGATTTACTCTATGGGGAAGTAGCATCTTTGGGGCAACACAGTTCCTTAGAGAACAGCCACGGACGTATTCATACCATCCATCAAGGTACCAGGGCTATTTTTGTCTTCGGAAACCGTTATGCCCCCGATTATTACGAAGGGGTACTCCCAACCGAACCCGGATTTGATTCCATAGACCTTTTGGCGCGTTCCGGATTGGTAGGCAATGTGCTTTCCAAAAGCGGAAAAGTACTCTCCCCAACGCAAATCAAACCATTGGGATATGTGTGTGATGCCGAAGGAAATAAATTAAACACCAAAGACTTTAATACCATCATCCCTAAAAAAGCCGAAAAGAAATTTCCACGTGCCAAACTTATTCTTGTCATTGGTACTGCAATGAATTCTGGAAAAAGTGCAGCTGCTACTGCCTGTGTGTATGCACTTTCAGTTTTAGGGAAAGAAGTACGTGCTTCCAAAGTAACCGGTACTGCCAGTTTAAAGGATATTTTAAGCATGAACGATGCGGGAGCTAAATATTATTCAGACTTTACGTTTATGGGTTATCCTTCCACTTATTTAATTGAAGAGGAAGAGGCGGTGGATATTTTCAATACCCTGGATTTGAAATATGCCAACAACAAGGACAATTACTGGGTGGTAGAGTTTGCCGATGGTATCAATCAACGTGAAACTGCCTTGCTATTGCAACACCCAGAGGTACGGGACCGTATTCATAAGCTTATCTTTTGTGCTGCCGATTCTTTTGGGGCTATTGGCGGATTGGAAGTGCTAAAAAAGACCTTCAATTTGGTTCCTGATGCGATTTCGGGGGTTTGCTCCAGTTCTCCTTTACATATCAAGGAATTAAGTGCTTATACAGACATCCCGGTATTCAATAGTCTGGATGTACAGCCAAAGATACTTTTCGATATTATCAACACCCCTAGAAAGAGAACAACGAAATCAACTTCATGAAACCCTTCGGAATTGCCATACACGGGGGAGCGGGTACTATCTTAAAAACCAAGATGACCGGTAAAAAAGCGAAGGTGTACCAACAAACCCTTCAGCGAGCGTATACCGCTGGGTATGTGATTCTTGAAAAAAAGGGAAGTGCTTTGGAAGCTGTGCAGGAAGCCATCACTATTTTGGAGGACTCCCCTTTGTTCAATGCTGGAAGGGGATCTGTTTTTAACCATGATGGGCAAATTGCCATGGATGCTGCCTTGATGGATGGAAAAAAATTAAAGGCCGGAGCGATTGCTGGGGTTCCGAATATCAAAAACCCTATCCGAATGGCTGCCCATATCATGAAACATTCCAACCATATTTTGTTGAGCGGTGAGGGAGCCTTGGCGTACGCGAAACATCATGGATTAGCGCTGGAACCCCAGTCGTATTTTGAAACCGAAGACCGCTACCAACAATACCAAAAGGCGCTTGCCAAGGATGAATTTTTGTTGGATCATGATCCCAGTACCGATGAAAAATTCGGGACGGTTGGCGCTGTTGCCCTAGACCGAAAAGGCAATTTAGCAGCAGGAACCAGTACGGGAGGAATGGTAAACAAAAAATATGGCCGTATAGGTGACAGTCCGTTGATTGGCGTAGGCACCTACGCCCATAATGACAGCTGTGCCATTTCCTGCACGGGGCATGGTGAATATTTTATGCGAACTGTGGTGGCCCATGAAGTTGCAGCGCGAATGCGTTACGGAAAACAGACATTGGAAGAAGCAGCGCAACAAGTCATTCAGGAAGTACTTCCCAAGATAGGTGGACGAGGCGGACTCATAGGAATGGATACGAAAGGGAATTTGGTGCTTTGCTTTAATTCCAGAGGAATGTACAGAGGTTTCAAGCATTCCAACGGGACAGAATTTGTTGGCATTTTTAAGGAAGAGGAGTCTTTTCGTCCTTAAAAAAAGGAGCAAAACTTTTCCAAAAATTGTACCTTAGAGGCAGATTTAATATTGATTTGCCCATTACCTAAATGAGTACTGCTACCCTTATCATAATTATCCTCATTGTCCTTCATTTACTGATAGGTTTTGGATGGTTGATTTACAAACTATCCCCTAGGAAAGAAGATCAAAAGGATAGCAGCCCAGAAGATGATTCCACTAAAAATCCAGAAGAAGCTTGAAATCATCCAGTGAAAAGATTGGGGTAAAAGAAGCGGTATCCATTGGGATTGGCGGCATGGTAGGTGGCGGTATTTTTGCGGTACTGGGGTTGGCGGTGTCCCTTTCAAAAGGAGGTACACCCGTTTCGTTTTTATTTGCAGGCCTTTTGGCCTTGATTACTTCCTATAGCTATGTAAAACTCTCCATGACCTATCCAGATAAGGGTGGTACAGTGCGTTTTGTAAACCAAGGGTTCGGAAAAACGGTCTTTAGCGGGGCTATTTGCAACTTGCTTTGGATTAGTTATATCATCATGCTATCGCTATATGCTTCTGCCTTTGGTTCGTATGCTCCCAACCTATGGGCTATTACCGGAACCAATATGGATTTCCATATCTATGCCACAGCGATTGTGGTACTGGCAACCTTAATAAACTATTATAGTATTAAGGTGGTAAGTAAAATAGAATCCTACGCAGTGATCATCAAACTTATCATTCTTTTGGGTTTTGTGGGAATAGGAGCCTACGGACTCATAGGAAATACCAATTTACCCCAGCTTGCCATAACAAATTGGGAAACACCTCTGAACCTCTTGGTTGGGGGTATGGTTATTTTTGTGGCCTATGAAGGTTTTGAACTTATTGCCAACGCGGCCCCAGATATCCGTAATCCCAAAAAGAACATTCCCAAAGCGTACTACTATGCAGTGGGTTTTGTGATATTATTGTATATCATTATTGCCATTGTCACGGTAGGCTCGCTTCCTTTTAGTGAGATTGCAAAGGCAGAAGATTATGTATTAGCAGAAGCTGCCAAACCTATGTTAGGTCAAATTGGGTTTACAATTATCACCATTGCAGCACTCATCTCTACCTTTTCGGCAATTAATGCTTCGCTCTATGGCGGAAGTAGGGTGAGTTATGAAATTTCGGAAGACGATGAACTTCCACATCAACTTACCTACACCTTTTGGAACCAACCAATTGGCTTGCTCATTACCGCTATTGTCACCATCATTATGACCAATTTATTGGAATTGGAAAGTATTTCCACCGCAGGAAGTGTAGGGTTTCTATTGATTTTTACCGTGGTAAACGTCATTGGTTATAAACTTCGGAAAGAAACCAAAGGACATAAAGCTATTCCGTTAATAGGAGCTTTTGCCTGTGGAATAGCTGCTATGGTGTTGGTTGTTCAGCAATATTCTTCCAATAAAATAGGCGTTATTGTCGCTATTGGAATCATTGCTTTATGCTTCCTTATGGAATGGGCCTATAAACGATTTTGGGATGCTTCTTCTTCCTAATAGGTTCTAATATTATTTGTTCCTATCGTACTTTTCAAACCACGCCAAGGTATGGGCCACTTTGGTAATTAGATTACTTGGCCTTGCGGCAATACCATGGGATGCTTCTGGGATTTCCACTAAAACAGTTTCCTTTTTTTGAAGCTTTAATGCATGATATAATTGCTTCGCTTCGCTTGGGGGCGTACGCAAATCATCCATCCCTACCATGATCATGGCTGGTGTTTCGATATTGGCCACCAAAGAAAGCGGTGAAAATTTCCAATAGGTTTCCATATTTTCCCAAGGCTGCCCAGGATATCTTGAATTGGCATAACCATAATAATTATCGGCCACCAAGGTTTTGCTAATCCAATTCACTACTGGCTTGGCCACGACTGCTGCTTGAAACCGATTGGTTTTACCAATCATCCATGCGGTCATGATTCCGCCTGCACTTCCGCCCGTAACAAAAAGCCTGTTTTCATCTACTTTGCCCAATTCCAAAACGGCTTCTACCCCATCCATCACATCTTGATAATCGTCCCCAGGGTAGTTGTGGTACAATAGGTTTCCAAATTCCTCCCCATAGCTGGTACTACCGCGTGGGTTTGGATAAAATACAATATAGCCTGCTGCTGCATACAATTGAATTTCTGCAGAAAAGTTAGGGCCATAGTTTAGAATAGGACCACCATGATTCTCTACAATAAGTGGATATTTCTTTCTTTTCTGAAAGTCGGGAGGATACACCACCCACCCTTGAATGTCCCGTCCGTCTACAGAGGATTTATACCAAATCTCATCTACTGCGCCTAATTCACGATACACCAAAATATCTTCATTCAAGGCAGTAAGTACTTTTGGTTTTTTATTGGAAAGGGAGGTTAAGGCAACATCTGCTGGTCTATCTGGAAATGAAATGGTATAGGCAATTGTACCGGAAGCTGACACAGAAAATGTTCCGCTTGCGTAGGGTCTACCAAGGGTAGTTCCTCCCAGGTTATCTACAATTTCGGTAAGTTTTCCTTTTAAGGTCATGTATCCCAATTTGGTGCGTCCCAAATCATTGTATTGCACATAAAGCCCTTTACCATCTTCTGCCCAAACTGCTTCGGAAATACTTCTGTCCAGATTTTGTGAAATTACCTGTTTGTTGCTTCCGTCCAAATCCATGACATACAAATCCCGAACTTGGTAGGTTTGCACTTTATCATCAAATCCTAGGTAGGCAATTTGTTTTCCATTGGGGGAAACCATGGGTGATGCATCTGGTCCAGGACGATCGGTAAAGGCTTTTACCAAATCTGTATATACATTAACGGCATAGACTTCAGAATTCCTAAAGTCATATTCCCAGTCTGGGTTACGGTTGGCCGAAAAGAAAATCTGGTTCCCATCCTTAGACCATGATAAGCTACTGCCATGATTGTAAGGGCCTGAAGTTAGTTGTCTTGGGGAGCCTCCTTCCGAAGGAATCATAAAAATATGTGTATACCCTGGCTTGAGATAACCGGCGCCATCTGCTTCATGCTTCAGTCTATTAGTAATCCTTGCGGGCTTTGCCCATTTGGCATCTTTAGGTTTGGCGGGCATCTTGGCAATGACCGGAGGTTTTTCATCTACTTTCATGGCAAAAGCAATGTGCTTCCCGTCTGGGGACCAAGCGAGGTTTGACGGACTGTTTTGCAATTGGGTCAATTTAGCTACGGTTCCATTTTGGGTCCAATATAAATAGATCTCACTTCCTTCCCCATTACTGCTTACAAAAGCAATGCGATCACCGCTAGGGGACCAAACCGCATTACGTTCGTCGGTTTCCCTTGAGGTTAGTTTATGGTGTATTTTACGATCATCTGTACTCAAAAGCCACAGGGAAGTAGTACCCCTGTCTTTCATGATATCATAGCCCTTACGTTCATAAATCACATAATTCCCATCGGGTGAAATAGCCGGGTTATTGGCATACTCCAATTCAAATACATCCAAAAAATCAAACTTGGAAATTACTTGCGCCTGTAGCGATGAAAAAAGTAAAAAGGATAAGATGTAAAGTACGGTGACTCGTTTCATTTTTTATATTTTTGAAGACGTTAAAGGTAACGGTTTTTGACTTCCGAAACAACGCAAACCTATGTGCATATGAAACAGAAAATAGATCTTTCAACCTGGGATCGCGCAGATCATTTTCGGTTTTTTAAACAATTTGAAGAACCATTCCATGGCATCTGTGTAGATGTGGATGTGACCAAAACTTATGAATGGTGCAAGCGGGAAGGGATTTCCTTTTTTCTAAAATACCTCCACAGTTCCCTAAAGGCGGCCAATGCCACAGAAGCTTTTAGGTATAGGATCATTGGCGAAGAGGTCTATCTTTTTGAAACCGTTCATGCCTCGCCCACCATTGCCAGAAAAGAAGGACCCTTCGGATTTTCCTATATGGACTACCATCCTAATTTTACAGAATTTGAAAAGCACGCGAAGGAAGTGATTCATGAGGTTGAAAACAGTACTGGATTACATCCTGCTACTTCCGGGGAAAACGTGATTCACTATTCCTCCCTGCCATGGTTGGCATTTACCTCCTTGTCACATGCGCGAAGTTTTTCGTTTGCAGACAGTGCCCCTAAAATTTCTTTCGGAAAGATGGAAGAGAAAGAAGGAAGATTATCCATGCCCATGTCTGTACATGTGCATCACGGACTCGCATTCGGAAATGATGTCGCTCACTACACCGAAGCCTTTCAGCGGCTACTGGATTTAGAGGAGTTGTAGCATTTCGGAAGCATTTTCCAATAACCGAAATTTGGGATGTTCCACCGGTTCCTTCACCATTTCGTGTGCCCAAGTAGTATGAAAGGGAACATGAAATGCATTTGCGCCAATTTCCAATACCGGAAGAATATCGCTCTTGACGCTATTCCCTACCATGAGAAATTCCGCAGGTTGCAGGTCTAAATGCCGAACCAACTTGAGGTATTGCTTCGGCGTTTTATCTGAAACAATTTCAATATGGTGAAAATAGGATTCCAATCCAGACTTGATAAGTTTCCTCTCCTGATCCAGCAAATCCCCTTTGGTCGCTACCACCAGTTTATAATTCTTTGTGAGCTTTTCCAAGGTATCTTCAATACCTTCTATTAGTACTACCGGAGCTTCCAGCATTTCCTTTCCAAGTGCAATGAGTTGTTCAATAATGGTGACAGGCAGCTTTCCATTTGTATACGTAATCGCTGCTTCAATTAAGGACAAGGTAAAAGGCTTAATTCCATAACCGTAGAGCGGAAGATTCTTCATTTCCATGGCAAAGAGCTGTGCTAAGCAGTCTCCTTCCGGAAGGTAATCTTTCAGTAGTTCACAGAATTGTTTTTCGGCATCCCGAAACAGGGTTTCATTTTCCCAAAGGGTATCATCCGCATCAAAGGCAATGGCTTTAATATTGGAAAGCGCCACTACCGGGTGAGTTTTTTGTATTTGATACGCTTCGGAAGCAAATCGCCTCCCAATCTTTTCTTTTTGTTCTCTTCATAATCACTGAAGCCCCCTTCAAAGAAATACACTTCGCTATTTCCTTCAAAAGCTAGGATATGCGTACAGATTCTGTCTAGGAACCAACGGTCGTGAGAGATGATTACGGCACACCCCGCAAAGTTTTCCAAACCTTCTTCCAAGGCACGAAGGGTATTGACATCCAAATCATTGGTAGGCTCATCCAGCAACAATACATTCCCCTCTTCTTTGAGGGTCATGGCCAGGTGGAGCCTGTTGCGTTCCCCACCCGATAGCATGGAAACCTTTTTATTTTGTTCACTACCGGAAAAGTTAAACCTACTTAAATAGGCACGTGAATTCACTTGCCTCCCTCCCATCATGATGAGTTCCTGGCTGTCGCTAAAATTCTCCCAGATGGTTTTGTTGGTATCAATATTGGAGTGGGTTTGATCTACATAGGCAATTTTTGCGGTATCCCCTACCTCAAAAGAACCTTTGTCGGGTTCAATTTCGCCCATGATCATTTTAAAAATGGTAGTCTTTCCCGCGCCATTGGGACCAATAATCCCAACAATTCCCGCTTGTGGTAGTTTGAAGTTCAAGTCTTCATACAATAATTTATCTCCAAAAGCTTTGGATACACCTTTAGCCTCAATTACATTCGTACCCAAACGTGGACCGTTAGGAATGTATATTTCCAGTTTTTCATCCAGCTTCTTTTGGTCTTGATCCAACAGCTTTTCGTAATTACTCAAACGTGCTTTTTGTTTAGATTGCCGTCCTTTGGGTGCCATACGTACCCATTCCAATTCGCGCTCTAACGTTTTTTGCCGCTTACTGGCCTGTTTTTGTTCTTGGGCCAGTCGTTTGGATTTTTGGTCCAACCAGGACGAATAGTTTCCTTTCCAAGGAATGCCCTCTCCCCTGTCTAATTCTAAAATCCATCCAGCTACATTATCCAAGAAATATCGGTCGTGCGTAACGGCAATGACCGTTCCTTTATATTGTGCCAAGTGATGCTCCAACCAGTGTACACTTTCGGCATCTAAGTGGTTGGTGGGTTCGTCTAATAGCAAAACGTCGGGCTCTTGCAGTAAAAGTCTGCAGAGGGCTACCCTTCTTCGTTCCCCACCAGAAAGTACTTTAATGGGGGTACTTCCTTCAGGCGTGCGCAGGGCGTCCATGGCAATTTCTAATTTAGTATCTAATTCCCAAGCATTGGTAGCATCAATCTGGTCTTGCAGTTTTGCCTGCTTATCCATGAGCTCCTGCATTTTATCTGGATTCTCATAGACTTCCGGAAGGCCAAACATATCATTGATCTTGTTGTACTCATCCAACACGTCTACCACTTCCTGCACTCCTTCCTTGACAATATCCAATACGGTCTTGTCTTCGTCCAGTTGTGGTTCCTGCTCTAGATATCCAACCGTGTACCCTGGGGAAAAGACCACATCCCCTTGGTAGTTTTTATCTACCCCAGCAATAATTTTCAGCAAGGTAGATTTACCACTTCCATTAAGTCCCAAAATTCCTATTTTGGCACCATAGAAGAAACTGAGGTATATATTTTTAAGTACGGGAGTCTGGGCACTTTGATAGGTTTTGGTGACCCCAGACATGGAGAAGATTACTTTCTTATCGTCTGACATATACTATTTATTAAATACTACTAATTATACCCTTCCCTTAAGGGCGTTGAAAACCCATGCAATGGCGAAAAATCCAATGCCAACCGAAGCAAATCCCCAACCAGCTACATCATCATATTTAAACGCGCCTAAGGCTATAAGACCGCATCCCACTACAATCATAATAAAGGTGGCCCAAGCCAATACGGTATTTTTATTCATCATCTGTTATTGTTTTTGGGCGTTCCCCCCAATTTGAATTGGGGGTCGGGCTTTCGGCGGTACGCGATACCTGCCTCAATCCCTAACGCAATTTCCACAAATATCGGGAATTAATCATACATATGCGGTATCATTGAAAGGCATTTCTTATTTTTGAAAAAATGATCTACATGGACCTCAAGTTCAACAAAAACGAAGACCACAATAAATTACTCAGTTCAGATTTACGTAAAAAACTGGCAACGATTGCCTTAGGCGGTGGTGAAAAACGCATTGAAAAACACCATAGCAAAGGAAAACTTACGGCCAGGGAGCGAATTGAGTATCTCTTGGATGCCAAAAAACCTTCCATAGAGATAGGTGCTTTTGCTGGGGAAGGAATGTATGAAGAACATGGGGGGTGTCCTAGTGGCGGAGTCGTCATTAAAATAGGCTATGTTCAAGGCAAACAGTGTATTGTAGTTGCCAATGATGCCACGGTAAAGGCAGGTGCTTGGTTTCCCATTACGGGGAAAAAGAACCTTCGTGCACAGGAGATTGCCATGGAAAACCGTTTGCCCATCATTTATTTGGTAGATAGTGCCGGAGTTTACCTTCCCATGCAGGATGAAATCTTTCCAGATAAGGAGCATTTTGGTCGTATTTTTAGAAATAATGCGGTAATGAGCAGCATGGGAATTACCCAAATTGCTGCGGTGATGGGAAGTTGTGTGGCAGGTGGAGCATATCTACCTATCATGAGTGATGAAGCGTTGATTGTAGATAAAACGGGGAGTATTTTTTTGGCAGGAAGTTATTTGGTAAAGGCCGCCATTGGGGAAAGTATAGACAATGAAACCTTGGGCGGCGCTACTACCCATTGTGAGATTAGTGGGGTAACCGATTACAAAGCCAAAGACGATAAAGATGCGTTGGATACCATTAAAAATATTGTCTCTAAAATAGGCGATTTTGACAAGGCCGGTTTTAATAGAGACAAATCGGTGAAACCCAAAGAAGATCCCAAGGAAATGTACGGGATTCTTCCTAAGTCTAGGGCAGATCAATACGACATGTTGGAAATCATCAAGAGGTTGGTGGATGGTTCAGATTTTGAACAATACAAGGAAGGCTACGGGCAAACCCTTTTAACTGGTTATGCGCGTATTGATGGTTGGGCAGTAGGTATTGTGGCCAACCAGCGAAAAATTGTGAAAACCAAAAAAGGGGAAATGCAATTTGGTGGGGTGATCTACAGTGATAGCGCTGATAAAGCCACACGGTTCATTGCCAATTGCAATCAGAAAAAAATTCCATTGGTCTTTTTACAAGACGTCACCGGATTTATGGTGGGAAGTAAAAGTGAGCATGGCGGTATCATTAAGGATGGTGCCAAAATGGTAAATGCGGTAAGCAATAGTGTGGTGCCTAAATTTACCATTGTGATTGGAAATTCCTACGGAGCAGGAAATTACGCCATGTGTGGAAAAGCCTATGACCCTAGACTTATTGCCGCTTGGCCTAGCGCTGAATTAGCCGTAATGAGTGGAAATAGCGCCGCAAAAGTGTTATTACAAATAGAAACGGCTTCCTTGAAAAAAAAGGGCAAGGAACTTTCCGAAGAAGATGAGAAAGCATTATATGAAAAAATAAAGGCAAGGTACGACCAACAGATTTCTCCCTATTATGCCGCGGCCCGTTTGTGGACAGATGCCATTATCGATCCGTTGGAAACCCGCCAATGGATTTCCATGGGGATTGAAGCGGCCAATCATGCTCCTATAGAAAAGCCCTTCAATTTAGGGGTGTTACAGGTTTAGTAACTTATGGCTTTAATTGCCTCTTGCCTTCCATTCACATAACGGAACCCGTTTTTTCCGAAGAATCCGGCTTCTTCCAACATGATTCGTATATCGGTACCCCATTCTTTAAGATAGATGGTATTATTGAGTTCAACGGCATAGACTGTATTCACATGCAAGGGATAATCACCATTCACGGGAACACCCCCTTGGCTATCCCACATCCCCAAAGTAGTTCCAGAGCTATGGCCATAAGTTCCCAACGGGTGTGTATAAATAGCAGGGCGTAGACCTTCTTCCTTTCCCTCGGCTAAGGATTTCAGTAAAATAGCGTTGCCTGTTTCCCCTGCCACAAAGTTGCCGGTGAATATATCCTGCACTCGATTGCCGGTTGCAAATGCTTCGGAAAGATAGGCAGGTACTTTCGTTTCTCCTTCTTTAAGTACATAGGCATGTTGCTGGCAATCTGTGTTTAGGGTGACATAGGTAATTCCGAAGTCGCAATGCAGCAAATCCCCTGGAAGGATTACGGCGTCCTTTTTTGATTTACTAAAGGATTCAATATGGCTTTTGAGTTGTGTTTTATTTCGTTGAATATCAATCGTGGGATGAAACCAAGTTTCAAGTCCGAGGTCGGTTACTTTCTGCCGCATCCACCATACCACGTCATCTGTGGTAGTTTCCCCGGGGGTGATTACCCTAGATGAAAAGGCTTCGTCTATGATGTCATGGGTGATCTTCACCAATTGTTCATACAATTGCATCTCTTTTTCGGTACGGGTTTCAATCCATGCAATCGCCAATTTCTCTGCGGAAACTACTTTTTCATCCAAATG
The DNA here is from genome assembly GCA_964495885.1 of uncultured Alteromonas sp. Lineage (GTDB taxonomy): Bacteria > Bacteroidota > Bacteroidia > Flavobacteriales > Flavobacteriaceae > PALG01. Next base: position 87,036 of record CAZBWO010000010.1, on the reverse strand, counting down.
ATTGGGCAAAGCATTCATGAGTTCTTCATAATCTGTTTTTACGATACCATCTGCAATACCAAAGTGTTTTGAATAGTTCAGCCCTATCGTCTTAGGGTTTCGTTCCTCAATAAGTTCTACCAAGCGCCCCCATTGATTAGGCTGTTTTTCTTTATCCCAAGCTGAAGTAATATTTTCACCAACGTCATAACGAGCTACGGCCAGTTTCTCGATGGTATTGTTCTCTTTATTTCTGTAAAAGACCAGAATCGTGCGTCTTCTGGCGTTGAGCCAGGTAGCGGGAAGCATGGTGCGCAACACTGGATCTTCATTGTATTCACGGGAAATCACCAGCCACATATCAATGCCCGTATCATCCATTAATTGAGGTAAGAGATTGTTGAAACGGTCTGCCAGGATTTCATCCCGAAGGATAGCACGGTCTTTTTCGGGAAGGATTTGGGCAGTAAGGGAAAGGGAGATGAAACAAAATAGATATAAAAAGAATCTCATTTTTTATTTTAAAAATACAAAAACAAAACTATTTCCTAAATCGCTTTAGCACCATTTCAATTTGAGTGCGTTTTACTTTTCCAGTTTCGGTATAGGGGAATTTTGAAAGTGTGTAGACTTTTTTGGGCTGCTCGTAAGGATCTAAATGGGCAAACACTTTACTGAAATCATAGTCTTTTGTGTTTTCCTCAATCACCAAAATGACTTTTTGACCTAAGGCCTCATCTTTTTCCGAAGCAATAATAAAGGGGGTAGTTATGAAAGGTTTCAGCTTTCGTTCAATACTTTCCGGGTGTAGTTTTACCCCTCCGGAATTAATCACGAAATCATGCCTGCCCAACCATTTAAAGGAGATTGAGGATACCAATTCTACTAAGTCATTCGTGGTGATCACTTCCGTGAGATAAGGTGCAGAAATGACCAAACAACCACGCTCATCTGTCGTAAATTTCACATTTGGTAGGGCATGATACACATCAGAACGTGCAAAACCGTTAATTCTCCTAGCTGCTACATGGGTAATGGTTTCGGTCATTCCGTAAGTTGCAAAGGCTTCTACGGGTAAGTCGGCTAGCATTTGTTCCATTTCTTCGGAAACCTCTCCTCCACCAACAATAATTTTCTTGACCTTATCCAGGCTGGAAATGGAGTGATATAACTGGTAGGGCACTAAGGCCACAAAATCATACGGATTGTCATACTGAACCAATGCGTCCTTTTCTGGGGCTACCACATGTAAATCCCAGCCCAATACCATAGCGCGCACCAGCATCATTTTACCTGCAATGAAATCGGAAGAAAGACAAAGCAGGGCTTTGGTACCTTCCCCTACTTTAAAATAGGCACCTGTAGCTTCGGCGCTTTGAATCATTTGTTTTTTGCCCAAGAAAATAGTCTTCGGGCTTCCTGTAGATCCAGAAGTTTCCACCAGTACATGATCTTTAAAGTTGAGCCATTCCGTAAGGAAATTGGCCATACTGATTTCAAAATCATCCCCTTGTTCCAAGAGTCCGTCTGCAAAATTCAAAATCTCTTCAGCATTGCTAAAAGAGAGTCCGTTGAGCTGAAATTTAGGGTGAATATGTGGTGAGGTTGGTTTCACAATAAAAATCAGAATTCGTTAACAGGGTTGGTGTCTGGGGGTGGGGAAACTTTTCCGAAGAGCTTTTCGTTCCAGCCCGTCCATTTATACCGCCATGCCATTAATCCAAGAAAAATAGGGTAAATTACAAGAACAGGAATAAGCACATCAATACCCGCAGAGGGTTCTGAGATATCTTTTAACAGGGAGTTTGTTTGGAATGCAGTCCAATCTGCAGTTACCAAAAGTGCTGCTACCAAATTATTTCCGGTATGAAAACCCATGGCAAGTTCCATTCCGTCATCCATAAGGGTCATTACTCCCAACATAAGCCCAGTCCCGATGTAATACACCATGATGATATTCCCCAGTTTGCCAACTTCAGGATTAAAAAAATGGAGTGAGCCAAAAATCACCGAGGTTACCAACAAGGGTACCCATTTGTTTTTAGCAAGTACTCCCAACCCTTGCATCATATACCCCCTAAAATAATATTCTTCAAAACAGGCTTGTAGAGGAATCATTACAATAGCGATAACAGCCAAAATAAGGAATGGGCCCCATTGCAGCTGCCATTCATAATCTTGTGAATTATAGTAATAATCTAAAAATGTAGTGACAATAGTTGTTATGGCGATAAGAGCGAAACCAAAACCAAAGCGACCCCAATCTATTTTTTTTCGGGCAGTGGTTAAAGCAGTAAATCCCTGTTTATGAACCCATTTTGCCCAGAGGACAATTCCCAATAATCCTATCGCAAAGGCCAGTAACATTAAAAATAATGTGAGGTTAGAATCCAACACCCCCATGATTAGGTTGGGATCTTCTTCCAGAAATGAAATATCCCCACCATCTGAGAATATTTCAAACATGGCGAATGCTATCAAGGGAATCGACCCTAATTGCCAAACAACAAATATGACAACAAAACCAATTAAATAACGCCAGGCATCATGTAAATAGCGAAATGCTTGTGCAATGTACATGTTAGTCTTTTTTTAGTGTTTCCAAATTCCATTTCTTGAATGGATAATAATAGATTGCTCCTTGATCTATTTTTAAGGGAGACTGAATATTGTTGGTATACAAACTTCCAGTTCCCAAACCTTGCGGCAATTTACTATTTTTTATGAAGGTGTATTGCGAAATAACGTTTAATCCTACATTACTTTCCAAGGCCGAAGTTATCCACCAACCTACACCCATTTCTTCGGAAAGGTGAATCCATTCATCGCTTCCTTGCAGACCCCCAATAAAACTTGGTTTCAGAATGATATACTGTGGGGAAATAGTCTCGAGTAATTTTTTCTTTGCTTCTTTTTCAAATACACCTATGAGTTCTTCATCCAAAGCTATGGCGAGGGGCGAATCTTCACACAACCTAGCCATTTCCTGCCATTGATTTGGTTTGATGGGTTGTTCTATGGAATGTAACTGCAAGTCTGAAAGCCGTTTGAGTTTTTCCAATGCTTCGGAAGGATTAAACGCCCCGTTAGCATCTACACGGATTTCAATTTGGGAGGCTGAAAATTCCTTCCGAATAGAGCGAAGCAACTCCATTTCGGTAGCAAAATCGATGGCTCCTATTTTCATTTTAATACAGGTGAATCCTGCTTCAATGCGTTCTTTGATTTGAGATTTCATAAACGCCTTATCCCCCATCCAAACGAGTCCGTTAATTGGGATTCCCTCCTTTCCTTCCGTAAAGCGGGAAGGAAAAAGAACAAAAGGATTTTCAGCCTCCAATGATTGAAACGCCATTTCCAATCCAAATTGAATAGACGGAAACTCGTCTAAGGATGCATAAAGCTTATCTAACCCCAAGTGAATATTTTCGCATACCCAAGCCAGCTTTTCTTCATAATCTGGACGATCATCAATGCTAAGTCCGCGAAGGAGTCCGCATTCCCCTATGCCCCATTTATCATTTTCTGTGAGGATTATAAACCAAGTTTCCTTTGTGGTTAGGATTCCCCTAGACGTCCCGCTAGGCCGTTTGAAGTTTAAAACGTATTGCTGAAAAGTAGCTTTCATTAAAGTTCAATGGATTCCCCTATGTCTAATAACATCAAATCCTTGCCAGCATCATAAAACTTCCTTTTGGCCTCATCATGATTGATTTCTATATAGCCAAACGTATCATAATGTACTCCCAATACTTTATCACATTGTACAAAATCACTTGCAATAATGGCATCGTCTACCCCCATGGTATAGTTATCGCCAATAGGCAAAATGGCCAAATCTAATTGGGTAGCCATTGGAATTAATTTCATATCCATTGTTAGTGCCGTATCCCCTGCAATATAAATATTCTTATGCTCCCCTTCTATCACAAAACCTCCGGGTTGCCCTCCATAGGTGCCATCTGGAAATCCGGAAGTATGAATGGCATTCACGTATTTTACTTTTCCGAAGTCAAATTGCCAACTTCCTCCATGGTTCATGGAGTGAACCGTAAAACCTTTCTTTTCGTAATAGGTTGCAATTTCGAAGTTGCTCACAATCGTGGCTCCCGTATTTTTTGCAATAGCTTCCACATCCAAGGTATGGTCTTGATGTGCATGGGTCACTAAAATGTAATCAGCCTTCAGTGTAGTAATATCGATTTGATCTTTGGAAAGTGGATTTCCAGAAATAAAGGGATCAACGATTAAGTGGGTATTGTCGATTTGAATGGATAAAGAATTCTGTCCGTAGAAGGTTATTTTCATCACGAAATTATTTCCCATAAAGTTACGGAGCTTCCGTTGGATAATACAAACTGATGATAAGAAATTTTTAACCCAAATTACAACAACGCGAACAACAATGCAAAAGCAAAGGTGCTTAGTGCTACTACCTTTAACTGACCGTCTAATAGGGAAGGCTTTGTATTCTGAAAAACCGTTTTTAGGTTCCAGAGCAAGGGTAAAAAAGCAACAACAAAAAGCCACCCAATGATTGATTCATTTGTTAGAACGGCATAAACTACCGCTGAAACCATTCCGAAGAGGAGCAAAAATGCATGATATCGTTTGGCTTTTTCAAAACCCATTTTCACGACCAAGGTATTTTTACCCACTGCAGCATCGCTATGAATATCCCTAAGGTTGTTCAGATTCAAAACGGCCGTACTGAAACATCCTATTGTTACTGCTGGAAGGAATGATAACCAAGTAAGGGACTTGGCAAACAAAAAATAACTACCCAATACACTTAAAAGTCCGAAAAACAAAAAGACAAACACATCACCCCAACCCGAGTATCCATAGGCTTTTTTCCCAACAGTATATCGCACAGCTGCTATGATAGCCAATAAGGTGAGGTTAAAAAAGATAAACGCTATGAAAAGATGTTCATATCCAAATGCCCTAAAAATGAGCAGCGAAGCAATTAAAAACGTAATTCCCCCTACAATGAACATTCCTACTTTCATCTCATTAGGGGTAATACGGCCAGATGCTACCATACGTGCCTCCCCTTGCCTTTTATGGTCCGTCCCACGGATTCCATCCCCATAATCATTGGCAAAATTAGACAACACCTGAAATCCGATGGTTGCCCCAATGGCTAACCAAAATAATGTAGTGCTATAAAATTGTGTTTCGGCCATGGAAGTTCCTACAATAATCCCCGCTACCGAAAGTGGTAATGTACGTAAACGCGCAGCTGCAAACCAAGCTTTCACTTTTTTCATGAATCGAAAATATTTCCACAAAAATAGCCAAAAAAAAGCCGCTCCAAAAAAGGAACGGCTTCTAACCTAAACTACTGAAAAAAATTACTCGACAATTAACTTTTTAGAAGCTCCTTTTTCATTGGTCACCACATATATCCCAGAAGATAATGTGGAAATATCCATTGAATCTGTTGCGTTCTGTTGTTCAATCAATCGCCCGGTAATGTCATAAATTTGATAATCGCCAACCCTATTAAAGAAAAGGATATCTTCCGCAGGATTAGGATACATAACAAATACCTCCAAATTGGTAAATTCCAAATCATTAGTTCCCAAAACATCATTTTCCAAAGAATAAATACCCAATGTACCACTCACTTCATTAGACACCACAACCAGTCCTTTTTGTGTAGGGCTATCTGCTGGGGAGATATAGAATACCCCTTCTGGGCCTAAGTCTCCAGAGGGCGTTCCGCCTGGAGTAGCATCCCTATTGTTTTCATATTCCAAAAATACTGGGGCATTAGGATCTGTAATATCATATACCATCATCCCTCCTATTCTTTCGAGTAATACAAATGCATACACAGCACCATTTATTTCTTTTACAATTACTCCTTCTGGCTCCGGTCCTTTGTTATCGCTTCGGTTTTTGAATTCATTATTGGAGTTACTAGCATTGAAGATTCCACCATAAACTGGATCATTGGCAGTGATCAACTCAAATTCATTTCCGCTATCGTAGACGAGCAATCCAGTATTGGCATTAAAAATACTGAATGAACGTCCACCGAATACATGAATCTCGTCGAAGTCCCCATCATTATCTACATCACCGGAACTAATGGTTACTGCAATTTCGGCAAGATTGGTTTCCAGCTCCAACACACTAGCCATTGGAAAGGCAGTTGGATCTAAAACATAGTCTGCATCATCAATTTTACGCTCCTCTTCAAAGGTATTGTATTCACGGGCATCCCCTTCATTTGCAGTAACCAAATAGGGTGTTCCACCTACTTCGTAATATGCAATGGCATCTGGCATGTACATTCCGCGAATAGGCCAAGTAGCATCAAAAACAAAGTCGGTTTCATCACTCACATCCAAGGAATTTCGCTCCATCATATGATTTTTCAACCCGAAAGATCGTACCTCAGTGATTTGTAGATTCACTAAATCTACCACTGCATATGCATTGTTTTCCTGTAAAGTGACAAACGCCTTCTGGGAATCATTGGAAATTGCTACATATTCTGGTTCTAAATCCTGGGAAACCGAAGCCCCTGGACCATAAATGCGAACACCTGCTGCTCTTAACGTATTCACTTGTGAATCAAATGCGTTAAAATTAAGGGTAGTCACATTTGCTTGTGAGATACTCCCTAATCCTCCTGAAACATCAATCACAGAGATTGTTCCTTCGGGATCAATGGTATAATCATCGTTGGGTTCTCCCTCGTTGGCTACCACCAAAAGATTCCCGTCTGGGCTAAAGGTGAGCATATCTGGCAAAGCGCCCACTTCCAATACAACGGGATTCGTTCCAAAAGCATCGGTGATTACTACAAACCCGTTATCTGTTTTTGGATCTACGGAAAGTGCTGCGGCAACCATTCCGTTGCTTGTTGCAACACTTTGCACACTATCGGCACCAAAATCTGAAACGTTTACGGTAGCCACTGGTTGAATATTAGTAGGGTCGGAAAAATCCAAGACTTCAATCTTATCGCCATTGGTTACAAATACCTGCTGACTTGCAGCATCATATGCTGAAATCTCAGCGGTACCACTACCATCTACTAAGTAACTGGCAAGGTAGACAATATCCAAAACTGAATCATCCCCAGCAGGAATCACTGAATCGTCATCTAATATATACACTCCCAGGAGGTCGTTTCCGCCAACCTGAATATCGGCTGCATTTTGAATTTCCAATAAGAAAAAAACATCGGTGCTATCCATTCCATTATCTACAATAGGAATGGTAAATGTTTGTGGGCTCGTATCTCCCATAGGAAAAGTAAGTGTTTCAGTTGCTGCGAAAGTAAAATCGGTTCCTTCCACCGCTGTTCCGCCAGCCACTAATACAACCTCTACTGTGCCTTCCACGGCTGGAGCGATAGTTGGTGTTACGTTAATAGTAATGCTTCCTCCATCTTCAGAAACCGATGCATATGCATTATCAAAAGCAACTTCTGCTTGCAATACAGCAGGTCCGTTACCAGGGGAACCAATATTTGGCACTGTGCCTGTACTTCCGCCTTGTGCAAAAGTTTGCACTGCACCATTGGCATTTCCAACCACACTGAAATCACCAAGGTCTACATCATAGGATTGTCCGTCATTCAGGGAAGTATCAGGATAGGCACCCGAAGCAACAGGACTGGTAGTATTTGGATCTCCCAACCAAAGGGTAACGGCGTCTCCTCCGCCTCCAAGTCCGGAACCATCTGTGTAACCAATTTCGATACCTGTAAGGTCTATTACAGGTCCCCAAACATCCTCGAACGTAGTAATGTCTGCTGGGTTTCCAGTTACTAAAACAATGGCAAATTCCCCAGGAGCAATACTGGTGATTCCCTGGATAAGATCTGCAGCAGAAGGATCTGCGGAATCATCATCATAGAACAAATCTGGATCTGTACCAGACACCCAAGTGGTACTTCCTGTGTTGGTAATTTCAAACCAATCTTCAGTAAGATCTGCTCCTTGTTGTCCGGAAAATATTTCGGTAATTTCAAAACTAAGGGTACTTGCCCCGGTTCCTTCAAACAATACGTTATCTAGGTATAAAGTTTCCGAAGCAGAATTTGTTCGTACTTCCACGACCAATTGCGCCATGATATTATCTGGGACAGAAACTGAAAGTGTATTCCAAGCCCCTTCAATATTAAGATCATCAATATCACTACCCTCTGTATTCAACAAATCAATTTCGGTAGTATTGGTGAGATCCTTTACGTAAATTCTAATTCTATCACTTCCTGATTCGTTCACGGTTCCATCACCTTCATAGCCAGTTGCATTTAAAAAGTAATCTATTGAAACCGTATTGGAAGTATAGCCGGAAAAGTCTACCACATCAAACTCCACAATCATATTTCCATCCACATCAGAAAGTTGATATCCTTGCGCTCCATCGGAATATGCTCCCACATCCCCAGTAAAGTTTGTGGCACCAACAAAGTCGCCATCTGTAAGTCCTACATCTGGCGTGTCATAGGGCTCATAGCGTGCGTCATAGCCTATTTCCCCGCCAGAGGCCGTAAAATCTACTTCAGGTTCACCAGCATTATTTACAAGGTCATGGGTAATGGCAGCGTTTCCTGTATCTGTGTATTGACCTGCATTTGCAGGAGGTGTTTCAAAACTGGTACTTGCAACTTGGGCATTTGAAAAGGTATATACACCCGCTACAAAAAGTACAGAACATAAAAGTTTTTTCATGTGAAATTAAATTTAAGGTTTGCTCAAAATTAAGGCTAGGGAGTACCCACAGTTTTAGCACAGCTTTAAGGATTTGTGAATAATTTTTGAGTTATGAACAGGATACAGCGTGGTAGTTTACCAGAAGGTGAATTTTTTGTTAGGGAATATTTTTCGGTAATTTTTAGCTATTTTCGTATCACGCAAAAACCAAAACCATGAAAAGAAACTTCGACTTAGGATTATTGATTTTACGAATAGGGGTATCTGCCTTGATGCTCACCCACGGATTTCCAAAATTAATGAGCCTCATAGGCGGAAATACAGCTGTTGTAGGGGATCCCATTGGTGTAGGCGGTCTTATCTCCTCTATTTTGGTCATCATAGGAGAAGTGATTGCTCCAGTTCTTATCATCATAGGTTTGAAAACCCGTTGGGCAGCAGTAGCTTCAGCCATCACGATGGCAGTTGCTGCCTTTATTGTACATGGTGCTGACCCGTTGGGCAAAAAAGAAATGGCCCTTCTTTACCTAATTGCATTTATTGCAATTGCCTTCATGGGCGCAGGAAAAATTTCCGTAGACAAAAAATAGGTTAGTCGAAAATAGAAACAATCAATTCCTTAAGTAGGTCGCCATCGGTGCTGCTTCCGCCACCAACACCTTTTCCTTTTACATCGGTTTCACGTATGGCCGAAATGACCTTGCTCACCTTTTTCATGGGATAATGCTGTGCGGCCTGTTGGTAATCTTTTACAAAGTAAGGGTTGATCCCAAGTGCTTTAGCTGCTAGTGACTTATCGGTAAGGGAATGGTACAACATGACCTTAGAGAAAAAATCATACAGAAGTGCCACGGTCATTACCAAAGGATGGTTTTTGGGGTTGTTAGAAAAGTATTGTACAATCCCGAAAGCTTTCTTCACATCCCTCTTTCCAATGGCATTCTGCAATTCAAAATTGTTGAAATCCTTGCTAATCCCAATGTTTTCCTCAATAATCTGTGGGGTAATTTCTGCACCTTTTGGCAAAATAAGTTGTAATTTTTCCAACTCATTGTTTACTTTACCCAAATCATTACCCAAGAATTCGGTGAGCATTTGAGCCGACTTAGGCGTAATGGAATACCCACGGCCAGACATCACCCTTCGTATCCAATCTGGGACTTTGTCTTCGTACAATTTTTTGCTTTCAAAGACCACTCCCTGCTCTTTCAAAGCTTTTGTAATAGATTTTCTGGCATCCAGTTTTTTGTATTTATAACAGATGACCAAAACTGTACTGGGCTGTGGCTGCTTGGCATAGGGTAATAAATTCTCAATGGTTTTGGAAAGTTCCTGGGCTTCCTTTACAATAACCACCTGCCGTTCTGCCATCATAGGGTATCGCTTGGCATTGCCAATAATATCTTCCACAGAAACATCCCTCCCATAGAGAACAATTTGATTGAATCCCTTTTCTTCTTCGGAAAGTAAATTGTTTTCAATAAAATCACTAATTCCGTCAATGTAATAGGGTTCCTCCCCCATTAAAAAATAGATAGGTGCTATTTTTCCATTGCGAATGTCTGTGATGATTTCCTTTACTTGCTCTAAAGCCATATTGGATTATGAAAAATGCGTCGGAAAACGTTACTTTGTGTTATGCAGCAGCTGAATTTCCCCAGGTACTCCTTCCGCTTCAAAAATAGCGAAAACAAACGGTTGATCTTTGATTTCATCCGAAAAAAATTTGTATCACTCACCCCAGAGGAATGGGTACGGCAACATGTGCTTCAGTATTTAAAACTTGAAAAAAACTTTCCTCCATCCCTCATGAATGTTGAAAAGCAATTGCTACTCCACGGTACCAAAAAAAGATACGATATTGTGGTTTTTCAACCTGATGGGTCCATCTTTTTAATTGTGGAATGCAAAGCGCCTCAAGTGGCGATTACCCAAGAAACGTTCGATCAAATTGCACGGTATAACCTAGTCACACAAGCCCAGTATTTGATGGTCACCAATGGACTTTCCCATTATTTTTGTCAGATGGATTATACCGAAGAACGCTATCATTTCCTGCAGGATATACCCCACCATTAAGCAACTCCATTCCTAGATTACTACCCATAATTTCATTAGCTTTGTATTTCTCTGAAAAAAAGGCATGAAATTCCAAATTGTAAGTGATTTTTCCCCTACGGGCGATCAACCCGAAGCCATACGGCAATTGGTTTCCGGGCTGAATGAAAGCGAAAGATACCAAACCCTTTTGGGGGTGACCGGAAGTGGTAAAACCTTTACCATGGCCAATGTGGTGGAAGCCGTGCAAAAACCTACTTTAGTCCTGGCCCACAATAAGACCTTGGCCGCTCAATTGTATAGTGAGTTCAAACAGTTTTTTCCGAATAACGCTGTAGAATATTTTGTGTCTTATTATGATTATTATCAGCCGGAAGCCTACATCCCCACCAGTGGCACTTACATTGAAAAGGATCTTTCTATCAATGAAGAAATTGAAAAACTACGATTAAGTACCACCTCTTCCCTACTTTCGGGTAGAAGGGATGTGATTGTAGTGGCTTCGGTTTCCTGTTTGTACGGTATTGGAAACCCAGTGGAATTTCAGAAAAATGTTATTCGGATTGAAAAAGGGCAAATCCTTTCACGAACCAAACTGTTGCATCAATTGGTACAAGGACTTTATGCACGTACCGAACATGATTTCCATAATGGCCGTTTCCGAATTAAAGGCGATACGGTGGATGTCTATCCAGGTTATGCCGATAATGCCTTCAGAATTCACTTCTTTGGCGATGAAATTGAAGAAATTGAAGCGTTTGATCCGCTTACGAATGAACTGATTGAAACTTACGACCGACTGAATATTTACCCCGCCAATATGTTTGTGACTTCCCCAGAAGTACTGCAAATGGCGATTAAGGATATTCAGGATGACCTGCTGAAACAGTTAGACTATTTCAAGGAAATAGGAAAGCATCTGGAAGCAAAACGTTTGGAGGAGCGAACAAACTTCGACCTAGAAATGATTAAGGAATTAGGGTATTGTAGCGGTATTGAAAATTATTCCAGATACCTAGACCGTAGACTTCCGGGAACCCGTCCTTTCTGCCTTTTGGATTATTTTCCAGATGATTACTTAATGTTCGTGGATGAAAGTCATGTGTCTATTCCGCAGGTTTCTGCCATGTATGGTGGAGACCGAAGTAGAAAGGAAAACTTAGTGGAATATGGGTTTCGATTACCAGCTGCCTTGGATAACCGTCCTTTGAAGTTTGAAGAATTTGAAGCCCTGCAAAACCAAGTGATTTATGTAAGTGCTACCCCCGCCGATTATGAATTGGAAAAAAGTGGTGGTGTCTACGTGGAACAGGTCATTAGGCCTACCGGATTGTTAGACCCACCTATTGAAGTTAGACCCAGCCTCAATCAAATTGATGACTTGTTGGAGGAAATTCAGCAACGGGTTGAAAAAGATGAACGGGTATTGGTCACCACCCTAACCAAACGCATGGCAGAAGAGCTTACAAAATACCTTACGAGAATCCAAGTTAGGTGTCGCTATATTCATAGTGATGTAGATACTTTGGAACGCGTTGAAATTATGCAGGATTTACGATTGGGATTGTTTGATGTATTGGTAGGAGTGAATCTGTTAAGGGAAGGATTAGACCTTCCTGAAGTTTCGTTGGTTGCCATTTTGGATGCTGATAAGGAAGGATTTTTGCGAAGCAACCGTTCCCTCACCCAAACGGTGGGAAGGGCGGCAAGGCACATTAATGGAAAGGCGATTATGTATGCGGACAAAATTACTAAAAGTATGCAGCAGACGATTGATGAAACTGAATACAGAAGAAGCAAGCAAATTACCTATAACCAAGAACACAATATTACTCCAAAGGCAATCAAAAAATCGTTGGAAAACGCATTGACCAAGCAAAAAACCCAAGCTTTTACTTTTGACACTGCGGAAACCTTAGCCGCCGAAGAACCCGAGCAATACCTCTCCAAAGCACAATTGGAAAAGAAAGTACGGGACACCCGAAAAGCAATGGAGCAATCTGCAAAGGAGTTAGACTTTATGATGGCGGCGAAACTTCGGGATAAAATAAAAAAACTGCAACAGCAATTAGCAGAAATGGAATGAGAACCACATCTTTTCTTTTTGTATTTTTAATTTTATGGGGATGTCAATCCCCTTCCAAAAAACAACCTGTGGAACACAAAACAATCATTGCTCATCGCGGAGCTTCCGGCTATCTCCCAGAACACACACTGGCAGCAAAAGCCATGGCCTATGCTATGCAACCCGATTATTTAGAGCAGGATTTGGTTTTAAGCAAGGATAGTGTCCCCATTGTAATCCACGATATTCATTTGGAAAGTGTTACCAATGTCGCCTCTGTATTTCCAGAACGGGCCCGTGAAGATGGTAGGTATTACGTAATAGATTTTACTTTTGGAGAACTAAAAAAGCTTCGGGTGGTGGAACGTTTTGATTCACTTACGGGAAAGGCGGTATTTCCAGACCGATTTCCGAAGGGAGCATCACGCTTCGGATTGCATTCACTTTCCGAAGAAATTGAACTTATTCAAGGGCTTAACAAAAGTACGGGACATACAATAGGCATTTATCCTGAAATTAAAAATCCTTCCTTCCACCAAAATGAAGGCTACGATATTTCAAAGATTGTATTGGACATTTTAAGCCAATATGGATATACAACCAAGGAAGATTTGTGTATCCTGCAATGCTTTGATGCAGTTGAATTAAAACGGATTAGGGAAGAATTAAAATCTGGGCTATTCTTGGTACAACTCATGGAGTTTGAACATGAGATTCAGGAAATTCCACAATTTGCTACCTATGCAGACGGTTTAGGTCCCTGGTATAAATTATTGGACGATGGCAAACTAATGAACTTGGCGAAGGCCCACGGTCTCCCCGTACACTTATACACACTTAGAAAGGACCAATTGGGTGATGCGGCATCTTTCAAGGACTTAATGGAACAGGTATTTTTTGAATACAAAGTGGATGGTGCTTTTACAGACCACCCCGACCTGGTGCTGGATTTTCTTAAACAACGTTAGGGTTCCTTTCTGAAAAATTTACCATCGCATTAACAGCCTATCCCTCCTTAAATTAGTACTTTATTTGGTATGGTACTAAAAAACAAACGTTATCCATCAACTATTAAAAAGGAGGTAGAAAAAGCACTTTCCTATTTCCCAGAACTTTCAGAAACCTACATTCAGTTTCGATTTAAGAAAAACATTAAAAAATCAACCATGCAGGCACAGCCTGTTTGGACCAGTTTTTTTAAACCAAAGGAGGAGCGGGAATATCAAATTCTAATAAGTGAGAAAATACAAATTGAAGAAGAAGAGTTTACCGTAAGCAATATTCCGAAAGATGTATTGATTGGATGGTTAGGGCATGAATTAGGTCATGTCATGGATTACCGGAACCGTTCCAGTTTTGGAATGTTACTGTTTGGATTTAAGTACCTGTATTCCAAAAAATATATGAAAAAAGCAGAACGAACGGCAGACACCTTTGCCTTAAACCATGGCATGGGGCATTATATCCTAAGGACCAAAAACTTCATTTTAGATCATGCCTCTATGTCGGAAAAGTATAAAAATAGAATTAGAAAGATGTATATGTCCCCTGAAGAAGTGATGGAACTTCTAAATAAAGCTGCTAGTTAAAGTTCGCTATAAATTCTTCCCACTCTTTGAATTTTTCCTCCTTCATCACTTTTTCCATTTTTACCTGTCCGCCTTTCTTCTTGTTTTTACCACTCCATTCATGGAAAACTTCTGGGGCAACGGTAGTCACCTTCACCCCATGTAAGGACTTATTTCGTGCCACTCCATAGTTTTTGTTAGCTTCGGAAAGAATTGTATCCAGCTGTTTTGCTAAAGTTTCTTCATTGGTACCTGTATCGGTACCTAAATACCAGTGATGGTGGTATTCCCCATCTATTTTTACAGCCGAAACCGTAAATTCAGGAATCTTGATATCAAACTCCTTTTCCAATTCCTGCATGGCTTGCTCCATTTTATTTACCGATAATTGCGACCCAACGACATTCAAGAAAAATTTAGTCCTTCCAGTGATTTTTATTTCGGCCTTTTCCACATTGGTAAAAGCAATTGTATCCCCTATGAGGTAACGCCAAGCCCCAGAAACGGTGCTAATGACCAATACATAATCTTTTTCGGGTTCAACATCAGCCAAAGTTAAAACAGGTGCATCGTTTGTTAAGGATCCATCTTCTTTAATATAATCTGGTTCAAAAGGGACGAATTCAAAGTAGATTCCATTATCTGTAACCAAAGACATGGAAGCAGTATCTGGCCTACGCTGAAATGCCAAAAATCCTTCACTCGCTAAATAAGTGTCAATTACTGTAATGGGTTTTCCCAATAACTGGTTGAAGCTTTTTTCGTATGGCTGAAAAGCTACTCCCCCACTTGTATACACTTGTAAGTTGGGCCATATTTCGTGAATGTTCGCTACTTCATGATGTTTGATAACTTCCTTTAGCATTAATTCCATCCAAGATGGAATACCACTCAATGCGCCAATGTCCCATTGTTTGGCATTCTTGGCTATAGTTTGCACACGTTCATCCCAGTCATCTATTTTAGCAATTTCCTCTCCAGGCTTATAATAGCCTTGAAACCAAAAAGGAATATTACTGGCACTGATACCGCTTATTTCACCTTCCTTGAATTCATCCCTTTCATTCAAATTTGTAGAGCTTCCCAACATCATGATTTCCTTTTCAAAAAAAGTGGAAGGCAAATCGAAATTGGCCAGTGCACTTACCTGTTTGACACCGGTTGTTTTTATCGCTTCCAACATGTCATCGGTAACCGGTATTCTTTTGCTTTTCTTTCCAGTGGTTCCACTACTTAATGCAAAATAGTTAGGTTTCCCGGGCCAAGTAATATTTGCCTTTCCGTCTTGGGTTTGGCACCACCATCGATCTTTCATTTGATGGTAATCATAAAAAGGAATTGCTTCGGAAAAAGATTTGGCTATGTTTTCAGATTCCAGAATATCCGAGAAGCCATAATATATTCCGAAGGCAGTGTTTTTTGCAGTTTCCAACATATTCCGAAGCACTTTTTCCTGTGCTTCAACAGGCGGCGTTTCTGAGGTGAGGGTATCTTTAACGTCGATTGCTGTTTTAATGATAGATCCTAAAAGTGCCATGTTTTTATTTTAAACTACTAATTTTTGGAACACAAAAAGAGACTTTAAAATAAGTTTAACCTTTTTCAATCAATATGTACCTTTGCAATATGCAACAAGAAGGAAATTCGGTTAGAATCAACAAATTCATTGGCGATAGCGGATTTTGCTCCCGTAGGCAAGCAGATGCACTTATTGAATCTGGAAAAGTTACCCTTAATGGCAAAGTGGCTGTTTTGGGAGATCAAGTATTCCAGGGTGATGAAGTGCTAGTGGAAGGGAAATTAATAACCCCCGCTAAAAATGAGGTGTATATAGCATTCAATAAACCCGTTGGAATTACCTGTACAGGAGATTCACGGGTAAAGGACAATGTAATAGACTTCATCAATCATGAAGAGCGCATTTTTTATATTGGTAGGTTGGATAAACCCAGCGAAGGGTTGCTGTTACTTACCAATGATGGGGATATCGTAAATAAGATTTTGCGCAGTGGCAATGAACATGAAAAGGAATATATTGTAAAAGTAGATCGGCCTATTCAGCGTCAGTTTTTGGAGCGCATGCGCAATGGTGTACCTGTTTTGGATACCATTACCAAAAAATGCGAGGTAGAACAGGTTAGCCGATTTGTTTTTAGGATTATCCTCACCCAGGGACTGAATAGACAAATTAGAAGAATGTGTGAGTATTTGGGATATGAGGTGGTTTCACTAAAACGCATTCGCATTATGCAAATTGAGTTGGGAAATCTTGCTATTGGGGAATGGAGAAATCTTACTTCGGAAGAATTAAAACTACTCAAGCATACATTAAAACATTCTACCAACGAATCCTTTGAAACTTCACAGGGGCCTAAACGTAGAAGGCGAGGAAGGACAAAAAAATAACCGCATGCCGATTGAGTAGCACGCGGTTTTCAACTAACTAACCAAATTAATTTCAATTATGAAATCTCAACCATACGTTTAATATCTTTTGCTTCTTCTAATTTTGGAAGCTCGATGCGTAAAATTCCGTCTTCATAATTACCTTTCACAGCTTCTTTATTTACTGTTTCAGGCAGTGTAAATGATCTTTCAAAAGATGTATAGTTGAATTCTTTTCGGGTAAATTTGGTACCTTCATTTTCTTCTTTTAACGCTTCCGAAGAAGTAACGTGTGTAGAGACTTTCAGTACATCTTTCTCAATTTCTATAGCAATGTTTTCCTTTTTCACTCCAGGCACTGCCATTTCGATTACAAAATTCGTAAAATTCTCTTGAATATTTACGGCAGGAGTGCTAAAACTTTCATAATTTAAGGCGTCCAATCTATTTTCTGGAAAAAACTCATTGAAAATGGAAGGGAACCATTCGTTGTTTCTTTTAACTAGTTTCATCGTATTTTATTGTTTAGCGTTTGACATATTTTGTATGTATTAATCAAATAGGATTCCATTCACATAAATATGTCTTTTTGTCTTAAATCATTAGTTTCGGAATGACTTTTTGTCTTATTCCAGAGCACTTCACTTTACATGATTCAAATTTTATAGACTCTTTAAGATAGAAATGGGAGGACTTGATGTAACTTTAAAGAAATATTTTAGGTTGAAAATTCCATTTAAACTTTATCTGCTAAGAATTTCAAGCAAGATTGCTTTTTATCCAACCCTTTTTTCCGTTCTGGGAATTTTAATGGTGCTGTTCGCATTTTTCCTAGAACGATGGGGAATCACCAAACTACTGCATGACTATCTTCCTATCTTGGTTTTGGAAGATGGTGACACCGCCCTTACATTGTTAGGAGTATGCATTGGCGGGCTTATATCTATGATGGTGTTTAGCTTTTCAATGGTAATGCTTTTGCTAAGTCAGGCATCCAGCAATTTTTCCCCAAGATTATTACCAGGGTTGATCTCCAACAAAAAACATCAGATTATTTTAGGTGTTTTCATTGCAACAATCTTATACAATTTATTAATTCTATTATCCATAAATCCTTCCAGCGCTAAGTCTGAACTTCCTGGTTTTTCAGTACTCATGGGAATTGTTTTTACCGTTACCTGCTTTATGGCTTTCATATATTTTATCCATACTATTTCCCAAGGAATTCAGATTAACAATATCATGGTACGACTTTCTTCGGAAGCCAAGGAACGGCTAAATCTATTGATTCAAAAAGAGCAGGATAAATTTTCAAAGTCCGGGAGCTGGCCCAATTCTAAGGATTGGAAACAATATACCATTGGCAAATCTGGGTATTTTCAGAATATTTCCGAAAAAGAACTCATTGCCTTCTGCCAGAAACATCATACTAAGATTCATGTATTGGTTCCCTTTGGTTTTTTTGTATTGGAAGAAGCACCATTTTTTGCTTCAGAGAAGGAGCTTTCAAAAGAAGCTATTGATGAATTCATTACCTTTTTGGATTTCAATCCTTCCGAATTGGTTTCCAATAACTACATTCTTGGTTTCAAACAACTCACCGAAATCATTTGCAAGGCAATGTCCCCTTCCGTAAATGACCCAGGAACGGCGCTAAATGCTATAGACTACCTTACAGAATTGTTTGCCCTACGAATGAAAAAAGAAGATGCTTATTTTATTGTTGATGAGCAATTAGTAGTTGCCAAAATTAATGCGGTAACTTTTGAGGAGCTCCTACAATATGTATTTTCATCGCTTAGGAGTTATGTAACCCATGACCCTATTATCGTTCAGAAACTATTGAAAAGCCTAGTATATCTTGAAGGGGTGAAAAAAGTAGACAGTTCTTTTGAGCAGGCCGTCGTAGCACAACGAACTATTTTTTTAAAAGAATGCTTACCCAATGCACCTTATGATAGGAAAAATGCCAATGATTTGGTGCATCAATTATAATACGACTGGAAAATTGCAATTAACTCATTAGAGGGGATGATTTTATCTTCGTATTGTTCCATTCGCTCTAAGATTTGATCAATAGCCCTAGGCCTAATACCCATTCGTAATCCGAAATTTCGTAGGGCCGCCACTTCCTTTTCATGAGTTTCCCGGTCAACATTCATTACCAACAATAGCTTATGGAAATGGGTAATACGTTCCAATTCGGTGAATAAAGGAACAGAAGGTTCTGGGTGCTGAAAAAGATGTTCAATAGATTCCCTATCCAATCCCATTCGGTTTCCAATTCTATGGATGAAATCATGCTCTGCTTCATCTACCCTACCATCTGCTTTTGCAAGAAAGATGAGGTCACTTAGCAAGGATTTTGAGTGTGTTGTATTCATACTACAATACTAGTTCAATTTCCCGAAAAGAAAAAATTAGAAAGAACTACAATTACGCACTCCCGGTTTGAGTAGTAATTGCCGCTAAAGTAAATCCTTGTCGGCCACGTTGTAAGTCATACCGATTTGCCCGCTCCAGCATTTCATTCATCTGTTCCTTGAAATTGTTATAGAGCGCATTGACAATATGCTGGTATTGCTCGTATTTTATATCCCTGGAAATCCTGTAAACCGTTTCATAGGAAGGAATATCCGAAGCGCTATTCAAAATATTATCAATGATGTTTTTCGCATTGGCTACTGCTTCTTCCCGCACCTCTTTTTTATCACTTCGGGTGTAATCCATCATGAATAATTCAAGCTTAAGCCCAAGTGCTTCCCCATATGATTGGGTAATTTGAAGGGATTTATCGAGATAATCCAATGCTTTTATTTTTTGGTCTTCCGAAGCATAATTATGATAATCATCCATGGCAGTAAGTGCTGCGTTAATAAAGGTATTGGAGCTTAGGCTTAATTTTTTGTATTTATCAATCAAAAGGTTGAGTTCCTTGTAATTTTTATGGTAATAATACAGGTAGCTCAACAAATCTACCAACCGGGCCATTTTGGGGTTATCGGGATCATTGTTTTCTAATTCCTTCAGCAAACGCTCCCCTATCACCAATTGTTCCTTTGAATAATCTTTAGTGTTTACTGCATTGGAAAGAAATTGGAATTCCCCTTCCACGAGATAGGTCATCACTTTTTTCCGCTGCTCTTTTACTTGTTTCATTTCCTCCTGAATTTGCACCAGAAGCGTCTTATTTTCGCTTTTTGCACTTTTAACTTCCAACTCCATAAAACGCTCATAATTCTTGAAACGGGGGTCTATGTTGGATTCCGTGATTTTTTCAACATGGTCCCTAAGATCAGAAGCCATCGCGTTTTTAAGTCCGCTTACCTTCGCCTCCAACTCATCTCGCATTGAATTTCGGGATTTGATATTCTGAAAAACGGCCAAGCCACTCAACAAACCCAATGAACCAGCTACAATAGCGATGAGTGTATTGATTCGTTTGTTGACCATTACTGAAATTTTGTTTTCCACAATGGCATCAAAATCCTTTTTTGGAATGCGAACGTATTGTTCTTCGGAAACAGCTTCAATGATATCCTTTAATTGTCTCTGTGAAAGAGTATCTTTAGTTTGTGTAGTTCCGTGAAACCAAAAACTGAAACAAACAAGCAGGAGTATAATGAGTGATTTTTTCATGACCTTCAGAATTAATTTTTCTGAAAGTACCACAAAAGCATCAAATAAAATCATAAGTATCTGAAATTCAGTTAAAAAACTGAATATACAGCAGGAAAACCCCAATAAAAAACCCGGGGAAAACCCCGGGTTTTCATTTCAAATTTCCTTTATCTTAAGAAAGTACCTTTTGTACTTTATCTGCAGCTTCCTTAAATTCAATAGCAGATTGTACATCCAATCCACTATTATCAATAAGTTCTTTTGCAATATCTGCATTGGTTCCTTGCAAACGTACAATGATTGGGACGTTAATGGTCCCCATATTTTTATAAGCATCTACAATCCCTTGTGCAACACGGTCGCAACGTACGATTCCGCCAAAAATATTTACTAAAATTGCTTTTACATTGGGATCTTTTAGGATAAGGTTAAAGGCGGTTTCTACCCTTTCGGCATCTGCAGTTCCTCCAACATCCAAGAAATTGGCAGGTTCTCCACCTGCTTGTTTGATAAGATCCATAGTTGCCATAGCAAGCCCCGCACCATTTACCATACAACCCACATTTCCATCAAGATCTACATAGTTAAGTCCTACTGCCTTAGCCTCAACTTCAACAGGATTTTCCTCCCTAATATCTCGCATTGCTGCGTAATCCTTATGTCTAAAAAGTGCATTGTCATCAATGGTTACCTTTGCATCCACAGCTATCACCCGTTCATCACTGGTTTTCAATACCGGGTTGATCTCAAATAAGGAAGAATCAGATGACTCATACGCTTTATACAAAGCAGTCACAAACTTCACCATTTGCTTAAATGCTTGTCCGCTTAAACCTAAATTAAAGGCTACCTTTCTAGCTTGGAAAGGCTGTAATCCAACAGCGGGATCAATTTCTTCAGTAAAGATAAGATGAGGGGTTTCTTCTGCAACAGTTTCAATATCCATTCCTCCTTCAGTGGAATACATAATCATATTTCGGCCTGTAGCACGATTTAAAAGAACACTCATATAGTATTCTTCCGGTTCATGTTCACCAGGATAGTATACATCTTCAGCAATTAGTACTTGGTGTACTTTCTTCCCTTCAGCACTTGTCTGGGGAGTCACTAAGTTCATACCGATAATCTCACCTGCAATTTTTTCTACCTCTTCAAGGCTTTTGGCAACTTTCACTCCACCCCCTTTTCCACGCCCACCGGCATGTACTTGGGCCTTAATCACGTGCCATTCCGTACCTGTTTCTTCGGTTAGTTTGTTAGCAGCAGATACTGCTTCGGAAGCGGTTTGTGCAACGATTCCACGTTGGATATCTACCCCAAAACTATTCAGTATTTCTTTTCCTTGATATTCGTGTAAATTCATATTCTGTATGATTATTTTGCTTGGCTGCACAAAAGTAATAAATGTAGTTTGGAAATCCCTGTTCTTTTGCACTTTTGAAGTCAGTTTTTTGATTTTCACATAATTTTTAGAGCTTGTCTAAATTTTTGATTTTACATTTACCGCGTATTTTAATCAACCAACAAATGCAACCCAACGAACTTTTATCTTTGACCGAGTCTTTCGGAAGCCCCTTGTACGTTTATGATACCGCTAAAATGGAATCTCAATATAAACGTTTAACAAGTGCATTTGATAAGGTTTCCAGCTTGCAAATTAACTATGCGGTAAAAGCACTATCCAATATTTCGGTATTACGATTTCTGCATTCGTTGGGGGCGGGCATGGATACCGTTTCTATTCAGGAAGTACAGTTAGCGTTGAAGGCAGGTGTTCCCGCTGAAAAAATTATATACACTCCCAATGGAGTTTCATTAGAGGAAATCATTAAAGCCGTTGATTTGGGTGTTCAAATCAATATTGACAACCTTTCCATCCTTGAGCAATTTGGAGCCCAATACCCCAAGGTTCCTGTTTGCATTAGAATCAATCCTCATGTTATGGCAGGTGGAAACACCAATATTTCTGTGGGGCACATTGATAGTAAATTTGGTATTTCCATTCATCAACTCCCACACATCCAACGCATTGTTGAGAATACCAAAATGCACATCAATGGTATTCACATGCACACAGGGAGCGATATTTTAGATATTGATGTTTTTTTGTACGCTTCGGAAATATTATTTGAAACGGCAACACATTTTAAGGATTTGGATTTCATTGACTTTGGAAGCGGATTTAAAGTTCCGTATAAGGAAGGTGATATTGAAACCAATGTAGAAGAGCTAGGGGAAAAACTCTCCAAAAGATTTAATGATTTTTGCAAATCCTACGGAAAGCAACTAACACTGGCGTTTGAACCCGGGAAATTTTTAGTTAGTGAAGCAGGCGTGTTTCTAACAAAAGTAAATGTTGTAAAACAAACTACTTCTACTGTCTTTGCGCAAGTTGACAGTGGTTTCAACCATCTCATAAGACCCATGTTGTACGGAAGTAGACATGAAATCTCCAATGTGAGTAATCCGGAAGGGAAAGAACGTTTTTACAGTGTGGTAGGATATATCTGTGAAACAGACACCTTTGCGAACAATCGAAGGATTTCTGAAATTAGGGAAGGGGATATCTTAGCGTTTGCAAATGCGGGTGCCTATTGTTTTACCATGGCCAGTAATTATAATTCTAGGTATCGCCCTGCGGAAGTATTATGGCACGATGGAAAAGCACAATTGATTAGGAAAAGGGAAACTTTTGAAGACTTGATACAAAATCAAGTAGCGGCAGAATTATAGTTTCATCGATTTAAAATCACTTCGGGCCATTTCATATTCCTGAAGCATCTCCTGAATAATCTCGGCAGCGGGTTTGATATCATGAATCAAACCAGCAATCTGACCAATCTCTAATTCACCTTCTTCCAAATCGCCTTCAAACATTCCTTTTTTGGCACGTGCACGCCCTAGCAGCTTTTTAAGTTCTTCTACGGAAGGTGCCTTAGCATAAAGGGATTTCACGTCTCGATAGAATTTATTTTTTATAAGTCTCACCGGTGCGAGTTCCTTTAGTGTAAGTTCAGTATCTCCTTCCTTTGCATCTACCACTACTTTTTTGAAATTGGGATGGGCACTGCTTTCTTCAGAAGCGACAAACCTACTACCAACTTGCACTCCATCGGCCCCTAAAATCATAGCAGCAAGCATCCCTCTCCCGGTGGCAATTCCACCTGCAGCAATAAGCGGAATCTTAATCTGTTCTTTTACCATAGGGATTAAGGTAAATGTGGTAGTTTCCTCCCTTCCGTTATGGCCTCCAGCTTCAAAGCCTTCCGCAACCACGGCATCCACACCTGCCTCCTCGGCCTTGAGGGCAAACTTTACACTGCTTACCACGTGCACTACTTTAATTCCCTTTGATTTTAAATAAGAGGTATAGGTTTTAGGGTTTCCTGCGGAAGTAAATACAATTTGTACCCCTTCAGAAACAATGATTTCCATAATTTCCTCCAAGTTAGGATACAACATGGGCACGTTCACCCCAAAAGGATGATTGGTAGCCGCTTTACACTTTTGTATGTGTTCCCGAAGTACTTCAGGGTACATAGAACCTGCACCCAAAAGACCAAGTCCGCCCGCGTTACTAACGGCGCTCGCAAGTTTCCACCCACTATTCCAAATCATCCCAGCCTGGATGATGGGATAATTTATACCAAATAGTTGGGTGATTTTGTTAGACACTATTGCTTAATAATTTTAAAGGAATTCTGCGTGTTTCCATTACTAACATTCGCAATGTAAATTCCTGAAACCAACCTAGAAAAATTCAATCTAGCAGACTGCGCGTTTACAGCAGTTTCCAATACTTTTTCACCTAAGACATTAAATACCTGTACTTTTGCTTCGGAAATATCTTCAGGAAAGGAAATATGCAGAATGTCCTGAACGGGATTAGGGTATACGGCAAAATTCCGCTTTAAAAATTCCTGTTCATTGCCTAATATTTGTAAAGCATTATACGCTTCTTCAAAATTGGGAATTCCATAACCCATCTGGTTGGTTGGATTTTCAAATAAATGCGCAGACTCCCTTACAATTTGCATGATATTCAAATTGGTGACCTCTGGTCGAGATTGCCACAAACAAGTCACAGCACCAGCTAAAATAGGAGAACTAAAAGATGTTCCACTGCTGAAATCCAAGTTTCCATTTTGATCAATAACCGCAGAGGAACGACCCTGTGCCATTACGTCTGGCTTCACCCTTCCATCTACAGTTGGTCCACGTGAACTGAAATCGGCATAATCTCCATCACTATCCACAGCACCAATGGCTAAAATTCCAATTGCATCGGCCGGAGTACCTACCGTTCCAAAACCATTTCCATCATTTCCAGCAGAAGTTACCAATAGCATTCCCTTTTCAGTAGCTATATTCGCACCTCTGGCAGCGATAGTTGTGATCCCATCCAAATCTTCATAAGAATGATCGTAATTGGAATTGTCATAATCTTGATATCCCAAGGAAGTATTCACCACATCCACCCCCAGGCTATCTGACCGTTCTAGAGCTTCTACCCACCATGCTTCCTCTCTTGGGTTTTCATCTGGACCATATTCTGTTCTAAATAGATAAAAAGAGGCATTAGGTGCTGTACCCACAAAATCACCATCTATAAAACCTCCTATATCACTTGTGGTTCGCACACCGTGTGAGCCTGTACCAGTTACATCAGTAGTTCTACTAAAGAAATCGAAAGTACCTAACAACCTTCCATTTCCAATAATATGACTAAAAGCTGGATTGGATGCAAAATTTGGAAAACCACTATCCATCACAGCAATGACCATTCCTTCACCAGTAAAATCCTGCTCGTGCAGGAAATCCCCTTTAATCATTTCAATTTGATTAGCAGCTATTCCATAATCGTAAACAATTCTTGAATTTTCAATAGCAAATTTATCAGGAGTGCTTCCTGGTTGAGGAAAGTTTAAGTCTTTATCCATCCATTCCAAAGCTGTCACAAAAGGTAAGGATAGCAAATTTTCAACATTTGTCTGGGATCCTTGTACATATACACAATTCATCCATTTAGACTTTGCCCATACAGTAATTCCGGTTGCACTTTTAATCTGTGCAATATAATCTTCATTAACGGGCACATCACGCTCATCAATAGGAATATTATGCAGTGCTTTTCTATCTAAGGCATCTTGCGTTAAAATTGTAAGAGGGTTATCAATAGATGTCTGTACATTTTCCTTATCTGCGAAGAAAATCAAAGCGTCTTGCGTTTGGGCAAAACCTACCTGAAACACTAAAACAACAAGAATAAAATATAATTTTTTCATAGCTCAATTTTTATGCTTTAAATATATTAAGAAATTACTCCACTACCAACCAATTCGTCATCGAGATACCATGCTACAAATTGTCCTTCGGTGATAGCAGATTGAGGGCTTTCAAAAATTACGTATAGTCCATTATGGGTTTGATGAATCGTTGCCTTTTCCAATGGTTGCCGATACCTAATTCTGGCTTTCACATCTAGGGTTTGGCCTTCAGAAAGTGCCAAATCCTCCCGAATCCAATGTATTTCTTCAGCTTTGACAAAAAGACCTCTTCTATAGAGCCCTGGGTGTGATTTTCCCTGTCCGGTATAAATGATATTTTCAGAAACATCGGTATCAATCACAAAGAGGGGTTCTTTCATCCCGCCCACAGCCAAACCTTTGCGTTGGCCTTTAGTAAAAAAATGCGCTCCTTGATGAATACCAACTTCTTTACCGTCTTCAGGATGGTATTGATATTTTTCAGATAAAAACTCCAACGCTTCCCCTTCTGAATGAAAATCTGGAGTTTCTTTTTGGTATCCCCGAAAAGAAGCAGGCACTTCAATGATTTTTCCCTCTTTAGGTTTTAATTGTTGCTGAAGGAAATCGGGCAACCTAACTTTCCCAATAAAACAAAGCCCTTGTGAATCACGCTTTTCAGCGGTAATCAATCCTTGCGCTGAAGCGATTTTACGAACTTGAGGTTTTTCCAATTCCCCAATAGGGAATAGTGTTTTGGCAAGTTGATCTTGGGAGAGCTGACATAAAAAATAAGACTGATCTTTATTTCCATCCTTTCCTGCCAATAGCCTGTAGATGGTTTTTCCGTCTTTGGTAAATTCATCTTTTCGGCAATAATGTCCAGTTGCTACAAAATCGGCTCCTAAACCAAGTGCTATTTTCAGAAATACGTCAAACTTGATTTCCCTATTGCAGAGTACATCGGGATTGGGGGTACGTCCCATCTCATACTCACGGAACATATAATCTACTATACGTTCTTTATATTCTTCGCTTAAATCTACAGTTTGAAAAGGGATTCCAAGTTTCTGCGCCACAATCATGGCGTCATTGCTGTCTTCAAGCCAAGGACATTCATCAGAAATCGTTACAGAATCATCATGCCAGTTTTTCATGAATAGTCCTATCACCTCATATCCCTGTTCTTTTAAAAGATATGCAGCTACGCTGGAGTCTACACCTCCGCTTAGTCCTACTACTACTCTACTTTTTTGCATAAGGCTTTGGACGGCAAAAGTACGAAATACTTACGGTTTCTAGCCTCTTTTTTGCGGCTTAGGATAGGTTTCCTCTAATTCAAGCACCCCGTTTTTAAAATATTTCCAAACACCATGTTTCTTTCCCTCCTTGTAATAACCTTCAATCACCAAATTTCCTTGGGCGTCATAATGTTTGGCAGGGCCGTGAAGTTCATTATTGTGGTATTCAAGTTCCTTTAGCAAGACTCCTTCGGGGGAATAATAGTAATTGAACCCTTCCTTCAGCCCATTTTTATACTGAATTTCCTCAGTCATTTGTCCGTTGGGATAATACGTGGTCTGTTTTCCATCCTTTTTTCCATTAAGGTATTGCTCCCGATTCATGACCCTATCTGATTTTTCATGATAATACAACCATTCCCCTTCCCTAGCCTGATTTATCATTTTTCCTTCACTTACCAATTTTCCCTTGATGGTAAAATATTGCACCCATACCGATCCATCTTTTTCATTGAAGGTTCTAAGTGCTGTAGGTTGATCGCCGCACTCTCCACAGTAGAATTTAAAAACCCCTGTTTCCTTTCCGTGGTTGAAAGTTCCTTCATATCTAACCTGCTTGGAGTTTTCGTAAGTCTTGCGCCACAGGCCGTGACGTTTTCCATTTTCGTCAAACTTATTGATTTCCTGCCCGAAGACTGAAAAGCCGAGCGATGCTACTATTCCAAAAAGAATCAATTGTTTCATACCTTTTATTTGAAAACGATTGGAACTTTCCAAAAATTGTACCGTTACAATACGAAGGGAGCTTATTTTTTTCGTTGTTGTGCCTTTTTCTGTTCTTCAGCCTGCTCCATCATTTCAGCCATTTTCCGTTGAAAACGATTTTGCTTTTTAGGCTGTTTCTTTTTCTCCTGCACCTTCGCATGTATTTTATCCTCGTCAATAATCCAGTTTTTAATTACCAACATGATTCCAATGGTAATCACATTCGAAGTAAAATAATACAAGGAAAGTCCACTCGCATAATTGTTAAAGAATACCAACATGAACAATGGTGACAAATACATAATAAACTTCATATTGGGCATTCCAGGCTGTTGTTGTTGCGACATTTGTGCCCCCGTACTCATCATCATATAGATAAAGATAGCAATGGAAGCCAGAATGGGGAACAAACTTACGTGGTCACCATACAGCGGAATATGGAAAGGAAGCTCGGCAACCACATCGTAACTTGCCAAGTCATCTGCCCAAAGGAAGCTTTTCTGACGTAAATCGAAAGCCGTTGGGAAAAAAGTGAAAAGCGCATAAAAGACGGGTATTTGCAGCAATGCAGGAAGACATCCTTTCAGCGGACTTGCCCCTGCAGCATTTTGAAGCTTCATTGTTTCTTGCTGAATCTTCATCTGGTTGCCTTCATACTTCTTTTTAATCTCATCCATTTCCGGCTTCAAGACTTTCATCTTAGCCTGGGAAACATACTGTTTATACTGAACAGGGGAAAGAAGCAACTTAAATAAGATTGTTAAAACAATAATGGCAAACCCAGCAGGGAACCAATCACTCAACACACTAAATACAGGAATAATAAGGTATTTGTTGATGATGCCAAAAATCCCCCACCCCAATGGCATAGCCTCATCTAGGTTACGGTCATATTCTTTAAATATTTGATAATCCGTAGGACCATAATACATATTCATGTCATACGCTAATCCACCAGCAGAGGGCTCCAAAAGCATATTGGCACTATATTTTTTAGTGTAAAGTGTATCTACTTCCTCGTCTTCTACCAAATCTTCAGAAGTAAACTTCACTTCCTTGAAAGGAGTATCAGTAAGCAACATAGAACTAAAAAAGTGCTGCCTAAAGTTCATCCAGGTCACATCCTTTTCTATTTCCTCATCTTCTCCTGTTGGGGATAATTTATCGTGATCACTCCCTCCTTCAAATTCGTAAGTAAGCCTAGTATATCTGTTTTCGTAAGTGATACTTTTGGCATGTCTATAGCCTTTGTAATTCCAATCTAAAGAAATTGGCTGGGAAGTATTCATGATTCCATCCAATCCTTGGCTACGTAGACTGAAATCCAACATATAATCCCCAGGCTTCAGTTCGTAACGGTATTCCAAAAAGGCATTTTCCGAAGTCTTCAGCTTCATGGAAAGTACCGGGTTCTCCCCATTTTTGGTAAGCGTAGGTTCAAAATAGAGGTCACGTGTATTTAGGAGCCTATTTTCGGAAGTAAATTGAAGGTTAAAATCATTGTTACCATCTTTGATAAGATAGACCGGATCACCAGTATATTGCGTTTGCTCCTTTAATTTTGCAGAAACAATATATCCTCCTTTGTTACTCACCTGTAATTCCAACACATCATTTTCGATGGTTGTGGTCCCTTCCTTTGCGGAAGGTAACGTACCAGAGTAAGCAAAAGAACCCAAACGATTTTGCAGACCCTGTAAGGCAACAGAATCTGTAATTGACACTGTATTCTGTTCTTCCGTGGTGTTTTCTACCAATGGAGTATCCTGCTTGGTGTTTTCTTCTGAAACTTGTTCGGTTTTGGTCTTTTCGGCTTCCACCTCTTCGGGTGTGGGTTGATTTTTATACAACATCCAAAGGAGGATTCCACCAATAAGAACAAATCCTAAGAGGGAATTAAGGTCAAATTTTTTTTCTTCCATATTTGTGTGCACTCCCGAAATTTTTCGGAAGGTTTATTATTCTTAAATTCCAGTTTACAACAATCCCGCCCAAAAATACTTTTCAGACAAATTGTCGCACCCTTATTTTACAGCATGTTCGTGGGCTGCTTTCACAAAACCAACAAACAATGGGTGCGGACTGGCCACCGTACTTTTATATTCTGGGTGGTATTGTACACCTACAAACCATGGGTGTTCTGGGATTTCCACAATTTCCACCAAATTTGTATCTGGGTTGGTTCCGGTAGCAATTAAGCCAGCATTTTCAAAGTCTTCCCTGTAGGCATTATTATATTCATACCGGTGCCGGTGCCGCTCTTCAATATCCAATGACCCATACGTTTTTGCAACGATGGTGTTTTCCTTCAAATGGCATTTCCAGCTTCCCAAACGCATGGTGCCGCCCATGTCTGTTATATGTTTCTGCTCCTCCATCAAATCAATGACAGCGTGTGGAGTGGCTGGGTTCATCTCTGTACTATTAGCATCTTTCAATTGCAGCACATTTCTGGCAAATTCAATAACTGCCATTTGCATTCCCAAACAAATTCCTAGGAACGGAAGGTTTTTTTCGCGCGCATAACGAACTGCTTCAATCTTACCTTCCACCCCACGCTCCCCAAATCCAGGTGCCACTAACAATCCATCCAGTCCTTTTAATTTTTCTTGAATATTTTCCACGGAAAGATATTCAGAATGAATAGGTACGACCTCCACCGAAACTTCATTGGCAGCTCCTGCATGAATAAAGGATTCCAAAATAGATTTGTAACTATCCTGTAATTCTACATATTTTCCAATAAGCCCAATGGTAACTTCCCCTTTAGGGTTTTTGTGTCTACTCAAAAACTCGTTCCACTGCTGAAGGTTTGGGTCTGAGTCATCACTAAGTCTTAGTTTTTTCAAAGCAACAGTATCAAGCCCTTCTTCCAACATCAAATTAGGAACATCGTAAATGGTAGAGGCGTCAATAGATTGGATTACCGCATCTTTTTCCACATTACAGAACAATGCCAGTTTTACCCGAAGCTCATCACTTAATTCATGTTCTGTACGGCACACTAGGATATCGGCTTGAATCCCGCTTTCCATTAAGGTCTTTACAGAGTGTTGTGTAGGTTTGGTCTTTAACTCCCCTGCAGCGGAAAGATATGGAATCAAAGTAAGGTGAATAAACAAACTGTTGTGCGGTCCCAGCTCCCATTTCAACTGTCGAACGGCTTCAATATATGGTAGGGACTCAATATCCCCTACGGTTCCACCAATCTCGGTAATGACGATATCATATTCACCGCTGTTCCCGAGGATTTGGATTCGCTCTTTAATTTCATTGGTAATGTGTGGCACCACCTGCACTGTTTTTCCCAAGAACTCACCCTTCCGTTCTTTTTCAATAACGCTTTGGTAAATTCGCCCAGTGGTTACATTATTTGCTTGGGAAGTGCGAACATTCAAAAAACGTTCGTAGTGACCAAGGTCTAAGTCGGTTTCTGCACCATCATCGGTTACGTAACATTCGCCGTGTTCATAAGGATTTAATGTTCCGGGGTCTACGTTAATGTAAGGATCCAATTTTTGAATGGTCACCCGGTAACCCCTTGCCTGCAAGAGTTTAGCCAATGACGCTGCAATAATTCCTTTACCTAATGAAGAAGAAACCCCGCCCGTAACGAAGATATACTTTGTGGTGCTCATGTACTGATGCTTGTTGTTACCTATACGGGATGCAAAGATATGGAATAAATACCACCGAGGGAAAATTTTACGGAAAAGGTTTAAAGGATTTTTCCTTCGGAAGATCTAAGATGATACTTTTTTTGCTGAAGTTTCGTTCTAACCAATGTAACCCTAATCATCCCTCATGCGCATTTTCAACATTTTAGGTATTATTTGTAGTACAGTCATTCTATTATCATGGGATGCCTCTCCCAGATTAACCGATTTAAAAACTGCTTCGGAAACGAACCTGGTTTCGTTCACCATTCAAGGAAATCCTGAAAGTACCCATTACCACCAACCTATCATTATTTCCCTCACCAATATTTCCGAAGAAGAATTGCTAATTAAAATTCCCATAGGACAACAATTTGCTTCAGTAAACAGTGACACCCAAGACCTCATCTTAGTAAAGGAAGAACTTATTGCCATGAAACCTAAAGAAACCTTGAAAAAATCACTGTATGCCATGTGCACCCAACAGGAAAATAGTGCGCCAGGTACCCAAGACGAATATCTTTTAGGAGGACTAGCAGAAGGGGCTTTGCAAGCCACGGTAAAGGAAATTCAGCAGAAAGAAGCGTTTAATACCATAGGACAATATGCAGTGTGGAGTCTCACGGACGCATACGGACTTACCAATATTAGTGGTTTTGATGAAATAGAGGCTACACACTTTCGGAATTTTATCGCCAATGAACTTGGCGTGGAACCCCCTAGTATGGACGAGGTTGAAAACTACAACGAACCACAGGAAAACACACAGGAATTGGCAGGCCATATCGTTGGAGGTGATTTTAATTATGGATTCTCCAAAACCTCCAATGTTACCATAGGGATGTTTAATAATAGAAATGTCATTGTTAGGGAATTACTGAATAGCCCCGAAACGCCCCCGGGGAAACATCATTTCAGCTTTCAGTTTGACACCATGCAATATACAGAGGGCGAATATTTCATTCGTTTAATCATCAATGGCGAAGTGAAAGTAAACTACAAAATGCGTCGGGACGGGTAAAGTAAAAAAATACGGAAGCCGAATATTCCACTATTTTTAACTTATTTTGCGTCTGTGAAAACGGCTGTCGTCATTTTAAATTGGAACGGAAAAAAATTGCTTGAGCAGTTTTTGCCTTCCGTGGTAAGGTTTACTTCGGAAGCTACCATTTACGTTGCAGATAATGCTTCCACCGATGACAGTATCCTCTTTCTGGAAACCACTTTTCCTTCCGTACAAATTATTCGGAATACTGTAAATGGTGGGTATGCAAAAGGATATAACGATGCGTTAAAACATCTTTCCGAAGAGCTATTTATCTTACTCAACAATGATGTGGAAGTTACCGAAAATTGGTTATCACCCATCCTCGAGGCTTTTAGGCAAAATCCATCGTTAGCTGCAGCACAACCCAAAATTATGGATTTCAAAAACAAATCCAAATTTGAATATGCTGGAGCTGCAGGCGGATTTTTGGACCAATTAGGCTATCCTTTTTGCCGCGGACGTATTTTCGATACTTTAGAGGAAGACCACGGCCAATACAACGATTCAAGAAGTATCTTTTGGGCTACAGGTGCTTGTTTAGCCATTCGGAAGGAATCTTTTTGGAAGGCTAAAGGATTTGATGAAGACTTATTTGCCCATCAGGAAGAAATAGATCTTTGTTGGCGCATACAAAGTAAAGGAGGGGAAATATTTTACCTCAGCAATTCAACAGTGTATCATTTGGGAGGGGCTACTTTACAAGCGGCAAATCCCCAAAAGACTTTTTACAATTTCAGAAACACGTTATTGGTGCTTCTTAAAAACCGAAAAGGAGTGTTGGTTTGGGGACTTATTTTCTTTCGGATGTGGTTGGATGGTATTGCAGGCTTTCAGTTTTTATTGCAAGGAAAACCGAGGCATTTTTGGGCGATTCTTCGGGCGCATTTCAGTTTTTACTTACATCTTCCCGCCTATCTCAAAAAGAGAAAAAAATGGGCTTCGCATCTACCCTATGGCCATACTAAATCTATTGTCTGGTCTTACTTCATCCAAAAAAAACGTACCTTTAACAGACTTTGATAATTTTTACTTAAATTATTGTTAAGCGCCCATTGTTTGGGCAGTGTTCTTATTAATTTTGATCAACCAAAACCCATAATCAAATTATGAAACGAATTTTAATTTTAGCACTTTCTACTGGACTTTTATTTACTTCTTGTGTTTCTAAGAAGAAATACGCAGAATTGGAAGCCCAACAGAAAAAAACACAAGATATGTTGAACACGGCCACCGTTAAACTTAATGCGTGTGAAGCCGATAAAGCTGCTGCATTAGCTACTATTGCGGCACTTGAAAAAAGAGTTGCAGACCTTAAAAGTGATAAGGATAACTTAATTAAAAGTTCTAAAGAATTAACTATTCTCACCCAACAAGGAGCTACCAACCTAGAAAAATCTTTGGAAAGCCTCAAAGAAAAAGATTTAAAAATCAGTAGGTTGCAAGATGCCCTTAACAAAAAAGACAGTGTCACCCTGGCGCTAGTAACAAGCCTTAAAAAAGAAGTTGGATTAAATGATGAAGATATTGAAATTAATGTTGAGAAAGGAGTTGTATTTATCTCGTTAAGTGATAAGGTTCTCTTTAAAAGTGGAAGTTATCAATTATCAACCCGTGCGAATGAAATCTTAGGAAAAGTCGCTACGGTTATTAACAGCAAACCTGATTTTGAAGCATTGGTTGAAGGTCATACAGACAATGTACCTTACAGCAGCGGAGTATTACTGGATAACTGGGACTTGAGTGTGAAACGTTCTACTGCCGTAGTTCGTAAACTGAAAGAACTTGGAGCCAATCCATCTCAATTAATCGCTGCCGGTAGAGGAGAATTTGTGCCGCTAGTGCCTAATACCACTGCCGAAAACAGATCTACCAACCGTAGAACAAAAATCTATGTACTTCCAAAAATCGATCAATTCTATACGATGATTGAAGAAGAATTGGAAACACTTTCCAATGAAGGAAACGGAGCAAATGGTGGCGGAAACTAAACCACCACAATAAATAATCTGAAAAACCCTAGCTTTGCTGGGGTTTTTTATTTTATGGAAACACACTGGAATTATACTGATGAACTCTTCGAGAAGGAATTTGCCTTGGGAACCTTTCCTTCAGAGGCTTTTTCACATGAGGCGCATTTACGGCTGGCATTCATTCATCTAAAAAAATATGGAAAGCAAAAAGCAGTGCAACATATCACCTCTCAATTAAAAGCTTATACGCGTATTTTAAAAGCAGAAGGGAAATACCATGAAACACTTACTATTGCTTCCATTTACATTGTAAACCACTTTTCAGAAAAAATAAAACAGGTCGATTTTAAAACACTTTTGAATGCTTTTCCAAGATTGAAGACAAATTTCAAGGAGTTGTTATTTCAGCATTATTCGGAGGAGGTTATCCTGAAGGATGATGCTAAAGAAATGTATCTTGCTCCAGACCTGTTAGCTTTTCCCTAAATCTCCAAGCTTCCTTTTCCTTCCCGAATCAAAATGGGTTCATCTCCCGTAAGATCAATGACCGTGGAGGGTATATTCCCTCCATATCCCCCATCAATTACCACATCTACTAAATTCTCCCATTTTTCATAGATCAGTTCTGGATCTGTAGTGTATTCTATCACTTCATCTTCATCTTTAATGGAAGTAGAAATAATAGGGTTTCCCAAGGCATTGACCAACGCCCGTGTAATGCTGTTGTCTGGAACACGAATCCCTACTTCTTTCTTTTTTTTAAAAACAGAGGGCAAGTTATTATTTCCGGGAAGCACAAAAGTATAAGGGCCAGGGAGCGCCCTTTTTAAAATTTTAAAGGTGCTATTATCTATTTGCCTTACATAATCACTTAAGTTGCTTAAATCTTCACAAACAAAAGAAAAGTTTGCTTTCTCCAATTTCACACCTTTTATACGCGCTACTTTTTCCAGAGCGTTTTTATTGGTGATATCACATCCCAAGGCATAGACAGTATCACTTGGATAAATGACAAGCCCTCCACCTCGAAGGATTTTTACGATCTTCTGAATGTCCTTTGGATTCGGGTTTTCTTCATATAGCTTAATGAGCTCTGCCATAACACACTATTAGGTATGTTAAAGATACGTGCTTTTTCAGAAAATATACCTATTCATCAAGAACGTTCAATTTTGCAAAGCGAAGCAACAATTTTTTCAATCCGCCATTTTCAAAATCAATTTCAGCTTTGGTATCACCTCCCTCTCCTTCAATCTTAATAATCTTTCCTTTGCCGAAACGTACATGTTCTACCATTGTCCCTTCGGAAAGCCCAGCCTCTTCCGCATTGAAATTTTTATCAGTACTACTGCTTACTGGTTTCATACGCCGTAACTTCCGAAGTTGATCTCCCGTTGGTCCCGAAGGTGGGGTTCCCGACTTCGGTTTCCGAAGCCTTAATTTGCTTTTATCTACTTCTCCAAAAATATCAGCGTCTATCAAAGGCTTGTAGCGTTGTTCTGTAATAGGCGTAAGGTATTCCAAAAATGAATCATCTATTTCTTCAATAAATCGGCTAGGTTCTGCATCTATTAATTTACCCCAGCGGTACCTGCTTTGGGTATAGGTAAGGAATGCTTGCTTTTCTGCACGGGTAAGGGCTACATAAAACAATCTTCGCTCTTCTTCCAGCTCAGATCTGGAATTCATATTCATGGCACTGGGGAATAGATCTTCCTCCATCCCAACGATATACACATAGGGAAACTCCAGTCCTTTGGCCAAATGGACGGTCATTAGGGCTACTTTATTATCATCTCCCTTATCATTATCCATATCTGTAGCAAGGGCCACATCTTCCAAAAACTCTGAAAGCGATCCATTCGTATCTGCCAATTCTTTTTGTTCCTCTACAAAATCCCGAATTCCATTCAACAATTCTTCCAAATTCTCTATACGGGCAATCCCTTCGGGAGTACCATCTTTCTTAAGTTCGGTGAGCAAACCCGTCTTTTTGGTCACATGTTCTGTAATCTGGAATGCATCATAGGTTTGGTTCAAAACTTGAAAACTCTGGATCATGGTTACAAAATCCTTCAACTTCTTTTTGGTTCCAGCATTGATATTCAAATTCACTTTTTCCAAATGCTCCATCACCTCAAAAATAGATCGGTTGTACTGATTGGCAGCCACAATAAGCTTATCCATCGTCGTATTTCCAATACCTCGAGCTGGGTAATTAATCACCCTCTTTAATGCCTCTTCATCTTTCGGGTTTAAAATCAATCGCAAATACGCCAATACATCCTTGATTTCTTTCCGCTGGTAAAAGCTAAGTCCGCCATAAATACGGTACGGAATGTCCTTTTTCCTAAGCGCATCTTCAATAGCCCTAGACTGGGCATTCGTTCTGTACAATACGGCAAAGTTATCGTACATTAACTGGTGGTTCATTTGATTTTCAAAAATGGAACTGGCCACGAAACGTCCCTCGTCACCATCGGTCATGGTTCGATTGACCTTGATTTTATGCCCCTCTTCATTGGCCGTCCAAACCACTTTTTCCAATCGGTTTTTATTTTTTTCAATAATGCTGTTGGCGGCATTTACAATATTCTTGGTTGATCGGTAGTTTTGTTCCAAACGATACACCCGAACATCATCATAATCTTTTTGAAAATTGAGGATGTTGTTGATATTCGCTCCGCGGAAAGCATAAATACTTTGTGCATCATCCCCTACTACACAAATATTTTGAAATCGGTCGCTTAAGGCTCTCACGATTAGGTACTGGCTATGGTTGGTATCTTGGTACTCATCTACCAGAATATAACGGAAGCGTTGTTGGTATTTGGCCAAAACCTCTGGGTATCTTGTCAATAACTCATTGGTCTTAAGCAACAAATCGTCAAAATCCATAGCTCCGGCTTTGAAGCAGCGGTCTACGTAGTTTTTGTAAATCTCCCCTAATCGCGGACGCTTAGCCATGGCATCTGCCTCTATCAATTCTGGATTGTTAAAATATGCCTTAACGGTTATGAGACTGTTCTTGAAGGATGAGATTCGGGAAAAAACCTGCTTGTATTTATAAATATCCTTATCTAAGTGCATTTCCTTGATAATGGCCCGTATTACACTCTGACTGTCCTGTGTGTCGTAAATGGTAAAGTTGGATGGATATCCTAATTTATCGGCTTCAAAACGAAGTATTTTTGCGAAAATACTATGGAACGTTCCCATCCAAAGATTTTTGGCTTCGCTACTTCCTACAATTTGTGCAATCCTACTTTTCATCTCCCTTGCAGCCTTATTGGTAAAAGTAAGCGCCAAGATGTTGAATGGGTCAACACCTTTCGACATTAAATAGGCAATGCGATAGGTTAACACACGGGTTTTTCCAGAGCCTGCACCAGCAATAACAATTAGTGGCCCTTCCTTATGAAGTACAGGAGCCAATTGCGCGTCATTCAATTGTTCTAAATATTCTTGCAAAACTTTTCTGAAGTTAAACGGAAGGCGAAAAATAGGGAAATTCAAAGGAAATCATTCTTCCATCCAGTATTTTTTATAAACAGTTTTTTCAAATTTTGGGGTTTCTGAAAATGAAGTATCTTTAACTAAATTTTCAGTTGTATGAGATACCTATCCATGGGGCTTTTCTTGCTTTTCACTTCAGCAGTATTCGCCCAAATGCCCAAAGACCTTTTAGATGATATTAATTCCGTAGAGGGAAAAGTGATTGACTGGCGTCACTATTTCCATCAAAACCCAGAGCTTTCCAACCGAGAGTTCAATACCGCCAAAAAGATTGCCGAACATCTTCGATCCTTGGGAATGGAAGTACAAACCGAAATTGCCAAAACGGGTGTGGTAGGGATTTTAAAAGGTGAGCTACCCGGAAAGGTAGTTGCCCTAAGGGCAGATATTGACGGACTTCCCGTAACCGAAAGAAACGATTTACCGTTTAAAAGTGAAGTGACCGATAATTTTCTGGGAACCCAAACTGGAGTGATGCATGCCTGCGGCCATGACACCCATATTGCAATTCTAATGGGTGTTGCCGAAGTACTTTCGAAACATAAAGACAAAATAAAAGGAACCATCAAATTTATTTTTCAGCCTGCTGAAGAAGGGCCGCCTCCAGGAGAAGAAGGCGGGGCCAAACTAATGATCAAGGAAGGGGTGTTGAAAAACCCTGATGTGGATGCCATTTTTGGGCTGCATATCAATTCTGGAACGCCAGTTGGAACCATTCGATATAAAAGTGGTGGAACCATGGCAGCCGTAGAACGATTTGTCGTGAAGGTAAAAGGAAAGCAAACGCATGGCTCTGCACCTTGGGCAGGAGTAGATCCTATTTTGATCTCTGCAAAAATTATTGACGGATTCCAGACAATTATTAGCAGGGAAGCACCACTTGTACAAGAGGCTGCGGTAATTACTGTTGGTAAAATCACGGCTGGGGTACGTTTTAATATCATTCCAGAGTCTGCAGAAATGATTGGAACCGTACGAACGTTAGATCCAGATATGCGTGAGTTGATTATTAATAGAATGACCCAAATGGCCAGCGATATTGCTAAAGCATATGGAGGTAGCGCTGAAGTAGAATGGCAAAACAACACTGTTGTCACTTATAACGATCCAGACTTAACAGCTCAAATGCTACCTACACTTCAAAAAGTAGCTGGAGAAGAAAATGTGAATTTAATGAAGGCCACTACAGGTGGAGAGGATTTTTCCTATTTCCAAGAGGTAGTGCCTGGGTTTTATTTTTTTCTAGGAGGAATGACCCCAGGTAATTCTACTCCCTATCCACACCACACCCCAGATTTTCAAATTGATGATGCTGGGATGTTGTTAGGAGTAAAAGCCATGAGTCAATTAGCATTGGATTTTTTAAATAGTCAGTAAACATGTGGGAATTCATTTCAAACATCCCTTGGTGGGCTTGGATCCTAATTGTTTTGGCATTGGTAGCCATTCGGGATATTTTCTTCAATAAAAAGCATACCATAAGCCACAACTTTCCCATTGTGGGCCACCTTCGATATATGTTAGAGACCATTGGCCCAGAGTTGCGACAGTACCTCGTTGCAAATAACAGGGAAGAATTGCCCTTCAACCGAATTGAGAGAGGGTGGATTTATGCTTCGGCCAAAAATGAAAATAATTATGAAGGCTTCGGAACAGATCGTGATATATATGCCCATCAGCATATTTTTGTGAATAATGCCATGATTCCCTATCAAATTGGGGACGACCATCCCAACAAAAAAGACAAACACTTTGTGCCTTGCGCCAAAGTCATGGGAAGCTTTCACAAACGTAGAAAACCTTACAGGCCAGCATCGGTGATTAATGTTTCTGCAATGAGTTTTGGGTCGCTTTCCGCTAAAGCCATAGAATCGCTCAACAAAGGGGTGAAAATTGCTCATGCCTATCACAATACAGGGGAAGGCGGACTTTCACCTTATCATAGTTTTGGAGGGGATGTCATTTTTCACTTCGGAACGGGTTATTTTGGAGTTCGGGATGATGTTGGAAATTTCTCTATGGAAAAGCTTGTGAACCTTGTCGAAGAAAACCCTTTTATCCGAGCCATTGAAGTGAAACTTTCGCAAGGGGCAAAACCTGGCAAAGGTGGAGTATTACCGGGTGCTAAAATCACCAAGGAAATTTCAGAAATACGCCACGTCCCTATGGGAAAAGATGTGCTTTCCCCACCTAATCATTCGGCATTTTCCACAGTAGAAGAAATGGTTGAATTCATTGAAGCAATTGCCGAAGCTACAGGACTCCCAGTAGGTATTAAAGCTGCAATAGGAAAACTGGATCAGTGGGAACAATTGGCAGATTATATGTTACAAACCAACAAGGGACCGGATTTTATTACGGTTGATGGTGGTGAAGGAGGGACTGGTGCGGCACCACCAAGTTTTGCAGATCATGTTTCATTGCCTTGGGTCTATGGTTTTAGCGACCTTTACAAGGTGTTCAAAAAAAGGGGGCTTACCAAGCGAATTGTTTTTATTGGGAGTGGAAAACTTGGTTTTCCCGCTAAAGCGGCTATGGCATTTGCCATGGGGGCAGATTGCATCAATGTTGCTCGCGAAGCCATGATGAGTATTGGTTGCATTCAAGCACAGATTTGCCATACCAATAGATGTCCAAGTGGGGTAGCTACACAGAAGAAATGGCTTCAAAATGGTATTAATATTCCGTTGAAGAGTGAACGCCTAGCCCAATACTTTAAAACCTTCCGAAAGGAATTTCTGGAAATAACCC
Source organism: uncultured Alteromonas sp. (assembly GCA_964495885.1). Classification (GTDB taxonomy): domain Bacteria; phylum Bacteroidota; class Bacteroidia; order Flavobacteriales; family Flavobacteriaceae; genus PALG01. The sequence goes on along the minus strand of CAZBWO010000010.1, from coordinate 46,483 downwards.
ATGCCTGCGGTTATGAACATCCGTGTCAAATTCAAATGCGCGACATAGACATAAACGTAGATGACCACAACCTTTCAAAAGAACTGGACAGAACCTATCTATATGAAAAAGACCCCGTCCCGTTTGATGGAATGCAGTCCCTCGTGAATTGCCCATTTTTAGGAGGAAATTATAATAATTCGCATTAATTTCGTTATCAATACAGCTTGAAACTATACCACTATGGAAGAAATATCCCAAATATTAAGTTATGTTGCTTACCTCCTACCTGCTATTGTTGTAGGTGTAGTTGCCTATTATTTTTTTAAAGGCCATACGGCCAACGAAGAAGGGAGAAGACGTTATTTGGTGCAGAAAGAAGCGCAAAATAAAATGATCCCTACAAGACTTCAAGCTTATGAACGGCTTACGCTTCTTATGGAGCGAATAGATCCCAATAAATTATTGGTGCGTATAAAGCCTATTTCTGAGGAAATTGACAAATACGAAATGCTCCTCATTAAAAACATTGAGCAGGAATTTGAGCATAATGTCACACAACAAATTTATGTTTCTCAGGAATGCTGGAATATCATTAATGCAGCTAAGAATGCAACTATTCATGTGATACGGCAAGCTGCGATGCATGAAAAAGGAAATGATGCAGATGGTCTTCGGGAGTATTTACTGCGTAATTTTATGGATGAAGTGACCCCTTCCCAGAAAGCGTTGGCCTACATCAAGACAGAAGTTGGAGAGCTTTTTTAAGCATCTGGCCCCTTGATTTCGTTTAATTCAATATTTTTCTTTTGGGCATAGCGGAAGCCACTTTCCCACCATTGTTCCATTTCTTCCTTATCAAATACCAATGAGTTGGTAGTAAGCACAGTGGGCGTGTAATAGAAATTTAGGATGGCATCATTATTACCTGCAACAAATTTTCCAATTCTAATGTTTTGCTTTTCAATCCTATCGGCCATGTAAGCATAAAGGTTTGTAATAAGTGAAAACACATTTTTGGAAGGTAGTCTGTTGTAATAGGCTACTTCGGTTTCAAGAATGATAACATCCACAACGGTTGCGCCGCGATTAATGGCCTCTTCAATTGGCACGATACTTCCAAAACCACCGTCGGCATATTCACAGCCCTCCTTCCGTACCAAGCTCATAAATGGCGTGTAATTACAGGAAATCCAAATCCAATCACAGAAGTCCTCGTATTCAAAATCATTCACGGATTTGTACTCCACTTGATTCAGGGATAGGTTAGAAACCGTAACCACTACCTCCTTCGGGCTTTGCTTTAATTCATTAAAATTGGCTTCAGTAAATGAATTTTTTATGAGTTTCCGAAGGTTATGGCTTTCACCAAAGGTTTTACTTTTCCGAAGAAAATTACGAAGTACATTCCAGTGATTGATCCCAATTTCCTTTCCGCCCCATTTATCCTTTTTGATGGTAAACGGTCTATGGCTGAAAATGGAATTCTGATCTACCGAGGTGTAGACATTTTTTATTTTTTCAATATGATTCAAAGCCAAGTGTGGAATAAGTAAGCTGCCCGTGGAAGTTCCAACAAACAAATCGTACTCATGGCCCAATTCTTCAATAAGATACTGTGCCACCCCTCCACCAAAGGCTCCTTTGCTTCCGCCGCCAGATATCACCAACCCTCTCATGATTATTGAAATTTACGCTGAATATACGCTTTTTCCTTTTCCGAATAGTTGGAAAATTGCGACAAAACCCGTTCTAAATTCTCTTCGTTTTTCACAAACTCATCCAACATAGCCCTAGCCATATCCCGAAACCGCCAATAATGATGGGTACATGCGTTGACTAAATGTTGCACAAAAGAGGTATTGGAAACTCCCATGGAAAATAAATATTCCAAAGCTTTTTGCCGAACTTCAAACGAATATGCCTTACCGGAATATTCCAATAACTCTTGCAAATATTCCTCTTTCCGATCTTCACGAAAACCGGATGTGTTTAAGGCGAGCGCTAACCAAAGCTGTCGAACATTTTTATCCTGAAAACCATACACACCATCCATCTTTTCCAAATAAACAGTTCGATTTCCTGAAAAATTAACCCACAGATGATACAACGCTACTTCCTGTGTGAGATAAGAATCATCGTCCAAAAGGCTTTCGAAGGAAGCCTGAAGTTCTTTTGGAATGGTTTCCAGCGAAATTGCTGCCGACTGGCGAACCAGTAGATGAGGGCTTTGAAGCGCAAGACCGTATAAATCCCTCACACTGTATAAAGGCTCCTGTGATAACTGAAAGACCACCTCTTGCCCAATATATTCATTTCCATCAAGCAGTTTGCTTTTAAGTAATTCCCTTTTTGCTGGGTACGGGGTTGCACGCAAAGCGGAAACCTCAAAGAATTCCTTCATGAAATCAGACTTCATTAAAGATTGGTAAGTTTCTTCCGCTTTAAAGGCAGATTGATACAGCCAATTCGCCTCCCATTGGGAAAGATCCTTGGAAGTTGCTTTCCTCATTTCCGTCAAAAAGTTTTCAGTAGTCACATTCTTAAAGGCATTCACTTTCAAATAATTTTTAATTCCTGTCTGAAAGTCAGCATCACCCATAATTTCACGCAATCGATGCAATGCCCAAGCTCCTTTTTCATAAAAAGTAAGGGAAGAAGCGTTAGGATCTACCAGTTTTTGGCCCTTACCTTCATCGCTCAAGGCCTTCAGTTGTTCGGCACTGTTGTAGAGCTTCCAATAAAAATAGTCTTCCCCAAATATTTCTTTTTCAGCCAATAATGCATAATACGTTGCGAAGCCCTCATGCAGCCAATGGTGGGTTCCTTCGGTTTCAGTGACCAAATCACCAAACCATTGATGGGCCAACTCATGGGCATTGACATTCACATAATTTCGATCTACAAATCCTATGGAATCTACCGTAAAAGCTTCCGAAAAAATCGTACAGGTAGTGTTTTCCATTCCGGCATATAAAAAATCCCGAACGGGTACTTGCTTATAATTCTGCCATGGATAAGGAACCCCTATTTCGGTTTCCAGAAAATCGAAAATAGGCTGGGTATATCGGTAGGTAGGCTCAAATTTCAAGGAATCTGCTCGCCGAAAATAGAGTTCAATTGGTATGTCACTTTTGGAAACGATTTTCTTCATACTGAAATCCCCCATGGCAAAAGCAGCTAAATAACTAGACATGGGCTGTTCCATATTGAAGTGCCATGTAATCTGGTCATCATAAATACTGAATTTTTCCAAAGATCCATTTGCAACCACCTTCATGGAAGCCGGAGCAGTGATGGAGAGATCGAATTCTATTTTATCAGTCATGGCATCCAGGCTAGGAAGCCAATGGGAAGTATACTTTCCCTGGCCTTGGGTCCAAACTTGGTCTTGAGTAAAATACAATGCTTGTTTTGGAATGGCTACATAGCTAAAAAAAGCAGTATAAATTCTATTGGGTTGAAATGAATCTACAAACCATATCTTGTCTTCGGAAGCAGCTGCAGACGTACCCTCCATTGCTTGATTGGTGACCTGCATTTTAATAGCATCTAAATAGATGGAATCTGTGGCCTGTAGTATTTTAAAATTTACCTTCACTGTTCCTTCCACCATTTTTTTTGACATGTCAGGAGTAATGGAAGCTTCAATTTTAAGGAAATCAACAATAGATTCCTGTTGGGAATACCCAACAAAACCAACCAACAGTAATAAATAACAAATCTTTTGAATCATAGGCTAACACAAGCAATTCCCCTGCCAAAATAGCGATTAATTATTAGAAAATGCCTTGTAGCCATTCTCTCTTTTATGGAATTTGGTATTTTCGTTTTTATGAATGTACCATCCTTACAAACCCCTATTGAATATTTGAAAGGTGTAGGTCCCAACAGGGCCGATCTTTTAAAAAAAGAGTTGGGCATTCATACTTTTCAGGATTTGATTCATTTATTCCCCAATAGATACCTAGACCGTACGAAATACTATAAGATTAACCAATTATTGCCTACTAGTGCCGAAGTACAGATTGTTGGAAAAATTATTCATATTAAAACAGTTCCCCAAAAAAGAGGTAAAAGATTAGTTGCTACTTTTGTTGATGAGACAGGCCAATTGGAATTGGTATGGTTTAGGGGGCAAAAATGGATCCAACAGCAATTAAAACTGAATGTCCCCTATGTTATCTTCGGAAAGATAAATTTTTACAATCAGCAATTTTCCATTCCGCACCCCGAAATGGAATTACTGGAAGTACACGAAAAAAGTTTGCGATCTGCAATGCAACCCATTTATCCTTCCACCGAAAAATTATCCAATAGTGGAGTCACCAATAGGGTCATCAATAAGCTCATGCAAAATCTTTTTTTGGAGGTAAAAAACCGCTTTTCCGAAACCCTTTCCAAACCCCTTTTGGAGACACTAAAATTACTCCCAAAAAACGAGGCACTTTTCAATATTCATTTTCCGAAAAGTCAGGAGCTTTTAGCAAGGGCACAATACCGATTAAAATTTGAGGAATTATTTTTCATTCAACTCCAATTATTACGAAAAAATTTAGCCCACAAACACAAAATTAAAGGCTATGTTTTTGGTGAAGTCGGAAATTATTTTAACCATTTTTTCAAAGAGCATTTACCCTTTCAACTTACAGATGCACAGAAAAGGGTCTTAAAGGAAATTAGGCACGATTTAGGGCAAACTTCTCAAATGAACCGCTTATTGCAGGGGGACGTTGGTTCTGGTAAGACCGTAGTGGCGTTCATGTCAATGCTCATAGCACTTGACAACGGTTTTCAAGCCTGTTTAATGGCTCCAACTGAAATTTTGTCAGTCCAGCACTATAATGGTCTATTAGAGTGGTGTAATAAATTGAATATCAGTATTTCAATACTTACAGGTTCAACTAAAGCTTCAGAAAGAAAAAAAATTCATGAATCGTTGGAAAATGGCACCCTTCAGTTGCTAATTGGCACCCATGCCCTATTGGAAGAAAAGGTGAAATTCAAAAATTTAGGACTTGCCATTGTGGATGAACAACATCGTTTTGGAGTGGCACAACGCAGTAAATTATGGCATAAAAATGAGCGCCCACCCAACATCCTAATTATGACTGCCACCCCTATTCCCCGCACCTTAGCTATGAGTGTTTATGGGGACTTAGATGTAAGTGTTATTGATACCCTTCCGCCAGGTAGAAAAAAGGTGAAAACCGTACATCGTTTTGATGCCAACAGACTAAAGGTTTTTCGGTTCCTGAAAGAGGAAATTTCCAAGGGAAGACAGGTGTATATTGTATACCCTTTAATTCAGGAAAGTGAAGCGTTGGATTACAAAGATTTGATGGACGGTTATGAAAGTATTGTACGGGAATTTCCAATGCCTAAATACCAAGTTTCCATTGTTCATGGAAAAATGAAACCCACTGATAAAGATTATGAAATGGAACGGTTTGCAAAAGGGGAAACCCAAATCATGGTCGCAACTACGGTCATAGAAGTTGGGGTTAATGTACCAAATGCCTCTGTAATGGTCATTGAGAGCGCAGAACGATTCGGACTTTCACAATTACATCAACTACGTGGACGTGTTGGCCGTGGAGCAGAACAAAGCTATTGCATTCTTATGACCAGTCATAAGCTTTCTTCGGAGGCACGTACTCGTTTAGAAACCATGGTACGCACAAATGACGGATTTGAAATTAGCGAAGTTGACTTAAAACTACGCGGTCCCGGGGATTTAATGGGTACCCAGCAAAGCGGGGTGTTGAATCTTCAGATAGCTGACATCATCAAAGACAGTGCGATCCTAAAAATTGCAAGGGGTTATGCCCAACAAATATTAAGAAGTGACCCATCACTCTCTTCTTCAGAAAATTTCCCTATAAAAAAAGCTTTTCAAGAGTTAGTAAAATTTAAAAACATCTGGAATTACATTTCTTAAAAACAATAACACTGCTAAATCACACGTTATCAGAAGGAAACACCAACCAAAAAGATGAAAGCGTTCTTTTGTTTTTTTCTACTGACTATTTTTTGGGTAAATTGTTTTTCACAAGATTCTGAAGGAGGTCATGAAAACTGGGAGTATGCCTTAGAAACCAGCGGTGACATTCTTCAATTGGCATTGCCTGCCTCTGCATTAATTACTACACTTGCCAAGAAAGATTATGAAGGCACTAAGCAATTTGCCTTTTCCTACGGAAGTGCCATGGTTTTGACCCATTCGTTAAAATACATCATCCACAAACAAAGACCGGAAGGACGGGAGCGATACGATTCTTTCCCTAGTGGCCATACTTCTTCCGCTTTTTCAGGGGCTGCGTTTATTCAAAAGCGCTATGGCTGGGATTACGGACTTCCAGCTTACATTTTAGCCACAGTGGTAGGAGTAAGCAGAATGGAAGGCCCAGATGGTTATCATGACATTTGGGATGTTATTGCAGGAGCCAGCGTAGGAATTGGAACTGTTTATTTATTCACCACCCCATACCAAGATAAAAACTGGGATTTTGCAATTGTTACCGGAAAAAAAGGTTTTTTACTAGAGTTCAAGTACAAATTCAAATAATCAACGCAATCTCTTATTGCTTATCTTTAGATAAGATAATTAATCGATTACCAGAGGTTGAAAATGTTTCTTCCCCCCTATTTACTGTACGTTCAAGATTAGCAATTTTCAATTCAAGCTCTGCAATTTTAGCCTCTCTAAGTCTAATTTCTTCCTCGGTAAGCTTTCCAGCAGCTTTTTCAATCTCCAACTGATTTCTAGCAGCTTCAACTTTTGTTTTTGCCTTTTCAATTGTTTGTCTACTCTTATTTAAATACTGCTTTTTTTGGCTAAGCTTTTCCGTAGTTTCTTCAATACGGGCTAATTTAAGTTCCTGACCTTTTAAGTTGTTTGTTGCCTTTAGTTTACTGGCATCATTGGCATTGGAACGGTTTTCTTTTTTTTCTTCTCTTGCTGAAGAACGATCCTTTTTTTCCTTTTGTTTCATCTCTTTCATTTCAGCTTCCAATTCTTCAACCTCTTCCTTACTTTTCGCATTTTCCATCTTCTCCTTATAGGCTTTTTCCTCATCTTGAAGCTCCTCTTTCTTTTGCTTCATTTTCTGCTCTGCTTTGGCACTTTCCTTATCTGCCTTATCTTTTTCCTTTTTCAGCTTTTTAGAGGCATCATTTTGCGCTCTATCCTTTTTCTCTTGAATTTCTTTCTTTTGAGCATCTGTCATTTTTTGAGCAAATGCTGTAGGGCTTACTAACAGTAGGCTTGCTAAGACGATAAAAGTTATTTTTTTCATGACTATAAACTATCTAGTTCCTGTAATTGATTTTCCAATGCTTCGGTTTCGGTTTCAATTTCTTCAGAAACACTATCTATAACTGCTTCTAAAGAATCTACCTCTTGAATTTGAGCATTCACTTCGGTTTCGTTTTTTGTGTCCCTGCAAGATGTAATAAACAAAACGAGTACAATAAAGAATATGGATTTAATTGTTTTCATACCATTAATTTAGAAGTATAAATTTACCATTTTTTATAAAAAAAACACACCCCCGTACTTTCTTTTTCAAAATAACAGGAGTGTGCTCAACAGCTAACTAAACAACCAAACAATTAATCAAACTATTTGCTTGATTATTTCTATAACAACCCAAACATCTTTTTCCCTACCCGTATTGCACAAATTTTTAAAACTTTAACACTTTTCAGAAACCAATGAAAACGTATCTTTGCCCAACGAAGTGATACTATTGCAAGATGAAAATTTCATATAACTGGCTAAAACAATTTATCAAAACCAACTGGTCTCCCGAAGAAACAGCTGCCCTACTTACAGATTTAGGGCTGGAAGTAGAAGGAGTTGAAAATTTCACCTCTATCCCAGGAGGATTAAAAGGAGTGATTGTTGGACACGTATTGGAGGCTGAACCTCATCCAAACGCAGATCGGCTGAAACTTACCAAAGTAGACCTTGGCAACGGAACACCCGTACAAATTGTATGTGGTGCACCTAATGTTGCTAAAGGACAAAAAGTGCCCGTTGCAACCGTTGGAACTACGCTATTTGATGCAGAGGGCAACCCTATGCAAATCAAAAAAGGAAAAATTCGTGGGGAAGAAAGCCATGGAATGATCTGTGCGGAAGATGAACTTGGATTAGGAGATGGCCATGATGGTATTTTAGTACTTGATGAATCATTAAAACCTGGCACTCCAGCTTCGGAAATATTTGAAGTTGAAAATGATTTTATTTTTGATATCGGACTTACCCCTAACCGGGCAGATGCCATGAGCCACTGGGGTGTAGCGCGTGATTTTCGGGCAGGTTTGCTTCAGCGTGGTGTTTCTTCAGAATTGATTACTCCTTCCACAAGTAGTTTCCATATTGAAAACAGAACCCTTAAAATAAAGGTGGAAGTGGTTGATAAAAAACTGGCCCCTAGATACTGCGGAATCACCATCAGCAATTTAAAAGTGAAGCCTTCTCCTGTATGGTTGCAAAATAGACTGAAATCAATTGGCCTATCCCCTATCAACAATGTGGTTGACGTAACTAATTACATCTTGCATGATTTAGGACAGCCGCTCCACGCCTTTGACGCAAATAAAATTAGCGGCGGAAAGGTTCTAGTGCAAACCCCACCAGAAGGAACCAAATTTACCACCCTAGATGGTGTAGAAAGAGAACTACACGAAGAGGATCTTATGATTTGTGATGTCGAAAAACCAATGTGTATTGCAGGGGTTTTTGGTGGTTTGGAAAGCGGTGTAACCGAAAACACAACAAGTATTTTTCTTGAAAGTGCCTATTTTGATCCAGTGAGCATACGTAAGTCGGCAAAACGCCACGGACTTAATACAGACGCTTCCTTTAGATTTGAAAGAGGTATTGACCCCAATATTACAGAATATGCGCTCATGTGTGCTGCAATTATGTTGGAGGAAATTGCTGATGGCGAAGTAACGAGTGATCTTGTAAATATTTATCCCAACAGGATTGAAGACCACCAGGTGTTTTTAAATTTTGAAAATACCACGAAGATTATCGGCCAGGAAATTCCAAAGGAGACTATTAAGGAAATTTTGATGTCACTTGACATTAAAATCAATAATGTTACCGAAACAGGAATTGGTATGACCATCCCGGCCTACCGAAATGATGTAACCCGCGAAGCAGATGTTATTGAAGAGGTTCTTAGGGTTTATGGTTACAATAATATTGAGATTTCTTCAACAAAATTGAATGCTTCCATCGCGAAGACCAAAAAAATTGAAGATTACCAAATTCAATATAAAATTGGACAACAACTTATTGCGTTGGGATTCCATGAAATGCTGAATAATTCACTGTCTAATAAAGCTTATTCTAACCTTTCCGAAAAGATAAAAAATGAACACTCTGTTGAGATCATCAATCCGTTGAGCCAGGATTTGGAGGTATTACGGCAGTCCATGCTCTTTGGAGCTTTGGAATCCATTCTTTTTAACAGCAACAGAAAGGCGACTAATATCAAACTCTTCGAATTTGGCAAAACCTACCACCAATACAACAATGGCCGGGAGGAAAACAACCACCTTTGTTTGGCGGTCTCTGGAAATAAAACCGAAGACTCTTGGATAACGCCTTCTGAAAAAACCACATTTTTCTACCTTAAAGGCGTGGTGACGTCACTTTTAGACCGACTCGGAATTAATGGATATACTGAAGGTGGCTTGAAGAATGATTTATTTTCCGAAGGAATTGTACTGCAAAAAGGTAAGAACTTGGTTTCAGTAGGAGTTGTTTCCAAAAAGGTTCGGAAGCATTTTGATATTGACACCGATGTGTTTTTTGCCGATTTCAATTGGGATGCCATTTTAGAAAGTATTTCTTCAGAAAATATGCTATTGGCACCAATTCCTAAATATCCGAAAGTCAATAGGGATTTCGCATTACTATTGGATGAACACGTCTCATTTGAGGCGCTAAAAAAGGCAGCCCTAAACACGGAAAAGAAACTATTGAAGGAAGTATCCCTTTTTGACGTATATACGGGCAAAAACCTCCCGAAGGGGAAAAAGAGCTATGCACTTAGTTTCACACTGCAAGACGAAAGAAAAACCCTTACAGATAAGCAAATAGACAAAATCATGAGCAAACTGCAACAGCAATTTGAACGTGAATTTGGTGCAGAATTACGATAAAAAAACTCACTTATTCATAGCTGTGTTAAAATATTGGATGTCATTATTTTTGTCATTATTTTTAGCCAAAATGCTTTGAAATGTTTCCAAAAACCAATCTAGAATTTCAACTAAAAAAAGAACGTGGGAAAAGGGTTTCTTCTGAACATATTTTAGAAGAAGTGCAAGCCATTTTTAATGAAACCGACCTACACAGACAAGCTATTAAAGACAGGATTAGTTTACCCGGAAATGAAAATGATAATTCATTTTTGATTGCCAATTTGAATCAAGACCGAATTTACCACATCACCGAAATTCAAAAAATATGTGTTAATTATCGTTTGCGCTTTTTAGACAGCCATCGTTTTAAACCAGAAATCCCAGAGGAAGCTATTTCAGAAATTCGCCATTTGGAAAACAAACACAATACCTCCCTACAAGGATTAAAGATTATGGCACCCGCTAAATTGCTGAAACTTGAAAATGCTGATGACCCCCTACTGTTCGCTCCAATGGGAAATGATTATTATTATTTAATCCATAAATGGGGGAATGACCTCCACCCGTTTCGAAAATTGTTAATGTGGCCTTACAAAAATTTTGAGAACCTTATCGTACTTATTTTGCTGGTAAGTATCCTTCTCACTGCAATTGCACCAATGCAGGTATTCACTAAAGGAGAAGTGACCATTATAGAGTATTTTCTGTTGTTTCTTTTTATGTTTAAAGCGGTAGGTGGAATTGTATTGTTTTATGGTTTTGCCAAAGGAAAAAATTTCAACGAAGCTATCTGGAATAGCAAATATTATAATGCCTAAACTATGGTGAGAATTTTCACAGGCCCATCTATGGTTGCCAAACGAATTGTTTCTGAATTAAATGAAATTGGTATAGAGCCCATCACCCGAAATGACCAAAGTAGTGCGGCCTTAGCTGGATTTGGAGCCGGAATTCCAGACCAGGTAATGCTGTTTGTACGGGAGGATGAAGCAGCACAATCTGAAGCGATTGTGAATACCATTACATCCTAACTAGGTCGCAAATTACACTCCAACCGCATACATTTTTTCACGAAGTTCCTTTACTTTCTTATCACTCATATATTCTTCGAAAGTAAGGTAGCGATCAATGACTCCTTGTGGGGTCAATTCAATAATTCTGTTCCCAACGGTTTGTGCAAACTCATGATCGTGGGTGGTAAAAATGACCGTTCCTTTGAACTGTTTCAGTGAGTTGTTAAAAGCGGTGATAGATTCCAAATCCAAGTGGTTGGTAGGTTCATCCAACATGACAACATTGGCACGCATCATCATCATTCGGCTTAACATACAACGCACTTTTTCTCCTCCGGAAAGCACATTACAAGTCTTAAGGGCTTCCTCTCCACTAAAAAGCATTTTACCCAAAAATCCCCTAATGTATACCTCTTCTTTTTCCTCGTCTGTTTTGGCCCACTGTCGCAGCCAATCCACCAAGCTTAAGTTACTTTCAAAAAAAGAACTATTGTCTAATGGCAAATAGCTCTGGTTGGTAGTTACTCCCCAATGATAAGAACCGGCATCTGCTTTTTGATTTCCATTTATGATCTCATAAAACGCAGATGTAGCTCTTGAATCCTTCGAAAACAATACCACTTTATCGCCTTTCGCTAGATTGATATCTGCCTTCTGAAATAAAACCTCCCCATCAATAGAAGCTGACAAGTTTTCGATATTCAAAATTTGATCTCCAGCTTCCCGTTCACGTTCAAAAATAATGGCGGGATAACGCCTACTGGATGGTTTTATCTCTTCTATATTGAGCTTTTCAATCATTTTCTTTCTCGAAGTAGCTTGCTTGCTTTTTGCAACGTTCGCGCTAAAACGCTGAATAAACTCCTGAAGCTCCTTCTTCTTCTCTTCGGCCTTTTTATTTTGTTGGGCACGCTGCCTAGCAGCTAATTGGCTACTTTCATACCAGAAAGTATAGTTTCCGCTGTAATGATTGATTTTTCCGAAATCAATATCACTAATATGCGTACAAACCGCATCCAAGAAGTGACGGTCGTGAGAAACCACGATGACACAATTATCATAATTCGCCAGAAAGTTTTCCAACCAAGTAATGGTTTCATAATCCAAATCGTTGGTAGGCTCATCCATGATCAATACATCTGGGTTCCCAAAAAGCGCTTGAGCCAATAACACCCGTACTTTCTGTTTCCCATCTAAATCTTTCATCATGGAATAATGAAGATCTTCTTTGATACCAAGGTTGGAAAGCATTGCTGCTGCATCACTATCGGCATTCCAACCGTTCATTTCTTCAAACGTTACCTGAAGTTCTCCAATCTTTTCGGCATTTTCATCTGTGTAGTCTTCGTATAACTTATCTATTTCCTGCTTCAAACTGAAGAGCTCCTTATTTCCCCTTACTACTGTTTCAAGTACAGGATATTCATCATAAGCATTGTGATTTTGCTCCAAAACAGACATCCGCTTGCCAGATTCCAAATGAACACGTCCCGAAGTAGGCTCCATTTTTCCGGAAAGAATTTTCAGAAAAGTGGATTTCCCGGCACCATTGGCTCCAATAATTCCGTAGCAATTCCCCTGCACAAACTGCGTGTTTACTTCATCAAACAAAACCCTTTTTCCAAATTGAACGGAAAGATTGGATACTGATAACATCTTGTATACTTTAAAATTCGCTGCAAAATTAGACAAATACCTCGAAATTTTGAAGGTTTCCCTTAGCTAAATCCGTTTCTTTTAACTAGGCATTAACAGAATAACCTCTGCGAGTTTTTAATTTTGCTAAAAGTTTCATGAATCATGCGAATGGCAAAACAATTACTATTTCTCTTTTCGGCTATTTTCCTATTTACTTCTTGCGGGGACACAAATAAAAAAACCTGCGGAAGCGCTTGGGTTGGTGGGGAAATTGTTAATCCGAAAAAAGATTTTGTCATCGTTTCCCACAACCGAAACATTATAGACACCATTCCACTTGATGAAAAAAACTTTTTTACCTATCAAATCAATCAGGTAGATCCCGGTATTTATTTTTTCGAAAATGGCGAATTCCAAGCCTTTTTTCTTGAACCCGGAGATAGCTTAATGTTTCGGGTAAATACAATCGAATTTGATGAATCCCTCACCTATTCTGGAAAAGGTGCACAAAAAAACAACTTCCTCATGGATTTGTTTTTGTTGAATGAAGGCGTTGACAATATAATGATGTCTCTTTACGATTTGCCTCCTAACAAGTTTGAAGACAAAATGGATTCCATCCATGAACAGCGAAATACCTTATTAGAGCAATTCCTCAAAAAAAATAAATCTTCCAAAGGGTATCAGGAAATGGTGAAAGCTGCAATAGACTACGGGATCTACTCCAAAAAGGAACTTTACATTTCCGGAAATTCCAAAAAGATGGTCTACGACGAAAGTGTGGTCATCCCTACAGAATTTTATGAATTCAGAAAAAATATTGAGTTAGGAAATGCATCATTGCGAAATTACTACCCTTATTTTAGGTGTTTAGGATACTATATGGACAACCTTGCTTTTGAAAATTATAAAGGAGAGGCTCCTTTTGATAGGGATTCCTATATTCATAATGTACATAAAGTACAGCTGATAGATAGCCTAATCACCCATGATTCCCTAAAGAATAAGTTACTTCGCAATTCCGTTGGCCGATACCTTATTAATGGAAGCAATGCTGCGCAAGAAGCAGACATGCTTGCAACTTTTCAAGAGCTTAGCACTAATGTAAAAGACAAAAGAGAGATAACCCAACTAGCAGAAGCGACAATGAAATTGGTGCCAGGTAAGGATATTCCCAATGTTTTGTTATTGACTACGGAAAATACCGCCAAGGATTTACATACCATCATCCAAAAGCCTACAGTGCTCTATTTTTGGTCTTCCAATTCCATAAAGCACTACCGAAATATCCACATAAGGGCGAGCGAGCTTCGCAGCAAATTCCCTGAATTTGACTTTATTGGAATCAACCTAGACAAACATTTCAAAAAATGGAAAAGAATGGTGCAAAGTGCTGGATACCCTTCGCAATTTGAATACCAATTTGAAAATTATGATGATGCTGAAAAAAAGCTTTTGGTAAATACCATCAATAAATCAATGATTGTGGATGCCAATGGAAAAATCTTAGATGGAAACACCAACATTTTCAGTGTAGGCATTGAACAGGAACTGTTGGGCTACATCAACCGATAAAAAAAGGCTCCGTTTCCGGAGCCCTTACATTAATTACCTTTTTTATAATCTGCAAGAAATTTTTCCAAGCCAATATCGGTCAACGGATGTTTCAAGAGCCCTTCAATGGAAGATAATGGTCCAGTCATCACGTCTGCACCAATTTTAGCACATTCAAGAACGTGCATGGTATGCCGTACAGAGGCAGCCAAGATTTGAGTTTCAAATCCGTAGTTGTCATATATCAGACGTATTTCCGCGATGAGGTTAAGTCCGTCTGTGGAAATATCATCCAACCTACCAATAAAAGGCGATACATAGGTAGCTCCTGCCTTGGCAGCCAAAAGTGCTTGTCCGGCTGAAAAGACCAACGTACAATTGGTTCTAATGTCGTTATCTGAAAAATACTTTATCGCCTTCACCCCTTCTTTAATCATGGGTACCTTTACCACAATTTGCTCGTGTAAGGAGGCCAATTCTTCCCCTTCTTTTACCATGCCCTCAAAATCGGTAGCGATCACTTCTGCGGAAACATCCCCTTCCACGATATTACAAATGTCTACGTAATGCTTTAGGATGTTGTTTCGGCCAGTAATTCCTTCCTTCGCCATTAGTGAAGGGTTGGTAGTAACACCATCTAGGACCCCAAGGTTCTGCGCTTCCTTAATTTGCGCTAGATTGGCGGTATCAATAAAAAATTTCATGAAGTATAGTTTGAATTCGGTACAAAAATACGGAAGGTTTTGTTTCCGAAGGAACTTTCCCAAAAAAGTTTCAAAAGGTTTTTTAACAACCTATTTCAATTTGTAATGCTTTAAAAGCATTCGTTCGTACATTCGATCTGGCAAGCACTTTTTAAGGATGATGGAAAATTTCTGAAGCCTTGATCCCACCCTATAATGAACTTTGGGGGTTTGTGTTTCGATAATTTTATGAATGGCCTTCGCCATGAGCATTGGATCATCCCCAGCATCTACATGCTCATTCATGGTTTGCAAACTTTCAGCATATTGTTTTTTATAAGGAGACCCTTCTACGACAGGAGCATGGTAACGACCTGCTGCAATATTGGTGGCAAAATCACCTGGAGCCACATTGGTCATTTGGATCCCAAAAGTCCGAATTTCCATGCGGTATGCTTCCGCAGCAACTTCCAGAGCAGCCTTCGTTGCAGAATAAATTCCACGGTAGGGTAATCCCATGTAGCCGGCAATGGAAGTGATGTTAATAACCAAACCGCTTTTTTGTTTTCGCATCTGTGGAAGCACTGCCTTGATCACTGCCAAAGGTCCGTAGAAGTTGGTATCAAAAGCTTTGGCTATTTCTTCTTTAGGGGTTTCTTCCAAAGGACCGGTGATTCCCATTCCGGCATTATTAATCAATACATCCAATTGTTGCGTTTCTGCACAGACTGTTGAAATGGCCTGTTCAACACTCTCCGGATTGGTCACGTCCATTACCAAAAGCGGAAAAGGAAATCCTTTATATTTTGATGGATTTCTACTCGTACCGTAAACACGGTATCCCTTTTCATGAAGGTATAAAGCCATTGCTTTTCCAATACCAGAAGAAGCGCCTGTAATAAATACTACTTTTGACATATGAATGTATTGCGCACAAAGATGGGAAGTTGGGAGAAAGAATCCAAAAAAAAATGGCAAGCTACCTACATCACACCGCTACGACCGTCTACCCTTGCTGCGTTCCCGCCCTGGGGGATTCAACAGGAGCTGGTTGTGTAGGACTTGCCGATGCAAATATACGGTGCTTTTTAAGCTTGCACAAACATTTTATCCATCAATTATTATTGGCTATCTTGCCACAAAAATTGATCATACATGAAGTATTTCATAAAAATAACCCTACTGGTACTCAGTATCAGCATTTTTGTCTGTTGTGGCGATGACAATGAAAATAGCAATGCACTTTTTGCTATCAAAATTGAGAATTCAAAAAAAAGCTATCAACAGGAAGATGAGTTATCCCTTCAGATTACCAATAAGAAAAATAAACCTATTGAAAATGTGGCATACGCAATAGACGAAGGAGAAACGATGGAAAGCAACACCCTTTCCCTTTCCAAAGTAAAAATGGGAAAGAGAACCTTGCGGGCGTTCATTACTTCAGAAGGAAAAACATATGAAGTCGCTAACCTTATTACGGTCACCGCTTCAACACCTCCCATCTTATATGGATATGAAGTATTGGAACGATTTCCGCACGATATAGAAGCCTATACGCAAGGTTTGGAATTTTATGGAGATACCCTTTATGAGAGTACGGGGCAAAAAACACGTTCCTCCCTTCGGAAAACCAATTACAAAACCGGGGAAGTACTTCAAAAAGTAGATTTAAATGCACAGTATTTTGGGGAAGGTCTTACCATTCTAAATGATAAAATTTATCAATTAACTTGGCGTGAAAACACTGGTTTTATTTATGACCTAAAAACATTGGAGCGCAAAGGCTCTTTTGTCTACAATAAAAGTAAGGAAGGTTGGGGTCTTTGTAATGATGGAAATAAAATATACAAAAGTGATGGTACCGAAAAAATTTGGACCCTCAATCCCAACAATCTTGCCGAGGAAGATTTTATAGAAATATATACCCATAAAAGGGTGATTGACAATGTGAATGAATTAGAATGGGTAGATGGAAAAATCTACGCCAATATCTATCAAAAAGATGCCATTGCTATTGTAAATCCAAGTAGTGGTGCTGTGGAAGGCGTTATTAATCTAAAAGGACTTCAAGCTGAAGTATTACAACACACTACTCTGGATGTGCTTAATGGAATTGCCTATAAAGATGAACCTAACATATTGTATGTTACGGGAAAGAATTGGGATACGATGTTTAAAATTAAAGTAGTAGAAAAATAATCCTTGTAAGTAAAATAATAATCAGTCCTTTAAAAAGTTATATTTTTACAAAAATTTACCTCATGAAGTATTTGTACGGATTGGCGGTTATCGCCAGCTTGATTCTTTGGAGCTCCTGCCGAAACGACTTTGATTATGTTGATAGTACCGGAAACCTTGAATTTTCAAAGGATACCGTGTTTTTGGATACGGTATTTACAAACATTGGTTCCAGTACCTACAATCTAAAAGTCTACAACAACAGCGACGAAGATATCAATATCCCTACCGTACGATTGGCACAAGGTGAAAATTCTTTTTACCGTTTGAATGTAGATGGTGTCCCTGGAAAAAACTTTGAAGATGTGCAGGTACTGGCAAACGATAGTATTTTTATTTTTATTGAAACTACAGTAGATGTGGCTACCCAAACTAACGATAGCCAATTTTTATACACAGACCAGATTTTATTTGATAGTGGCGGTAATGAGCAAAGAGTTGAATTGGTGACCCTTATCCAAGACGCCGTATTTTTATTTCCTGCAGATTTAGGAAATGGCATCTTTGAAACTCTTACCCTAGGGCAAGGCGAAGATGCTGTAGAAATTGAAGGTTTCTTCTTGGATGATGACGAACTCACTTTTACCAACCAAAAACCATATGTTATTTATGGTTATGCTGCGGTTCCTTCCAATAAAACCTTAACAGTACAGCCCGGTGCAAGGATACACTTTCACGCAAGTAGTGGTCTTTTGGTTGCCAATCAAGGAACCATCAAGGCTATTGGAGCACCCAGTAGTGATCCCGAAGCCTTGGAAAATGAAATTATTTTTGAAGGGGACCGACTCGAACCAGACTTCGCCGATGTGCCCGGCCAATGGGGTACTATTTGGCTTACTGCTGGTAGTACAGACCACGAGTTTAGCTATACCACCATTAAAAATGGCATTGCAGGTATTTTAATGGATAGCAATGATGGGGATCGTACCTTAACGCTTCGGAATGTTCAAATCTATAATAGTTCCAATGTTGGGCTTTTGGCGCAAACAGGCGATGTATATGGTGAAAATGTTGTGATTTCAAATAGCGGGCAATCTTCCTTGGCTTGTTCCTTGGGAGGACGGTATACGTTTAACCATTGCACCTTTGGAAATTATTGGGATAATAGTTTCAGGCAATTTCCCGCAGTTACTATTGACAATGTATTGGATACCGGCGAGCAACTGTTGGTATTCGATTTGGAAGAAGCTAATTTCAATAATTGTATTATCTACGGAAGTGAACAAAGGGAAGTCCTCTTCACAAAAAACAATCAAGGAGCCTTCAATTTTAAATTTTCCAATACGCTATTCCGTTTTGAAGATCCGCAAGGGGAATTTGTAGGTTTGTCTAGTTATGACTTCGGAAACCCTGAATTATATGAGAATTGTGTAAGGAATCAAGATCCTATATTTCAAGATCCAGAGACCAATAATTTAAATATTGAAGAAGGAACTTCAGCAGCAGAAGGAATTGGAGACCCTGAAATTTCCGCACAAGTGCCTATTGATCTTAATGGCACTAACAGAAGTGCCACCGCTCCTGATGCTGGTGCTTATGAAGCTACGGTATTTCCAGATCCCGAAGGATAATGGGTAACTTAATGGGAAAATAGCAATAGTTCTTCGGAATCATCTGGCAAGCGGTAAGGCCCCTTCTGTTTAAAACCCAATTTCTTCAGCAAATTGATGGATCGTTTATTTTCAGGAAGTGTAAAAGCCAATACTTTTGGAATCTGAAGGTTTTCTGTAGCATACCCCATAATTGCCGAAGCAGCTTCGAAAGCGTATCCCTTACCCATAAAATCTGGGTGAAAAGCAAATCCCAAATCTGGGTGGTCTAAATTATCCCGTTGATATAATCCGCAAGTTCCTATGGGAATAGCACTACTGCTAAGGGTAACCAAGAAATTTCCGAGTCCGTTTTCATACTTCAAATACCGATCTTCGATGTAAGCTTCCGCTTTTTCCAGCGTATCTACTCCCCTATCCCCAATAAATTCCAACCAGCCAGGGCTATTCATCAACTCAAACACAAAAGGAGCATCCAATACAGAAAGCTTCCGAAGATACAATCGCGAAGTTTGAAACAAATTTTTAGTTTTTAAATAATGGACGATCCTCCATTAAAGCGTTCACTTTTTCGGCAATACTTTCCAAACCAGCCTCGTCTTCATGATTCGTGATAACCTCATCAATCAAGGCAACCACCTTGGGCATATCATCTGCTCCTAAACCACGAGTGGTTACTGCTGCAGTGCCTACACGAATACCACTGGTTACAAATGGGGACTGGTCGTCAAACGGTACCATATTCTTATTCACGGTGATATCTGCTTTCCCAAGTGCCTCTTCGGCCTCTTTCCCAGTGATATTTTTATTGCGCAAATCAATGAGCATCATATGGTTATCTGTTCCTTCGGAAATAATTTTATATCCTTTGTCAACAAACGCCTGCGCCATCACGGCAGCATTTTTCTTCACCTGAACCATATAATGCAGGAACTCATCTGTGAGCGCTTCGCCAAAGGCAATTGCCTTGGCAGCGATGATGTGCTCTAATGGCCCACCTTGGTTGCCAGGGAAAATACCACTGTTAAGCAAGGAAGACATCATTTTGGGTTTTCCACTTTTAAAAGTTTCCCCAAACGGATTTTCAAAATCGGTTCCCATTAAAATCATCCCTCCTCTTGGTCCGCGCAATGTTTTATGGGTAGTTGTAGTGACTACGTGACAATGTGGTAATGGATCTCCAATAATCCCCTTGGCAATGAGACCCGCTGGGTGCGCAATATCTGCCAAAAGAATGGCTCCAACGCTATCTGCAATCTCCCGAAATGCTTTATAATCAAATTCACGCGAGTAGGCAGATGCCCCAGCAATAATCATCTTTGGTTGTTCCTTTTTTGCAATATCGGCTACTTTATTCATATCGATACGGCCTGTTTCGGCGTCAACGCCATAAAACGTGGGACGATATAACTTTCCAGAAAAATTCACAGGGCTACCATGCGTCAAGTGTCCCCCATGCGCCAAATCAAAACCTAGAAACGTATCTCCCGGTTGAAGGCAAGCTGCAAAAACAGCTGTATTTGCTTGAGAGCCACTATGGGGCTGTACATTTGCATATGCAGCATTGAAAAGGGTCTTTGCCCTTTCAATGGCAATATTTTCCACCTCATCCACTACTTCACAACCCCCGTAATAGCGTTTTCCTGGGTAGCCTTCAGCATATTTATTAGTGAGGACACTGCCCGCAGCTTCCATCACTTGGGGGCTTACGAAGTTTTCGGAAGCAATGAGTTCCAATCCTTTTATTTGCCGTTCTTTTTCGGCATCTATCAATTCAAAAATTTGTTGGTCTCTTGGGATCATTTTCAGAAAAAGTTAATAAAAACCAAAAATACAAAATGCCTAGGGTTAGATAAGAAGAAATTATATATTTGATTAACAATTTACGAACAATCAAAAATCCCAATTATGCCCTTTACTACTAACGATCCTTCAAGAAAAACCTGGTTGGACGTTCCAGCGAATAGTGATTTTCCCATTCAGAATATCCCTTTCGGTGTATTTTTAACAAGAGATGATGTCATTACCATAGGCACAAGAATTGGTGACACTGCCATTGATCTTGGTGCCATGGCGCAATTAGGCTATTTTGAAGGTACCGGAATTACAGATGATATGTTCCTTCAGGATAGTTTGAATGATTTTATTGCAGATGGAAGAAAGACCTGGCGATTGGTACGCAAAAGAATTTCTGATATTTTCCTAAGGGAAAACGGAAAGCTTCGTGATAATGAAGCCCATAAAGACAAAGTACTTTTTAAATTAGATGAAATTGAAATGCAACTTCCCGTAGATGTAGGTGACTACACCGATTTCTACGCCAGTAAGGAACATGCAACCAATGTAGGCTCCTTGTTTCGGGATCCTGAAAATGCATTGCTTCCCAATTGGCTGCATATCCCCATTGGATACCACGGAAGAAGCTCTTCTATCGTGCCTTCTGGAACTTCTATTAGAAGACCGGTTGGACAGACCAAACCAGGCGAAGATGGTAAGCCCGGGTTTGGCCCTTCCAAATTATTGGATTTTGAATTGGAAATGGCATTTATCACCACTGCGGCCAATGACCTAGGAAAACCCCTCGCTATTGCCGAAGCGGAAGAAAATATTTTTGGATTGGTACTTTTCAATGATTGGAGTGCGCGTGACATTCAGGCGTGGGAATATGTTCCATTGGGCCCATTTTTGGGAAAAAGTTTTGCCTCTACCATATCCCCATGGATTGTAACGCTGGATGCGTTACAACCGTTTCGGGTAGAAGGTCCAGCCCAAGATCCCAAACCACTTCCCTATCTTCAGCAAAAGGGAAAAAATAATTATAATATTCACTTAGAAGCCATTATTCAACCTGAAGATGGAGAAGAAAACATAGTTTGCAAGTCTAACTTCAAATATATGTATTGGTCCATGATCCAGCAACTTACCCACCATACAGTAAACGGCTGTAATGTTAGAAGTGGTGATATGATGGGTAGTGGAACCATTTCAGGCCCCACCCCAGATAGCTATGGTTCTATGTTGGAGCTTTCCTGGAAAGGAACCAAACCCCTTACTTTAAGTAACGGAACCCAACGTAAATTTATTGAAGATGGAGATACGGTAATTCTTCGGGGATACTGTGAAAATGAAAAAGTACGTATTGGGTTTGGGGAGTGTAGTGGAAAAGTGCTTCCTGCACGCGAAATCTAGTTTGGCACACCCATTGTATTATCTTTGGCAGAACCAAACTATTTCCGTTATGAAGAAAACAATTACACTTTTGCTATTGGCGTTATTGCTCTTTGGGTGTAATAGCGTTAAACGAAACCAGAAATTTTTGGCGCAAGGAAATTACGAGCAAGTCATTACGTTAGCGGCCAAAAAACTGCAAAAAGATCCCAACGGTAAAAATAGTAGCGCACATAAAGCATTTTTGGAAGAAGCGTTTGCGCTTGCCGTAAAGGAAGACATAAGACGAATTAACTTTCTTCAAAAGGAAAACCTTCCTTCAAATACCCGGGAGATTTACTATACCTATTGTGATCTTGGAAAACGACAAGAATTAATAAGGCCGCTTGTAGCCACTTCCAATTTAAATATTACCCTGAAGGATTATAGCAATCAAATTATTGCTGCAAAAAATAATTTTGCAGATTATCTATTTACTGAAGGAAACAGATACCTACAACAAAATACGGTCTTGGATGCGCGGGAAGCCTACGAGTATTTCAGTGATTTGAAAAACTTGCAACTCGATTATTTCGATGTAGACCAAAAACTGGAAGAAGCGCATTTTCAAGGAACCGATTTCGTATTGGTAGCGATGCAAAATACCAGCGGACAAATCATTCCGTATAGATTGGAACAGGAATTATTAGACTTCAACACCTACGGACTTGATGATTTTTGGACGGAATACCACACTAGACCGGAGCAAGGATTATTCTATAATTTCGGAATAGATTTATTATTTGATGAAATCAATATTTCGCCAGAACGTATTTCCGAAAAGGAATACCTACGGAAAGAACGCATTAAAGATGGATGGGAATACGTCCTAGACCGAAATGGAAATGTGAAAAAAGACAGTCTGGGGAATGATATAAAGGTAGATAAATACATTACGGTAACGGCCAAAGTCACCTATACCGAACAAACAAAAGCTGTTCGGGTTGGCGGCAGGGTACTTTACAAAGACCTAGACCGAAATAGGGTTCTAAATTCCCACCCACTTGGTACAGAATTTATCTTTGAAAATGTATTTGCCCGCTATAGGGGGGATGAAAGAGCCCTAACCGATGAAGACCGGGAGTTCATCAAAAATGAGTTCTTTCCTTTTCCTTCCAACCCGCAGATGATTCTGGATGCAGGAGATGAGTTAAAAGCTAGACTCAAGGATATACTGAAAGACAATAGGTTTAGATGATATCATAAAGCCCCTCTTCATGGGGCTTTTTTTAATTTACAAATTGAAGGATGTCTGAAGCTTGCGCATTATAATGTGAGGCATGATGTACTGCAGAGCCATTTTTTATGATCAAAATTTGCGGACTCTGATGAATGACTTGAAATCGAATGGCTATTTCATTGGAGATATCCCTATGAGCCAATAAATCTAGATAGTATAAGTTAATCTTTCCTTCGGGGATTTCGTAGCTGTTTTCAAAATTACGAAGCACCATTCGGCTAATCCCACAGGTAGTGGAATGTTTAAAAATGACCACCGGCTTTTCCTTGGAAGCTTCAGTAATTGCCTCCAATTGATCCATTGTTTGCAATACCGTCCAAGGTAAGGTCTTGGTTTCGGAAGGTTGATTAGAACCGTCCTTCTTTCCGAAGAAATCAAAAAATCCCATAGATTCACAAAATTTTAGATAAGGGTCGTGCAAAAATAAAGTACATTACAAGTTCATTCCAAAATTCCCTATATTTATTTCAACGATGAGTACAAAAAAACAAAATTCCAAAAGGAAACGGCAGGCGAAAACCATTGGCAAAGCCCCTGGAATGGGCGGTTATGTTGGTCTAAAAGAACGGGATACCACCGAAATTGAAATTTATGAATATGATAAGGACCACTTTGAGGTAACGCACACCAATAACGTGGAAGATGCCTTTAAGTTTAAAACTACCGAACAGGTGACTTGGGTAAATGTAAACGGATTGAACCTTACTTCGGAAATTGCAAAACTGGGGAATTACTACGACCTCCACCATTTGGTACTGGAAGACATTCAAAACACAGATCACCGTCCCAAACTAGATGAATACGACGATTATTTATTTATCGTTTTAAAAATGTTGTATTTCAACAAGGCGGGGGAATTCACCATAGAACACATTTCTTTGGTAGTAGGGAAAAATTATGTGATTACTTTTCAGGAATCTGAGGAGGATATTTTTGATTTTGTACGGGAACGTATTTCCAAGCCTGAAACGCGCATTCGGGAATCGGGCTCAGATTATTTGGCCTTTGCCCTTATGGATACCATCGTAGATAATTATTTTGCCATTGTTGAAGACTTTGCAGACCGCATTGAAGTTCAGGAAGACGTACTCTTTGCTGAAAAAGCAACAGAAGATACCCCGAAAGACATTCAGGCCTTAAAAAGGGAAATATTACGCATTAGACGTGGGGTTTTTCCACTTCGGGAAGTGGTTTCGCGTTTGGAAAAACTGGAACATCCTGTAGTAGAGGAAAAAACAATAGACTACTTTGGGGATGTTTACGACCACATCATTCAAATTATTGAAAATATTGAAATCTACCGCGATATGGTATGGGGGTTAATGGATATGTACATGACTACGGTGAGCAACAAGATGAATAATATCATGAAAGTGCTTACCATCATTGCTACTATTTTCATTCCGCTAACCTTTATTGCGGGTATCTACGGAATGAATTTCGAATACATGCCAGAATTAAAATTCCGCTATAGTTATTTTATCCTTTGGGCGGTAATGATCACGGTATTTTTGATTATGCTTTATTTCTTCCGAAGGAAAAAATGGTTATAAAAAAAAGGCTGTGGTAGTGGGACACCACCAACAGCCTTCCGCTAAAGGGCATAGCATAAGCTACACAAAAACAAGGTTAGTCCTGCTCTAATTTTGCAATACGGGCTTCCAATGCTTCCAATTTTGAAAGCTTTTCTTTCAATGCTGAAATTTCCTCCTGTTGTTCCTGAATGGCTTTTACCAGTACTGGAACAAACTCGGCATATCGAATTCCGTAGTGATCTTTCTCATTATCGGGACGGTCCACGCCATGAAAATCAAAATTTAAGTCTTTTGCTATAGTTGCGACTTCCTGGGCAATAAAACCAATCTGGGTTTCCTTTGCTTTTGAAATTTCAGATGATGAGATACGTAGTTCCTTATTAGTTTCATAAAAGGCAGCTACTGCATTCATATCCAACTTGTATGTAACTGGGCGAAGTTTCAGGATAAAATCTAAGCCCATCACATTTTCTTTTACCTGGGTTTTAAATCTTCCGTCTGACACATTCGTCCAATTTGCAAACCCACCAATAGTTGATACGCTGGCATTACCCAAACGTATGGTATTACTGGCATTGGGATTGGCATCATAACCAATACCCGTTGAATTGGAATAGTTAGTTCCGTTGGAAAACGCAAAATTACCAAGGGCTGTATTGTAACTACCTGTTGTGTTACTGTCTAATGCATTACTTCCCATTGCAGTGTTTCGTTCCCCGGTAGAGTTGTCGCTTAGTGCATAATATCCAAATGCATTGTTTCGGTAGCCTGATGTATTCTGAACCATAGCACCCGACCCTACCGCAGTGTTGAGCGAACCCGTTGAAATCCAAAGTGCCCTGTTACCTATAGCTGTATTATTGTCTGAAGATAAATTACTGGATAATGCTTCAGAACCTAGTGCCGTATTATAATAACCATTTGAGTTATTATCTAAGGCTAGATAACCTACAGCCACATTGTTGATGCCGGTGGTATTGGCTCTTAATGAATAATATCCTAAGGCAGTGTTGTAACTCCCCGTTGTATTGGAAAACATAGATTCATGGCCCAAAGCTAAATTTCTGGTTCCACTTGTAGTGCTGTATAAACTGCGGTAACCAATGGCAACATTTTGAGATGCGTTAGCGCTATAGAGGGCATCTTCCCCTATTCCCACATTATAGCTTCCTGCACTATTTGAGTACATTGCGTTTCTTCCAATGGCTATATTATTAGATCCAGTATGATTATTTCCATATAATGAATGAAACCCTACCGCAACATTCCCTAATCCACTGATGTTATTGTACAATGAACCATTCCCCACAGACACATTCTCTGCACCCACGGTATTTGAATACGAAGACGTATACCCTATAGCCACATTACTAAATCCAGAAGTATTGCTATACAATGCGTCATTACCTACGGCAACCATATAACTTGAGGTACTATTATAGAGGGCCCTATTCCCAACCGCTGTTACAAAAGAACCAGTGGCATTATTGAAGGAAGCTTCAGCGCCAACAGAAACATTACTATAACCTCCAGTATTTGATTCTGAAGCACTTTTACCAATAGCTACATTATCATCGCCTACTGTATTGGACCAAAGGGCTCTGCCTCCCAATGCAACATTCCCATCGCCAATAGTATTAAATCTCAAGGCACTATATCCAATAGCTGTATTGGTTCCTCCCGTTGTATTATTTAACATAGACCAATCACCCATAGTGGTATTAAAAGACCCAGTTGTGGTATTGTAAAGGGTTTGGTAACCAACGGCGGTATTACTGAAGGCGCCATTAGCATTATACTGACTTTGATAACCCAAGGCAATATTGTATGCGCCATTGGTATTTGTAGTTAGACTCTCAAAACCAATTCCGATGTTCTGATTGTGATTTGAGTTATCTGAAGCCCCTGCATTAATTCCTAAAAAAATAGAAGACCCATCATTAGTGCCATCGTTATCTGATTTGCCATCCAACAAATCATTAATACGCTGTACCCCTAATGAAGGTGTTACCCAACTAACATTTCCACTACCATCTGTTTGCATAATCTGTCCATTGACCCCTCTATTGGGAGGAAAGGTATATGTGTTAGCTACTGTAGTTCCAATAGATACACTACCTAAGAAAAGTCCAGCCGCAGCTCCACCAGTTGCAGAGGAGTAAACACCAATACCACTTCCGTTAACTATATTATAGCTTCCATAATTATTTCCAGTTACACTACCCACATTGTTATACGTACCAAAAGCATCTCCATTACTAGGGTTGACAACATTATTATAAATACCATATATGGTACTTACGCCTCCCAAATGCCCATTCACATTATTTCGAACTCCATACCCATTATCACTCAAAACATTTAAATTGTTTTCAATAGCATAAGAATCTCCAGTTGATATAGGATTATTATCATTATCTATTAGTGTCCTTAGTCCATAACTAATAGTATTGGTTGCTATACTATTATCATCCATGGAAATTACCAAGGAGGAAGTTCCCCTATTATCAAAAATTTCCAAACTGTAATCTGTGGTAGTAACACCTAGCCCTATATTACCGGTTCTTATGATATCGCTACTAGTTGTGGTCGCTTCTGTAGTAGTTCCTTCGTCATGCCAAGCAGGAGAAGTATCTGAAGATGCACTAGGAGTTACCCAGCTTACATTCCCGCTACCATCCGTTTGCATGATCTGCCCATTGGTTCCCCTATTGGGAGGTAAAGTATATGTATTGACTGTTGTAGTTCCAATAGACACATTTCCCAGAAAATAACCAGCATAAGCATTACCCCCTAAAACATTTGAATAAATACCGTACGAATTTCCACTAGTAGCTGTGGGATCTATGTTTACGTAGTTTCCAAACAAATCTACCGTTGAAGCTCCATTTGGAGTAAAGGTAGTATGCGTTCCGTACTGATTGCCACTACCCACCTGAAGGATATTTCTTAACCCATAAATCAATCCGCTTCCGGTAGAGGCTAAAGTGTTTTCTACCCCCACAATAGCACCATTTCCTGTAGTGGTCATAGAATTTTGCACCCCTGTTTGAAATCCGTTGGAAGCATTATTCATAAAATTTGTAAGACCAATGAGAAATTGTTGATTTCCATCCCCAGTTCCAGTCACGTTGTTGAAAATCCCATTAAGCGTATTGCTATCGGCGCCACTACTTGTGACAAGTCTTATATTTCTAATGGAAGTATTATCTATCGTTGACAAATTTGTTGAATTAAAAGCATCCTGATTGGTAGTGGAATAAATATGTAAGGGTGCTAATGGATTGTTCAATCCAATTCCAATATTACCTGTTCTATAAATATTGGTAGCAGTGGAAGTTGCATTGGTTGTGGTAGTGGCATCATACCAAGCAGGCGAAGTATCTGAAGATGCACTAGGAGTTACCCAGCTTACATTCCCGCTACCATCCGTTTGCATGATCTGTCCATTCGTTCCCCTACTTACCGGCAAAGTATAAATATCGGTATTGTCAGTTCCAATAGCTACATTTCCCAGAAAATATCCAGCATAACTACCTGTTTTGGTCGCTTCAGCATAAATCCCATAATGCGTACCACCTGCAACGGGAGGTATAAAATTATAACTACCATATTTATTGCCCGTCCCGGCTCCAGAAAGCAAATGATAGTTTCCGTAGTGTGTTCCGTTTCCGGCATTGGAAATCTGCACTTCGCTTCCGTATCTGTTGCCATTTCCTGTTCCCTGTAACAAGGAATAACTTCCATAACGGTTTCCGTCCCCACTGCCGTTCATGTATAAAAAAGTCCCATAATGCGACGCCCCCGAAGTCTCAGAGGAAGTAATAGACGTGGACATTCCGTACTGAGTCCCATTAGCATTGCCATACATAGTATTATTCATCCCGTAACGATTCCCTTCTCCATCACCAGTTAGCATATTTATAACACCACTATGGATTCCATCCGAATTAACTATGATTGCATTATTGATTCCCACTTGATCACCACTACCTGTTCCTGAAAGTAAATTGTTCATTCCATAGTGATGTCCTGTTCCATTTCCGGAGAGCCTGTTATCAATCCCATAGTGAGGACCGTTCCCTGGTCCATAGACCGAATTAAAAGTCCCTTTAGAGTATCCTGCTCCAGAATTATAAACATAATTCGCAGCACCTATAGTGAAAGAACTTGTATTGGAAGAATTATTATTTA
Source organism: uncultured Alteromonas sp. (assembly GCA_964495885.1). Lineage (GTDB taxonomy): Bacteria > Bacteroidota > Bacteroidia > Flavobacteriales > Flavobacteriaceae > PALG01. Next base: position 17,485 of record CAZBWO010000010.1, on the reverse strand, counting down.
ATAATGTTTCCAACCCTATCATACTGGAATCTTGGGTACCCGAGTTCTCAAAATATCCAGAAATTTGTTTATTACTTTTAACTGTTACTCTCGCATTCGCATTGTCTGTTCCGCCAATGGTTACATCCTCTGAATTTCCATCCACCGGACTCAAATAGCTGCCGTTGTCCAGCCATTCAGAATTTACAGACCCAGTAGCAAAAGGAACCCAACTGGTACTTACTTGATTCCAATAGTAAAATCCCTGGGAAGGCACCCCACTTCCAGTAACATAAATCATCATCCCATCTTGTACGGCAGTGGGATTGATTAATGGAAACTCATCTACTTTAGGAATGAGCATTCCATCTGTGTTAGTTGGCGCTGCTTGATTGGATGATACAATATCTAAAGTAGCATTAGGACTGGTCGTGTTGATGCCCACCTGCGCATGTAGTAAAAAAGTGCTGAAAAACAGCAAATAAATTAGATTGAACGTTTTCATGTATATACCCTTTTTGATTAGCACTACAAACCTAAAACGTTGGTTATCAAAAACGATACTCATATTTGCCATCCATTGGCTTAAATTTGCCATTGATGAAAAAAGAGGGAAATTTGGCTATATTTACCAGAGAATACAATCAAGAATGAATTTTCTTTCAGTTGTTTTTTTGTTGCTGTCCACTTCGGTGCTTTGTCAAGTAGCATTGCCAGATAGTTTGAAAAATGCATCGCCCCTGCAAAAAACATTGTTTTATGCAGACCGTGCGAATGCTGCTGAACAACCTAAAGATGCCAATGCCAACTTCGAAAAGGCCCTCCTCTATGCTGAAGAATCCCAAGAGGACTCATTGTATTTGGCCACCTTTCAGAAAAAGGTACACTATTATTTTTTCCATGGCGATTACCAACAAACCATCAACTTAGCCCAATCCTTATTACATCTTTCCGAAGAGAAAAACGACTTGTTTTTTCAATACCGCGCAAAAACCTATCTGGCCAACGGAAACAAAATGCTCGTTCTTGAAAATGAAGCCCTACGGAATTATCGGGAAGCCTTGGACCTTACCAAACAAATGGGAGACTCCCTGCTCATTGGGGATGCCTATAATAATTTAGGGGATGCGTATATGACCTTGGAACGGTTTGAGGAAGCCGAAGAATATTTTAAAGTCGCCCTTTCAATCTATGATGCCATCAACACAGATGAATCTGAAAAATACATTACCTATAAAAATCTAGCGCGGGTAGTTGACGGTAAAGAGCAAACGCAGTACTATCTTGAAAAAGCTCTTCATATTGTGAAAGATGAAAACAATCCGTATAAACTTTCCCTCTTTTATCTTACCAGTGGAGATGCATACACCAATAAAAAAATGTACCCACAAGCAGTGGAAGCGTTAGACAAATCCTACCAGCTTGCAGATTCCATTAATTATACGGTGGTCAAAAATATTAGCATGGTTGCAGCCGCAAGGGCACATTACTATTTGAAAAATTATGAGAAATCCATTGAATACGGCCAATTAGCCTTGAAGGACACGGCAATTGCGCCAAAAAACAAACACCACACCTTATTTAGTTTGTATCAATCGTACGCAGGAATAGGCGACTACAAAAATGCTTTTGAATATGCCGAAGCTGCCTTTGATTTACAGGATTCCCTTAATATCAACGAAGCGAATGCAAACTATGCTGAATATGATGCACGGTTCAATGCAGAGCAGAAGGATAAAGAAATCGCCCAACAACAACTGCAACTTGCCAAAGAAAAGAATACCCGAAACTTGTGGATTTTTGGAAGCTTGGCTGCATTACTAGTAGGTTTTGGGGTTTTCCAATGGCGCAATCAGTGGCAGAAACGCCGTAAAATTGCCATTGAAGCCGAACTACAAAAGGAACAGGAAATCAATGACCTTCGTTCCAAATTCCTGGGAAATATTGCGCATGAAATCCGTACGCCCCTCACCCTTATTTCAGGAAATCTAAAACTGGCCCTTGAGCAATTATCCCACCCTGAAAAAGCCAAGAAAAATTTAGAGATTGCCCTCCAGAACAGTACAAAAGTGACCGAAGATGCAAATGAAATTTTGGAACTGCTAAAGTTTGAAAAAGATAAAACCAAGATTCACACAAAACTTATTGTCCTAAAAAATACTGTAAGCCGTATCGTGCTCTCGTTCGGTTCCCTTGCCGAAATGAAAAACATCAACTTCCATTTCCAGAATGATATTCCTGCAAACTATCATACCAAAATAGACGTAGATAAAACAGAGAAAATTATCAACAATCTTATAAGCAATGCCCTCAAGTATAGCCCCGCGGAAAGCACCGTTGAAGTATCTGCCCATTTGGAAAAAGAGCAACTTCTCCTTAGCGTTACAGATCAAGGGCAGGGCATACATTATGATGAAACCGAAAAGATATTCGAGCGGTTCTATCAAGCTCAAAATGCACAGTCTGTGGGCGGGATAGGGATCGGACTTTCACTTTCCCGTGAGTTTGCGCATTTATTGGGCGGAAGCTTGGAGGTAGAGAGCACTCTGGGCAAAGGGAGCACTTTTCAATTAATAATGCCTGTTCCCAAAAGCAATGAAATCCCTGAAAGTATAGAAACCATTACTGAAAAATTGGTTGAAAAGAAAATAAAGGATATACCTTCCGAAGCAACAAAAACAAACCTCCAGCAATCACGTATCCTCATTGTGGAGGATCATCCGCAAATGGCACAGTTCCTTCAGGAAATCTTATCCCCACACTATCATTGCACCATTGCGTTTGATGGGATGGAAGCACTTGAAAGGATTGAAAAGGAACACTTTGATTTAATCACTTCAGATATCATGATGCCCCGATTGGATGGTTTTCAATTTCGGGAAAAAGTGAATGCACTTCCTAAATATCGGCACATTCCTTTCATTCTTATTTCAGCAAAAACCCTAGAGGAAGATAAGATTCGTGGCTTTACTTTAGGGGTTGATGACTATATTGTGAAACCCTTCAATAAAGAGGAACTCTTAGCAAGGGTACAAAACTTATTGCGGAATTATCAAGCCAGGGAGCAGTGGAAATTGGAACATAAGAACCTGGTTTCAGAAACCATTTCGGCCGATGAAAAACTATTGCAGGAAATTGAAGCCACCATTTTGGAAAACCTCAACCGCGACGACTTTACCATTCAACAACTTGCAGAAGGCGTGAATTACAGTCAGCGGCAGCTTACCCGCATCCTAAAACAATACACAGGGATGACCCCCGTACAGTTCCTACTGGAAGTACGATTGCAAAAAGCGTATCAGTTATTACAGCACAAAACCTTCTTTACGCTTTCAGAGGTGCGCTATGATGTAGGTATCTCTTCCTCTACCTATTTCAATAAGAAATTCAAGGAACGATTTGGGGTAGCACCAGCTTCGCTACTAAGCTAACTGCCCTTTTGTCTTGCTAATCTTTAAAAAAATAGACAAAATGTCTTGTTTTTTAAGTGGTTCACTTTTTGACTATAGTTAGAAAAAAAGAACACTATGAACTTTAATAATTTCACTATAAAAAGCCAAGAAGCCGTGCAACAGGCACAGCAGCTGGCGCAAAGCTTAGGGCATCAGCAAATTGAAAATGAACATTTGCTGAAAGCCTTGTTTGAGGTAGATGAAAACGTAACCCCTTTCATCCTCAAAAAATTGAACATTAACGTTGCGCTTTTACAACAGGTATTGGACAAACAACTGGAGTCTTTTCCAAAAGTATCGGGAAGTGACATCATGCTTTCCAGGGAAGCTGGAAAAACGCTAAGTGAAGCCAGTATCATTGCCAAAAAGATGAACGATGAATTTGTAAGTGTAGAACACTTGCTACTGGCCATATTGCAATCTAAAAGCAGTATTGCCCAAAGTCTAAAAGACCAAGGCGCTACCGAAAAAGCAATGAAAGCTGCTATTGAGGAACTTCGGAAGGGAGATCGAGTGACTTCCCAAAGTGCCGAAGACACCTACAATTCGCTTAATAAATACGCCAGAAACCTGAACCAATTGGCACGGGACGGAAAATTGGATCCCGTGATTGGTCGCGATGAGGAAATTCGAAGGATTCTACAGATCCTCTCCCGAAGAACCAAAAACAACCCTATGTTGGTTGGGGAACCGGGAACAGGTAAAACAGCCATTGCCGAAGGTTTAGCTCACCGTATCGTTGATGGGGATGTTCCTGAAAACTTGAAATCCAAGGAAATTTATTCTTTGGATATGGGAGCCCTCATTGCAGGTGCCAAATACAAAGGGGAATTCGAGGAGCGCTTGAAAGCGGTAATTAAGGAAGTGACCTCCAGCGATGGAAACATTGTCTTGTTCATAGATGAAATCCACACTTTGGTTGGTGCAGGGGGCGGACAAGGAGCTATGGATGCTGCCAACATCCTAAAACCTGCTCTTGCGAGGGGGGAACTCCGTGCGATTGGAGCCACTACCCTAGACGAATACCAAAAGTATTTTGAAAAGGACAAAGCACTGGAAAGACGATTCCAAAAGGTAATTGTAAATGAACCAGATACCGAAAGTGCAATTTCCATCCTTCGGGGAATTAAGGAAAAGTATGAAACGCACCATAAGGTTCGCATCAAGGATGAAGCAATTATCGCTGCCGTGGAACTATCGCAACGGTATATTACCAATCGGTTTTTGCCAGATAAGGCCATCGATTTAATGGATGAAGCTGCCTCCAAGCTTCGAATGGAAATTAATTCCAAACCTGAAGAGTTGGATGTGTTGGACCGAAAGATCATGCAATTGGAAATAGAGATTGAAGCCATTAAACGCGAAAAGGATGAAGCAAAGCTGAAAACGCTTCGAAGTGATTTGGCGAATCTGAAAGAAGAGCGAAATGAACTGAATGCCCGATGGAAAAGTGAAAAGGAAGTAGTAGAGAACATTCAGAATACCAAAACCGAACTGGAAGAGCTGAAACTGGAAGCCGAACGTGCCGAACGGGAGGGTGACTTCGGAAAAGTAGCCGAAATTCGGTACGGAAAAGTGAAGGAGGCCCAAGAACGGCTAAGCAAACTTGAAACAGAACTTGCCGAAAACCAAGGTGAAAGCTCCCTCATCAAAGAGGAAGTGACCAATGAAGACATTGCTGAAGTAGTTGCTAAATGGACTGGAATTCCGGTAACCAAAATGCTGCAAAGCGAACGCGAAAAATTGTTGAAATTAGAAGATGAATTGCATAAACGCGTAGTTGGACAACAGGAAGCCATTGTTGCGGTAAGTGATGCCATTAGACGAAGCAGGGCCAGTTTACAGGATGCAAAGAAACCAATTGGTTCCTTCCTATTCCTAGGAACAACCGGGGTGGGTAAAACTGAATTGGCCAAGGCGCTCGCAGAATATCTATTTGATGATGAAAATGCCATGACCCGAATTGACATGAGTGAATATCAAGAGCGTCATAGCGTGAGCAGATTAGTGGGAGCCCCTCCAGGATACGTGGGGTATGATGAGGGTGGACAATTAACGGAAGCCGTGAGAAGGAAACCGTATTCTGTAGTGTTATTGGATGAAATTGAAAAAGCCCACCCAGATACCTTTAATATTCTGTTGCAGGTATTGGATGAAGGTAGGTTAACCGATAATAAAGGACGGGTAGCCGATTTCAAAAATACCATCATCATTATGACGAGCAACATGGGTAGCCATATAATTCAGGAGAAGTTTGAAAACATGAAGGATTTGGATACAGCTATGGAAGCAGCCAAGGTAGAAGTGCTTGGATTACTGAAGCAATCGGTGCGGCCTGAATTCCTAAACCGTATTGACGATATCATCATGTTTACACCACTTACTCAAAGTGATATCAAGGATATCGTAGGATTACAGTTGAAAGGCATCCAGAAAATGTTGCAAAAACAGCACATTACCCTAGATGCCACAGAAGAAGCGATTGCCTATCTAGCAAAACAAGGATTTGATCCGCAGTATGGAGCAAGGCCTGTGAAGAGAGTGATACAAAAAGAAGTATTGAACAGCCTATCAAAGGAAATATTGGCTGGCAAGGTTCAAACAGACAGTGTTATTCTGCTGGATAGCTTTGATGACACCTTGGTGTTTAGAAATCAGGAAGACTTGATTAATTCATAATATAAGGGTTGGGTTCCCTTGCTGTAATAACTACAGTGAAAACCTAGTATTTTCATATTTGGTTGGTTAATGCGGCCTTGGCAAAACCAAGGCCGCATTTTTTTATTGTTTTACAAGTTTTCTACTCTCGGTATAATCACCCGAATAGATTCTTACTATATAATTTCCAGTGGCCAAGGTATTCACATTCCATTCAAAGGAAGTGTTTTGTGGCGTTGCTTCCATTAACAACTGACCCAATAGGGAATAGATTTCAACTCTTTCAATTTCCCGACTGTAAGTAATGGTAATCTTTTCCGAAGTAGGATTAGGATACACCCCAAGCTGGGATAGATTTTCATCTGAGACCCCAAGAATATCATTTACCGTAATAGCTAATAATGCACTTTCACAACCACCTACAGTCTGACTCACATAATAAGTGGTATTATCTACCAAAGGAGTAGTTTCTGGAATCTCATTAACACCTCCAGAATCGCTATACCAAGTGAGGTTTGTTCCGGTGACATCCAAATCGGCTAAAGTCTCTCCCGGTGTGAAATCTTGGTTGGCATCCCCAGTTGGGGCATCTGGAGCAGGGGTTACGGTCACTACCTCTTCTACTCTATCACTTGTACAAACCTGTCCAGGGGTAACCGTCCAGTTGTAGAAAAAATAATACACATTTGCATTTGTATCATTATCGTTAATGGTTCCGTTTGTCACAGTACCCGCTGAACCTAAAGGGTAAGGAAAGCCTGGATGTCCACTGGAAAATTCACGTACCATATTAGGACTACTTTCGGCTACCAAATTGTAATCTGTCCCGGCTGGAACAAACCAGTCTAAGGAAATGGCAAACTGAACAGGAACCGATGGGCTTCCGGCAGGTGTAGCCACCGTGATTTCTTCCAGAATTGTTAGTCCGCTATCTTTTAATTGAATTACTAGGCTACCAGGGCTCGTATCTGCGATATACACATCAACAGAATTAATGGTTAAATCAACATCGGCATTAAAAGCTAGCCCCCAAGGACTTGTAACTGCTACCACGCTTGAATTAGAAGTATTTGTTGGAGCTACACGTGCACCACCTGTAATGGGAGCACCTGCCCCATTCGTAAAAGCCTCAGCCCAAAAGGAAGTAGTAGATGACAATGACCCCGTATCAAACGGACTGCCAGTACCTAAAAGGTTTCCGCCAACTTCAGCATCATACCAATTTACGTCATCCCCGTCATGGGTTGCCGTAAGCGAAGCACTATCGCCTTCACAGATGGTCCCCGGACCAGAAGTATCACTAATGACCGGATCAACACAACCGCCACCGGCTTTTGATGTTTGTGAAAACGTAGTCAAGCTAAACATTAGCAACAAGCTAACGATTCCTTGCCTTACAAAATTGAAGTAGTCTTTTGTCATATCATTGTTTTTTAAGAGGTTATATGTATTAAATATAAGCAATCGTATTTAAATCTTATTAAAATAAAATATACCGATTGGTATTTTTTATATATCTTTGACAAACCATGCAAACCAAAGCAGCTCAAACACGTAAGTTTATCATTGAAACGGTAGCCCCTATTTTCAACAAAAAAGGGTATATAGCAACGACCATGAGCGATATTACTCAAGCTACCCATCTCACGAAGGGGGCGATCTACGGAAACTTTGAAAATAAGGACGAACTTGCAATGGAGGCTTTTACATTCAATGTGAAAAAGATGCTACGCTTAGTGGATGAATATCAAGCTTCAGGAGCTACCCCATTGGAAAAGTTATTCCTGGGCTCCCAATTTTACAGAAGCTATTATGATTTAAGTAGGGATATGGGGGGCTGCCCTATATTGAATATGGGGGTTAGTACCAAAGAACAGCATCCCGTGATGTACGATTATGTAAAGTTCACGGTAAATAAAATCATTTCCAACCTTCAGAAATTAATTGAAGAAGCACAAATACTTCAGGAAATCAAGCCTGAAATCAACCCCGCAGTGTACGCCCAAAAAATATACACCTTATTTCAAGGCGCCATCTTTATGGCACATACGCTGGAAGACCCGCAGTATCTTACTGAGGCCAGCAAAGATGTTGACAACCTATTACACCAAATAAAAACCTAATTTTTTTATCCTAAAATATACCAAACGGTATAATATTTTAAACATATGAAGACACTCCCAAAAGTATTAGAAAGTAAAAGTATCATCCGCTTTCAACATTGTGACCCCTTTAATCATTTAAACAATTCAGAATATTTAAATTATCTGGTCAATGCACGCGAAGACCAAATAGTGAAACATTACGGGTTGGATATTTACCAGCTAGGGCGCGAGCAAGGAAAAAGTTGGGTGGTAGGTAGTAACCAGATTGCCTATTTAAAACCGGCTTGGCTTATGGAGGAAGTTACTATTCAATCACAATTACTGGGCTTTGACACTACTTCCCTTTTGGTAGAATTGAAAATGTTCAATAAGGATAAAACAGAGCTCAAAGCACTCATGTGGAGTAACTATGTGCACTTTAACCTTATGGAACAAAAACGTGAACAGCATGAGGAACGTTTTATGGAGCTTTTTTCAAGTGTTCTAAATCCAGTTCCGGAAGCCCGTTTTGAGGAACGGGTCCTTTGCTTTAAAAAAACCAAGGGATAAATGTATCTTTGAAGCCATGTATAAATGGCTTTTCATCCTAAGCATTCTCTTTTATACTGCCTGTAAGGAGCATCCTAAACCTGTGGCAGACTCCCGCATAAATGATTACGCATTGTATGATGCGCAAGGCGGATTTCATCGGTTTTCCTATTACAACAATTCTAAAGCCATTGTTTTATTTGTACAAGGGAATGGATGCCCAATGGTTCGGAATGCATTGACAGATTTCAAGGAAATTGTAGATACCTACACCCCTAAAGGCTTTACGTTTTTTATGCTGAATGCCAATCCGCAGGATAGTAGGGAAGAAATCCTGAAAGAAAGTACAGACTATCAATTTCCAGTTCCGGTGTTGGATGATTCGGCGCAATTGTTGGCAGATATGCTGGATATCAAAGTCACTACGGAAGCTATTGTGCTACATCCTACCACCCGGGAAATTCTTTATAGAGGACCCTTGAACAACCGATTGGAATACGAAACCCAACGGGAAGAAGCCACAGTGCATTCATTACAAAAAGCACTGGATGCCATTGCTAATGGACACACTCCCCATTCTGATCAAAACGCCGTAAAAGGGTGTAAGGTAACCAGGTTAAAATTCCAGTCACCCGTAGATACCATTACCTACACAAAAGACATTGCCCCTATGCTAAAGGATCATTGTGTCATGTGCCATAGGGAAGGCGGAATTGGCCCCTGGCAAATGACGGATTATGAAACCATTAAAGGTTGGTCTGCCATGATAAAACAGGTGCTCTTAACCAAACGGATGCCTCCTTGGAAAGCAGACCCACACATTGGGGACTTCCAAAATGATTTTTCATTAGCAGATTCCAGTACCCGAAAACTGGTTTCATGGATTGACGATGGCATGATGTATGGAAATGGACCAGACCCACTTCAAAACTTTCAGTTTCCCGAAAAAGAATGGACCCTAGGAACGCCAGACACCATTATTAAATTAAAAAAAGAGCAGATTCCAGAAAACGGGGTCATTCCCTACCGTTACCAACGTATTGCTTTGGCAATGTCTTCAGATAAATGGATTAAAGGCATACAGATTAAGCCTGGGAATCCCAAAGTGATGCATCATATCTTAGTAACGAACCAAACCCAAAAAGGGCAAAGCCCAATAGTAAACCGTCCCACGTATAAATGGATTGACGATTTTATTGCCTTGGGCGGCGGGCAGGACCGTGGTTTTTACTTTCCAGAGGAAAGCGGCGTCCTATTACCTAAAGATTCTGAATTAATCGCACAAATTCATTATACCCCAACGGGAAAGCCTGAAACAGACGAAACCCTTATAGGGCTCTACTTCCATGATTCCATCCCCAAAAAGGAGTTTAAATCCTTGGCAACGGCAAATAATACCTTTACAATCCCTCCCTTTGGGAAAGACATTCATGTAGTTGGAAAGGATACCCTCACAAAAACCATTAAATTACATTACATGGTGCCGCATATGCATTATAGGGGGAAATCTATTCAAATTTCCTATACACCACCCAACGGAAAGGAAGAAACCATTGTTTCGGTAGCAGATTATAATTTTAATTGGCAACGTTTGTACATGTTGAAAGAACCCATGACCATTCCAAAGGGTTCTATTATTACGGTAGAAGGAGTCTTTGACAATACCTTCCAAAATCCTTTCAATCCAGATCCCAGCAAGGAATTACACTACGGATTTCAAAGCTTTGACGAAATGCTCATTGGCTTTTTCAACTACACCTTAGAATAATTTATTTTTTGGCTTTGTAACAAATTGACGTTCAGTTCGTCATACTAATAATAAAACCAAAAAACCAATAATTATGAAAAGTCAGAGCATTCACACCAAAAAGCGGTACCAACGCAATAAAGTATTGGCCCTGTACACCTTGGGCGTCACTTTGTTCATGGCAGTATATACTACCTATACCGTAGTTCAGTACCTTTAAAAAATCAACGAAGCCCTCCGGAAATCCGGAGGGCTTCTCTTCATAGCAATTTTCCAACAACAACTTTAACTCTAAAACCTCATTGTTATTTACGAAAGTTTTCTTTCCTTGGTTTTTAGAAAATCAGTATTTTTTAAAAAAACCTATGAAAAGAATCTTCCTACTGCTCGTAACACTGCTAAGCATCTACGCTTGTAAAAACAATTCAGAGACTGCGTCACAAGAAAAAAGTGTGTATTATTTTATCCGTCATGCGGAAAAAGACACTAGCAATCCTGAAAACACCAACCCAGAATTAACTTATTACGGTGAGGAACGTGCTAAAGGATGGGCAAAATATTTTGATAGTATTCCCTTAGATAAAATATACTCCACCACCTACAAGCGTACCATGGAAACTGCCCTTCCCATTGCCGCTAAAAAGTTTATGAATCTGGAAACCTATAAACCAGACGAACTCATCAATCCTAACTTTTTCTTGATGACCAAAGGAAAACAGATACTTATTGTAGGCCATAGCAACACCACTCCCTTCCTCGTGAATACGCTATTAGAGAAAGACCAATATGCCAACATGCCAGATGATGATTTCAGTACTTTGTACAAAGTTACCTTGGTGAACGGAAAAGCCACTGCGGAAGTAATTTCCGTAAATCCGTAACGTTCTTCCAATAACAACAACTTATTTTAAACTCTTCATCATGCACCTCCGTTTTGTTATTTGGATCCTTCTTTTGCTACCCTGCACCTTGTTTGCACAAACAGAAGCCTATCGTACGACCCTGGAAACCTTCAAAATCCATTTCAACAACAATGATGGTACCGCGGTATACGGTATGATGGCTCCCAATATGCAGGAGGCCTTAAGTCTGGAAGATGTTTCTACCATCGTAGCTACCTTCCGTAAAAACCTGGGAACCATCCAAACCTTTACTTTTTTGGAACGGAATAACTCCATGGAAACCTACGAAACCTTGTTTGAAAATGGCAAACAGAACATCATCCTCTCCTTAAATGAAACAGGCCTAATGAATGGCTTACGGTTTACCGCCGCTAAAGAGGATAACCGGGTTGCCAAAATGGAGCGTAACAAAACCCCGTTGGCATTGCCCTTAAAAGGTAGTTGGTTTACGGTTTGGGGAGGTGATACCAAAGCCGATAACTACCATGTGATTTCCAAACCGCAGAAAAACGCCTTCGATTTCCTCATCATTGGGTATGGAAACCGAACCTACCAACGTAGCGGTACCCGAAACGAGGATTATTATGCCTTCGGGAAGCCCATCTTTGCAGTTTGTGATGCCGAAGTCTACCAAGTCATTACAGGCGTGGAAGACAACAAACCCGGCGAAATGAACCCCGCCCAAGCCTTGGGTAATTCCGTGATCCTTAAAACCGAAAACGACGAGTACATTGTCTATGCCCACTTTGAAAAGGAAACGCTTAAGGTTTTAGAAGGGGACGTTGTAAAAAAAGGACAATACCTTGGCAACTGCGGAAACTCGGGAAATTCCAGTGAACCACACCTACATTTGCATATTCAGGATGGGCCTAATGTCTTCACTTCCATAGGGGTTAAGTGCTACTTCGAAAACCTCATGGTAAATGGCGAGGCAACCAGCGATTATTCCCCTGTTCGATTGGATGTGGTAGCCCCTTTGCAAAACTAAAAAATCCGCTACCTTTGTGCTATGGCATTGCAGAAGAACGTACAGATTAAAAACAGAAAGGCGAAGTTCGAGTATGAAATACTTGATACCTACACGGCAGGTATTGTCTTAAAAGGTACCGAAATAAAAGCCATACGGGAAGGCAAAGCGTCTATCGCCGAAAGTTTCTGTGAGTTTACCAATGGGGAACTGTTTGTCATTAATATGACGGTACAGGAATATTCCCATGCAAGCCACTACAACCATAATCCCACCAATGCCCGCAAATTGCTCCTTAACCGCAATGAGCTTAGAAAACTGGAAAAGGAAGTCAAAAACACAGGGCTTACCATTATCCCCTTGTTGTTGTTTACCAATGATCGCGGACTTGCAAAGTTGAACATCGCGCTATGTCGCGGTAAAAAACAATACGACAAACGGGAAACCATCAAGAAAAGGGAAACCAAACGGGATCTTAGTCGGATTAAAAAAGCGTTCAACAATTAAAAAAAACCGTACTTTTAATTCAGGCAACCTTTTGTGCAAATGAAGCGTCTTACCCCTAGACACTATCCTATGAAACAGCTTTTACTACTCCTTTTTGGTATCCTTCCCTTTATGGCTACAGCCCAGATTGTGGGTACCGTCACCGATGCACAAAACAATCCGCTTCCGTTTGTAAATATCTATTTGGAAAACTCCTACGTGGGCACCACCAGTAACGACGAAGGAAACTACCGTCTGGATATTGCAAAACCCGGCTCCTACACCCTTATCTTTCAGTTTTTGGGGTATACCACCGTTCAGAAAACCATTAGTCCGCAAAGCTTCCCCTTTACCCTAAACGTTACCCTCGCAGAGGAAACCGTGAGTTTAGAGGAGGTAGTCATCAACTCTTCGGAAGATCCTGCCTATCGTATCATTAGGGAGACCATCGCAAAGCGGAAGGAAAACCTGGAACGTATTGGGGCTTTTACCGCCGACTTCTACTCCCGCGGGTTATGGCGGGTAGATAGTGTGCCTAAACGGATACTGGGACAGGAAGTAGGCGATTTTGATGGAGCCCTGGATTCTACCCGTACGGGGATTATCTACCTCTCTGAAACCATGAGTACCATTGCCTACCGAAAGCCCAACGACTTTAAGGAGCGTATCCTTGCCAGTAAGGTAAGTGGGAACGACAATGGCTTCAGCTTTAATAGTGCACAGGAAGCAAACTTCAGTTTTTATGAGAATACCCTAGACCTCAACGCTGCCATCGTCTCCCCTATTGCCAGTAATGCCTTGGGGTATTACCGCTATCAACTGGACGGGGTATTTTATGAGGGCAATAAGCTCATCAACAAGATTACCGTCATTCCGAAGCGCCCCAATGACAGGGTGTGGAAAGGCACCATCTACATTGTGGAAGACGATTGGCAACTCTATGGGGTAGAACTCGCCACCGATGGGAAGTCCATTCAAATCCCATTTGTAAAAGACTTGGTCTTTAAACAGAACTTTACCTTTGATGCCACCGAAAACGCCTGGGTGAAAATCTCCCAGACCATCGACTTCAGCTTTGGGTTCTTTGGGTTCAATGGCGACGGACGCTTTATTGCGGTGTACAGTAACTACGACTTCCAACCCCAATTTACCGATAAGACCTTCAGTAATGAGGTGTTGTATTTTGAACCGGAAGCCAATAAAAAAGACAGTACCTACTGGGAAGAAGAACGCCCCATACAACTCACTGATGAAGAAACCAATGACTACCTAAAAAAGGATAGCATTCAGGAACTTCGGAAATCCAAGAAATACCTAGACTCTGTAGACGCCGTACAAAACAAATTCAATTTGTTAAGTCCGTTGTTTGGCTACACCTACAAGAACTCCTACGAAAAATGGAGCCTTACTTACAATGCCCCCTTGCCCGGAGTAAACTTCAATACCGTACAGGGTTGGAACGGCGGTGCCGGACTCTCCTTTTTTAAATGGTATGACGACTACCAAACCCAATGGTGGTATGCCAGTGTGGATGCCAATTACGGGATAGCAGAGGACCGACTGCGTTGGAAGGCCACTACTACCCGAAAGTTCAATAATGTTAACGACTTGCAGCTAACGGTCTTTGGTGGAAGCGAGGCACGGCAATTCAACAACGCCAATCCTATTTCACCTTTGGTGAATACCGTAAGCACCCTATTTTTTGAGCGCAACTATATGAAACTCTATGAACTCAATTATGCAGGAGCCGCTTGGAGTCAGGAGTTGTTTAACGGGCTACGTACGTCCCTTACGGTGAGTTACCAGGAACGGAACCCACTGTTTAACAACACCGATTATGTCACGCTGCCGCAGGATGATAAAACCTACAGCAGTAACAATCCGTTAGACCCCACCGATTTTACCAACCCTGGGATCATGTCCCACACCTTGGTGAAAACCAACCTCAATGCCCAGATTACCTTTGGGCAGAAGTACATGACCTACCCAGATGGGAAGTTCAATTTGGGCAATTCCAAGTACCCAAGGCTTGGCATACAATTGGAAAATGCCCTAGGTGCCAGCAATACCGACTATAACTATACCCAAGTAGCAGCTTCGGTGTATCAAAACGTAGATGTGAACAACTTGGGGGACTTTGTCTACCGCATCAAGGGAGGGACCTTTTTGGATGGCGACAACATTTCCTTTGTAGACTTTCAGCATTTTAATGGCAACCAGACCCGTGTGGGTACCTCTGGCAGGTACACCAATGTGTTCAACCTGCTACCCTACTATGACCTAAGTACGAATGGCAGCTATGCGGAAGCCCATGCCGAACACCACTTCAATGGGTGGGCACTGGGGAAAGTACCAGGGCTAAACCGGCTAGGGTTTCAATTGGTCTTGGGCGGGCATTATTTAAGTACCGAAAACCGAAAGCCCTATAGCGAAGTTTCGGTGGGGCTTGATAATATTGGCTGGGGTTCGTTCCGCTTCCTTCGGCTGGATTATGTACATTCCTTTTACAACGGAAACGACCGCGGTGCTTTTATCTTTGGGCTGAAATTCCTAGGCTTCCTGGAATAATTCCGTAGACTTCCCAAAAATATAACCTTCTCTTTATCTGCAGATTGGGAGTTTTTTCCTATCTTGTTGACAACTAACTAATTAATAACACCATGAAACAACTAACCACCCTCCTATTGGGTTGTTTCCTATGCGTAAGCTGGCTAGGGAGCAGCCAAAGTGCACGGCCTATTTCCGAATTACTACAAATCAAAAACCAGAACACCCACCTTTGTGTGAGCAGTGTATTTACCCAAGAAGAAATACAACTCTTAAAAGACCATTATGGGTGGAACAATTCCCAACCCGTGGTAAACCTACGGAACAGTGGCGGTATGAACGTATATGGCGTGGAAAACCAAAGTGAAAAGTATGGGAAGTTCGATAAGTTTGCACCAGAGGGCTGGACTGAAATAGCCGACTCCCCCATTACCGCCCCCAATTTTGAAGGGGCAGGTGCCGTAAACGAAGACGGAAGCATGGCCTATGTGGTTGACAATGAAAATAACCTCTACCAATTGGCATTGCTCACTGGGGTCTATACCCTTTTGGGTGCCTTGGTGCCTCCTGCGGGGCATAGCATTACCGGCCTGGAGTTTCATCCGCTAACAGGTGTCCTGTATGCCATCTCTACCAATGCCGCTGCCACTGCATTACTTATCATAGATCTTATTGCCGTAACTGCTAACCTTATTGGGATTACGGGTATGGTCCTAGGGATTGCCATGGCTTTCACCCCCGGGGGCGATTTGTTTGCCTTTGATATAGATAACGATGCCTTATATAAAATAGCCTTAGCCACTGCCATAGCTACCTTTGTGGGCTTTGTGGGCTTTAATGCCAACTTTGGGCAGGGCATGGCGCTGAGTTTTGCGGCAGGGGTCATTCTCCTCGCCGCCTTTAACAATGACACCTTTAGGGCAGAACTGCATATCCTGAATATCGTCACGGGGCTGGCCACTTTAATAGGGGTCATAAACCTAGGGGTACTCTCCCAATTTGGGTGGATTGGCAACCCCGATGAAGGCCTGGGCATTGCCGACAATGGCGACCGACTCTTTAGCCTCTTCCCCAACCCTACGGCGAATGAGTTGTTTTTAAAATCTGAAGAACGTATAGAGAGCATTAGCCTCTTTAACATGATGGGGCAACAAGTGCTGTATCAACCCATTGATGCCCAAACGGGCACGGTGAACCTTAGCTCCCTAGCTTCTGGGCAATACCTATGCACCGCTACCATTAACGGCCGTGTGGGTATGTACCAAGTAGTGAAGCAGTAGTTTTTTTTAATAGTCAAGTAAGTAAGGCCCTTTGGTAGTTTATTGCCAGAGGGTCTTTTTTTTGAGTAGTGAGTAGTGAGTAGTGAATAGTGAAACGTTAGACGTGAAAAGTTAAGGGTTAAGGGTTAAGGGTTAAGGGTTAAGGGTTAAGGGTTAATGGGAATGTAAAATATCAAATGTAAAATGCAAAATGTAAAAGGGAGGGGACGTGAGAGGTGAGACGTTATGAGTTAAGGATTAAGTGTTATAGGGCAAGGGTCTTTCTAGTATGCTAACTGTATGCCTAGTGTATTGATACTGTATGGATAGTGAATAGTGAATAGTGAATGGTGAATGGTGAATGGTGAATAGTGAATAGTGAGAAGTTAAGAGTTAGGAGTTAAACTACTTAGGACAGTTGTTGCTGTGCTTCGCACGGACTAAGGGTTTGCAACCTGTAACTTTCAACCTGCAACTTTCAACCTGCAACTCTTTCGTCTTGTTTCTTGGTTCGTGATTCGTGGTTCCCTTTTCCAAACCTGCAACTTTCATCCTGCAACCACCCCCTGTATGCACAGGGTATTGGGAGGTATGGGCAAGGTAGGTAAAGGTTGTATGCAGGTTGTGTGGGAGGAATGTGGGGTAAAGGTGCGGGGATACTGCGGTGTGACTGCAAGGAGGGTCGGTATGGAGTCGCTATGGAGTCGGTATGGAGTCGCTATGGAGTCGGCATGCAGTCGCTATGGAGTCGCTATGGAGTCGCTATGGAAATGAATTGTTTGGGAAGTGAGTGGTGAGTGGTGAGTAGTGAGTAGTGAGTAGTGAGTAGTGAGTAGTGAGTAGTGAGTAGTGAGT
>CAZBWO010000009.1:0-127259 GCA_964495885.1 uncultured Alteromonas sp. | reverse complement strand
AGAGCAACGGACTGAAAATCCGTGTGTCCCTGGTTCGATTCCTGGAGGTACCACATCAAGCACGAAACCCGAAACATCGCTTTCGGGTTTTTTTATGCGAAGTTTCGAAGCAAAACTTGTTTTCTGCAGAAACGAAGCATAAAAAACGAACTGCTTGCAGTTTTGGGTTTTGTATTTGGAGGAGTGGTTTCAAAGGGACATTTGACGTGAGGCAAATGAATCCTGGAGATTTGGGGTGGTTTTCCATAGAGACGGATAATAAAAAACGAACTGCTTGCAGTTTTGAAGCTAGAATTGGGAAGGTTTCTAAGTTGTTTTGATTTAGTAATTAAGTATTCAAAAAAAGGTTTTTTACAATTTAATACACTCTTAACAACACATCACTTCTTCAAATTGTACTTTTAGCCCTTTAAGTAAGATGAACCTCATTGTAGACGTAGGGAATACCGCAATAAAGCTCGCTATTTTTAGCAAGCAGGAAATGCTTCATAAGATTTCGGTTGGAAATGAAGTGCTCTTGCAAAAATTGGAAGAACTATTTCTAGCGTTTCCAAAGATTTCTTTCATTATTATTTCCAGTGTTGGGAAGCTTTCTTCCGAAGCACAATCTTATCTAAATAAACAAGCTAAGGTGCATTTACTTAGCCATGTATCTAAAGTGCCATTCGAAAACAAATACAGCACTCCCACAACCCTGGGGGTAGATCGGATAGCTTTGGCGAGTGCAGCTTGTTACCACTATCCTTTTGAAAATGTACTGGTGATTGACGCAGGAACCTGTATCACCTATGACGTTATAAATGATAAAAAGCAGTATCTAGGTGGAGTTATTTCCCCAGGAGTATCCATGCGTTATCAATCTATGCATTCTTTTACGGCGAACCTTCCATTGTTAGAACCCAAAAACTTGGATTTTGAGTTTGGATCTAATACCAATGAATCAATTCATGCAGGAGTCATTCATGCTATAGGATATGAAATTGACGGATTCATTAAAGAAATTAAAGAAAAATATAACCCCCTTAAGGTAATTTTTACAGGAGGCGATGCTCTTTTTTTGCGAGATCGCATAAAAAATGACATCTTTGCGCACTCCAATTTTTTATTGGAGGGTCTCAACTACCTTTTGGAAATTAATAAAGATTCATGTTGAAGCGATTTATAATTATATGTGTATTGCTTTTTTCTGTTGTTGTTTCAGCACAACAAGGTTCGGTTTCTCCATATTCCTACTTCGGAATTGGGACCTTGAAATTTAAGGGAACCGTAGAGAATAGGGCAATGGGAGGCATAGGTGTGTACTCTGATAGTATCCATTTAAACATCCAAAATCCTGCAGGAGTTGCGGGGCTTCGGTTAGTGAATTATTCATTGGCTGGCAGCCATAAGTTTAGTACCCTTGCGACCGATACTGAAAAGCAAAATGCAACCACAACTACCTTAGATTATCTTGCGATGGGGATTCCCATGGGGAAATTTGGAGCTAGCTTCGGGTTAATTCCTTACACTTCTTCTGGATATAAATTGCAAAGCGAAAATGAGGTTGCAGTTACACAATATTCTGGAACAGGAGGGCTCAACAAAATTTTTCTTACGGTTGCGTACCAGATCAATAAAAACTTCAGTATTGGGATTGATGGAAATTACAATTTTGGAAATATTGAAAACACCGCTGAATCTTTTCAAGATGGAATACAGTTTGGAACCCGTGAAATAAATCGTTCAGATTTATTAGGATTTAGCTTCAATATTGGTGCCCTATATAAGGGAATGCTTACAGAAGAGTTGGAAACCATGGTTTCGGCAACTTATACTCCTGAAACTGATTTTACTTCCGAAAACTCAAGAACCATTGCTACAATCCTTGAAATTACTGAAGGCAACTTCTCGGTTGTTGACGAAAGGGATATTACAGTTGCAAACACAGACTTTACCTTTCCATCACAGTTTACAATAGGTGCAGGTTTGGGTAAAGAAAAAAAATGGTTCTTTGGGGGGGAATTTACTTCCCAAAAAACGAGTAATTTTACCAACCGAACATTTGATTTGGAAAATGTTACCTTTGAGGATGCTTCAAAAATTAGATTTGGAGGATTCTATATTCCAGACTATAGCTCTTTTACAAATTATTGGAAACGAGCAACCTATAGGGCTGGAGTTCGATTTGAAGAGACTGGAATCAATATCAATGGACAAGCAATTGATGAGTTTGGCATATCTTTTGGACTAGGATTGCCAATGAAGCGTAAGTTTTCCAATATCAACCTTGGATTGGAATTTGGAAAACGGGGAACAAAAACAAATGGATTGGTAGAAGAAACCTTTTTTAATATTTTTGTAAGTCTCTCGCTAAATGATAAATGGTTCGAAAAAAGATATTATGATTAAAACGATAAATACTAAAGCTATGAAAACCAATCTCCTTTTGATTTTTGCAGTAGTAACCCTAGCTTTTGGGTCTTCAAATGCAATTGCCCAAGACCCATGTATGACCACAGGTTCTTTGTTTACAGAAGCTGCCAAAGCCAAAAACTATGATGTGGCTATGCAACATTATGAAAAAGCTATTACTGAATGCCCAACGTATAGTTTGGCAGTCTATCAATATGCGGTGAAAATGTTTGAACATTACATTGAGAAAGGTGATAAAACTAAAATTGCCGATCTTGAAAAAGCATATGAGCTTCGTATAAAATATTATCCTTCCAAAAGTAAAACTGGGGATATCCTTTCAGATATTGCCCAAATTAAATATGATAATGGTATTGGAACCAAAGGGGAACAATTTAAAGCTTTCGATGAAGCCTTCAAAAAGGATGAGGAAACTTTTAAAAGCCCGAAACGTATCTACACCTATTTCTCGTTGGCAATGGATTTGTACAATGAGGGTAAAATGGAACTTCAAGATGTTTTTGATCTGTATGATATAATACAATCCAAAATTGAAAAGGAAGAAGGAGATTATGCTGGGAAGCTAACAGAATATCTCAATAGGCTAGAGAATGGAGAGAAATTGACCTCTAAAGAGAATAAGAAGATGGAGGCCTACGAAAAAAATGTAGGATACTACGGCCAGATTAAAGGAAGTGTAGATGCTAAATTGGGAAGTATTGCAGATTGTGATAACTTGATTCCTTTGTATGAAAAGAACTTTGAAGAAAACAAAGATAATGTAGCTTGGTTGAAGAGTGCTGCTGGAAGGTTAAATGCGAAAGACTGTGAAACCCCATTGTTTTTCCAGATGGTACAACAACTTCACAACTTACAACCTTCTGCTTCCTCTGCCTATTATCTAGGTAGATTGGCAGATCGTGAAGGAAAGTCGAGTGATGCTATGGAATATTACAACCAAGCGGTTGAGTTGGAAACCAACATGAACAAAAAAGCCGATTATCTTTTTGCCATTGCTGAAAACCTTAAGAAAAAAGGAAGCTTCGGAAGTGCAAGAAGTAAATACATGGACGTATTGGAAATTAAACCTTCCAAGGGTATCTGCTACCTTAGAATTGCGAGTATGTATGCAAGTAGCTCCAATAGTTGCGGAAATACAGTTTTCGAAAAGAGAGCCATCAACTGGAAAGCTGCTGAAATGGCAGATAAAGCCGCTAGGGTAGATCCTTCCATTGCTTCTTCTGCAAACGCAGCTGCAAGTAGTTACCGCCAACGGGCTCCAAGCAAAAGTGAAATCTTTGCAGAAGGTATGGCCGGTAAAACAATTTCCTTTGGCTGTTGGGTCGGAGGAAGTGTAAGGGTCCCAAGTCTATAATGAAATTAGATGCTTATCATTTAAAAAGCGTAATGGTGCTACTAGGTGCCATTACGCTTTTTGCATGTGAAGGGAATTATAAAAATGTTCAAAAGCTAAGTTTGAAAGATGGTGCTCCCATTGGAATTGGGGAGGGAGTTCGGTTTGTGTATACAGATTCTGGCAAAGTAGTGTCTGAAATGATGACAGATACGTATTTGGACTTCACCAATTTAGATTTTTCGTATCAAGAATTTCCAGATGGTGTAGAAGTCCATTTTTATGATAGCGGACAAGAAAACACAGTGACTTCAAAGTACGCCATACGTTTTGACGAAACAGAATTGGTAGATTTAAGGGATAGTGTTGTGCTTACTACCGCAGACGGTAATATCCTTCAAGCTGAACAACTGTATTGGGACCAGAAAAATCAATGGGTGTTTACCAATGAACCTTATAGAATTACATTTAGCGATGGTTCTTATAACGATGGTGCGGATGGATTTGATGCAAATGAAGATTTTACCGTATTTTTATCACGACGAAATGATGGGGTACAAATTATTAACCCTGAACAAAAAAACGACAATGGGCAATAAAATCTACAGACTTTTTGAATATGCTTATATCGCAATGGCGCTTTTTTCTTTGTATTTGGTCTATGTGAATTGGGAAGAAAATAGAAGTCGGGCTTATATTTTTGTGTTTTTTGCGGTAGTCGCTGTGTTTATGTTCTTCTTTAAGCGCCGTTTCCGAAAGAATTTGGAAAAGCGTAACCAAGACAAGTAAATGGAATTTCAGATTCTTATTGTCATACTATCTTTAATATTCTCGGCATTTTTCTCTGGAATGGAAATCGCCTATGTATCAGCGAATAAAATTCATATAGAAATAGAGAAAAAACAGAATAACTTTCTCGCCATTATCTTACAACGAATTACTAAAAGACCTTCAAAATTTATTGCCACCATGTTAGTGGGTAATAACATCGCTTTGGTTATTTATGGATTTTTTATGGGTGAATTGCTCATGAGTTTTATTCCACTGGAAGGCTTGTCTGGCTTATTGGTACAGACCCTCATTTCAACCATCGTGATCTTATTTACGGCAGAATTCCTTCCAAAGGTGTTTTTTCAGATTTACGCAAATCAAACAGTAAAGCTTTTCGCCTTTCCAGCGTATCTTTTTTATGTATTGTTCTTTTTTGTTTCAGAATTTGTCATTTGGATTTCAGATTTGGTCCTTAAGGTTTTTTTCAAGACAGAAGGGGATGCTGTACAGCTTAGCTTCAGCAAGGTAGAGTTGGGGCATTACATCAACGAGCAAATGGAAACCGTAGATGGAGTAGAGGATATTGATAGCGAAATACAGATTTTTCAGAATGCACTGGAGTTTTCCGAAGTTAGGGCAAGGGAAGTAATGATCCCAAGAACCGAAGTAGTTGCCGTTGATATTGAAACCACCCCAAAAGAACTGGTGAAACTATTTACCGAAACGGGACTTTCAAAGATTTTGATCTATCAGGAAAATATTGATGACATCTTAGGTTATGTTCATTCCTTTGAATTGTTCAAAAAACCAAACTCCCTAAAAAAGGTGTTGATGCCAGTGGTTTTCGTGCCAGAAAGTATTCATGTGAAAGATGTCCTGAATATCTTAACCCGAAAACGTAAAAGTATTGCGGTAGTGATTGATGAATACGGGGGTACTTCTGGAATCATTACCGTGGAGGATATTGTAGAGGAGCTTTTTGGCGAAATCGAAGATGAACATGATTCAGTCGCTTTGGAAGAAGAAGAGCTTTCGGAAGGTCATTACCGCTTTTCTGCCAGGTTAGAGGTAGATTACTTAAATGAAATGTACAAATTAGATCTGCCAGAAGGTGAAAACTATGAAACTTTGGGCGGATTGATTGTAAACTTCACGGAAGAAATTCCAGATAAAGACGAAACCGTTGAAATAGATGGTTTTAATTTCAAAATCATAGAAGTTTCCAATACAAAAATTGAGTTGGTAGAGCTTCAAAAAAGGGAACAGGATTAGCTTTTTGAAACTTCTTTTATTTTTTTCCGTTAGTTTTTTATAAATCGATTGAAAAATGGTATTTTCGCCCACTGTTAATTTTCAAGAAAATGGCGATATTAAATAGCATTCGTAAACGAGGTTTTTTCCTCATTCTTATTATAGCCCTAGCACTTTTCGCTTTTATTTTAAGCGATATCATCAATAAAGGGGGAGGCAGTTCTGATGTAGAAGATACTGCAGCAATCATTAATGGAACCGAAATTTCCAGAACAGACTTTATGACCAAACTGGACGATTATCAACGTTCCTTGGGCCCAAACGCCAATCCTTCTCAGGCCATGAACGCCATTTGGGATCAAGAGGTGAAGAAAGTTCTTTTTGACCAGCAGGCAGAAGCACTTGGTTTGAGAGTAAGTGAAGATCAAATTAACGAAATGTTGGCGTTGTCGCTTTCTAGTAATCCTAATTTTCAGGATGAAAATGGAATATACAGCGAGGCAAAACTAGTAGAATATGTTGCCAGCATTCAAGGAAATCCTGCTGCAAAACAACAATGGGATAACTATATTGAAAGTGTACGACAGAGTTTATTGCAAGGGAACTATGTGAATTTAGTGCGTGGCGGAATGGTAACCACCAAGTCCGACGGCGAACAACAATATCATTTTGAAAATGATAAGGTGAATATAGAATATGTTTTCGTTCCTTATGCAAAAATTGCCGATGAAGACGTGACTGTTACCGATGCTGAAATTGAAGCTTACATGAGACAGCATCCTAATGATTATGAAGTAGATCCGCTTGTAGATTTTGAATATGTATCTTTCTTGGAAGAACCTTCCTTGGATGATATAGAACAAGCTCGTACAAGTATGAATGAATTAAAAGAAGAATTCAAAAATGCAGAAGACAATGAGTTTTTTGTGAATGACCAAAGTGATGTGGCTTTCCAAGACAAGTGGTCATACAAAAGTGAACTTTCAGAAGCATTAAAAGATACGATCATGCAGATTCCTGTAGGAGAGGTCTACGGTCCTTACAAGGTAGAAAACACCATGAATATTACCAAGGTGTTGGCAAAAAGACAATTGCCAGATTCTGCTGAAGCCCGTCATATACTTATTCCTGTTGGCTTAAACAGAACAGATAGCATCACCCGTACAAAAGAACAAGCAAAGGCAACAGCAGATAGCCTTCTGAAAGTGCTTCGCGGTAACCGTTCAAAATTTGAAGATTTGGCAAGTAAATTTTCTTCAGATCCGGGAAGCAAGGATAAAGGAGGACATTATGATTGGTTTGCATACAATAGAATGGTGCCTGCGTTTAGGGACTTTTCTTTTGAACAAAGTGTAGGCGATATTGGCGTTGTGGAAACAAACTTTGGATACCACATCATTGAAGTAGAGGGCCAAAAAAATATGCAGCCTGTTGTGAAGGTTGCTACTGTAACAAAAGAAATTGAACCTTCCGAAGCTACCCTTTCCGAAGTATTTTCGGCTTCTGCCAAATTTGCTGAAGCTGCCAGAAGCGGAAATTATGAAACGGCCTTGGATGAAAAAGGTCTAAAAGCAAAGCCAGTAAATAATGTTGGGAAAATGGATTCCAATATCCCAGGGGTTGGTTACAACAGAACCATTATTAGCTGGGCATTTTCCGAAGAGGCCAAAGTAGGAGATGTAAAGCGTTTTAATGTGAACGATAGTTATATTGTAGTGCGATTGACTCGAAAAAGTACCGAAAAGGCACTGATGAGTATTGCGGAAGCATCTGGGTTGGTCACCCCAATTCTTAAAAAACAGAAAAAAGCGGCTAAAATTAGGGAGACAATTTCTGGAACAACGCTTCAGGAAGTTGCAAGTAGCCAAAACGAAACTGTAAAAACTGCTGATTTGCTTACTCGTTCCAACCCAACCATTGCTGGAGCTGGAACAGAACCCATGGTGGTAGGTGCTGCATTTGGAGTTGCAGCTGGTGAAACTACTGGACTAATCGATGGAGAAAATGGAGTATTCCAAGTAAGGGTTTTAGCAGTAAATAAAGCCCCTGAACTTGATAACTATGCTGCCTACACCAATCAGTTGGCAACTGCCGTTGGTAACGCTAATACTTTAGGAAATAAAGTATTTACAGCGCTGAAGAAAAATGCAGATATCGAAGATAATAGAGCAAAGTTTTATTAATAAATTGTTGCTAAAATATATAAAAGGCTCGTTGAATGACGAGCCTTTTTTATAGGATCATTTCTTGAAAGCCTAGCTGTGTTGTATATCCTTTTTTAGTAAAGTAATGGGCATTTTCCTTTGCCCGGGTAGCAAGAATGAAATCTCCTCCCCAAGCCCCCAAACTTTTGATGGCACCAGGATAATCTGGAAAATAAGTTGCTTTCACAGGGGTCAAACCTAGGGAATTGGCTATAAGTTCTTCGTGAAGGTTTATAAACTTTTCAAATGCTAAAAGCGAAGAAGCATTTAAAATAGATTGGCTTAATTCACTAATTGTATTCAATATCTCTTCATCAATGCTTTTGGACCTATAATGCTGAATCCCTTCTTTGCTGTCTTTTTTTTGGTTTAAATGCACAAAGAGCAATTCTTCCTGAAAATCCCAAGGAAAAGAAACTTCCGTAATTTTGGGAATTCCATTGTCAAGCTGATACAGGATCGGTTGGTTGTGCTGTGCCGCTGCAATATCATAGCCGCTTCCGCCGAAGCTTTCCTGTAATAATTGATAGGCATCAACTTCAGCCCATTGGGCAATGTTGTTAATAAGCGTGGAAGAAGTTCCAAGTCCCCAATTCCGTGGAAAGTCCAAACTTGAAACTACCTTGATAGATGTAGTGTTTTTTAAAAAGCTAGGGTTCAGTTTGCGTGCTTTCAGCAAAATACGTTGAAGGGTTTCTGCAATTGAAGAGTTTGTTGAAGTGGTAAAGTCAAATAGGGTATACACTGCTTCAAACCATGTATTTCCTTCGGCATCCAAGCTAACCCAATGCAACCCTTCCCTTGTTCCTTTTTCAATATGTAGAGATTGTCCGAAGCGAGTTGGAATAGCAAGTGCTTTAGCGCCATCCAATACAAAATATTCTCCTGTAAGCAATAATTTTCCGTGGCTATAAAAATTTGTAGCTTCCATATTAGCGAATGGATTTAACAAAGTCTTCTACGGAGCTGTGCGAAATAACTTGGTCTTTAAAATGGTTGATAGCTTGCTCTTTTTCTGCTGCTGAAGCTTCCAACTGATTTAAAATATTCATCAAGTGCATTTTCATATGCCCTTTTTGGATGCCAGTAGTCACCAAAGATCGAACGGCTGCAAAATTCTGGGCCAAACCTGCTACGGCAACAATCTGCATTAAGTTTTTTGCATTTGGGCTTTGTAAAAGCCCAAAAGAAACTTTTACTAGTGGGTGCAGGGCTGTGAGTCCGCCTACAGTTCCTAAAGCAAGCGGAAGTTCAATCCAAAACTTGAAAATACCTTTTTCAACACTAGCATGCGTTAAACTTTTATATTGTCCCTCCCTAGCGGCGTAAGCGTGTACTCCTGCTTCTACGGCCCTAAAATCATTTCCGGTGGCAATGACCACCGCATCTACACCATTCATGATTCCTTTGTTGTGTGTCACCGCCCTTCTGGGATTGGCATGGGCCATATTCACTGCGCGAACAAAATTCTGCGCAAAAATTTCTCCATCCACGTTATTATTCGAAAGTTGGGCAATAGGACAGCTAACTTCCGCCCTTACTAAGCATTCTGGAACGTAATTGGAAAGAATGCTCATGATGACTTCCGGTGAGGTATTTTCAAAAGCTGTATGATTAGTGGCTTCCTCTTCAAAGCTTTTGGCAAATTGTTCAAGGCAGCTATTAATAAAGTTAGCACCCATTGCATCTAGTGTTTCAAAAGAAGCATGTATTTGATAGTAATCTGGTAAACTTTCGGTAAGGGATTCTAATTTTAAATCTATAAGTCCGCCCCCCCTTTTCACCATGTTGGCTTGTATTTTTTCAACAGAGGCAATCAACTTTGTTTTTATGCCTTCAAAAAAAGCAAAAAGTGTTTCAGGTCTTCCAGCATATGAAAGATGTACTTGTCCGTTTTTAACGGTGGAAACTACTTCAGCTTTAAATCCTCCGCGATCCATCCAAAACTTTGCAGCATTGCTAGCCGCAGCAACCACAGAACTTTCTTCTGTCACCATGGGCAACACAAACCATTGGTTGTTTATGAGAAAGTTAGGGGCTACTCCAAAGGGTAGGTAATAGTTGGTGATGGTGTTTTCAATAAAATCGTCATGTAGGCTTTGGAGTTTTAGGTCTGGGTTCCAGTATTGCTCCAATATCTTTTTAGCGTTAGGCTCTTCTTTTAAAAAAGTGTTGAGTAGCCAATCTATTTTTTCCGACTTACTTTTTTTTGAAAAACCAGAAACCTTTTGCTGTGCCATGTAGGGAATTCTTAAAGCACAAATATAGGGCTTTCCGTTTTTTATCAAGCTACAAATGGCATTTCAAAAAAGGGGGAATTAACTAAAAAACCCTTATATTTCGAGAATTATTTAGTAAACTTGAGCTAACAAAAAATTTACAATTTGAAGCGATTTCAATTCAGTGTTGTGCTAGCTTTCATGGTGGCTTTGGTAGGATCTGTCACCGCACAACAAAATTCAATTACTCTAGAAGATATTTGGGGAGGTACATTTAGGACACAATATATGGATGTCCTGCATTCCATGAACAACGGGAAGCAATATTCTGTATTAAATTATGATCGATCCAAAGGAACCTCCAGTATTGATGTGTACGATTACTTGAGCGGTGAGAAACTCAAAACGTTGGTGAACAGTGAAGATCTTTCCAACGTGCCTTACTTTTTTTCTTATGAATTTAGCGATGACGAGTCGAAAATTCTATTAGCCACCCAGCTAGATCGAATTTACAGGCGCTCTACCTTAGGAACGTATTATGTGTACGATACGAAAACCCAAACGGCAACACTGCTTTCTGATGTAAAAGTACAGGAGCCTACGTTCAGCCCAGATGGAACCAAAGTGGCTTATGGTTTTGAAAACAACCTTTACATCAAGGACTTAAGCACAGGAAAAGTAATGCAGATAACTGTTGATGGTGAAGAAAATAAAATCATCAATGGTATTACAGATTGGGTCTACGAAGAAGAATTTGCTTTTGTGAGGGCTTTTGATTGGAATAAAGCAGGAAATAAAATTGCTTTTATTCGGTTTGACGAGACGGAAGTGCCAGAATTTTCCATGGATGTCTACGGAAAAGACCTATATCCAACAGAAGATACCTTTAAATATCCAAAGGCTGGTGAAAAAAATGCCGAGGTTTCCCTCTTTGTGTATGATTTGAATTCTGAATTAACTACGCCAATTGACCTTTCAGCTTTTAATCATTACTACATCCCAAGAATTATGTGGACGGAAGATGCAGATGTTTTAAGTGTGCAGTTGATGAACCGTCACCAAAATGTGTTGGACTTAGTCTTTTATGATGCTACCAAAAACACTGCTAAGCTAGTGCATCAAGAAAAGGATGATGCCTATGTTGATATTACAGATGACCTAACTTTTTTGAATGATAATAGTTTTATCTGGACCAGTGAAAAAAGTGGGTGGAACCATATCTATCATTATGACCGAAATGGTAAACTCATCAAGCAAATCACAGACGGCCCGTGGACCGTAACAAGCTATTATGGATTTAACCCCAAAACGGCTCGTGTATATTATCAAAGCACAGAAAACGGAAGCATTAACAGAGATGTATATTCCATTAGTAGTACTGGAAAAAACAAAGTAAGACTTACCCAACAAGAAGGTAGTAACAGTGCTGCGTTTAGTGAGGATTATAGCTACTTCATCAATACATTTTCCAGTGCAGAGACTCCCTACACATTTACCCTTCATGATGGGGCAACAGGAAAACCGCTTCGGGAAATCAAAAACAATGATGAGCTGTTAGAGCAATTGAAGGGTTTCAAAATGTCCCCTAAGGAATTTTCTACCATTTCCATTCATGGAGAAGATTTGAACATGTATACCATCAAGCCATTAGATTTTGACCCCAATAAGGAATATCCAGTGTTGATGTATCAATATTCTGGCCCTGGCTCCCAAAATGTTGCTAACCGTTGGAATGGTGCAAATGATTATTGGCACCAAATGTTAGCCCAGGAAGGCTATATTGTTGTTTGTGTAGACGGAAGGGGAACCGGTTATAAAGGCAGGGATTTTAAGAAAATGACCCAAAAGGAATTAGGTAAATATGAAGTGGAAGACCAAGTTGCCGTTGCCGAAACATTAGGTAAATTACCCTATGTAGATGCCAACCGAATTGGTATTTGGGGATGGAGCTATGGAGGGTTTATGTCTTCCAATTGCTTGTTTCAGGCGCCAGATACTTTCGCTATGGCCATTGCAGTAGCCCCAGTTACAAGCTGGCGTTTCTATGATACCATTTATACAGAACGATACATGACTACCCCACAGGAAAATCCTTCGGGTTATGACGAGAATTCCCCTATCACGCATGTTGATAAGCTAGAAGGGGATTTTTTATTGGTACACGGAACTGCAGATGATAACGTTCACTTTCAGAATACCATGCGCCTGGTAGAAGCATTGATACAAGCCAATAAAGATTTTGATTGGTTGGCCTATCCAGATGATAACCACGGAATTTACGGCGGAAATACCCGTTTACATCTCTACCGAAAGATGACACAATTTGTACACAGAACCTTGGGGGCACCTACTACCAAAACCTTGGAAATTAAAAATTAAAACCAACTAATAAAACCAATTATTATGTCGACTTCTTTACACAAACAAAAAGAATTATTTGGACATCCTGTAGGATTGTACGTCCTGTTCTTCACCGAAATGTGGGAACGTTTCTCCTACTACGGAATGCGGGCAATTTTAGTATTGTACTTAGTAGCTGAAACAGCTGCAGATAACGCTGGATTAGGATGGACCAATGCAGAAGCTTTGGCATTATATGGCTGGTACACCATGTTAGTTTACGTGGCATCTATTCCTGGTGGATGGATTGCAGATAAATTTTTAGGGCAGAAGAAGTCGGTTTTATATGGCGGAATCTTACTGGTCATGGGGCATAGTATTCTTGCTGTTGAACAAATGTGGGCTTTTTATACAGGACTTGGGTTGATTATTTTAGGTGTTGGAATGCTAAAGCCTAATATTTCAACCATGGTTGGTGGTCTTTATAGGCAAGGAGATATTAGAAGGGACAAGGGATTCACCATTTTCTACATTGGAATCAACGTAGGCGCCTTTTTGGCAAGTATCATTGTAGGTTATGTAGGGGAAGTTCACGGTTGGCACTATGGTTTCGGACTTGCAGGTATAGGAATGGCCTTAGGGTTACTTCAGTATTTACTTGGTCAAAAACATTTAAAATATGTTGGGAATTATCTAGGTTCTTCCGAAGACGAAGAAGAGAAGGCTGCTATGAAGCGTCCATTAACAAAGGTTGAAAAAGATAGGATTGTCGTATTATTTATTTCTTTCTTATTGGTAATTGTATTCTGGGGTGCTTTTGAACAAGCGGGCGGCCTCATGAATATCTACGCAAAAGAAAATACCAATAGAATGTTGTTGGGCTGGGAAGTACCCGCCTCTTGGTTCCAGTCCCTAAATGCCATGTTTATTATCTTTTTAGGAACGTTGGTTGCTGGATATTGGGCACGCAGGAAACTAAAAGGAAAATTGGCAACAGGTTTGTTTAAAATGATCATTGGATTGATCATCATGGGAACCGGATTTTTCTTCATGTCAGCGGCGGCATCAGAATTTAATAGCACAGGATCTTCTGCCATGTATTGGTTGGTATTGGCTTACTTATTCCATACTGTTGGGGAATTATGTATTTCTCCGGTAGCACTATCCTATATTACAAAATTGGCACCCTTAAAGTATGCTTCATTGATGATGGGAGTTTATTTTGCCATGACTGGCTTTGGTAATAAACTAGCTGGATTATTGGGTGAGTCTGCTTCTGCGCTTGGAGAGTTTACAGTATTCACTGGTATTGCTGTTTTTTGTGTTCTTTTTGGAGCTATTGTTTTGCTTTTCAGAAAGAAACTGGAAACACTTACTCATGGAGTAGAAGATAAAGAGGGAACTGTTAACGAAACCGAAGGTTACGAAGTAGCCGATAACCAATATTAAACCAAACTTTTATGGAAGCAACCAACAATTCAGAGTTTTTTAAAGATAAAGTCCTAGGGCATCCTGCTGGATTATTTGTTTTGTTTTTTACCGAAATGTGGGAACGTTTTTCCTATTATGGGATGCGGGCTATTTTGGTCATTTTCCTTACAGGAGCAATTCTTGGGGATAACCCGGGATGGGAATGGTCTACCCCAGCAGCATTATCGCTTTTGGGAACCTATGCGCTTTTTGTCTATCTCACTCCTTTATTGGGTGGATGGTTGGCCGATAATAAGATTGGCTACCGAAGGGCCGTAGTGATTGGTGCTTTGCTCATGACCTTGGGGCATGCTTCCATGGCGGTAGAGACCCCAACATTCCTCTATATTGGTATTGCGTTGCTTATTCTTGGGAACGGATTTTTTAAGCCGAACATGACCTCTATTATTTCAAAAATGTATGAGGGCCATGACGAAAAGAAAGACGGAGCCTATAATATTTTTTACATGGGGGTGAATGCGGGGGCATTCATTGGAATCATGCTTTGTGGATGGGTAGGTGAAAAAGTAGGATGGAGCTATGGTTTCGGATTAGCTGGAATTTTCATGTTTTTGGGAATGCTTCAGTTTTACTTTGCACAACGTCTTTTTGGAAATATTGGGGATAAGCCTAATAAAGCAGATATGGCTGAGAAAGCTTCAAAAGCAGTTGCGGAAGGGGTAAAGTTAAATACCTTCACTCCAATTGATTTGATTTTGATTGCTGTTTTTACTATTTCAGCATTAATCTTTATCATTAATGATCCTTTGAACAAAATTGGAGGTATCCAAACTTTGAATTTTGAAATTGCCGGTATGGGAGATAGTTTGTTTTTTGCCTTACTTGCTGCCATATCTTTTATTTTATTGCTTTTGATACGTATTCCACGATACATCAAAATTGAACGGGACCGAATGATTGCCTTTGCTATTTTTTGTCTTTTCACGGTATTTTTCTGGGCCGCTTTCGAACAGGCAGCTGGTTCCCTTCCGCTTTATATTAGGGATTTTACCAATCGTATGCTGGAAGGAAATGCTGCTACAACATTTAAGATTGTAGATCTTTTGGTAACGGTAGTACCCTTACTAGTGATTACTTATGTTTTATTAAGTCTCTTCAGAAAAACTTTTTCCCGTATTGGGCTTTCCAATATTATTTTAGGAATTAGTTTTGTCATCGTTTGGGCGATTGTAATTTTTAAATTGTATACAGAATTTCAATCCACAGAAACCGAAGTTACGGTTACTTGGTTCGCGATTTTAAACTCTTTATTTATCATCATGTTTGCCCCACTATTTACCAAATGGTGGGATAGTAGGTATAATCCACCAGCCTCTGTAAAATATTTCCTTGGGTTGGCATTATTGGGTCTTGGTTTTGCATTTTTAGCCTTTGGCGCTAGGAATGTTCCATCTGGCGCTGAAGGAGCTAGCTTAAGTATGGCTTGGATTGTGTTTGCATACCTTTTCCATACGCTTGGGGAGTTATGTCTCTCGCCGATGGGGCTTTCTTACCTTAGTAAATTAATTCCGCCAAGAATGATTGCCTTTATGTTTGGGGTGTATTATTTGGCCATTGCTATTGGTAATAAATTGGCGCATTATGTAGGTGGCGATATTGAAAAAATTACGAAAGAGTATAGCCTTTCTACATTCTTCCTTATTTTCACTATTGTTCCTATTGCACTTGGATTGGTATCATTATTACTACATCCTTTATTAAAACGATTAATGCACGGAGTGCGCTAGACACAATACTTTTAACGAAAAAACGTTCCCATTGTGGAACGTTTTTTGTTATATTGACATTCCAAAATGTGAATTATGAAAAAGATATTATTTGTTGTTCTATTGTTTGCTTTCGGTTCGATTTCTGCACAAGGAATTAAATGGATGACTATGGAAGAAGCTTTGGCAGCGCAAGCAACATCCCCAAAAAAAATATTTGTAGATATGTACACCGTTTGGTGTGGACCTTGTAAGTTATTGGATAGAAATACTTTTGGGAATCCAGATGTAGCAAATTTCATCAACCAAAACTTCTATGCCGTTAAGTTTAATGCAGAAGGAAATGAAACCGTAAACTTCAAAGGGAAGGTGTTTGCAAATCCTGGTTATGATCCTGCAAAGTCAACCAGAAGAAATAGTGCCCACCAATTTACAAGACATATGGGGGTACAGGCTTATCCTACTGTATTATTTATTGCGGAAGACGGCACCCTTATTAATAGGGTGAAAGGGTATAGAACCCCTCAACAGATGGAAATGTTTTTAAAGCTGTTTGGTACAGATTTATGGAAGGAGATCACGACCCAAGCGGCATATCAAGAATATGTAGATAATTTTCAACCCGAATTTAGGGGATAAAATACACTCATGAAATCAATTATTTTTTGTGTTCTTTTTGGTTTTTCCTCGGTTGTTTTTTCTCAAGGAAAAATTAACTGGATGACCATGAATGAAGCTTTGGAAGCTCAAAAAGAGTCCCCCAAAAAGATTGTAATGGATGTCTATACCATTTGGTGTGGTCCATGTAAATTAATGGATAAAAATACCTTCAGTAACCCTAAGGTGGTAGATTTTATTAATAAGAATTACTATCCCGTTAAATTTAATGCGGAAGGCACCGAAGAAATCACCTATGAGGGTTTTACCTATACCAATCCCAATTACCAGCCAGAACGGAAAGGGCGAAATGCAGTTCACTTTTTTGCAGATGCCCTTCGTTTGCAAGGATACCCAAGTTTGGTATTTTTTGAGGAGGACGGAAAACTTATCCAAGCCGTCCCTGGGTATAAAACTCCCCAGGAATTGGAAATCTATTTGAAGATGATTGCCAATGACGACTACAAAGCACTTACGACCATGGAAGCTTGGGAGAATTATCAGAAAGATTTTAAAGGGACTTTTTAGAGGTTCGCATCATATAGGCTCCTTTTTCTTTAGTGTCATAAAACGGAGTTCCTTTTATCTCACACGTTTTTTTCCATCGATTTATGTAGGAAGTGTAGTTGCTACCATCTGCAATAATCAATTTTGGGTTGATAGAGTCAATTAAACGGTCTAGATTTATTTTAGGGCTTTCCGTGAAAATAAGTATTGCATTTTTTTTCGTGGTATATACCCCTGAGCTATCTATCACATTGAAATAATTTAATTCGTATTTGAATACACTGGGCATTTTTTCAATGTCAATTTCCTTAGTTGGAAAAGCAATTAAGTAATCCTTGACGGGGTATTGCAATAGGTGATTGGCAGTATCCCTCTGATACAGGATTGTTTTCTCCGTATCTGAAACTGCAATCAAGCTTTTTCGGTATTTCTGAAAAATAACTAATGAGTTTTTAGTTTGTGACATTTGCCATAAATCCATACAACTCCACATGACAAAACTTCCCAAGATTCCTAGTAGTAGCTTACGAGGTTGTTCTATGATTATTTTCAGTAAGAGAATAATAATTCCGTAAAACACCAACAACTTTGGAAACGGTAATGATAAATCTTTCAAAAGAAGCCATTCATTTTGGGAGTTGAAAATAATCCATTCATTCAGCAAAAAAAGAAGCTTTTGCAGTCCCTTTTCCAAAACGATAAGGTGTAGGTCCATAGTTGCAAGTGAAATGACAATAATCCCATATCTTAGTAATATTCCCAAAAAAGGAATAATCAGCAAATTGGTGAGTAGAAATACCCCTGGGAATTGATGAAAATAGTAAATGCTTAATGGGGCCACACCTATTTGGGCAGCTAACGAAACGGCAGTAATTTGCCAGAGTTTCTTCAAGAGCCATATTTTTGGCTGAACCAGTTTCATCAAGTATGGGTAGACCCAAAGAATAAAAAAGACTGCCAGATAACTCATTTGAAATCCAACTTGAAATAATTCTTTGGGTTGTATCAACAGCATAAAAAAATAGGACAGTATCAATAAGTTAATGCCCGCGGAAGGTCTGTTGATCAACCTTGAAAATGCCAAAAAAGAAAACATAGTGACTGAACGTACCACAGAAGAGGATAAACCCACCAAATAGGCATATCCCCAAAGAATAGCAATCACTAGTAAGGGCTGAAGGAACCTCCCCAACTTTATCCTCCTCAAGGGCAGGGAAAGTCCGTTTAATAAAAGCAATAAGATACCAACATGCAGCCCCGAAACTGCTAAAATATGTACCGCTCCAGAGGCTGCATACTCTTTATAAAGAATTGGATTTATTTCTTTTCTATTGCCTAAGACCATTGCTTCCAAAATGCTTCTTTCCCTCTGTTTCAATTGAGTTCTCCTTAGTTTGCTTAAAAGATATTGTCTAAGGATTTCTGCATTTCCTTGAAGGGTGCTTTCTCCATTTTCACAAGCAATGAGTGCGTCTTTATTAATTTCAAACTGTCCAAAAACTCCAAGATTTTTCATGTATTTTTGGTAATTGAATGTGGAAGGATTTAAAGGATTCGGAATATGAGTGAGTGTCCCCATAAGTAACCATTCCTCATCCATTTTAAGTGATGGAGCAAGGGAATCCCGTTTAAGTTTTAATAAAATTTTTCCGCAGGTTGTCTTCCCGTCCACGTAATGAAGTTCTGCAAGGTATTTAAAATCATAACGGGAGGGTTTTAATACTTCCGTAATTTTAACTTGATAGCGGTTTGTTGTTTTTGATGAAATAATTTCCTCAAAATGACATTCCTGAACGGATTCTTTTTGAAATTGAAAGTGACAGATTCCTATCAAGGTAATACTTAAAAAGGTTACAAAAGGGAAAATGCCATTGGGTATTGTTACGACTTTGTCTAAACGCCAAATAAAGAATAATAACGCAATAGTGGCTATTAAAAGGATGGAAAAATTCCATTTTAGGTTGATATACTGTGACAAAAGGATTCCAGTGGTAATCCCTAAGGACATTAAAACAAGTGTAGGATTAATTGCTTTCATCTTTAGCGTATTTACATCACTAAAGATTGCTGGGAAGTAGGGGTAAGATAGTAAATTAAATGATTCGCCGAACTTCTACAAAGGCACTTTTCCAGTAAGATTCAAGCAATGAAGAAATAATAACACCTCTTGAAGTAGTAGAATGGATGAAGCGGACTTCCCCTTTTTGGTTTTCCACCACAAGTCCCACATGGTTAATGACCTTTCTATTTTTATTAGTCTGGAAGAAAAGTAAATCGCCTTCTTCTATGTCGTTTAATTTAATGCGAATTCCTTTTTTAGCCATATCTCTTGAGACCCTGGGAAGCGCAATATTTTCTTTCTGAAAGGAAGTGTAGACCAACCCAGAGCAATCCATCCCACGTTTGTCTGTCCCTCCGTATTTATACCGGGTGCCTTCAAAACTTAAGGCATGTGTTACAACTTTGGATGCTTTTCTAGCGGAAACAGAAATATCTTTATCGCCAATAATAACGGTGTTTTGCGTTCTTCGGGAGCTGCCACAGGAAGAAAGAATGAGGGCTAGCAGTATTAGCAAGTAGCCTTTTTTCATAGGGTAAGAAACGATTTGGTTCTGTTAAAAGTAGAAAAAAAAATTAATTTTCAAACGATTCTACAATCAGTTTAGCTGTTTTTGCACTGGCGCCTTTACCTCCAAGAGCTATTTCCAAATCGTAATAATCTAAAAAGAGAACAGCTCTTTGATACTCATCCAAGATTTTTTGAAGCTCAACTTTTAGGTTTTTTGGGGTAAAATCAGTTTGAATTAATTCGGTTACTGAAGGCTTATCCAGAATTAGGTTCACCAATGAAATATACTTCAGGTTAATGATACGTTTGGCAATTTCATACGAAACCCTACTGCCTTTATAACAAACCACCTGCGGGACTTTGTATAAAGCAGTTTCCAAAGTAGCGGTTCCGGAAGTAACCAAAGCAGCATGGGAAAGGCTTAGTAAATCATAGGTTTTGTTCAGCAATAAATGCACATTGTCTTTTTCAATGAATTGCTGGTAAAATTCCTTCTCCTGACTAGGAGCCCCAGCAATCACAAATTGATATGCAGGAAAATCATCCACAATAGAGAGCATGACTTTCAGCATTTTCGAAATTTCCTGCTTTCGGCTACCCGGTAACAATGCAATGATGGGCCTGTCGTCAAGACCGTTTTCAATTCTGAAAGTTTCTGGTAGGGGCTGCGCCCTGTCTTCAATTGCATCCAAAAGCGGATGGCCCACAAAATGCACGGGATAGTTGTATTTTTTATAAAAATCCTTCACAAATGGAAGGACCACATACATATGGTCTATGGTTTGTTTGATGGTTTTTACCCTTCCCGAACGGGAAGCCCAGACCTGCGGACTTATATAATAGTGCGTAGCAAAACCTAAAGGTTTGGCCCATTTGGCCATGCGTAGGTTGAAGCCAGAATTGTCAATGAAAATAAGGGCATCTGGCTGAAACGATACAATATCCTTTTTACATTGCTTGAAAAGTTTTGAAATTTTGGAAAGATTGGTGAGTACTTCCCAAAATCCCATGATTGCCCTGTCTCTATAATGAACTACCAGCTCCCCGCCTTGTGATGCCATAAGATCTCCTCCCCAAAACCGAAATTCTGCATGGGGGTCTTCTTTTTTTAGGGCATTCATTAGCATGGAACCATGAAGATCCCCTGATGCTTCTCCTGCTAATAGATAGTATTTCATTTATAAAAAATAGATCAAATAAGCCACAATGGCAGTAATAAACGTAGCAAGTAGTACCCCTCTTGCCCGGTATTCCCTATTGATTTTTAAAAAACCAAAAAAGGCCGCTAAATTCGGAAGTGCACCTAAGGTTAGCAACATCCAAAAACTGTCATTTTCCCAATAGAACCTAAAGGTAGTTGAAAAACTAAAATCTTTAATTTGTGCGACGATAAATGTACAAATCAAAACACCAATTAGATTCGAGATGATTCCAACCGCAACTCCTATAAAAATTTCTTTCCGCATGTTAAATATCCCAAGAATTAATGTCTTTTATGGCATGATGGGCCGTTAAATCGAATTGTACCGGTACCACCGAAACATATCCATTTTTTAGTGCCCATTCATCGGTGTCCTCTCCTTTATCCTCATTGATGAATTCTCCCGTAAGCCAATAGTATTCGCGGCCTAGTGGATTTTTCCGCTTATCAAAGTTTTCAATCCAGTGCGCATTTGCTTGCCTGCAAACCTTCATTCCTTTTATTTCTTTTTCTGAAAGCTTCGGAAAGTTAACATTAAGAACGACTCCCTTAGGCAATCCCTGCTCAAGGCATTGCAGTACAATCTGCTTTACATATTTTTTCACTGGCTCAAAATTGGCTTCCAACGAATAATCACATAGGGAAAAACCAATCGCGGGAATACCGGTTGTTCCAGCTTCTACAGCAGCGCTCATAGTTCCGCTGTAAATAACGTTGATGGAAGAATTGCTTCCGTGGTTGATGCCACTCACACAAAGATCTGGTTTGCGTTTTAGAATTTCATTGGTGGCCAATTTTACACAATCGGCTGGGGTTCCGCTACAACTATATTCCTTTTGTGGTGCGTCCTTATCAATAACTACCTTATCGCAAAACAATGTGTCATTTACAGTAATTGCGTGTCCCATCCCACTTTGAGGTGAATCTGGGGCCACTACATAGACCTCGCCAATGGTATTCATTACTTCAATTAAGGCGCGAATTCCAGGGGCGGTAATCCCATCATCATTGGTCACAAGAATCAGTGGTTTTTTTTGGCTCATTTTTTGTACTTCTCTGAAAGTATAAAAATACAGTTATTCCACGGGAAAACGAATTTTTAGAATTTAAAATCCCAACTTTTTGGTTTAACAAAAAATTAGTATCATTACCGCTTCTTGCCTAGGTTTTTTGCCTATTTTAGAAGTCTTAAAAATGTTGATATGCGATTTATGAAAAAGAATTTCAGGGTATTTCTGCTAGCCGTTTTTGTAGCAGTAGCCTCCTGCAGTTTCACCACAAAGGAATTTAATGATCCAGACAAGGATAAATTATTGGTAGACTTGATTACCTACGTATTGGAAAAAGGACATTACGACCCTAAAACCATGGATGACGCCTTTTCCCAAGGTGTATATGCAGATTTTATTGATGCGATGGACCCGCTAAAGCGTTATTTTCTAGCTTCAGATTTGGAGGATTTTAGCAAATATGAGTTTGAGATTGATGACCAGCTTCGAAACAAGGAACTTGCATTTTTCGATATGGTCTACAATAGATATATGAAGCGTTCCGAAGAAGCCCAGAAATATTATCAGGAAATTTTGGAACAACCTTTCGATTTTAACCTTCAGGAAAAAATTAATGTAGATTACGATGCGACACCGTGGGTGACTTCAAAATCTGATTTAAAAGAGCGATGGAGAAAGCAATTGAAATTTACTACCCTTTCCAATTATTATGATTTGGTGGAGGAAAAAGAATCTGCTCCAGAGAAGCAAAAAGAGGCCGAAGCCAATGGAGAGGAGTACATTGCTTCAGAAAATGTAACCCTCTCGCTTTCAGAATTGGAAGAGAAGGCCAGAAATACTTCCAAAACGGCATTGGACGATTATTATGCCTTTACGGAAGACCTTGAACGTAAAGATTATTTTGCCGTATTCCTGAATACGGTTGTGGAAGAATTTGATCCCCACACCAATTATTTCGCACCACCAGATCGTGACCGATTCGATTTGCGAATGAGTGGAAAGTTGGAAGGAATTGGGGCACGTCTTCAGAAAAAAAGTGATTACATCACCGTTGTGGAAGTGATTAGTGGTGGACCCGTTTGGAGAGGAGAACACTTGGAGGTAGGCGATGCTATTTTAAAAGTAAAGCAAGAGGAAGAAGAGGAAGCGGTAAGTATTGTGGGTATGCGGGTTGACGATGCAGTAAAGCTTATCAAAGGCCCTAAAGGAACCAAAGTTACCCTTACGGTAAAGCGGGTAGATGGAACCATTGGGGAGGAAACTATTACTAGGGATGTAGTAGAATTGGAAGAAACCTACGCAAAATCTTCGGTCATTGAAAAAGATGATAAAAAATATGGTTTGGTGAACCTTCCAGCTTTTTATTTTGATATGAAAGATTACAAAGAGCGGAATGCGGCTACCGATATCAAAAAGGAAATTGAAGCATTAAAAGCTGAAGGAATGGAAGGTCTTGTTTTGGATCTTCGGAATAATGGGGGTGGATCCTTAAGAACAGCGGTTGACATTGCGGGTCTGTTTATTAAGGAAGGCCCTGTAGTGCAAGTTGCTTCCGGTGGAAAAAGAAAGGAAGTCTTAAAGGATGAGAATGAAGAAGTAGTATGGGATGGGCCGTTGGTAATCTTGGTGAATGAGCTTTCAGCATCTGCTTCAGAAATTTTAGCGGCCGCCATGCAGGATTACAAGCGGGCAATCATTATTGGTAGTGAGCAATCCTACGGAAAAGGAACCGTACAAAACATGGTAGATCTAAATCAGTGGCTTCGAAACAATGATATGGGAGATATGGGTGCCTTAAAATTAACGACACAAAAATTCTATCGTGTAAATGGAGGCTCAACCCAATTAGAGGGAGTAAAGAGTGATGTAGTGATGCCAGACAGGTATAGTTATATTGATGTTGGAGAACGGGATTATGACAACCCGCTTCCGTATGATAAAATATCTCCAGCCAATTATACTCCTTGGGACGGGTATATTGATTATGAAGGAACCATTAAAAGAAGTAAGGAGCGTATGGCAAAAAGTGCGCAGTTACAGTTAATTGATGAAAATGCACAATGGATTAAAAAGAGTAGGGATGAAGATGAGGTTTCTTTGAATTATGAAGCCTATGCGGCTGATATAGATCGAAGAAAAGCAGAGACTGAAAAGTTTGATGCAATTGATAATTATGATAATAAACTAAGTTATCGTTCCTTGCCAAATGAGATTGCATTAATGCGGAATGATACCACGCTTCGGGAAAAGCGGAAGCGATGGCATGAGGACCTTGCCGGTGATATCTATGTGGAAGAAGCTGTAAACGTCCTGGAAGATTTGAAAATGAATAACATTAGGAACGGAAAGGTTGCTGAAATAAAGAATTAAATGGCATTGTCCGGTTCCTTGACACACCAAGCGCTCCAAAAGTTCAAAAAGAACTTTTGGGGCGTTTTTAGTTTGGTGTTTTTGCTGGTCTGTGTGTTGGTGGCAATCTTTGCGTATGCCCTTGCTCCAGATCATTCCCAAAACGCCAATCAGATGCATTTGTCAATCCATTCCCAACCTCCCGGGTTTCAGGTGCAAATGCTCACGTTACCAAGTTCTGGAACATCCCAAAATGCGCTTTCTGAGTTTTTCTTCGGAATCAAAAATACCCAGACAGAAATTCCCATTTCCGGTTATAATTTAAAGGAAGATGCTATTGAAATTACAGCCTATGCCCCCGATGGATCCAAGGGGCTTAGCAAATCGTATTCGTTATCTTATTTTCCAGGTTTGAACGCTATTTCCGAAGTTCCAGCGGAATATATTAGTGAACAAAAATTTCTCTTAGGTACTGATAAGTATGGAAGAGATTTATTAAGTAGAATGTTGGTAGGGATACGGATTTCTTTATCTATTGGGTTTGTAGCTGTTTTTATTTCATTGGTTATTGGAATATCCTTAGGTGCTATTGCAGGTTATTTTGGAGGTAAAATAGACGCTGCCATTATGTGGCTTATTAATGTTACCTGGTCTATTCCTACACTATTGTTAGTCATTGCCATTACTTTGGCTTTGGGAAAAGGTTTTTGGCAAGTGTTCATTGCAGTGGGGCTTACTATGTGGGTGGAAGTAGCAAGAATTGTTCGTGGGCAGGTGATGGGTGTAAAACAGATGCAATATGTTACTGCCGCAAAGGCCTTGGGTTACGATCATTGGCGCATTGTGACCCAGCATATTTTACCCAATAGTTTAGCCCCAGTAATCATTATATCTGCTGCCAATTTTGCCAGTGCAATTTTAATTGAGAGTGGGTTGAGCTTCCTTGGGATTGGTGCCCAGCCACCCATGCCTAGTTGGGGTGGGATTATTAAAGACCATTACTCTTATATTATTTTAGGAAAGCCTTATCTAGCCGTAATTCCGGGACTGGCCATCATGAGTTTGGTTACTGCCTTTATGTTATTGGGGAATGCCCTAAGGGATGTATTGGATGTAAAGAATTAAAAAAAAACCGCCCATTTCGAGCGGTTTTTTTTAAAGTTATCTAATGATAAGTTTTCTTTGGAATATAGATTGCTTTTTGTCTTTGAACTCTACTATATATAAACCAGGTTGTAAACCACTAATTGAAAACTGGTTCTGTGTTGGGTAAATGGTTTTTTTCGTATTTCCGGTTATATCTAAAATATTTATCCTTAAAATATTTTCTACTTCAATATTCTTAAAAAAGATATTATTATTTCCAATGGAAGGATTCGGATAAATAGATGGCTCGTTGTTTAAACCTGGTGAACCTCCACCACCATTCATGTTGTCACAATACAAAAGTACTTGATTCCAGTCTTCACAATAACTACCATCTGCATAATTTATTTTGGCAAAAAACTGTAGATAGGGATAATATCCAGGATCAATATTAATTGAAGATAGATCAACGTTAGGAGAATTGAAAGGAAATGTAGTGACAGTTCCTAAGCTACAATGATTAAGGCCGCATTGTCCCCATAAGTCCCATTCCCATTCAACACTTACTATGTTTGTGTCTAGACAATCATTTAAATAAGCATAAGCATTTGTGCAATCTGTTCCGATTTGATTTCCAGTTACATTTATTTGTACACAATCATCACAATTTGGAGCCTGAATTGTCCCTGTTTCACAAGCTTCGATACAATTGCCATTTACAAAACGGGTAACTTTGATGGAAAAACTACTTCCGGGGGTTCCTTGAACTGTTACATCTTGATCGGTATTACCCCAAATAATTGAGACGCTTGATCCACCACTACATATTTCCCAATAATAGGCTTGGGCACTATCTGCAGTAAAGGTATTGTCTCCATTGTTGGAAATGTAATCATTTGGATCTGTACATGTAGTGCATTGCGGTCCTCTCTCTGTTTGTGCCATTCCATTTATTGTCGCCAACATTAGGGTAAGGCAGATTAAATACATTGCATTTTTCATATAAATAAGTTTTAAATAGTCCTACTCTTACGCTTTTCGGAATTCGCGGTCTGATTGTACAGACAATTTTCAATTTGTATTGAAATTAGCTGCTCTGCAGAGGTTAGGCAACAGTGAATATGCAAGTGTGGCTGTTTTTTTCAAATTCGTATTAGTTAAGCTTATAACTGCAATAAAAAAACCGCCCATTTGGGCGGTTTCAGTTACTATATAAATGTAAATCAATCTAAGAAATCTGTAAAATCAACCCCAGTGTATTGGGTGTACAAGCAAGGGCCCGTAAGTCCTTGCCTAATGGGTCTAGCAACAATTACATTTGGATAAATATAGGTGTTGCTTACATTCACGCCCTCAGTATCTTCAAAAAAGGTAGTTCCCCCAAGGCTATTAACGAAACGTCGTATTCCTTCACTTGAGTTAGCAGTTGTTAATGGATGCCCTACTGAAGTTACATCACTCCAATTATTGGTATTGATCCCATCAGGGAAGTAGAGCTCTACGCAATTATCATTTAATAAAAATTCTGCGAATGAAGTGAAATAGTCTGTTGTTTCAAGTCCTCTATTATTTGAGTTATTACTCTCTAGGGAATTCTCCCCAAAAGTACTATCTCCACAATGTGGACAAGGAGGTCTTTCTTCGTCGTCACCAGGATTGCCTACGGTAAAATCGAAATAACCATTTACATACGTTTCAAATAGATTTTTAAAACTTTGTCCAGCTAAAGGTACATTCGCACCAATGAGGTCTTCCATGGCAATGATATCATTATTTAATTGTGATAATACATAGCTACGTTGCGCGGTGTTTGTACTGTCTTGAACAATCTTAGCTGTA
Organism: uncultured Alteromonas sp.; assembly: GCA_964495885.1. Lineage (GTDB taxonomy): Bacteria > Bacteroidota > Bacteroidia > Flavobacteriales > Flavobacteriaceae > PALG01. The sequence goes on along the minus strand of CAZBWO010000009.1, from coordinate 100,314 downwards.
ATGTAGGCAGCCCATTCCAATGCGGGTTCCAGTTCGTAAGTAATGGTTGAGGTCCTGTTGGATATAGTTTGCGTTTGAATAAAGTCTGCTGTTGTATTTTCAGGATACTGTAAAGCATCTTCTTTTTCACAAGCTGTAAAGGCAATTATTGCCAGAATAAGGAGGAGTTTTAGTTTTTTCATTTTACAAAGTTTTATATTCTCAAATATAGAAAATGGATGTCCTATATAATTGAGTGCTTGTATAAGTGTTATTGTTTACTTCAAATTTGCTAATATCTGTTTCAAATATGCATCAATCAAAAATACATTTTAAAACATAATCTTTTCGCCTTGAGGAGACAGGTACTTTAAAATCCAGGTTTACAATGAGCACTCCATTTTTGTTGTATTTTAAAACATGCTTCTTGTTTACGATATAGGATTGATGGCACCGTATAAAGATTTTTTCGGAAAGGATTTCCTCTACTTGTTTTAAGGATTTTGATACCAATATTTTATCCATTTGCTGGGTGTAGAAAGTGGTGTAATTACCATCAGATCTACAATAAATAATATCGTCTTCGTAGATGGCATATACGGTTTCCGAAGTTTTCAAAATCACCCTTTTCTTTTCGGCTCCTCTAAAAAATTCTCCAGAGATTTCCAGTAGTTTTTCTAACTGGGGGTCACTTCCTTTCCTGTCAATAGCTTTCTGCAAAGCCACTTTAAGTTCCTCTGGGTCTACAGGTTTTAAAATATAATCTAGGGCGCCAACTTTGATGGCCTTAATAGCATGTTGGTCATACCCTGTTATGAAAATTACATCGAAGGTTTTAGTGGGTATTTCTGCGAGCAAATCAAAAGATACCCCGTCCTTTAAATGAATATCCAAAAGAATCAAGTCTGGTTGAAATTTTTGAATAGCTGCAAGCCCTGTTGCAATACTTTCAGCTTCTCCAATCACTTGGATTTTATTCGGAAAAAAAGCGTTCAATTTTTCCTTAAGATCTTCCCTTACATAGGATTCGTCATCAACAATAAGTGTTTTAATCATCATTAAAGGTTTTAAACGGAATCCAAAAGGTAACTTTTGTTCCTTGATTTGAGAAGGTATATTGAATACTTTTTTTGGTATGTTTTTTTAGATATTCTGAAATAAGTATCGTTGAGGATGTTCTGGTTTTTTCGCCTTTATTTTCCTTTTCCTGCCATTTTCCATTATCATGAATGCAACACTCCAATAAATTCTGTTTTTCCTGAAGGGTAATCTTTAAGTTCCCAGGGTGATCAATTTCCTCAAAACCGTGTACAATTGCATTTTCCACAAAAGGTTGAATAAGCATAGGGGGAATAAAAATAAATTCATCCCTTTCCAGTTCAATTAACTCAATTTGGTAGGTGAATTTTTCTGGAAATCGGTACAGCACCAACTGAAGGTATTGCTCTAAGGCATCCAATTCATCTTCCAATTGAATGAAATTGTGGGTAGAATTTTCCAAGATAAGTTGGAATAACCTTGAAAATTTCAATAAGAAATCACTGGCTTTTTGAGGGGATTTTTTGATTTCATTCTGAATTGCATACAAGGTGTTAAATGCAAAATGCGGATTCATTTGAGAGCGAAGTAACTTTTGCTGGGTAACTAATTGTTGTTTTTCAAAATTGAGTTTTCTCCGTTGGTAGAATAGAAACCCAAAAACACCCAATAGCAATGCTAGACTTCCTAAGGTAATAAGTCCGTTGATAAGTTTTGTATTTTGAATTTCTGCGTCTTGTTTTTGTTTTTCTATTTGTAACTTCTGTTCTGTAGTCTTGGTGAGTTCTAAGAGTTCATTTTCCAATTTTTGGTTGTAGACTTCATCTTGGTATTTGTTGATGGAATCTATAATCTTATACACCCTATCAATATTTTGATTGGTCACGGCAGAGAGCCGTAGCTCGTATTTTAGATGTTCTTTTTGAGTCCCTCTTCGTAAAGTTGTAAATCCGAATTGCTTGACACTATCCAGGTATGCCCTAGCCTGGTCATATTGTTTCAAGTCTATCTGTACCTCTGCAATGTTATTGTAGATATTTGCCAATGCGGTTACCCTATTCGGGGAATTTTCGTCCTTTTTTTGGGCTTCACAAGCTTGGAGATAATGTTCAAGGGCTTTTTGATAGTCACCCTTATAATAATCATAAGTTCCCAAGGTGCCATATACCGCTGCTTTATCACTTTCGTATCGCAACAATTTGTTGGTTGCCATACTATCTAAAAGTTGATAGGCCAATGTTTTGTTTCCGAAGTATTTGTATTCCATTTTGGCAATACCTGTAAGGGCATAGGGAACACTTTGGGTGTCATTCTCTTGGGCATTTTTAAGAATGGTTTTTGCAATTTCAAAAGCTTCATTGTATTTGCCCATTTTTTCAAGCGTTCCTTTTTCCAAATGAAGGGCCCAAGTATAGTCTAAAGGAAAAGAGGATTCCTCTGCCAACTTACGATACTTTTTGGCTACTGTTAGGCAATTTCCGTACAGCCCCAAATCTGAAAAAGCATAGTAGGCCTTTCTAAAATATTTACCGTGTTTTTTCGGTTTTAGGGAGTCCTTAACAAAATCTGTTGCTAAAAGATAATAAAAAGCAGCACTATCTAGGTTTTGTTGGGACTTGAAGTACTCACCCAGTAAATAGGCATTTTCTGCCTTCAAGGAATCTGGGTGCAAATTTTCCTTGCGAAAGTCGTTTTGAAAAGATGTTAAATAAGAATAATTAGAGTCATGTTCAACAGTGTCTATGCGTTTTTGAACGGCATCTATTTCTTTAATGCTTCTTGGGGATTTTAGATCCCCGTTACATGAAAAACAGATGCACAGCCCTATGATGGTTAATGTGGGGAAAGCTCGCATACCCTCAAACTTACTTATTTTTTTTATTGCTTCAATAACCAAAACAGACAATTACTTCGTTATTTATAAAAGAGGACACAAAATGAAATATATGTATTTTTGAAGCATGTCTAAAAGAACAACGTACACCATTGTATTTATAGTGGTAATTGCTATTCTATATTTTGCTGAAAAATTAGTCACCCGGTTTCAACAAAATACCGAAAACCAAGCTCCTTGGGAGCTGGAATTTGGCACAGAATTTTTGCCAACTTCAACTACAGGGGCCATTATTTACCACGACTTTTATACGCTTTCTTATTCTGAAAGTCATGAACAGGCCGAATGGGTTGCGTATGAACTGCAGAAAAAACATTTGTCTGGCCGTGATTATGACCGCCCATATTTTGAAAGGGATCCCAAGATTACTACAAAATCGGCGCACTGGAGAAATTACAAAAATTCAGGATATGACCGCGGACATTTATGTCCGGCTGGAGATCGTTCGTTTTCTTATGAGGCTTTTTCAGAAACGTTCCTCACCAGTAATATTAGTCCGCAAAACCATGAATTCAATACCCGAATCTGGAATTATTTAGAACAGAAAGTTCGGTTTTGGGCAGAGAAGTACAATGGATTGTATGTAATTACTGGGGGCGTGCTGGAGCCCGGATTAAAAACCATTGGCGATGAAGAGGTTTCGGTGCCAAAGGCATTTTATAAAATTGTCATTGATAAAGAAAAAGATTCCTATAAGGTACTTGCTTTTCTTATCCCAAATGTGCCAACACAGGATTCATTTTACGAGTATGTAGTGACAATAGATGAGGTGGAACGTGTCACGGGGATTGATTTTCTTCAGCATTTGCCAGACGAGTTGGAAGAAGCATTGGAATCTGAAATTAGACTTCAGGATTGGGCGAAGCACTAACTGTGGATGTAATTCTGGGCATCCAATTTCACGAAAATGAATAAAAGGATGGTAAAGCCCCAAAGGCTTGATCCCCCATAACTAATAAACGGAAGGGGAACCCCAATCGTTGGCAGTAGCCCAATCACCATTCCAATATTCACAAAAAAGTGGAAGAATAAAATAGAGGCTACACTATATCCGTAGACCCTGCTAAATGTAGATTTTTGCCGTTCCGCTAAAACCAATACCCTTACAATAAGAAGGATAAAAAGAAGAATTACCGTTAGGGAGCCCAGGAAACCCCATTCTTCCCCTATGGTACTAAAAATATAATCTGTTTGTTGTTCTGGCACAAAATTTCCTTTGGTTTGTGTGCCTTGCAACCATCCTTTGCCGGTCCATCCTCCACTGCCAATGGCAATTTCACTTTGGTTGGTGTTATAGCCAATTCCTTTGGTGTCTATTTCCTTCCCCAGTACAATGTTGAAACGATCTCGGTGTCTTTGTTCAAAAATGTTGTTGAATACATAATTTACAGATAGGGTAAACAAAAGACATATTCCCATAAAGAACCCATAACTCAACCAACGGATGCGTTTCTTTTTCTTTTTCCTTCGGTAAGCGAAATACAATAAGGTTACCCCTACAATCAATAAGGCCATCCATTTTACCCCTATGACCAATGTACCTACAAATAATGTGGCTGCCAGAAAAGCCAGCAAAATGAAGATGTAATTCAAACCTTCCCGATACATGGGGAAAATGAAGGCGGCATAAATAAGGGCACTTCCAGGATCGGGTTGGGGGATAATGAATATAGCTGGTAGGAATACGATGAGAAAGGAGCGCAACTGATGTTTCAGTTCATTCATATTGGTTTGAATGTCACTTACATATTTCCCCAACGCAAGAGCCGTAGCGGCTTTGGCAAATTCACTAGGCTGAAGGGTGAATCCTCCTATTCCATACCAAGAGGTGGCGCCGTTGACATTCTTTCCAAAAAGAAACAACCCCAATAAACTGGCAAGGCATACCAAATAAATGATACTGGAAAAGCGTTCGTAAAACTTAGAATCAATGGCTAGGACAAATAGGATGATCACTAGACTAAGTCCAATCCATATCAACTGTTTGAAATAAATATGGTCTAAACTGAAAAAGCCTATGGTGTTTTCTTCAAGGGAAGCCGAATAGATATTTACCCAACCTATTGCCACTAATAGCAGGTATAAAAGCACCGTCCACCAATCTAATTTACTCTTTCCGCGTTCCCACATTACTGATTGATTCTAAAAGGTTCTCCCGAGTAGGGTTTGTCATATTCTTCCATCAAGCTACCATTCAGGATAAACTCTTCTACATTTTTCTGGGAGATCTCACCCCTTAGGTATTTCTCAATCATCAATCCGGCAATCCTTCCCGCCCAGCGTGAACCCCAATACCCATTCTCTACAAAAATAGCGATGGCAATCTTGGGATTGTCTTTTGGGGCAAATGCCACAAATACCGAATGGTCTGTTAGCTGCATCCGTTTCCCATCTATTTTGATGAAGTTTTCTGCGGTTCCTGTTTTTCCGCAGATTTCAACATCTGGCACCTGTAAATAGGGGAAGGAAGCTGTTCCGTAGTGGTATACATCGTTCATTCCGTTAATAACAGGCTCAAAGTGCTTGGGGTCTATGGTCGTGACCTGCTTTTCGGTAAATTTAGACGGAATGGTATCCAGGCCTACAATTTCCTTGATAATGTGTGGGCGGTAATAATAGCCCCTGTTGGCAATGGCTGCTGTAAAGTTTACCATTTGCATGGGGGTAAGCAACACTTCCCCTTGCCCAATGGCGTTGGAGATGGTTGCAGGGGCATACCAATTATGGGTTGGGTAATAGCGGTTGTAAAATTCGGCATCTGGGATCAATCCTTTTTTTCCTACCGGGAGGTCATATCCCAAATAGTCCCCCAAACCAAAACTTAGTAAATGTTTCCGCCATTTATCAATCCCTTCTTGGGGAGTATCGTACTTATTAATGGTTTTTAAATAAGCATTCGCAAAATAGCTATTACAGGAATAAGCAATGCCTGGGACCAATGACAACGGACTGGGATGATGGTGGCAACCCATTTTACGGTTCTTTCCGTAGCGGAAGCCCCCATGGCAGGATACCCTTTCCAGAGTGTCAATTACCCCTTCTTGAAGTCCGATAAGCGCCGTAAGCGTCTTAAAAGGAGATCCAGGTGGATACTCTCCCTGTAATACCCTGTCAAAAAGTGGTTTTGCAATGGTGTCGTAGTAGAGTCGGGTAAAGTTTTTGGAACGTTCCCTTCCTACCAATAAAGAAGGGTCATAATTGGGCGCAGCCACCAAGGCTAGGATTTCCCCTGTACTGGGTTCCAACGCTACAATTCCGCCTCTTTTATTCACCATGAGTTGCTCCCCATACTCCTGAAGTGCGGCATCTATGGTAAGTTTGATATCCTTTCCGCGGATGGGCAAGGTGTCAAAAATCCCCCCTTTATAGGCCCCAATGTCCCTATTAAAGCGATCTTTTTGCAGGTACTTCACTCCTTTGGTTCCCCTCAGGATTTCCTCGTATTGTTTTTCAACACCTCCTGTACCAATAAGTTCCCCCATTTGGTAATAGGGGTTCCGTTGTATGATGCCTTCATTTACTTCGGAAATAAAGCCCAATACATTGGCAGAGTGGGCTACGTGGTAATTCCGAAGGGAACGCTTTTGAATATAAAACCCTTTGTATTTGTACATCTTTTCAGAAAGGGCTGCATATTCACTTTTGGTAAGCTGCGGAATGATAGGCGAGGGCAATCTTGGGGAATAGGTACGCGCTTTTTGTAACCTATCTTTTAAATCTTCTTTTTCGATGTTGAGTAAGTTGGCAAATTCCAAGGTGTCCAAATCCTTCACGTCCCTTGGGATGACCATCACATCATAGGAAGGTTGATTGGAAACCAGTAGTTCCCCGTTCCGGTCAAAGATATAGCCCCTTTGGGGATAGTTATACACTACTTTTACCGCATTGTTTTGGGAGAGCTTTTCGTAGGAGGTATCGTAAATTTGGAGATAGAATAGCCTAGAGGCAAATACTACCCCCGAAATAAGTACAATGGTAAGAAGTAACAGTTTCCGCATGCGCTACTTTTGGCCGAATAGGTATAAGGTACAAATAATGATAATACTACTAAATATCCCTGAAAATAACGCAGATTGAAGGATAAAAAGTATTTGCTGGGTGTTAAAAATCTCTAGGGAAAAAAGCAGGAGGTGGTGTATAAACACCATACTTAAAATATAGACCAATTGTTGGGAGAACGCTGCCTTACGTACTTTTAGGGTGTTGTATTCATAGCTTACCCCAAAAGAGTACTTGAGCACGAATGGACGTATCCACGCAATAAAGACCGAAGCCCCTGCGTGAATCCCCCCAGATCCTTGAAACATATCTATGCTTAATCCCAATAAAAAGCTTAGGAAAATAAGTAAGGTTTTATTTCCGGTGAGTGGGTACACCAAAATGAAAAAGATGTATAGATACGGATTCAAATAGCCCAGGAAGTTGATGTGGTTCAATAGTAATCCCTGTACCAAAAGCAATACCAAAAACCGAACGCTATTTTGAAATACTTCACTCTTCCACATTGCCAGCTGCGTTTTCCAGTTCCTTTATTTCCTTTTTCGCTTTGTTTTGTATGACATAGACATGTTTCACGCTGGTCATATCGGTAAATAGGGTCACATTAATATCAAAGTAATCACCGCCTTCCTTTTGTTTGAAATCCTGAACGGTACCAATTAAAATACCCTCTGGAAAGATGGTAGACTTGCCATCTGTGACAATGGTGTCGCCAACGGCAATGGGGGCAATCCTAGGGATTTCGTTTAGTTGCACCCTATTGGGTTGTCTCCCATCCCAGGTGAGGGTGCCAAAGTGGTTCGACTTTTTAAACTTAGCCACTACTTGGCTATTGGTGTTTAAGACCGATTGCACCGAAGCAAAGTTTTTGGTCGTGTGACTCACAATCCCTACAATTCCCTGTGGGGAAATGACCCCCATGTCTACCACAATGCTATCTGCGCGACCACGGTTGATGGTCAACTGGTTTTTGGTTCGGGAGTAACTGTTCTGAATTACCTTTGCGTCCCGAAAAATATACGGTCTTTGAGTAAGGGAACTATCTGAAGGTGCCCAATGCTTGTTGTAAAATTGCAACCGCTCCCGTAAGCGTTCGTTTTCCTGTACCAACTGTTGGTTCTGCGTTTTTAAATCGAAGTAGTCTGTAATGGAACTTTTAATGGAATACAGTCCGCCCGAAACCACATTGGCCGAACTTACAAACTGGGTGTTGTGATACGAATGTGAATTGATGGTAAGGGCAAGGGAAACCAAGAACAGCACAAAAAACAACAGGAAGTTTTTATTCCGGATAAAGAAATAGATAATCTGTTGCATTGGCCTGCTTCCTCTCTTTATTTAATCAATACGCTCTTGTATTTGGGCAGGTTTTTCAAACAAATGCCGGTACCGCGTACTACGGCACGTAAAGGGTCTTCTGCAATGTACACCGGCAGGTCTGTCTTTTGGGACAGGCGTTTGTCCAACCCACGTAGCATCGATCCACCACCAGCTAGATAGATTCCGGTGTTGTAGATATCTGCTGCCAATTCCGGAGGGGTTTGGGAGAGGGTTTCCATTACGGCATCTTCAATACGTAAAATGGACTTATCCAATGCTTTGGCCATTTCCCGGTAGGAAATCTGTACCTGCTTTGGTTTTCCGGTAAGGAGGTCACGCCCCTGTACCGCCATTTCATCTGGTGGTAGCTCCAAATCTTCGGTGGCAGCCCCAATCTGTATCTTAATCTTTTCCGCAGTACGTTCCCCTACGTAGAGGTTATGCTGCGTACGCATGTAATAGATAATATCGTTGGTAAATACGTCCCCTGCAATCTTTACCGATTTGTCACAGACAATCCCTCCAAGGGCGATGACGGCAATTTCGGTGGTTCCTCCTCCAATATCCACAACCATGTTTCCTTTAGGCTGCATGATGTCTACGCCAATCCCAATGGCCGCAGCCATGGGTTCGTGGATGAGGTACACTTCCTTTCCGTTTACCCGTTCAGCACTTTCCTTTACCGCGCGCATTTCTACTTCAGTAATTCCACTAGGGATGCAAATTACCATGCGTAGGGAAGGGGTCAATAGTTTTTTCTTTAGGGCAGGGATGTCCTTGATGAACATGTTGATCATCTTCTCACTCGCGTCAAAGTCGGCAATTACCCCATCCTTCAACGGCCTAATGGTCTTAATGTTTTCGTGGGTTTTACCTTGCATACGTGCAGCTTCGCGTCCTACGGCGATGATCTTTCCGCTAATGCGGTCGCGCGCTACGATGGAAGGGGCATCCACGACCACCTTATCGTTGTGAATAATAAGGGTGTTGGCCGTCCCTAAGTCGATGGCTATTTCTTCCGTGAGAAAATCAAAAAATCCCATATTCGTATGGTGCTAAAGGGTTGTAAAATTGGTTATTGTCCTGACAGGCATACAAATGTAACAAAATTAGTGCTTAAAGTGGCGTACACCTGTAAATACCATTGCCAGATTATTGGCATTGCAATATTCAATGCTTAATTCGTCCTTGATAGACCCCCCTGGTTGAATGACCGCAGTGATTCCTGCATGGTCTGCAATCTCCACACAATCTGGGAAAGGGAAGAAGGCATCACTTGCCATTACGGCCCCTTGCAGGTCAAAATCAAAAGACTTGGCTTTATCAATGGCTTGTCTCAAGGCATCCACCCTAGAGGTTTGCCCCGTTCCACTCGCACAAAGCTGTTTGTTTTTCGCCAAGACAATGGTATTGCTCTTGGTGTGTTTGCACACTTTGGAAGCAAATAATAAATCATCTAACTCGTTTGCGGTGGGTTTATTGTTTGTCACTTCGGTTAAATTTTCCCGAGTGTCTGTTTGGTTGTCACGATCCTGTACCAAGGCCCCGTTCAAGCAAGAGCGGGTAATGGTTTCGGGGAGTTTGGTTTCCTTCAACACCAAGAGGATACGGTTCTTCTTTCCTTTAAGGATTTCCAAGGCTTCCGCCGAAAAGGAAGGGGCAATCACCACTTCACAGAAGAGCGAATGGATTTCCTCTGCCGTAGCTGCATCAATTTCGGTGTTGGCAATGAGGATGCCCCCAAAGGCCGAAACCGGGTCCCCTGCCAAGGCATCTACATAGGCCTGCTTGATGGTGTCCCTTTGGGCAATTCCGCAGGCGTTGTTATGCTTCAGGATGGCAAAGGTGGGTGCTTCTCCCCAGAATTCCAACATGAGGTTTACGGCTGCATCCACATCCAGCAGGTTGTTATAACTTAGTTCCTTTCCGTGGAGCTTATCGAACATACCGTCAAAGTTTCCGAAGAAATACCCTTTCTGGTGCGGGTTCTCGCCATAGCGCAATACCTTCCCTTCCGTCTCACTGAACTTGAGGGCCGGAATGGCATGGTCATTATTGAAATAGTTGAAAATAGCGGTATCGTAATGGGAAGACACGTTAAATGACTTGGCCGCGAACTGCTTGCGCTGCTCCAAGGTGGTGCTTCCGTCTTGGTTGGTAAGGATTTGCAACAGGTCTGCGTAATCTTCCATGGAAGACACACAAAGGGTATCCTTAAAGTTCTTGGCGGCAGCACGGATAAGGGAAATACCCCCAATGTCTATCTTTTCAATGATGTCCTGTTCGCTGGCCCCAGAGGCCACGGTTTTTTCAAACGGGTAGAGGTCTACAATTACCAAGTCCAATTGTGGGATACCGTATTGCTCCATTTCCGACTGGTCACTAAGGTTTTCCTGTCTATTGAGGATGCCCCCAAACACCTTCGGGTGCAAAGTCTTTACACGTCCGCCCAAGATAGAGGGGTAATCGGTTAGGGTTTCCACGGGAATCACTTCGGCGCCCTGTTCCTTAATGAACCGTTCGGTGCCGCCCGTAGAGTAGAGGGTCACGCCCAGTTCGTTGAGTTTTTGGATGATGGGACCGAGGCCGTCCTTGTGAAAAACAGAGACCAAAGCCGATTGGATGCGTATTGAATTTGCCATGAAGTATAGGTATTGCTGAATTAAGTTGCAAAAGTATGGAATTCCGAAGGAAATCTGTAACATTGATTCGCTTAAAAAGACCTATCTTTAACCAATACCAAAACTGAAGTAATTCATTCACATGCTTATCTATCTACGGGTCCTTAAGGAAAGCTTTAATTTTGCCCTCAATGCGTTGCGTACCAACAAGCTACGTACCTTCCTGTCATTGGTGGGGGTAACTATTGGGATCTTTTCCATAATTGCGGTATTGGCTGCGGTGGATTCGCTGAAAAGTGAGATAGAAAGCAGTATTAGCGGGTTGGACAACAGCACCATCTACTTGGGCCATTTCTCTTTTGGCCCTACCGATGTGCCCCGGTGGAAGTGGGAGCAGTTCCCTACTGCCAGTTATGACGAATACCAATACCTGAAACGTTCCATGCCCGATATGGCAGCGATTTCCTATACGCTGAACGTGCCACAGGAAACCATGAAGTACGAAGACAAAACCGTGGAAAACGTGAATATTGGGGCGGTGACCCATGAGTACTACGATATTGAAAACCTGAAAATAGCGTACGGTCGCTTTTACAACGAACTGGAAAGCAACAGTGGTTCCAAGGTAATTGTCTTGGGGCATGAGGTGTGCAATTCATTGTTTCCCACGCCAGAGCAATCGCTGGGGAAGAAAGTACGGCTGTACGGCCAGAAGTTTACCGTGATTGGGGTGTTGCAGAAGGAAGGCTTTGCCTTGGGCGACAGTAAGGACCAGGCGGTGTTTGTACCGGTGAATTTCCTTCGGAATATGTTTGGGAGCAACAATAAGGCGCTGTTTCCCTTTATCATCATCAAGCCCGAAAAGAATGTAGACAATGCCGAGTTTATTGCCATGCTGAAGCAGAAGATGCGGTTGCGGCGCGGACTGAAAGGTGAGGAGATCGATAACTTCTTTGTGAACCAATTGCAAGGCTTTACCGATGCCATTAACAGCATTACCGGCTCTATGAATGTGATAGGCGGGATTATTAGTGCCTTTTCACTGTTGGTGGGGGGCTTTGGGATTGCCAATATTATGTTTGTAAGCGTGAAGGAACGTACCAATTTGATAGGGATACAAAAGAGCTTGGGTGCCAAGCGGAAGTTTATCCTATCGCAGTTTCTGTTTGAGGCCATGATCCTGGCGGTGATAGGGGGGATTATTGGGCTGATACTGGTGTTTATTGCTTCTATGATTGCCAGTACGTTTACGGGCGACTTTGAGTTTATCCTTTCCCCATTTAATATACTACTGGGCACGGTAATTTCTGCATTGATAGGCTTGGTTTCTGGCATCCTTCCTGCGATGAAAGCCGCGAAGTTGGATCCTGTGGAGGCGATACGGACGGGAATGTAGGAGGGGTTGAAAGTTGCAGGTTTAAGGTTACAGGTTGAAAGTTGCAGGTTGGAAGTAATGCCCGCGCGGCAGGCTGGCCCCTTCGCTAAAAATGTCCACAGGACATTTTCTTTACGCTTGGTCCTATTATTTATTGGGGGTTGTTATTCAGAGGCGTAGCCGAAGAATCTATTATAACCGGTAACCCCTTTTTGTCCTGTTCGTTTTCTTTCTGTACTTTTTTGCATTGCCCAAAAAAGTACCAAAAAACTCTAGCGCTGCACCAGCCTTTCCTAAATTGCTACTTCGTCTCCGCTACAGCTTCCTAACCTTGTCTCCCTTCGGGAGCCTTCAAACAACGGAAGCTGCTTTACGCTACGACTCATTGAATTTTACGGAAACGCTGCTGAGGCGCAGGGTTGCCGGGCTGCGCACGGACTCTTATTTGCTCACTCTTAACCCTTAACTACTAACCACTAACTACTAACTCTTTTACCCCTAACTCCTAACTCTTCACTAAAACCTTAGTGGAAGGTATCTGGGGGTTGTGTACAGGTAATGTAAGGGATGTGGTTAAGAAGGGTAAGGGACAATTGGAAGTATAGCGCAATTATACGTTGAGTTTTTACGCTATAGCTACGGTATATCTACGACATACCTACGACATACGTACCGTTTAGAGGAAATTTTTGCGGATTGGGAAAGAAATCCCGCTTTTTACTATATCACAAAAATATAGCCAAAGTTTGGCTTGGAAATGGAAATTTTATACGAATCCTTAAAGAGCGATAGCAGAGCGGTGTGCCCTAGAACGGAAAGAAGTGTCCCCAATGGCTCTTTTTTGCAAAGCGTGCCGGTTTTCTATTCTTTTCTATTCTTTTTGCCATTGCCGCAAAAAGAACCAAAAAGGTCTAGCGCTGCACCAGCCTTTCCTAAATTACTACTTCGTCTCCGCTACAGCTTCCTAACCTTGTCTCCCTGTGGGAGCCTTCGAACAACGGAAGCTGCTTTACGCTACGACTCATTGAATTTTACGGAAACGCTGCTGAGGCGCAGGGTTGCCGGGCTGTGCCCGGACTATGGTTTTACAACCTGTAACTTGCAACTTTCAACCTGCAACCTGTAACCTCTAACTTTCAACCTGCAACTCCTTTTTGTCCTGTCTCCTGACTCTTGGTTCTTGATTCTTTTACTCCTAACTCCTAACTATTAACTACTAACCTGCAACTTTCAACCTGCAACCCCATTTGTTCCCTAGAACGGAAAAAAGCACCCTATGGTAGAAAAAACGGCCATTCTGGGGAACGAGACGGAAACCGCGCTGTTTTTTTTGGTATCTTGGGGTAGTTTCTGGGGAGAAACTTTCCTAGATAGCATTGATAAAAACCTGTGTTTATCCTCTTTTTGAGACGGGATCACGCGTATAAAAGTGATGACATATAACGAGTTGGCAACAATATTAACTAAACTATATGAATTCAATACTTGGCATAACTAATAAAAATTTCTTCAATAACTATTGGGGGAAAAAACATTATTTAGCAAAAGGACATTTTTCAGATATTGAAAATTCACTTTCAATAGAGCAGTTAAAAACTATAATTGATAAAAATAGAAAAACATTAAATTACCCATTGATTAGATTAGTCAGAAATGGTAAGGTAATTCCAGAATTTAAAATAACAGAAAAAAAGACAACAGAAAGAGAAGGCGAAAAAAAACAATTATCAATTTCAAAATTGAATAAATTACTAAATGATGGTTGTACTTTAGTTATAAATGCAATCGAACGATACAATGATAATGTATCTAATATTAAAACAAAATTTGAACAAATATTTAAAGAAACTATCCAAGTAAATCTTTATCTATCTCAACCAAAAACATTTGGTTTTAATTTACACTATGACCCTCACGAAGTTTTTATTATTCAACTAGCAGGTGAAAAAGAATGGGAACTTTATGATTTTACCATTGAAAAACCATTGAGAAATCAAAGATATTTTTCTGAACAACCACCTGAAAAAATAAATACAAAAGTAACTTTAACAAAAGGAGATGTTCTATATGTACCTCGTGGAATGTGGCACAAAGCAGAATCTATAAATAAGTCAAGTTTACATTTAACCGTTGGAGTATATGCAATGACAAAATTTGATATAATTAATAGAACAATACAAGAACTACAAAACCAAGTACGTTTTAGAGAATATATGAGAAATTCAACTCAATTTAAAAACGGAGTTAAAAATTTATCAAAAAAAGAAATACAAGACATAATTGCTAATGCAATAGACAGTCTTCAAGAAATGTTAGTGGATTCCGAAATCACTGAAGTTTGCAATGATTATCATCACAAAAAAACAGTTTTTTCTGAAAAAATTAATATACCATTTATTTATTAATTGTTTAACCTTTAAATTTTATTAAAATGAAAAAAGAAGTAAAAAAAGAACAACTTATCGAGAAACTACTTGATAAAAAATTTGGAAAAAATGCAACTATCAAAGATGATTGTGATAGTTGTGGAGAAGCTTGTTCTGACTAAACTCAAATGAGTCATACTTTTTTAGGTATGGCTCATTTTAACACAAGATATATGGTGTCTTTAGATAAAATAAAAGAATATAAAAATGAAGAAGTTGTTTATCGATTTACCAAGATGATAAATATTTCAAAAGAAGAGGCTGAAATTATATTTGAAGAATTAAAAAAATGGCTTTGGCTTTGTGCAAAAGCAAAAAGGGATAGAGCTAATAACAGTGAAAAAGTACCTAAAAGAATAGTAATTGATGATTCATTAATTATTATCGATGAAATGTGGCATAACTTTATATGTTACACGAAAGACTATTCTGATTTTTGCAATGATATTTTAGGAACATTTATCCATCACTTCCCTACACCAAAAGTATTTAATGATAATTTGAAAGTGAAAATAGAACGTGACCCAAAATATCAGCGTGAAAGACGTAAAAAACAATACAATTATATTTTTGATTTGTTAGGTCCAGACACTTTGGAACTATGGTATGATAAATTCGCAGATAAATATACACCCGAATTTATTCTGGAAAACCGATTGAAATAATCATACTGTTGCCAACATTGTATAAAAATAATAGCGGTTTAATCGCTAAAATGAAAGTAAATAAATATAACAAAGGTCTGCGTTTAACCGAAAAGTTAGTGCGTAAAAATCCGCTACTATTCTTATACTAGACCGTTGCCCACAATATAAACTGAATGGATATAACAGCATTTGAAACAGCATTGAAAAAACTCGATAACGGGTGGATATTTGAGGACTTTTCCCATGATTTTCTATCTGCTAGACTTGGTTATGAGTTCATTCCTGTTGGCGGAACAGGAGACAAAGGAATAGATGGTTTTGAACATTTATTTCATAGAAAATCTAACGAGAAAGAATTATTTCAGATTTCTACTGAAAATGCTGACCCACAAAAGAAAATTGAAAATACTATTGACAAATTAATTAATAATGGCAAAACTATTTCTCGCTTAACTTATGTATCCAATAGAAAAATAAATAATAAAGACACTATTCAGGATGACATCCTTGACAATAAGAACATTAACGTAAGAATTTGGGATAATGATTGGTTCAAAACCAACGTTAATCATTCTAATGCCACTGAACGTGTTTATAATTCATTCCTCAAATCAAACTATCAAGAATATAGTAAACCAGGTAAATCTTACGTAGTATCAAATTTAGATGATGATTCTCGCTTATTTGTGTTTTTAAGGCAACAAATTGAAGACAATACCAACACTCAAAACCTAAACAATAACGTAATTGATTCTTTAATCTTATATCATCTTGAACCTACAGACCCAGAAAAAGAAATAGTTTTATCAAAAAAGTCAATTATAGATTTTGTAAAAAACTTTCTAAAAAGGGATGATGTTTCCGTTGACGAATCAGTTAGTGAAAGGCTTGAAGTTATACAAAAGACAAAACGTAAAAAAATACAATTTCATAAAAAATTAGACGGTTACTGCTTACCATATGAGACTAGAAAGGAAATAACGGAAAGAAACTTAAGGGACTTAAATCTTGAACAAGAGTTTACAGAGCAGACAACTCAAAAAATAAAAGATTATCTAAAAGATGAAAAAATTATTGTTCATAATGTTTCAGAATTAGTGAAAGAAATTGTCAGAACAATTTTTTATGAACAAGGACTTGAGTTTTCGAACTTTTTAATAAACAAGGACAGTAATAATTGTATTGAAAAGCAGTTAATTGACGTTGTTGAGAAAGTAATTAATGCTAGTTCTATAAAAGGAGAAAATAAGCCAAAGGTTAAAGAGTGTTTAATATATGCGATACGTGAAATTGTCTATAATGGAACAATAGAACAGAAAAGATATTTGAAGTCACTGTCAAACACTTATATGTTAATGTTTCTATTGCAATGGGATCCAAAAGTTGCAATCTATTTTCAATCTCTTGCCGATAAATTGACTTTATTTATTGGTAACTCTATATTAATTCCTGCTTTTTCAGAATACTTCCTAGATGATATAAACAAAAGACATTGGAATTTATTGAGAGGTGCAAGAAAGGCTGGTGTTAATTTGGTAGTAAGCGACCCAATTATTGATGAGTTAGTATCACACTTCGAAATATTGCGTAATTCATATTATTCAAATATTCAAGAGTCCGAAGATTTTTATTTAGAAGACGAATATAATCTAACCGCAATACCTCACATCATAATGAGAGCCTATTTCTATGCAAAAAAGAGAGGTAAGATAAACTCATTTGACAAGTTTATCAATCATTTTGTCACACCTGATTTAAAGACCGCTAAAGTCGATTTTATTCAATTATTAAAGGAAATGTTCGGAATAGAATATATCCCTGAAGATGAACTTGATGTAAAAATTGACAGCAAAATCCAAGAAAAATTGACGGAAGAACTAACACATTCAAAAGGTGGTATGTCAAAGAAAGCAGAAGTTGATGCACAGCTCATTTTGTCAGTTTATGCTTTAAGAGAAAAAAATAAGGAGACTAAAGACACAAGTATTTTTGGTTATAGAACTTGGTGGCTTTCAAAAGATACAACCACTTTTAGAATTGTAAAAAAGGTTATCAGTGAAAGACATCACGAAAGCTGTTATATAAGGCCCGACTTTCTTTATAATTATATCGCACTTGCACCAAAACAAGAAGAAGTAAAAGAAATTTATGACGATTTATTTCCATCCTTACTTGGTGTGAATTTAAGCTATCATCTACCAAATGATGTTGCCGAAAATGTCCAGAAATCAATAAATGACCATAAAGAGCTTCCGAATTACAGAAAGCAGGCGACTTTGAGAAGATATACAGACAGACTAAAGACCGACAATTCTCTGCGAAAGAAAAAGAATCTGAATGCTTTTTTTGAAGAAGAATTTAAGGAATAAATATTGCGGGCAACAATGTATAACCGCAATTGATGGTGATGGTCAAACGATTGAAAAAGATGTCGGAAATTAACTAACGTGCCTATCTGATAAAAAACATAAGCCGAAATCACCGCAAAAGTGGTTATACGGTACCGTTAGGCATTATTTAAACTCAAAATGAAAAATATTTTTAAATATTTATTAATTGGAATTTTGATTACAGGTTGTCAACCAACTTCTGAAAAAGAATTTCAACAGCTAAATCCAATTGAGCTTGGAGAAGCGCTAAAAGATATAGATAGCTTGGACGATTGTAAAAAACAATGGATTACTGAAAAAATAATTAGTTACCATTCGCTTTTGAAAAATAACGAACAAAGTAAAAATCAAGCTATAGTTAATAATTCAGAATATTACCCAGAAACTTTAAATGATGTTTATCACAATTATTCTAAACAGTACAACAATTTAGTTCGCAAATGGCAATCAGTGTATGATATGAATCAAAGAATCAAAGAGTTAATTCAGATTGATACCGCTTATGTAATTCATGATAAAAGTGGCGATTTATACTTTATAACAGACTTCAAACCGAATCAAGAAACTGAAGAAGCTTCGTTTTCAATCAAATATACATTTTGGTATAATTATGAAAATAGTGTCACCCCGGACAAGAACGTTACGGCGTATGCCGACTATAATTTGGCTGGACACGTTTTTAAAGATACTATTAGCATTAAAAACACTGCAAGAAGTGGTTTATTTGAGGATTTTTTAACTCGATTTAAATCGATTGGTACGAATGGAGTTATAAAAGGAAAAAAATCTGATGAATTTAGTATCAATTATACAAATTCTAAAGTGATTTTGACAAATGGACAAGAGCTTAATTATGAAAGCCTAAATTCAATTCCAACTGATATTTGTATCAAAGTAAATTTAGATAAAATAATACCTAACAACGTATATAAAAAATAGCGGTTGAAGTATTTAAAACAGACAGTCATATAGAATAATCTATGTCAACTCCACTGCCCCTAAAATAAATCCACCTCTATCCCCGTTTCCTAAAGTAGACCGCACTAAACCAACACCCTATGAAACACTTCACCCTATTCCTGCTCTTGTTTTTTACGGTACCCCTTTTTGCCCAGGATTGTGGGTGTGCCGCCAATTTTGAATGGGTAAGGTCCACCTTTGAGGAAAATGATGCGGGGTATCAGTTTGTCATAGACCAGAAAGGGGAGGCCGCCTATGCGCAACACAACAAAACCTTTGCTGCAAAAATCGCCACCATAACCGATGCAGGGGAATGTACCCAGGCCATCACCGACTGGCTGGCGTTTTTCCGGTCTGGGCATTTGTCGGTGAGGAGCCTTGCCAAAGAATCTTCGGGTGCCAATACCCAGCAAAGCAATGAGGATATCATGAATAGCTATAAGGACTGGGAAACGGTAACGGTAGATTTGGAGTCTTTTCAGCAGTACTTACAGCAAAAGGAAACCCAGGATCTGGAAGGGATTTGGGTAAACGGGCCGTACAGAATAGGCATCAAAAAACAGGGGACAGGTTATGTAGGGTTTATTATTGAAGCCGATGGGGTGTACTGGACGGAAGGGCAGGTAAAAGCCCGTATCAACGAAGACCATTCTGCCACTTACTATATGCGGGACCATTCCCCCCAAGACTTTAAAGAGGCCACGCTGTTGGGTAAGAAGTATTTGGAAATGGGATTTATTACGCTGGAGCGGGTGTTCCCCGAAACGGAGCCCGAGCCCGAAATAGCCAATTACTTTAAGGCGATTTCGGCAGATGATCCCTATGCCGAACAATTGGATGACCAAACCATGTATGTGCGCATCCCCAGGTTTTGGGGTTCGGAAAAGCGGAAGATAGACAGTGTGCTACAGGCCAATGAAGCGCTCATTCTGGCGACCCCCAATTTAATCATTGACCTTCGGAACAACGGCGGGGGAAGTGACAGTAGTTTTCAAGGGTTGCTGCCCTTTTTATATACCAACCCCATACGTACGGTGGGCGTGGAATTATTGTCTACCCCCTTGAACAATCAGCGCATGCTGGATTTCATCAACAAGGAAGAATACGGTTTTAACGAACAAGGGAAGAAATGGGCGCAGGAATCGTATGATAAACTCTCTGAACGCTTGGGGGAGTTTGTGTCGTTGAATGAGTATCCTATTTCCGTAGACCGGATGGATACCATTTACAAATATCCCGAAAACATTGGTATTATTATCAATGAAAACAATGGCAGCACCACCGAACAGTTTTTGTTGGCGGCCAAGCAGAGCAAGAAAGTGAAGTTATTTGGTACTACGACGGCTGGGGTGTTGGACATTTCCAATATGTATTTTGTGCCTTCGCCTTGTGGGGACCTGGAGCTGGGCTATAGTTTATCCAAGAGTATGCGCATCCCTGAAATGACCATAGACGATAAGGGGATACAGCCCGATTATTATATGGATAAGGAGATTAAGAAGTATGAATGGATTCCGTTTGTGATGGAGGTGTTGAATGAAGAGTGAAGTAGGATGCGAAGATTGTGACTAAAGGGACGTAAAACCAGGTGAAATAGTAAATGACCATCCCATAGATCTGTTTGTGATTTGAAATCACTCAACTGGTCATAGACGAGACTGTTGTACATTATTTGAAAAAGACATAATTTGAAAAAGACATATCACATAGCATTAAACGGAGTAAAAATTGGAACGACCAATTTTGAATTTGCAGATGCTCCAATGGGAGTTGTTTACGGAAAAATCAGTTTTGAAAACGTGAAGTCACCGTATGAACTTTTTAGAAATCATTGTAGGGAATATAAAGTTCAAATAAATGAGGACGAACCCAAATTAAAACTTATTGATACGGTTGTAATTCCCCAATTGAAAGTTTACTTGGAAGACGGAACCGAATTGGACGGTTGGGGAGGAGCAATAACCGGAATGGATGAGGAAGAATACCAAATTCAGTTTGGTGGTATCACCTCTGAATTAATGCAAACCGAGTTCAAACATCATTACGAAGCCTATTTTGGAACAGAATAAAGGAGTTGTAAGACATTGTTTAAAGATTATTGTATTGAAGCAATTAGAATAGCTTTTTAAGCATAAATCGTTTCTTTCATGAAAAAATAACGTATCTTAAAAACCAAATAACGAGTCATTTACAAGATCGTTTTGTGTCATTAATACAAGGAATATGAGGATTTTATTCTTTTTAGTATTCGCTATTTTTGGAGTTACAACTTCATACAGTCAATATGATTGTTCACAGGGTGACGGTACATTTCGGTATGAAGTGAAACTTTATATCACGAACGTACCGATTGATTTTGACAAGGATGATTTGATAGCTCATATTGTTTCGCTAGATGACATTTCTACTGAGGATTTAAATACCCTTACCCAGCATATTATTGTAGTTTATAAAACATTGCCTTCTCTTAGTTCGCATACCACTGTAAGTGTTATTGCAACAACAGAAATATACTCACTTTTGGATTCTTTAAATAATTCAATTGAATTTCAATATTGCGTTCTAAATGATTGCATTACTAGTGATGGTGATTTTAATTATATAGTTTTGCCAACCCTACTTGATGTCCCTAATGACTTTGATAAGGAAGATCTAATAAGCTTCATTATTGGAAATGATACCATTTCAACTGAAGACTTGGCCACACTTAATGATCATATAACATCAGTTTACAAGGCTTTTCCATCCGCTCAATCACAATTTCTTCAAAGAGTTCTTTACATTGAAGCTACAGCAGAATTATTTGAAATTCTAGATGATTTGGATAATACCATTGAGCATCATTCATGTGATGAAGAGGCAATTCTTTATGTAAGTAACCAAGAAAAGATTAAAAATGTGATTGTATATCCCAATCCGGTTTCCGAAGATTCAGTAATTGAATTGAATATAGATACAACGGAAATTAGATTACAACTAATTAATAGTCTAGGTGAAATCTACTATGAAGAAAACTTCTTTGGGAAAGAGACGATAAAACTAAGTACAATACCAGTCGCAAATGGACTTTCTTTTCTCAATATTTATAATCCAACAGACGGGAGTACAAGTACTTTGAAAATTGTGAAGTAGGACTGATTTTATATTAAAGTCTTTACTGTATTTATCTCTCCGAACCCCTTGAAAAAAGAGACCCATATCCATGAAATTTACTCCCAAGCATTGTCACACGAAAACTGGAAAGCAGCTGCTTATCCGTATGGCGGGTGTGGAGGATGCGCAGGCCATTTTGGATTTAAAAAGGGGGTATCTTACAAACACCACCACGCTCCCTATGTTGCTGGAGGAGTATCCTGATGACCTAGCTAAGGAAACCCAACTCATCAAAGACTATGCAGACAGTGATAACAGTATTTTTTTGGTGGCCGAACACGAGGGGCAGCTCATAGGAAATATTGATTTAACCGGCAGTAAACGGTCTAAGATGTATCACACCGCTATGTTGGGGATGGGTATTCATGAACAGTGGCGAAATCAGGGCGTGGGAAAACTACTCATTCAACACAGCTTGGACTGGGCCAGGTGGGAGTCGGGCATTGAACTGGTGTGGCTTGATGTCTACGCTACCAACGCCTTGGGCTTTCAATTGTATAAAAACGCAGGGTTTACGGTGTCTGGTAGTATTCCAGGTTTTTTTAAGGAAGGGGATGAGGCTATCGATAAAATACAGATGTTCCAAAAATTTAAATAATGAATGTCATGATAAAACATACCTTGTTATTGTTGGGGGTTGTCCCGCTGTTTTTTACTTCGGTGTATGGGCAAGAGGCACCGGTAAAGCTTGGGGTGGTGGGGTTAACCCATACCCATGTGCATTGGATCTTTAACAGTGCCACCCAAAAGGAATTTGAAATTGTGGGCATTGTGGAGCCCAACAAGGCCTTGGCGAAGCGGTATGCAGATCAGTATGCATTTTCCATGGACATGGTGTATGATACGCTGGAAGAAATGATTGCCGCGAAACAACCCACAGGGGTTACTGCCTTTGGGACCATCTATGACCACCTACGCATAGTGGAAATTTGTGCACCCGCGGGCATACACGTGATGGTGGAAAAGCCCTTGGCCGTAAGTTTGGCGCATGCCCAAAAAATGAAGTCGCTTGCCCAACAGTATGGGATTCACCTCCTCACCAATTATGAAACCACGTGGTACCCCACCAATCATAAGGCGTTTGAACTAGTAAAGCAGGATACCGTGATTGGGGATCTTCGGAAAGTGGTGTTGCGCTATGGACATAAAGGGCCCAAAAAAATAGACGTAGATAAAGAGTTTTTGGAATGGTTAACAGACCCCGTGCTGAATGGGGGTGGGGCGATTACCGATTTTGGCTGTTATGGGGCGAACCTACTAACGTGGATGAAGGAAGGCCAAAAGCCTACCCATGTTACGGCCATCACCCTGCAACAGCAACCCGAAAACAATCCCAAGGTAGATGATGAGGCAATACTACTTTTAACCTATGAAGATGGTACGGTAGGGGTGATCCATGCCTCCTGGAATTGGCCCATAGGAAGGAAGGATATGGAAATCTACGGACTCAAGGGGGCTATCTACGCCGATAACCGGCATGATGTAAGGGTGCGTATGGCCACAGGCTATGATACGTTTACGGAAGAACAGGAAACCTTGCCCGAACTGGAATCGCCCTACAATGACCCGTTTGTGTATTTTGCCGCGATGATTAATGGGGAAATTACCGCAGTGGACTATGACCTTTCTTCGTTGGAAAACAACATGATTGTCATGGAAATATTGGATGCCGCCATAGAGAGCAGTACGTTGCAGCAAACGGTGGCGCTTAAAAAATGAGTGTAGATGTTGCCAATTGGACTTATCATTCGAACATTATGAGCCTCCCAGAGAAGCCCATATCAAACCTCCTTTTTTTTATTGGGTTCGTATTATGCATCTGTGGGATTTATTGGTTAGGGTATCATCAGGGACTGGAACAACTTCGGAAAAGTGATTCGGGGCTTGGAGGGTTTGCAGAATGGGCCGGCGCCGTTTTCCTGCTTGTGATAGGGGCAGTAGTGTTAGGAGTTGGTTTTGTTCTTAAAAAGAAAAAATAGTGAGGTTTCCCCACAGATGCTATCCTGCGTAGCTATTTGCTAAACTTGCTTTAAAGAAGTATCTTTTCAGTGCATAAATGCACTCTTAAACCTTAGTAGAGATGATAATAACCGCGATCATATTTATTGTGTTGGGAATCATGATTAGGTATGGGAAAATGTATTTTCTCATTGCGGGGTATAACACCATGCCCAAGGAACAACAGGAACAATATGATATAGAAGGTATTGCCAAAGTGTTTTTTAATGTCATGGTTGGGATGGCATTGCTCATTTTTGCAGGATATGGGCTAGCCAAATACACCCAAAACCCCATGATTGAACACTATGCCTTTTGGGCTTCCATTGTGGTGGGCATTCCCTATCTATTGATTGTGACCAACTCCAAAAAATACAAACGGAAACCTGAAGAATAAACATGTTCTTATCTTCCACCTTGGTGGTTACATCATCCAGACTTGTCTCATCTTTTAAATAGGAATTATGAATAATACTTTTCTCATTTTTATTATTGGATTTTTTGTGGGGATTTTTATCCTCTACCGTATCTTTAAGAAAAAGAAGTAAAGCATGCCCTTAAAAAACTGCTTTTCTAACGATACCATAGTACTATGAAGTTTCAAAAGATAACCATCACATTGCTTAGCCTTTTGTTTTCTGTCCTGCTGTTTGCACAAAACACTGCCAAGGTGAGCCCACTTACCATTGGCGAAGAAGTAGTGTTGGAGTCTAGGGTGTTGAAGGACTCCAGAATTTTAAATGTGTATTTGCCGTATGGGTATTCGGAAGATGCAGTAACAACCTATCCGGTGATTTATGTGTTGGACGGTTCCATGGAGGAGGATTTCATTCATATTTCGGGCTTGGTGCAGTTCGGTTCCTTTTCGTGGATCAATATGTTGCCGCCTTCTATCGTGGTGGGTATCGCCAATGTAGATCGAAAGCGGGATTTTACATATCCGTCCAATAACCAACTGGACCAAGAGGAGTTTCCTACTTCGGGACATTCCGAAGTATTTATTCAATTTATACAAGAAGAGGTACAACCCTATGTAGAGAGCCGTTACCGTACCACGTCCCAAAAAACAGTGATTGGGCAATCGCTGGGCGGACTCCTAGCCACGGAAATATTATTGAAACACCCAGAGGTATTTGATAACTATATTATTGTGAGCCCAAGTTTGTGGTGGGATGATGAATCGTTGTTGGGGTATAAGGGAAAGGCGTATGCCAATCCAAAAGCTATTTATATTGCCGTTGGAAAGGAAGGGGAGGTCATGGAACGTATTGCGAAGGATTTATACGAAACCCTCAAAGGGACGCAACCAGAACATACCCAGCTCTATTTCAAGTATTTTGAACATCAGGATCATGGGGACACCTTGCATTTGGCGGTCTATAATGCTTTTGAGCAACTGTTTGCACCCAAGCAGGAATAAGTTGTGGATACTACTATTGGTACAGAAAACTAAACATTATGAAAACAGCTATTACAAACAATCCCATTTTAAGCTTTTTGGGCATCACTTTTTTGATTACTTTTTCCCTTTGGTTTCTTCCGGTTTTTGTGGAAATACCTAGGGATGTTGATTTTGCATTAAGTCTTCTTGGAAGTTGCGGGCCTCTTATTGCCGGGTATGTCATTACCGTTATTCGCTCTGGTGCCACATTTAGGATTGCTTCCAAGCCCTTGTTTTTTATCATTTTTGTAGCTACATGGATTGTATTCCTATTGTTTTTATGGATGAGGGGGGATGCAACAGGGGGTCAAGGTACTATTCCTACCATAGATCAGGTAGGGGTCTTTGCGTATGTATTGTTTTTTGTGGTGTTTTTTATTTTGGCGCTCAACGTGAGTAATGCCACGAACCGTAAGCTGAAAGAAAATTACCTACGCTCGTTTTTATTTAACAGACAGCAAGTGAAATGGTATGTATTGGCCTTTTTTATCTTCATCGCGCTTAATTTGCTTAGTTATTTTGTAGGTGATGTGGCTGGGTATGTTACTTCAGATTTTCTAATACGACCAAAATGGACCTGGCTCATTGGCTTTTTTGCCACCTTCCTTTTTGTTGGTTCCAATGAGGAATTTGGCTGGAGGGGTTTTTTCCAAAAGGAGTTACAGAAAAAATACAATCCGCTTATCAGTGCCTTGATTATTTCTTTCTTTTGGAGCCTTTGGCACCTTCCCTTGTATTACAATGGGGTGTACACCACCGAAGGATTTATGTTGTCTTTGTCTAGATTTGCTTGGACCCTACCCCTTACCATTGTATTTACTTGGTTTTATAATAAATCCAACTATTCAATTTTAGTAGTGGTGATTTTACATGCCGCGTTCAATAATGCGAGCATAATTGCAGGTAGATCTACAACGTTCTATTTGATTTTAGGCGTGTTGTTCGCTGTATTTTGTATCATCGACGGTAAAATGTGGAAAAAGCAATCGTATGACCATCTTTACCACGATTCGTCTCCCGAAAATGACGTAGCATGACCTACCGTATCCTTTTTATAACGGGCCTTGCCTTTTTCTTGATAGGTCAGATTTTGTTAGCTCAAGGTCAGGAATTTGTCTATGCGCAGCGGCCTATTGATTTTGCCCATTGGTTTTTACTGGTGGGGGCCGTGCTCTTATTGCCACAGGTGATTTCATTTCCTAAAAAGGTGGTGAGCTATATAGGGATTCCCTTGGCTGTGATAGGCATCGCCTGCAATATTGGGATGTGTGTATTGGATTTTATTTGGTGGAGTTTCCCTACAGAGGAAGCCCGTATTGAGTTCACCAATCATATCTCCCAGGTGCCTTCCATCTGGAAGCCGTTTATAAGTATTGGTTCAAGCTCTAAGGTGTTTAATGTGGGCTTGTTGCTGTTGTCCTTTACGTACCTTCCTAAAGGAAAATGGGGGATAGGGTTGGTATTGATTGGCACCTTGATTCTATGGCATTTGATACCCGTTCCTTTTCGGTTGGTGTTTGGGTATAGTTTTACCTTGGTAGGTTTTAGTTTGCTATTGTTGCACACCAGGAAGGGTTCATCCTTTCAAAATTCCGCTTGATGCAGGTAGCGGTACACTATTTTTTGCATTTCGGGCTGCCGGTATTGATCGCATGGCTGTTTTTTAAATCGGAATGGAAATGGGTTTCCCTATTGTTGTTGTCTACCATGTTGGTAGATCTAGATCATGTATTTGCAAACCCTATGTTTCAGGCCAACCGATGTAGTATCAACTTTCATCCGTTGCATCACTATGTGGCCATGGGAGGCTATGTGCTCCTGCTTTTTTTCAAACGGCCTTTCCGTGTATTGGGCATTGGCTTGTTATTGCATATGGCTACCGATCTGCTGGACTGTGTGTTGACCTATTCCAGATGTGAAGAATGTTTGGTTACTGCCCCTGCCAAAGAGCTGGTAGAATGGATTGCCAATCGTGTTGGATTGTAGAAAAATGCCGTACTTTTATAAGGTTCATTCATCAAAACACCTGCTACATGTCTACCGCTTCAATGTCTTCTTCTAAACCCATTGTTTCTGCGGAATGGGTCTATGCCCAATTGAAAGACCCTGATGTCATTTTACTGGATGCCAGTGTTGAAAGCACCGTTGGAGGGAAAACCTCTGTTCATCATAATACGACCATTCCTTTGGCGCGCGCCTTCGATTTGAAGTCGGTGTTTGTCGATACCGAAAGTGAGTTCCCTAACACCGTTCCCCGCCCCGAACGTTTTGAAGCAGCTTGTCAGGCGTTGGGAATCAATCAGCATTCCAAATTAGTGATCTTTGACAACCTAGGGGTGTATTCCAGTGCAAGGGCGTGGTGGTTGTTTCAGGTGATGGGGCATGAGAACGTGGTGGTGTTGGATGGCGGATTGCCACAATGGATTGCTTCGGGCTATCCCACGGAAGCACGCTTGATTAGCTTTTATGAACGTGGGAATTTTAAGGCATCCTACCAAGAAGAATTGTGTGTGCTCTTTCCGCAGGTACAGGAAAACAGCCAGCAGCCTAAATTTATGGTAGTAGACGCTCGGTCTGAAGGTAGGTTTAAAGGAATTTCCGAAGAACCCCGGAAAAACCTACAAAGCGGACATATACCGCATTCGGTGAATTTGCCCTATCAGCAGGTCTTGGAAAACGGGCGGTTTAAGGACAAGGAAGCCTTGCAGGAATTGTTTTCGGAGTGTTGTGGGGAGGAACAAGACTTGGTGTTTAGTTGCGGCTCTGGAATGACGGCCTGCATCATTATGTTGGCCCATCAAGTAGCGGGGGGCGTAAGTAAAAAGGTCTATGACGGCTCTTGGACAGAATGGGCTAGCTTGCGAGGGCTTACCAATGATTAAGGTGTACCTGTTGCGATTATTTGATGCATTTAGCGCATTATTGAGACCTCAAAAAGTCGTATCTTTATAGGAGCCATAGAACCCAGAATTTCCTCTGGTAAGTTGGGAGTTTTTCATTGATAGCTTTGTTATGGAAACCGTACAACATTGGTTTGAAACCTATCCTATCCTAAGCAGTGTGTTGAAATACCTCGCTTGGGTGGTACTTGTTTTTGTAATGATTGCTTGGGTACGGCGGATCCTCAAGAAAAGACTTCCAGATAATTCCTTGAAGTACAAATCCCAAAAGGGAATTGAAGTCTTGGGGTATATTTTAATTATTGTACTTACCATCACCTATTTTACCGGGAGCATCAAGGATTTTGGTTTGGCCATAGGGTTGCTTACCGCGGGAATTACCATCACCCTTCAGGAACTCATTTTAAGTGTCGCTGGTTCCTTCTACATCTTTTTTGTACGGGTCTATAAACCGGGTGACCGTATTTCCATTCATGGCATCAAGGGGGATGTGATAGATATTGATAGTATTTATACCACCATGATGGAGATTGGGGAGTGGGTGTCTAGTGACAACTATACCGGTAGGATTGTGAAATTGAGCAATGCGTTTGTTTTTAAAGGCCCTGTATATAATTATTCGCAGGACTTTCCCTTTGTTTGGGATGAATTCAACTTGCCCATTCGGTACGGGTCTGATGTGGAATTGGCCAAGCAGATCGTAATTTCGGTTGCACAGGAAAACCTGTCCCAATATGTGAAGGATTCCATGGACAATTGGAAGGGCGTGGTAGAAAAATACTATATAGAAGATGCACAGGTAGATCCCAGTCTTGCCATTACCATGACCGACAATTGGATACAGTTTAACCTTCGGTATATTGTAGATTACAAAAAAAGGCGGTTTACCAAACATTTACTCAATGAAGCCATTGGGAAGAGAATAGAGGAAACGAATGGGAAAGTAGTATTGGCTTCGGCTACGTTTGAACTGGTGAAGATTCCGCCTTTAGAGGTACATTCTGGGAAAGATCAGTCCTAGAAATTCTAAAAAGAGGCCTACATATACGTAAGTAGATTTGACACGAATACGATAACTTCTTATCTTTTCCTGAACTTAAATTATTTACCTATGAATGAAACATGGAGTGTTATTTTGATGGTAATCTTAGCATTGGCTGGAATCCTACCTACCATTTTTGCCTTAGTGGATATTTTAAGAAGCGAATTTAAGGGTAATGATAAATTGGTTTGGTTACTCGTAGTACTGATGCTCAACTTTTTTGGTGCAGTATTGTATTTTTTGATTGGCCGCCAACAACGTAAAGAGACTTCTACGTCATAAGGATCTGCCATGGCTTCTACTTACCATATTTTAAATGGCGATGCCTTATTGGCGCAATTTCCTGCTCCCTTGGAAGGGGAACGAATCGTTTTAAGGGAGTGTTTGGTAGATGGGCCTGTGGGAGGAACTACCTTGGAGGAATTTTATGCCCATAGGATAGCATTTCTTGGTCAGCAACATGCCGAAACCAAGGAAGGGTATCAAGAAAAAGCGATTGGGGAGTTTACCAAAATCAGACAAATGGAAGCTGGTGCTACCGTTTGTCTCTGGTTTGAGGAGGACCTTTTTTGTCAGGTGAACTTTTGGTTTGCCTGCTGGTTGATTGATGCTTCGGAAGCTTGCTATGAAGTATTTTTAGTATCCCCTCCAGCCTTTACCCCTTATAGTTTTGGAAGATTGTCTACGGAAGAATTGAAAGATTGTTATAGAGTGAAGATTCCCCTTCCTGATCTTTCCCCATTTGCCCAATTATGGAAGGCCTATCAATTAGAGGATATGGAAACCCTATTGCGTATTGCGGAAGCCCAAGCAACTCATTACCCTTTCCTGCTACCTGCGGTACAAGCCCATATTGCCCGAAAGCCTAGCTCGGGGACTTTGGGAAGACCCAAGGAAACCTTACGCGCGATTGTCAAAGAAGTGGGTAGTGATGACTTTGGAAGGGTCTTTCGGGAGTTTCAGCAGCGGGAGGGCATTTATGGGTTTGGAGATGTACAGGTCAAGCGGTTATTTGATGAACTCTTGGCATGATAATAGCTTTCCTTTTATAAATAATGTATCTTTGTGATGCATACGTAAACCTCACAATTTCTTTTATGTTGCTACAAAAAGCACAAATTATTGCATTGGTATTCCTTGTATTTACGGGACTTTCCTGTAAGGAAGATGATAAAGGGGCTTCCCCTACTGCTTCCTTGATAGGGGAATGGTTACGGAATGATGCTTCGGAAAGTTTTGAATTCACCTTGGTGTTTTATGAAGACAACACTGGGTTGCAGACCGTTCGGGAAGACCATACCGATGGAACGGGGATTTCAAGTGCCTCCACTTTTGATTGGACCCAAACCGAAGACCAGCTTACCTTGGATTTAAACGGGACGCCCGTGACAACCGATTTTTCTTTTACCGAAGACGGACAACTACGCCTACCCGGTATTAGCGATGTTCCTTTTGATCGAGTGGAGTAATCTTACAGTATTTCAGCAACCTTTTCGTTTACCCATTCCAAAAATCGTTCATCGGCTTCCGTAAATGCATTAGGAGTATGGGAATCGATATCTATTTGTCCAATGTTTTTTCCATCCTTGAAAAGCGGGATGACCACTTCAGACTTCACATAGATGCTACATGTAATGTAATTATCCTGGGCGGCAACATCTGGCACGACAAAATTGGCATTGCTTTCGGCTACTTGTCCGCAAATCCCCTTCCCGAAGGGTATCACCGTGTGGTCTGTGGGTTCCCCTGCAAAGGCTTTTAAATGCAGGGTGCGATTTGCATGGTTTGCCATGTAATAGCCCACCCAATCATAATGGGGCACGGTAGATTGTAATAATTCACACACTTGCGTAAGGCGTTCGAATGCTTCTACAGACCCTTGGTCTAGCAAGGTCATTACGTTGGGTTTAAGGGACTCTAGGTTCATGCCGTATTATTTTCAGCAAAGATATTTTAAAACCCGCCGATTCTCCCAACGATTAATTACATACTTTTGTTAAAATGAAAGCCCTTTTTCAACAATACAAGCCTGTGCTGTTTTTCCTGCTTCGGTTTTTGGGGAGCTATGTGTTGTTGAGTCTTTTGTATGGAGGGTATCTGCAATATGCACAAACCGATGCGTTTTCCCCAGATGCCATTACCCAATTGGTGGCCCAACAAAGTGAGGCCTTGCTAAAAGGGGTTGGGTATGATGCGGCTATCATTCCCAATGTGGGACATCCCAGTATTCAGTTGTGGATTTCAGGAAAGGTGGTAGGCCATTTGGTGGAAGGCTGTAATGCGGTAAGCATTATCATCCTATTTATTGCCTTTGTATTGGCCTTTGCCCAAGGCTGGAAGAAAACCCTTCTGTTTCTTTTGGCAGGGGGGGTGCTTATTTATGCCATGAATTTGGTACGCATTGCCATTCTTTCCGTGGCATTATACAACTATCCCGAATATGAACATAGTTTACACACCGTGGTCTTTCCTGGGATCATTTATGGAATGGTGTTCCTGCTATGGATTATTTGGGTACGACTTTTACAAACCAAAAAACCTATTGGTGATGCAGCGGATAACTAAAATACTGGTATTGGCGGTCTTGTTTGGTTGCTTGGTGGCTATTAGGGTGTTTGCAACGCAATGGTTTTATGATCCGTTGATTGATTTTTTTAAGGGAAACCATAGTACGGCTTCGTTGCCGGAGATGAATTTAGGAAAACTGCTGTTGCATATTGGGCTGCGGTTTTGGATGAATACCATTCTTTCCCTAGCTGTTTTATGGATACTATTTAAGCAACGGGGTATTTTGCGTTTTTCGTTGGTATTGTATGTTTTGGTTTTTGTGGTGTTATTGTTTGTTTTTTGGGTGTTGGTGAACACTTCGGAAGTTGGGGAACATATGGGCTTGTTTTACGTGAGAAGGTTTTTGATTCAGCCGTTATTGTTGCTGTTATTAATTCCTGCTTTCTACTTTCACAAATTTCGGAATTGACGTATCTTTAACCTCTAAATTTTAACTACATGAGAACACTATTGATTATGGCCTTTATGGCATTAAGTCTGGTAGCCTGCAAGGAAAAAGATACTAAAACAGACGAACCAAAAGCACCTACCCAAATGGAAGAAGTCATGGCGGTGCATGATGAAATGATGCCCAAAATGTCTGTTATTGGGGAATATATTGGAAGATTGGAATCCCAGATAGACACGACCAATGTAGACAGTATGAAGATACAAACGGTGGCCGAACTTAAAGCAGCGAACCAAAGTATGATGGATTGGATGAAGGAATTTGGAAATGCTTTTACTTCCGAAGAAATTCTGGAAGGTGCTGAACTTTCCGAAGAAAAGAAAACTACTTTGGATGAATTCCAGAAAAGTGCAAATGCCATGAAAGAACAAATGCTGAAGGCGATTGAAAATGCCGAAAAGGCGCTACAGTAAAAAATACTATTTAGTAGTAAAAAGGAGGTTCATTAGGACCTCCTTTTTTTAGTTAATTTTTTGCCAAGGAAAGTATCAAACAACCACTTCCTGATTTACCTTTACCTAACATTTTAAAACCGAATGTCATTATGGCCACAAGTAAGTCAAATGGCAAGTCGTCTCCCAAGAAACAAGTAGCGAAAGCTCCTGTAAAGAAGACGACCCCAGCTTCTAAAAAGAAGTAATTTAATGAGGTTTGTTCCGTACAAACCCTTCTTGGTACCACCCCTAAAAAGGTGGTTTTATTTTTTAAAATAATTGCAAGCAAATAAAAAAGCCCTGTTATATGACAGGGCTTTGTTGTTATATATAACTAATTCAATCTTACATCATGCCTGGCATTCCACCGCCGCCCATTGGAGGCATTGCTGGTGTTTCTTCTTTAATATCTACCAAGGCACATTCTGTAGTTAGGATCATACCTGCTACGGAAGCAGCATTTTCCAAAGCAACACGGGTCACTTTTTTAGGATCGATGATTCCCGCTTTCAGCATGTCTACATATTCATGGTTTTTGGCGTCATACCCGAAGGCTTTTTTGCCCTCTACCACTTTGTTGATGACTACAGAACCTTCCCCGCCAGCGTTTTCTACAATGGTACGAAGGGGTGACTCAATCGCTCTGGCTACAATTTGTACTCCAGTGGTTTCATCAAGGGAATCTGTGGTTACTTTTTCCAATACCTTTTTGGCACGAACCAAAGCTACACCACCACCGGCAACAATACCTTCTTCTACAGCCGCTCTGGTTGCGTGAAGGGCATCGTCTACACGATCTTTCTTTTCCTTCATTTCAACTTCACTTGCTGCACCTACGTACAATACAGCAACTCCGCCAGCTAGTTTAGCCAAACGCTCTTGCAGTTTTTCTTTATCGTAGTCTGAAGTAGTAGATTCAATTTGTGCTTTGATTTGTCCTACTCTTGCTTGGATATCATTTTTCTTTCCGGCACCATTTACAATAGTTGTATTGTCTTTGTCAATGGTTACGGTTTCAGCAGTACCTAACATCTCTGGAGTAGCATTTTCAAGCGTGAAACCTCTTTCTTCTGAAATTACGGTTCCTCCGGTTAAGATGGCGATATCTTCCAACATAGCCTTTCTTCGATCTCCAAATCCGGGTGCTTTTACTGCAGCAATCTTCAGCGCACCGCGTAATTTATTCACAACCAAGGTTGCCAAGGCTTCGCCTTCAATATCTTCAGCAATAATCAATAAGGATTTTCCTTGCTGGGCCACGGGCTCCAATACCGGAAGCAAATCCTTCATGTTACTGATTTTCTTATCGTACAACAGAATCATTGGGTTCTCCAATTCGGCCTGCATTTTTTCGCTATCGGTCACGAAATAGGGGGAAAGATATCCACGGTCAAATTGCATTCCTTCCACTACATCTACATACGTTTCGGTTCCTTTGGCTTCTTCTACCGTAATAACTCCTTCTTTGCCTACTTTTTCAAAAGCTTGAGCAATTAAGGTACCGATGGCATCATCATTATTGGCAGAAATAGAAGCAACCTGCTTAATCTTTTCTCCAGAATTCCCCACTTTGGTAGATTGTTTTTCAAGGTCTTTTACAATAGCTTCCACGGCAAGGTCTATCCCTCGTTTTAATTCCATAGGGTTTGCACCAGCAGCTACGTTCTTAAGGCCTTCTTTAACGATGGCCTGAGCCAATACAGTAGCGGTGGTTGTACCGTCACCTGCAAGATCATTGGTTTTAGAAGCCACTTCCTTCACCATTTGGGCACCCATATTTTCAAGGGCATCTTCCAATTCTATTTCCTTGGCTACGGTTACCCCATCCTTGGTTACTTGAGGGGCTCCAAAGGATTTACTAATGATAACGTTTCTCCCTTTAGGACCAAGGGTTACTTTTACTGCATTCGCAAGTGCGTCAACTCCTTTCTTAATTGCGTCACGTGCTTCAATATCAAATTTTATGTCTTTTGCCATAATTGTGAGTATGTTTTATTAGTTATTAAATGATTGCTAGGATATCGTCCTCACGCATGATGAGGTAATCCTTTCCATCAAATTTTAATTCGTTTCCAGCATATTTTCCGTAGAGCACAGTGTCTCCTACTTTGACGGTCATATCGTGATCTTTTTTCCCTTTTCCTACTGCCACCACTTTTCCTTGTTGTGGTTTTTCTTTTGCGGAATCAGGAATATAGATTCCGGAAGCGGTTTTGGTTTCGGCTTCTTGCGGCTGGACCAAAACGCGGTCTGCAAGAGGTTGGATTTTTAATGCCATAGAATTATTATTTATGAGTTAGTTTAAATTTTACAGACATGCCATAGGCAGAAATTGTGCCATGGCATTTTTTAGCAAAAAGACAAAAAAAAAGTGCCAACTTGTCAGAAGTTGGCACTTAGAACCAAGGTAGAAGAATTAATGTTGAATCATTAATTGCTTAATCGTCACATTGTCATCTTCATGAATGTGGAGAAAATAGGTTCCGTTAGGAAGGGAAAGAGTATTAATAGTTTTTTCAATGTTATTGGAACTTCCGTCATATACCGTATTGGCATATTGATCGTAGAGCACAATGAGGTACTCCTTTTCTGGGTATTCGCTAAAATCCAGTGTAAACTCGTCATAAGAGGCATTGGGATAGGGAAGTACCGGATCATAACAAGTGGCGCAAGTTCCATTGTTGTCATGCACGACGTTGAGGTGTGTTGATCCTCCATCACCACAGCTATTCACTGCAATCAATTGTATGAGTCCGTCATACCCACCATTTCCGGTAAATACATGCGAATTGAAACCGCTGTTGGTTGGCCACATCTGCCAGTGGTTTGAAGTGAAATCTATGGGATTCCTGATGTCTGTTGTGGGGTCGAAAGGAAAGGGGAGTAGCCATTTATAGGAAGTGGCTCCTTGAGACCCACCACCCGTGTAGGATTGCATACTTCCGGTATGTACACTGGTTGGCCCATTGATGAAAGTTGGTGGATCTGCCCTTCCTAGCCAAATATCCTTTTGAACTGTTTGATAGGGAAAAACGGCACGGATATAAGCGGCCATATCTAATTGTGCATTTATGGGTTGTACCGTTACTGAACTCACTGTTTGTGTAATAATGCTAAGATTGTTGGAAACCTCCCATGAATCTGGGGTGACTTGACAGCTTCCAGCGATTTCATAAGTGACGATGTCTGTACTGCAAATAGTATCGGGTCCTTCAATATTTTCCTCATCATAATAAATACTAGGTTGTTGTGGGTCTCCCCCTAATTCCTTGAATAACCAATTGATACTTTCTTGATTGAAGGAAGTATGCCGTTCATTGTATTTTCCACCAAAATAGCTATCAAAAGGAATCTCATTGGTACAGGAGAGGTTTCGGTTAAGTTCTTGTGTCCAAGGTATTTCAGGGTTATAAAAACCAAGTGCACTTACCACAGGAATAAAGGAATGCACCCTTTCATTGTCATATACAGATACATCTGCTCCCCCCAACAGGTCTGAAAAGATGGATGCAACTGTGGTAAGCGCACCATTGATTCCCCAAAACGAACCTGGGGTGAGGGGGTCTGTCCCTTCTACCGCATCGGCCATTTCCTGAAACCCAGGGAACCAACCTCCAGGAACTTGATCTAAACTTCCTCTGGAATTTAAGTTACTAACGTATTTTGACTTATCGGTAAAATGCTTTTTATAGCGGGAAATCTTATTATAAGAATTCTGCAAGGGCATGGCATACGCTTCCAAGCTTCCAATATGGATGGACCCGGTTCCCCAAAGATCCTGAAAGGCACGGGCATTAAAACCAATCTCACTGCCAGCTAGAAAATAGTCCAGGTTCTGTGTCCACTCACTTTCATACCGTTTGTTGCCTTCCAAAGAACCATTTACGACTGCTATTTTCCGGAGGTTTTGAGGATAGCCTTCACTTCCCGGTAATCCATTTCCGAACAGATTATTGTAATAGGTTTGAAAGAAGGGATGCCCTTTATTGGTGTTGAATCCTTGACTTGTGGTTTTGCCATTCAAATACTGCTGAGTAAGGTTGACGCCATTGGTATTATGGAATTGCTCTATGAGTTGCTGTTTGGCGGCAGGCGATTGCAATTGGTTGTAAACATAATCCTGTGCCCCACCATTATCTGGCGCCAATTGATAGAGCATGGTTTGAAGTCCAATGGGGATATTAGCTCCCAAGTGCGGACTGTCTATACTTATCCATAATCTTGTATTGTGATTGAGGGCGTGCTTCTCCATATAAGCTAGGGCATATCTGGAAATTTGTCCGCCCATACTAGGCCCAATAATCACCAACTGTTCATTACTGCCATTCTGAACGAGTTGGGAATTGATGTATTGATAAAATCCTACATGCGTAAGGGCGTTCCGTTCAATATAATCTGCGCCGCCGTCAATAGGGTTTCCATTCACACTGTAATTAGGATGATTCACAATAATGACATCATACCCTTGGGTTCTAAGTAAAGGGATTAATTCAATGGAGGTGCCACTATGATTGGTAAAGGTCATCATTTCTTCTATGGACGTGTGCTCGTCATTGGGAAGGTTGGTATCGATGTCTTGTATTTTGCGTTTATCGCCGGGATCAAAACCATCAATAATGATTATAGGTTTAAGAATTTTATTCTGACTATTTCCATAGAAGATTTTATAGTTCAATAGTCCCAATAGAGGACTGGATTCATCATACCCTTGGAAAGGGATGGTCCCTTCAAAATCTATCACATTTGAAATTCCTTGTTGTGGAGGAGGGGCAGGTAATTTCACATGCACTACTGCTTGTGTTAGTTGGGATGATCCGTCTGCAAAGGTCGCTTCAAAGGTGAGGGTTTTGTACCCTTCTTGCGTATATGCTACGGTTACCTCCTGTAAAGTTATTGCACCATTGCTTATTAGTTGGAAATCCTGCGCCGTTTCAAAATTGGCCGTTAAAGAAACAATTTCTTTGTTTTCTGCCACTTGAAACAATAAGTTCTCTTCTATCTTAAAAGTAATGGATTCCCCTTGTAGGTACATTTTGGTGGGGGAGATGACCAAGGCATGATGTTCATTGAAGAGGGGCTTGCCGTTATTGAGCGTTTCAAATTCATTATTGATCATTCGCAATCCGCCTAGGTTTTCCTCATCACTGTTGTAATTTACGGTATGAAATACTGTATTGAGGACCCCTAATTGCACTTGTTCATGCAAGGTATCTGAAACATATAGTGCTTTTAGGGCATCCAAAGGAAGGAAAAGACTATCCCTTGAAGCCTTACGCATCTCTAAAAATGCCTGTTCAAAATATGCTGCATTGGCTAGGTTTTCATTGGAATTAAAAGTATTTAGGCTAGCCCAAGGGACAGCTCTTTCGTAAAGCAGTGGGGATGTAAGACTGCTTTTATCCACATGAATCAACATGCTGTCAATTTTAGTGGTTGGGATCTGTTGTGAAAAAAGGGTAAAAGAAAATAAAAAGAGGGTGAGGAAAATAGATAAATTTCTCATAGATTTGTAGTGTTAGTAAGTGAAACATTCGCTTTGATTTATTTATTAACAGTGAGGCACCATGGCAGTGGTGCCTTTTTTGTTCTACCAATTATTTTTTAATCATACCTTTCAGAATGATTGTTCCATTTTGATCTTCCAGCTGTACGATATACCTTCCGGATGCTAAGGCCTTGACAGAAAAATTTGTCATTGCTGATTGATTGCTGATTTCCCCAACTTTGGTTCCAATCATCGTAAAAATGGAAATTTTTACAATGTGATGGGGTGCATCAATATTGACATTTCCTTCGGAAGGATTGGGGTAAAGAGTTACCTTCGGAAGGTGAAAAGATTCGGTTGCTAAGACACACTCTGTGGAAAAAGTAACGGCCTGCGGGGTTTGTCCTTGGATGAAATTGCTGAGTGGGGAATCAATGGCATCCACGCAAACTTCCGTAAGGTTTGTGGTGTTTTCGAAATTACAGGAGTTTCCACCACCACTAATGTCCATGTTTTGATTGTTTCCATTTTTCAAATTGATGTATTCCAAAAGGGAACTCTCCCGAACATCCAACTGTATTAGATTTTCAAGTGCGCTAACATCTAAATGGGTTAGATTGGTAAAGTCTAATTTTAGAAATAGCAATTCAGTAAGTGTCGAGAGATTTATACTGGTCAACGGGTTACTACCAGCATTTAAGATGAATAAGCTAGGTAGGTCTGTAAGTGTTATTGTTTCCAATAAGTTAGACTGTACATAGATAAATTGTAAGCTGGGACAGTTAGCGATTTCCAATTGATTAAGCTGTGAAAGATTCACCTGTAGCAATAGTAAGTCTGGTTTGTTGGTAACCGTGACATTGGTGAGGTTACTGTTGGTGATACTTAATGTTTTTAGTGCTTGGTTGTTTTGGATGTTCATGGTTTCTAATTGGGTATTGTTCATCATGATATCTTCCAATGCACTGTTCCCAGAGAAATCTGCGGTTGTAAATGGATTGTTGTTTGCCGTAAACCCTTGCATATTCCCAAAGGCCTCCAAACCGGTAAGGTCCAATATACCATTGGGGTCTCCTGCCGTACTGGATACATCCATTGTATCTGTAAAAGCAAGTGCTTCCGCAACTTGTATTTCCCCATCAGTATTGGTGTCTATCATTGGGTCATGGGCAAGGAGCCTTGCTTTAAATATGGGATCTGGAATGGTTACAATTTGGGCTTTTCCAATAAAACTATTCGCAATGAGGAATAATACAATAAAGACTGTTTTCATACATATTGACTTTATGTGATACACTAGAATTTTGAATGTTGGGGGGGAGAAAGACTGTACTAATGTAGTGCAAAAGAGGTCTTTATGCAATGGGGAATAAAAAAAACCAGCCCGTTAGGACTGGTTTTTTATAAATTGGAAGTGTGTTTTAATTAATTGTCTCCTTCGTTTTCGTTGGTGTCTGTTTCAACGGGAGTGGTAGTTGATTCGTCTGGTAGGGTTACGTTTTCTACTTCATTGTCTAAAAAGTCTGTGCTGCTTGTTCCGCTGAACAAAGACATGTTGGAAAGTAGAATAAGCGCCAAGAGGATAATGGCCAGTGTCCAGGTACTCTTGTCCAGAAAATCTGTTGTTTTTTTCACTCCTCCTAACTGTTGGCTTCCACCTCCGCCAAATGTAGAGGAAAGTCCGCCACCTTTTGGGTTTTGCACCATGATTACCACGATCAATAAAAACGCCACGAAGATGATTAAGATCAAAAATATAGAAAATGTACTCATTGTTCTTTGTTTATCAATTTTTCGATTGCCCGAATTTGGTCTGCAAAGAAACCACTTTTTTCGGGATTTTTCAAAATTAAAATTTTATATGCCTGAATGGCCTTTTTATAGTTTTTTTGTTGCAGGTACACCTTCGCCAAAGTCTCTGTCATTAGGCTATCTGATGGTTTGGTGTATGGCTTTGCAAGATTCTTGTTTTTCTTACTGGAAGCTGCAGGTGATTGCAATGGATCTAGTTTTGGTAGGTCCTGAATGAACTTCTCAATGCGTTGAAACTTCTTTTCCTTTTCCCCAATAGGTTTTTTGGCGGGTTTTTCCGGTTCGGTTTCCCGATCAATGGGCTGAGCTTTGGTGAGTTTCAGCCATTCTGAAAAAGAATGTTTTTCCTCTTTGTGAAACTCCAGAGGCTCGTTGAGTTTTAATATTTTTTCTGGCGGTGCTTCTTCGGTTTCTGAAGTAGGTAAGGGCACTGGCGGTTCTTTTCGCTCAAAAAGTTTGGGGTCTAGGATAGATTCAGCCTTTTTAATTTCTGCTTTCAGTTGTCTATCCACCTCCAGACTCACAGCTTCTGAAACATTTTCGGCTACCACGGGTAGTTCTTTTACAGCTTCGGAGTGTTGCAGGATGTGTTCGGAAATTTCGTCCTGAGCGAAGGTTTTCGAGGTAATATAATCAAAAAGAATATCCCTGTCTGTCGTATGCGCAGCAGTTACTTTAAGGGCTTCGTTATACAGAAAGCTATTCTGAATTTTCAACCCTTTTAAACGCAATGCATGGGCACTTTGGAAAAAGGGGTATGCTTCCAAAATGGTATCCAACTCCTTAACCTCCTCATGGGAGATGTCCTGGGGCCGGGCCAATAGGGAAGTATACTTTTGAATATTCATCTTACCAGTTTGCTAGGGATTTATTGAAAATATCTTGCGTAAGCCGTTCGAAAATGATTTCCAAGGCGGTCTCTAATTGAGATCCTACCAATTGTGCGCTCCCAGAATAGTCATAATAAAATGAAAAGCGTTGTTCAAAGTCCTTTTCGGGATCATTGCTGTTGAAAAAGCGTACGTTCACCGCAATGGTCAATCTGTTTTGTGCCGCAGTACTTTGCGAAGTTGCCGTAATGGGTGACACATAATATTGCACAATTTCTCCTTCGTATAAAAGGTTGCCGTTGGTGTTTACCAATTCCAGACTGGTTTGATTTAGCAACAAATCCTGAAGTGCCAAGGTAAAATCCCTTGC
Source organism: uncultured Alteromonas sp. (assembly GCA_964495885.1). Taxonomy (GTDB): domain Bacteria; phylum Bacteroidota; class Bacteroidia; order Flavobacteriales; family Flavobacteriaceae; genus PALG01. The sequence continues at coordinate 59,184 of CAZBWO010000009.1, read as the reverse complement.
TACCCTTGGCTCAACCAATGGGGCATTGTTTACAAAATTATTTACCTGGAATGTCTTAGTTTGGGAATAATCAATATCTGCACCTGTAAAGGAATAATACTTGCATCCCGAAAAACAGAAAAACAGCCCTAAAAGGGGTAGCAACTTCCAAAATGACCTATTTGTAGTACCCATATTTAGAGGTTGTATTGTTTGATTTTACGGTAAAGGGTTCGCTCGCTGATGCCTAGCTCTTCTGCAGCATCTTTTCTCTTGCCGTTGTATTTTTCCAAGGATTTTTTAATGAGTTCCAGTTCCTTATCTTGTAAAGACAGGCTTTCTTCTTCCTGAATTTCCTCGGCAAAGTCGTATTTATCGGTGTTTTCCGGACTAGCTTTTTCAGGGATATTAAGCACTTCCACATCGTGGGCTTCCTCTAGCTCTTCTTCAACCAAATGTTCCAGTTGATCTTGCGTTTCAGTATCTTCCGAATAAATTTTATTGATAAGTTGTTGGTTTTGTTCCTTTACTTTAGAGGAGTTTCCGTTATTCATCAATTCCATCGTCAACTTTTTCAAATCGTTGATGTCCCGTTGCATATCGAAAAGTACCTTGTAAAGGATTTCCCGTTCACTGCTGAAATCACTTTGCGCCTTTTTGGGATTGACCACAGCGGGCAACTGGCTCCCCACATTCGGTAAATATTCTTTTAGGGTTTCATAGGTTACTTCCCGTTCCTGCTCTAAAACTGAAAGTTGTTCAGTAATGTTCCTAAGCTGCCGAATATTTCCGCCCCAATGATATTGCAACAATAACTTTACGGCATTGTCCTGTAGCCTGATGGTTGGCATGTTGTATTTATGGGCAAAGTCTGAAGCAAATTTCCGAAAGAGCAAATGAATGTCCTCCCCACGTTTCCGAAGAGGTGGCAGATTAATTTCCACCGTGCTAAGCCTGTAGTAGAGGTCTTCCCTGAATTTTTCCTTTTCAATGGCTTCTGCCATATTTACGTTGGTGGCTGCCACAATGCGCACGTTTGTTTTTTGGATTTTGGAAGATCCTACTTTTAGGAATTCCCCGTTTTCCAATACCCGCAATAGTCGTACTTGGGTAGGCAAGGGGAGTTCCCCCACTTCATCAAGAAAAATGGTTCCACCATCAGCTACTTCAAAATAACCACTACGGGTGGCGGTCGCACCGGTAAAGGCTCCTTTTTCGTGCCCAAATAACTCACTGTCTATAGTGCCTTCCGGAATGGCTCCACAGTTTACCGCAATGTACTTATTGTGTTTTCTGTGGGAGAGGGAATGGATGATTTTCGGGATACTTTCCTTACCAACACCACTTTCCCCGGTTACAAGCACCGAAATATCGGTAGGGGCAACTTGAACCGCTTTTTCAATGGCACGGTTGAGTTGGGGGTCGTTCCCTATGATCTCAAAGCGTTGTTTGACAGCTTGAATGTTTTCCATTGATTTAATTATTTTGGGAATATCCCACTGCTTCCCCAATAAGGGTCGTGCTGGTGCAATCTGTAATTTTTACAAGCACGAAATCCCCGGGTTGGTAGTGTTCCTTCGGAAAAACTACCATGGTGTTCTGTGGGTTTCTCCCTGCCCAATGGGCATCACTTTTTTTACTTTCTTTTTCAATAAGTACTTCAACCGTGTCCCCCACAAATTTTTGGGTGTGGTAGGCACTGTGTTCCTGCTGAAGTGCTATAATTTCCTGTAAGCGTCTTTTTTTGGTGGCTTCCGGGACGTTATCTTCCAACTTTCGGGCGGCCATGGTCCCAGGGCGTTCCGAATACATAAACATAAATCCGAAATCATACTTTACATACTCCATTAGGGAAATAGTATCTTGATGGTCTGCTTCGGTTTCCGTAGGGAATCCTGCAATCATATCCTGTGAAATCCCGCAATCTGGGAGGATTCTTCTAACAGTATCTATGAGTTCCATGTATTCCTCGCGGGTATGCTGGCGATTCATTTCCTTAAGGATGCGGGTGCTTCCACTTTGTACGGGAAGGTGAATGTAGTTGCAAATATTTTGGTGTCTTGACATGGCATGAAGTACATCTTCTGTCATGTCCTGGGGGTTGCTGGTGGAAAACCTAAAACGCATTTTGGGTTGTGCCATGGCAACCAGTTCCAATAGTTGTGCAAAATTGGTGGCCGTAGCTTTTTGCATTTCCGAAGCATTTTTAAAATCCTTTTTAAGTCCGCCCCCGTACCACAAATAACTATCAACATTTTGGCCTAAAAGCGTTACTTCCTTGTAGCCTTTTGCAGCCAATTCATTTACTTCCTTTATAATACTTTGTGGGTCCCTACTACGTTCACGCCCCCTTGTAAAGGGAACGACGCAGAAGGTGCACATATTATCACACCCGCGGGTGATGCTTACAAATGCAGTGACACCATTTCCGCCAAGTCTTACCGGGGAGATGTCCCCGTAGGTTTCTTCCTTGGAAAGGATGACATTCACAGCATCCCTACCTTCTTCTACTTCCTGTAATAAATTTGGAAGGTCCTTGTAGGCATCTGGTCCTACCACCATGTCTACAATCTTCTCCTCTTCCAGGAACTTACTTTTTAGGCGTTCGGCCATGCAGCCTAACACGCCCACCTTCATGTTAGGATTGATTTTTTTTACGGAATTGTATTTTTCCAAACGCTTCCGTACGGTTTGTTCAGCTTTGTCACGAATGGAACAAGTATTCACTAACACCAAATCTGCCTCCTCTAATTTTTGGGTGGTATTGTATCCTTGTTTGGCTAGAATGGAAGCTACAATTTCGCTATCGCTGAAATTCATCTGGCATCCATAGCTTTCAATATATAGCTTTCGGGAGTTTCCATCCTGTGCTTCCAGGACTAAGGATTGTCCTTGCTTGCTTTCGTCTATCATCTTTTCTTCCATGGCCTTTTGTAACAAACGCTAAATTGAACGGTCAAATAATATACCCGCATTGTTTTGGGGATGGCAAAGATACCAATTTTAATACGAAAGTGTCAAAATGGCAGAAAAAATCCAGCACCCCTAAAAAAATAGACGGATTTGTGTAATTTTACCAACACCAACTAAATCATAGCACTATGGAACCAAAAATTTTTCAGCAAATTGAAAACGGAAAAAAAGTAGATTTTGGCGATATACTTTCCAAAAGTTTTAATCTATTCGGAAAGGTTTGGGTAGATGGGCTTGTACATGCTGTCATCACACTATTGGTGATGATTCCATTTTTGATCTTGATTTACGCCCCAATTGCTCCTTTATATATTGATATGTTTCAACATATGGGGGATACTTACTATGAGCCTGATATTGAACAATATTTCTCAATACCTTTTTTAATAGGATGGATGTTTGTCGTATTTATTTTGGCTTTTTTGATTCAGCCAGTAGTTTTTTCAATCACAGGACATTTTTTAATTAAGTGTAAAAATGAAGATATGGGGACAAATGATGTTGCTGGCGGTTATTTTAAACTAGCAAAGGAACACTTTGGGAAGCTACTTCTTTTATCATTGGCAACTGCCGGGATTTCCATGTTAGCAGTATTATTATGTTACTTCCCAATATTTTATGTGATGGTTCCCTTGCATTTAATGTTACCTATTTTTGTTTTCAACCCTACATTATCATCTGGCAAGATTATTAACGCTTCGTTTAAGTTGGGCAACAAATATTGGCTTATTGTTTTTGGTTTAATGATTGTCTCTGGATTGATTGCCAGTTTGGGAACTTTAATTTGTGTTATTGGGGTGTTGGCTACCACGTACTTTCAGCATATTGTTACCTACTATTTTTATAAAGATTCAGTAGGGTTTGAAAATGCATAATTAGGTTTTACATCCTTATCAAAAATTGACTAAACGTAGTTTAGTCAGTGACACAGAAAACACCTTCATAGTTGGAAATTAAATTTTTCCGCTACTTTTGTACTCCAAATTAAAATGCTATGGCAAAGAATTTAGTGATTGTGGAGTCCCCCGCAAAAGCCAAGACCATTGAGAAGTTTCTTGGAAAAGATTACAAGGTAACTTCCAGTTTTGGGCATATTGCAGATCTTCCGGCGAAGGAGTTGGGCGTAGATGTGGATGGGGATTTTACTCCTAAATATATTATCTCTAAGGATAAGAAAAGTATTGTAAAGGAGTTAAAAGGACTTGCAGAGAAAGCCGAAACGGTTTGGTTAGCGAGTGATGAGGACCGTGAAGGAGAGGCTATTGCTTGGCATTTGGCAGAAACATTGAACTTGAAAGACGAGAAAACCAAACGTATTGTTTTTCATGAAATTACCAAAACGGCCATTCTCCATGCCATTGAGAATCCCAGGAAAATAGATTATAACCTGGTAAATGCCCAACAAGCGAGACGTGTGTTGGATCGTTTGGTGGGATACGAACTGTCCCCGGTGCTTTGGAAAAAAGTAAAAGGCGGACTCTCAGCAGGAAGGGTGCAAAGTGTGGCAGTGCGTTTGATTGTTGAACGCGAACGCGAAATTGAAGCCTTTGAACCAGCTCCTTCGTTTCGGGTAGATGCCGAATTCCTTACGGAAGAAGGTCAGAAATTTAAAGCGAAGCTTCCGAAGAATTTTGAAACCGAAGCCGAAGCCAAGGCATTCCTTGAAAACAACAAAGGGGCTAGTTATACCGTAGGGGAATTATCCAAAAAACCTGCTTCCAAATCACCTGCACCGCCGTTTACCACATCAACCCTACAGCAGGAAGCTTCTAGAAAGCTTTATTTTTCCGTGAGTAAAACCATGACCCTTGCCCAGCGGTTGTATGAGTCTGGATTGATTACCTACATGAGAACAGATAGCGTAAATCTTTCCCAGCAAGCTAAGAATGCTGCCCAAAAGGAAATTGAAACTGCCTATGGGGAGGAATATAGCAAGCCGCGTAATTACAAAGGAAAGGTAAAAGGAGCGCAGGAAGCGCACGAAGCGATTAGGCCTACAGACATGAGTAAACATTCGGTAGATTTAGATCGTGATCAGGCCCGTTTGTATGAACTTATCTGGAAAAGAACCATTGCATCACAAATGAGTAACGCCAAGTTAGAGCGTACCAATGTGAAAATTGATATTGAAAGTTCGCCAAGTGTTTCCGAACAATTTACCTCCAATGGGGAAATGATTGTTTTTGATGGATTCCTGAAAGTGTATTTGGAAGGAACAGATTTTGACGAAGAAGAACAAGATGGAATGTTGCCACAACTTCAACAAGGGGATGCACTAGAGCGAAATTACATTACGGCTACGCAACGTTTTACGAGACCACCGTATCGTTTTACCGAAGCCTCTTTGGTGAAGCAGTTGGAAGAATTGGGGATTGGCCGTCCTTCCACTTATGCACCTACGATCTCTACCATTATTGCACGGAATTATGTGGAAAAAGGAACCGTGGAAGGGAGTGAACGAAAATATACGCAACTTACGTTGGAAGGGGACGCATTACAACAAAAGCAATTGTCTGAAATGGTGGGGAGCGACAAAGGAAAGCTTGTCCCAACAGATATAGGAATGATCGTAAACGATTTCTTGGTAGATCACTTTGAAGAAATCGTAGACTATAATTTCACCGCGAAAGTAGAAGAGGACTTTGATGATATTGCGGAAGGGAAAGAAGAGTGGACCCATATGATGAAGGACTTTTACAAGAATTTCCATCCACAGGTGGAAGATGTGGAAGAAAATGCAGAACGCGAAAGTGGGGAACGAATTCTTGGGGAAGACCCCGAAACCGGAAAGCCGGTATTGGTGCGCTTAGGAAAATTTGGACCTATGGCGCAAATAGGTGCCCCAGATGATGAGGAAAAACAGTTTGCGAGTTTACGTCCAGACCAGCAATTACATCTGGTGACCTATGAAGAGGTAATGGATCTTTTCAAGTTGCCAAAAGCACTTGGGGATTATGATGGTGAAAGTGTTGAGGTGAACAATGGAAGATATGGACCTTATGTGCGATTTGGTAAAAAATTCATTTCACTTCCGAAGGGAATGGATCCTTTGGATGTGGATATGGATAAGGCGGTTGAATTAATTGAAGCCAAGAAAAAAGCCGATGCTCCTATATATAGGTATGAAGATTTACCGGTTCAAAAAGGAAAAGGAAGATTTGGTCCTTACATCAAGTGGAACAACATGTTCATTAACGTGAACAAAAAATATGATTTTGATAATCTTTCCGAAGCAGACATTATAGAGCTTATTGAAGATAAAAAACAAAAAGAGAAGGAAAAGCTAATCCAGGAATGGCCAGAAGAAGGAATTAGATTGGAAAAAGCGAGATGGGGAAAATTCAAGCTCATTAAAGGAAAGACCAAAATAGATCTTCCCAAAACTACAAAAGCAGATGCCATGTCTCTAGAAGAGGCTCAGGAACTATTAGCTAAAAAGGCGCCAAAAAAGACTACCCGTAAAAGAAAATCCACTGCCAAGAAAAAATGATCGAGTTTTTAACACCTATCTCCAAATCGGTGATTGCCCACCGTGAAATTCTTCCAAATGGGGTTTTGGGGAAACAGATTGTGGCGTATCAAAATGAAGGGGAGCTTCCTACTTTGGAGGGAGTGCAATTGGCATTGTTGGGCGTACGTGAAAACAGAAAGGATGTGGATTACCTAGGAGAGGATATTGGTTTTGATGAAGTTCGGAAGGCATTGTACGGATTATACCCTGGAAATTGGAATACCGGTATTATTGATTTGGGCGATATTGAAAAGGGTGCTTCAGTGGAAGATACCTATTTTGCTTTTCGTACCGTAGTAGAAGCCTTGTTGCAAAAAAAGGTGACCCCTATTGTGTTGGGTGGAAGCCAAGATTTATTGTATGCGCATTACCGTGCGTATGATGAAGTATCCAAAATGATCAATCTCGTGAATGTGGATCACCGTTTTGATTTGGGAGATGCCGAACAGCCCATTAGCAATAAAAGCTATGTAGGGAAAATCATTGTGAACCAACCCTACAATCTGTTTAATTACAGTGTACTGGGGTATCAGTCGTATTTAAATCCGCCTGCTGAGATTGCATTAATGGACAAACTCTATTTTGATGCCTATCGTTTAGGCTCGGTTACCAAAGATATTACAGGAGTAGAACCCATTTTGCGCGATGCAGATATTGTTGCTTTGGATGTGGCTGCAATAAAAAGCGGAGATTTGAGTTATCAATATTATAAAAGTCCGAATGGCTTCGACAGTAGGGAAATTTGTGCCATTGCCAGATATGCAGGAATTAGTAATAGGGTAAGCTCTTTCGGAATCTATGAATTAAAGGAGTTTGCAAAGGATGAAAGTGCGGCCTCACTTATTGCGCAGGTACTTTGGTATTTTGTGGAAGGTGTGAATTTTAGGATGGATGATGAGGATTTCAGCAATGAAAAATTGTACAAAACCTATAAAGTGCCGGTAGGAGAGGAAGTATTGACCTTTAAAAAGAGTAATAAAACCGAAAGATGGTGGATAGAAATGCCATTTATTTCGAATGTTAATAATAAATTAAAAAGACATACGTTATTACCATGCACTTATGGCGAATATTTGAGTGCAACAAATCAGGAAATTCCTGAAAGGTGGTTGAAAGCCCGCCAAAAAAATGAAGTATAATCATAAATCGTAGACGACTAGTGTTTAAGGGTTTTTTAAGAAAATTGTTGTTTTTTTGGAATTTTATAAATAGGTTTACGCCCTTAAATCTTAGAAATTAACCTAATTACCTATGAAGAAGTTAGTTGCAATTACTGCAGTACTTGCGCTTTTGTTTAGTTGTAGTGGTAAAAAAGACCGCGGAGAACTTGTTGGTGCAAAAGGCAAGAAATGGTATCCCGAAAAACCTTACGGAATGACCCTTATCCCAGGTGGATCCTTCATCATGGGTAAGGCAGACGATGATTTTGTAGCCGTGAATGATGCGCCTACAAGAACCGTTACCGTTCGTTCATTTTATATGGACGAAACCGAAATCACCAATGCAGAATACCGCCAATTCGTTAATTGGGTACGGGATTCTACGGTTAGAAGAAAACTAGCTGTACTGGCCGATGAGGTTGGTGCGACCCCTGGTGACGGTGGTATTGGAGAGTTTGCCTTTGTAGATCAGGAGAACGAAGAGATGACCGCATGGGAACAGTATAATTACGATAATTACTACGGAATGGGCGATGATTACTACGCAGGTAGGAAAATTAATCGTGATGTAGATTTATTTTGGGATACTGCTGAATATCCAGACGAATACTACTCTGAAGTAATGGATTCCATGTACATTCCAGCTGAGGAAGCCTATAATGGACAACGCACGGTTGATGTGACCAAACTGAACTTTAGATATACCTATATGGATATCCAAGCGGCTGCCAAGGACAAAGGAAAGAGCCGAAAAGATTTCATTAAAACAGAAGAATTGAATATTTATCCAGACACAACTGTTTGGATTCGTGACTACAATTACTCTTATAACGAGCCTATGCACAACGACTATTTTTGGCATGAGGCTTATGGGGATTATCCTGTTGTAGGTGTAAACTGGAAGCAAGCGAAGGCTTTCTGTGCATGGAGAACGTTGTACAAAAACGCCTATCAAAAGTCTAGAAGTAGACCGTATGTGAATTCTTTCAGATTGCCAAGTGAGGCAGAGTGGGAATATGCAGCACGTGGTGGACTTGAGTCTGCAACGTTCCCTTGGGGAGGTCCTTACGCTAAAAATGACCGTGGTTGTTTTATGGCGAACTTCAAGCCCCTTCGAGGTGACTACGCAGCAGATCAAGCCCTATACACGGTTGAAGCAGATGCATATGAGCCAAACGACTATGACCTGTACAATATGGCAGGAAACGTATCAGAATGGGTAGACTCTTCGTATGAGCCTAACTCTTATGAGTATTCTTCTACAATGAACCCTAGTGTGAATGACCCAGACAACATGCGTAAAGTTGTTCGTGGTGGTTCCTGGAAGGATGTTGCGTATTTCCTTCAGGTGAGTACCCGTGACTATGAATATGCAGATTCTGCAAGAAGCTATATTGGTTTCAGAACGGTACAGGACTATATGGGAACAGACGTAGTATTAAATAAAAACTTTGGGGACGCTAGATAATCCCTACATGTAATAGTATTCTCAAATCTTAAAATAACTAAACTTAACTCAACTCAACAAAACAAATTATTATGGCACAGTCAAGATCATCCAAGAAACTATTTAATATGGCCTACGGGCTTGGAGCTTCTATCGTAATTTTGGGAGCACTTTTTAAAATCCTTCACTGGGAATTAGATCTAGGAATTTTTGTTCTAGATGGAGGAACCCTACTAGCTATCGGTTTGATTACTGAAGCAATTATTTTCGCTATTTCTGCTTTTGAACCAGTAGAAGATGATTTAGACTGGTCTTTGGTTTACCCAGAATTGGCTGGCGGAAAAACAAAAGGAAAGAAAGAAGAGCCACAAGATGCGCAAGGAATTCTTTCCAAGAAATTAGACGAAATGTTGAAAGATGCTAAAATCGATTCAGAATTGATGTCTAGCTTAGGTGATAGCATCCGTTCTTTTGAGGGAGCTGCCAAAAGTATGGCACCTACTGCTGAAGCAATGAACTCTACTAAGAAGTACAGTGAAGAGATGGCTTTAGCTGCTGCTCAAATGGAATCTTTGAACAGCCTATACAAAGTACAGGTAGAGTCTACTTCCCGTCAAGCGGAAGTAAACGAGCAAGTTGCTGAAAATGCAGCTCAATTGAAAGCCCAAATGGAACACTTGGCCACAAATCTATCTTCCTTGAACGGAGTGTATGGTGGTATGTTGTCTGCAATGACCAACAGAAATTAAGATAGTCCTTAATCATTAATCCTAAAACACTTTAGAAAATGGCAAAAGGAGCACTATCCCCGCGGCAAAAGATGATTAACCTGATGTACTTGGTTTTCATCGCAATGCTCGCTTTAAACATGTCCAAAGAGGTTTTATCTGCCTTTGGATTGTTGAATGAAAAAATAACCTCGGCAAATACGCAAGCTGGTGACCGAAACCAAGCCTTTATGGAAGGTTTGGCTACCAAAGCGTCTGATGAGCCAGGACAATATGCTGCTGTAAAACAAAAAGCAGATGAAATTGCATCTGTTACTGCTGACTTCGATAGTTATATCGCTGGATTGAAAGCAGAGGCTAGTAAAACCGCAAAAGATCCTCAAGATTATGAGGTGATGGATAAGCCAGATCATTTCAATAACCTATTTTTTGTAGGAGATAAGTTAAAACCAGAAGGACAGGAGTTCATTGATAAAATGAACAACTATAGAACCAAAATGGTTGAAATCCTTTCTGATACTGCTGTTGCTAAAAAAGTAGCTGGGGCGCCAGAAATCATTGAAAGTATCAATGAAAACTTTAGTACAGATCAGGTTGTAAACCGCGATGGTAAAAAAGTAGATTGGTTAAATTACCACTACGAAGGGTTCCCATTGATTGCATCCCTTACCAAAATGACTTCTTTACAGAATGATGTAAAGACCAATCAGAGTGAGATTCTTCAGAAAATGCTTTCTGGACAACAAGCTGCAGCACTTTCTTTCAGTAACTATCAAACCATTATGGATGTTGAAAAGTCTGCCTATTATTCAGGAGAAACATTCAATGGTGCGATCATGCTAGGGCGTACAGATGCCAGTACCATTCCGCAAGAAGTGAACTTAACACTTGATGGAAAACCACTAAGCGAAAATCAGTACACTATTGAAGGAGGTAAAATTGTACTAAATGTTGGTGCAGGAGCCCCAGGAGATCACAAAATTGAAGGGATGCTTGTATACGGTGAAGGTGGTGAAAAAGTAGAGGTGCCTGTAAATACAGGATTTGCTACAATTTCCAAGCCTAACTCTGCCGTAATCGCTGCAGATAAAATGAATGTAGTATATCGTGGAGTTGATAACCCAATGACGGTTTCTATTCCTGGTATTCCAGACAATAACGTAAGTGCAAGCGGTACAGGTCTTTCCAAAGTATCCGGAAGCAAATATGTGATGCGTCCACAAGGAGGAAGGGAAGTAACTATTACTGCTAGCGGAACATTGCCAGACGGTCAACGTATTAGCACGCCGGCTAAATTCCGTATCAAAGATATCCCAAGACCTATTGGAAGTATCCGTGGAGAAACTGGAGATGGTGCTTGTGTGCGTATGCAACGTCAAGGATTGGAAATTGCTTCTGTAGGAGCTGCTTTGGAAGATTTTGATTTCGACTTAAACCTTACGGTTACCGGATTTAGCTTCAAAGTATCTGGACAGCCTACCGTTCGTGTAAATGGAACTAGACTGAATGCCCAAGCTAAAGGTGCCCTAAACCGCGCCAGAAGAGGTGAAACCGTACAGATTTTTGATATCAATGCGAATATTTCAGGGAATTCAGGATATAAACTGAAAAAGATTTCCCCAATCTGTATTGAATTAACAAACTAAGAATAGTATCAATATGAGCTTTAAAAATGTTGTTTTATGTGTGATGGGATTGTTGATGGCGACGAGTGTTTCAGCACAAGTCAACATCCTCAATGCCAAAACTCCCGATGAAATCGGTAAGAAGACTGAGGACCAAATTGAGTATGATAATGATAATCCGCTTCCCTATGGTTACATAGATGAGCGTGATGTACTTTGGTCTAAAACTACTTGGGAAATCATTGACCTTGACGAAAGGGTGAACTTTCCGCTGTATTACCCCATTGACACCAACAACATTGGAGCAGAACGTCGTTCTTTGTATGATGTATTGGTGAGGGGAATCAAAAACGGTGATATTGATGAGGTGTATGCCGATTCATATTTCACCGAAAAAAGAACCCTTCAAGATTTGGAAGCTTCTTTGGTGTATAGCGATACTACCGATTTAGGTATTGAGCAATTTAACGCCGAAGGAATTGTAGATCCGCAATACATTAGAAGATTTACCTTAGACGCTGGTGATGTGGAAGAATACCGCATTAGAGGTGTTTGGTATGTAGATAAAAGACAAGGTGAACTTCGTTATAGATTATTGGGTATTTGCCCAGTTGCTAACGAAGCCCGTTCTAAAGCATACCCAGATGATGGGGTTGATGCAAAAGTAGAATTGTTCTGGGTGTGGTTCCCTTCAGCTAGGGATATTCTTCATAAGTCGAAAGCTTTTAATAGAAAGAATACATCACAACCTATCTCATACGATCACTTGCTAAACGCCAGAAGGTTTAATGCCGTAGTGTATAAGGAAGATAACGTTTACGGAGATCGAGGTGTAGCAGATTACATTAATGATAATGCAATGATGCAACTACTGGAGTCTGAACGTATCAAAGAACAAATTAGAAATATCGAGATTGACCTTTGGAATTATTAATTCCTATTGAGCCATAATAACAAAACCCTCCTAACAATTTGTAGGAGGGTTTTTTTGTATGAAGAAAGAAGTAGACTATATCATCGTTGGGTTAGGCATTGCTGGTATCGCTTTCGCGGAAACATTACAAGCATATAAAAAATCCTTTTTGGTAATTGACCATTCTGAAACGAATGCCACCAAGATTGCTGCTGGAACCTTAAACCCTACCGTTTTAAAACGTTTTACAGCGGTTTGGAATGTAGATCACTTTCTTCCGAAGGTGCTTCCTTTTTTTGCGGATATTGCCCGTAAAACAGGAGTTGCCGTACATAGTGAAAGTGAAATCCTTCGGATTTTCAATAGTAGGGAAGAACAAAACGACTGGTTCGTAGCGAGCGATAAGCATAGCCTGTCTAAATACATCCAGCCCAGATTGATTCCCAATGAAAATCCTAATGTGATTGCTCCTTTCGGTTTTGGAAAGGTGCAAGGGGTGGTAAAAGTAGATACCCCACGGTTGGTACAATCCTACCGAAGCTATTTAGCTGCAAATCAACTTTTGTGGGATACCACATTTCAGTATGATTTCGCGAAGCCAAGTGAAGAGGGGATAGTGTATGAAGCCGTTCATGCTAAAAAAATAGTTTTTTGTGAAGGAGTTGGCGCATTGCAGAATCCATGGTTTACGCAGCAGGAGATCCGTCCCAGAAAAGGTGAATATTTAATTGTTAAAGCACCCCAACTTCAGCTGAAGCAAATTATAAAAGGGCCTCATTTTCTAATTCCCCTAGGAGAAGATAGATATATGGTTGGAGCTACCTTCAATAGAGTAGACACCTCTTTAGAGCCTACCCAAAAAGCCAGGGAAGAATTAAGGAAGGCGCTTTCAAAAATGATTCGCTGTGATTATACCGTCGTAGATCAAAAAGTAGGATTGCGGCCTACGGTGAAAGATCGGCGGCCTATTCTTGGAAATCTTTCGGTGCCCAATAGCTATATTTTGAACGGATTGGGAACCCGCGGATTGATGGCAGCCCCTACCTTGGCTGAACAATTATTTAAATATATTGAGCAAGGAATTCCCTTGGAAAGGGAAATTGCTATTGATCGGTTTTCTTAGCCTTTTCGGGGTCGTATTTAAAAAAGAAATTAATCCAGATATTTCGGGATAGCCGAAGGATAATGGGTAAAAAGACCACTAAGGTTCCCACAATTACCAGAAAAGAAGCCATTCTTCCCAATCCGATAAAGAAATATGAAATGATAAAAGCAGCTACAGCAAAAGCAACTCCCAATCCGTAACTCACATACATTGCCCCATAGAAAAAGGAAGGTTCTATTTTGAACTTGGTGTTGCAGTGCGGACAATGCTCATGCATCTTCAGCGCTTCGGAAAGATGATAGGGATTACTGCGAATGTACATATCCCCTTCGTGGCAAACAGGGCATTTTCCAGTAAAAATGCTATATAATTTGTTTCCTTTCAACATAGGTCTTCACAATTTTTTTTGCAGTACAAAATTAAGCATCTTTGCAGAACTCAATGTGACAAATGTTACTTTTATGCTGAATGTCCATAACATATCGGTTGCTTTTCAAGGGGAATTTCTCTTTGAAGGAATTACGTTTCAACTGAAGGGAGGCGACCGTATAGGCCTTGTAGGTAAAAATGGAGCGGGAAAGTCAACCCTCCTTCGCATCCTAGCTGGGGAACAATCCTACGATACAGGACAAATTGCAACAGATAAGGAAGTTTCCATTGGGTTTTTGAAACAAGATATAGATTTCCAAAAAGGACGAACCGTTTTGGCCGAAGCGCATGAAGCTTTTTCAGAAATCAAAAGTCTGGAAAAACAGTTGGAGAAAATCAACGTGCAGTTGGCAGAGCGTACAGACTATGAAAGTGATGGGTACCATCAGTTAATGATAGATTTGAACGAAGTGCAGCACCAATTTGAAATCCTTGGCGGTTACCACTACCAAGGGGAAACAGAACGGGTACTTCAAGGGCTTGGTTTCCAAAGGGAGGATTTTGAAAAGTTAACAGATACTTTTTCTGGAGGATGGCGCATGCGGATAGAGCTTGCGAAATTATTACTGCAGAATCATGATGTGTTATTACTGGATGAGCCTACCAACCACTTGGATATTGAATCTATTCTGTGGCTGGAGGAGTTCCTGAAAGGCTATCCGGGCGCAGTAGTTTTGGTGAGTCACGATAAGATGTTTTTAGATCAAGTGACCAATAGAACCATTGAAATTTCCTTGGGGAGGATGTATGACGTTCCCAAACCATATTCAAAGTATCTTATCTATAGAAGGGAATTGCTTGAACAACAAAAAGCCGCGCAGAAGAATCAGCAAAAGCAGATAGAACACACAGAAAAGCTTATTGAAAAGTTTCGGGCAAAGGCCAATAAGGCAACCATGGCGCAATCGCTTATCAAGAAATTGGACCGCATGGACCGTATTGAAGTAGATGAAGAAGATCATGCAGTGATGAGTGTGCGATTTCCTGTTTCGGTGCAACCCGGAAAAGTTGTGATTACGGTAGAAAATGCCGCGAAAAGCTATGGGGAGGTGGAAGTATTAAAAGGCGTTGATTTGTTAGTGGAGCGCGGTACTAAAATTGCCTTTGTGGGTCAAAACGGACAAGGAAAATCTACTTTGGCCAAAATGATGGTGGGAGACGTAGCTTATGAAGGGGACATCCAGTTAGGGCACAATGTTTCCGTGGGGTATTTTGCCCAAAACCAGGCAGAGTATTTAGATGGCAATAAAACGGTGGAAGATACGATGCTGGATGCCGCCGATGAAAAAACAAGACCCAAGGTGCGGGATATTCTGGGCGCCTTTTTGTTTCGGGGTGAGGATGTGGATAAATATGTAAAAGTGCTTTCCGGAGGGGAACGAAATAGACTGGCACTTGCCAAATTGTTATTGCAGCCGCTCAATGTCCTAATCATGGATGAGCCCACCAACCACTTGGATATTCAGTCTAAAAATGTATTGAAGGAATCCCTTAAGAATTTTGAAGGAACTTTGATTGTGATTTCCCACGACAGGGATTTCTTGCAGGGACTTACCGAAAAAGTATATGAATTTAAGGATCACCAGTTGAAGGAATATTTGGGAGACATTGATTTCTTCTTGGAACAGCGGAACCTGCAGCACCTTCGGGATGCTGAGAAGCGTACCTTAAAAGCCGAAAATACCGAAAAATCTACTGCTCCTGAAGCCAAGGAGGATTATGAGCAGCAAAAGAAACGCAAATCCCTTCAGAATCAATTAAGCAAAGCCGAAAAGCAAATCCATCAGTTGGAAAAAGAACTGAAGGAATGGGACGTGGAACTTTCCATTAACTACGATGAAACCATTGCAAAACCCAACTTCTTTGAAAACTATCAATCCAAAAAAAGTCAATTACAGGAATTGATGAACCGCTGGGAATCCATTTCCGAAGACATTGAATCCTTAAATGGCTAGGTTTTTTATGAAATGTTTAACGCAATGCCAAGGCGCAGACGGCTAAATTTGAACTGCTAACCTTAAGGACCATTACGTGCACAAAATTATACGTTTTATTATTGGGGCAGTCATCTTGATAGGAGCTGCTTTTGCTGCCTACACGATTGTCAAAAATAAGAAGAAGCCCAAACCAGAAGTTGCTAAAGTTGTGAAGACGGTATTTGCCGAAAATGCCACCAATGGCACGGTGCCTATCGTGATTCCTGCCAATGGAACGTTGGTTGCCAAAAACAGATTGGAGCTTTTTGCCGAAGTACAGGGGGTGTTTAGATACAGTTCCCATGATTTTAAAACCGGTGAGCCTTACAGAAAGGGGGAAACCTTACTGCAGTTGGATGCTTCGGAATATTATGCTTCGGTGCAGGCTGCCCGTAGTGAATTCTACAATTTGGTTACTTCCTTGATGCCAGACCTTCGGTTGGACTATCCGGAAGCTTTTCCAGTTTGGCAACAATACCTCAATAGTATTGATGTAGGCAAGTCACTTCCCGCCCTTCCTGAAACTACTTCAGAAAACGTAAATTATTTTATTACCGGTAGAGGGGTAGAGAGTTCCTATTACAACATCAAAAACTTGGAACAACGCCTAGGGAAGTATCGCATTGTGGCTCCCTTTAACGGGGTACTTACAGAAGCATTGGTGAACAAAGGGACTTTGGTGCGACAGGGACAGCAATTGGGGGAATTCATTGATACCTCTGTGTATGAGGTGGAATTATCCATTGGAAGAACCTACAGTGAACTATTGGAACTGGGGGAAAAAGTAATGCTGTCTACCATGAATGGCGAAACCACTTTTGAAGGAACTGTTGTGCGTATCAATAGCAAAATTGATCAAGCTACCCAAACCATAAAAGTGTATGTGGAAGTGAAAGGGGAAGGATTGAAGGAAGGCATGTATTTGGAAGCAGACTTGGAAGCGAAGGACGAAGACAATGCCTTGAAGCTTTCCCGAAAATTGCTTGTTAACGAATCTGAAATATACATTGTTCGAGATAGTGTTTTGGATATCATGGAGGTAGAACCCGTCTATTTTTCAGATAAGGAAATGGTGGTAAAAGGAGTTCCCAACGGAACCAAAGTCCTTACACGACCTGTTCCGGGTGCTTACCCTGGTATGCTGGTGAAAATTTATGAGGAGTCTGCATCCCCTTCCGAAGAGTATCAAGCAAATACCCCACAATAGATGAAAAAGATCATCACGTATTTTATTAAGTATGAGGTGGCGGTAAATGTGGTTATCATTGCCTTCGTCCTCTTTGGGGTGTTTGGTGTTTTTCAATTGAAGTCTTCCTTCTTTCCTTTACAGGATCCAGAAATCATTAACATCAATGTTACCTATCCCGGTGCAGCACCCCAAGAGATTGAAGAGGGGATTGTACTGAAAATTGAAGATAACCTCAAGGGACTGATTGGGATTGATAGGGTGACATCGGTTTCCAGGGAGAATGGGGGAAGTATTACGGTTGAAATTGAAACCGGCCGTGATATTGATGCCATGTTGGCCGAAGTAAAAAACGCGGTAGACCGGGTACCCAATTATCCTACCGGGATGGAACCCTTGGTCGTGGCAAAGCAGGAAAATGTACGTCAAACCGTAGACTTCACCATTAGTGGGGAAGGGGTAGATTTGGCTACGCTTAAACAAATTGGGCGGCAGATAGAAAATGACCTTCGGCGAATGGATGGGATTTCGCAGATTTCCATTTCGGGATACCCCGAAGAAGAAATTGAAATAGCCGTTCGGGAAAAAGACTTATTGGCATACGACCTTTCTTTTACGGAAGTTTCAGCTGCTGTTTCCGAAGCAAATATTCTTAGTACGGGTGGAAACATTAAAACAGAAGCGGAAGATTACCTCATTAGGGCCAATAGCCGTTCCTACTATGGGAACGAATTGAACAATTTAGTGGTGCGTTCACAAGCAGATGGTACGGTAGTTCGATTACAGGACGTTGCCGATGTAAAAGACCGATTCTCTGAAACACCCAACGCTTCCTACTTTAATGGAAATATTGCCGTAAATGTGGTGATTACCAATACCAATAATGAAGATTTAATTTCTACAGCAGAAAAAGTAAACGAATACATAGAGGAGTTTAACGAGAAATACACAGGAATTCACCTTGATGTAGTGAGCGACACCTCTATTACCCTGAACCAAAGAACCCAATTGTTATTGGAAAATGGGGCGATGGGAATTTTCCTGGTACTTTTCTTCCTGTCTTTCTTCCTCAATACGCGTTTGGCTTTTTGGGTAGCATTTGGATTGCCTATTGCCTTTTTGGGGATGTTCATATTCGCCCCTTATTTCAATGTGACCATTAATGTACTCTCGCTTTTTGGGATGATTATCGTAATTGGGATTTTGGTAGATGATGGGATTGTGATTTCAGAAAATATTTATCAGCATTTTGAGAAGGGAAAACCACGGGTACGTGCCGCCATAGATGGAACCATGGAAGTACTGCCTCCTATTCTTTCAGCTATTATTACCACGGTATTGGCCTTTTCTACCTTCCTGTTTCTGGACGGTAGAATTGGAAATTTCTTTAGTGAGGTTTCGGTGATTGTGATCCTTACTTTGGTGGTTTCCTTGGTCGAGGCCCTTATCATTTTGCCTTCCCACATTGCGCACTCCAAGGCATTGATTCATGAAACCAAGGAGGAGCAGGAAGCAAAAAAGGGAATTGATCGATTCTTTATGAAGCTCCGGAAGTTCAATGAGTACGGAGACCAATTTATGAACTTCTGCAGGGACAAATTATACACCCCGGTGCTACGCTTTACCTTGCAACAACGATTCATTTCCTTTGCTATTTTCCTGGCCTTGATGATCCTTACGGTAGGTTCTTTTATGGGTGGGATTATTCAAGGTGCTTTCTTTCCTAGGATTGCCAGTGATAGGGTAAGTATAGATTTGTTAATGCCCGAAGGAACCAACCCGCAAATTACCGATTCCATTATCAGTTTGGTAGAAGCTGCTGCTTGGCGCGTAAACGAAGACTATACCGCAAGGCAAACGGGAAATAAGCAAGTAGTAGAGAATATCATCAAGCGGGTAGGCCCAGGAAACAACAAGGCTTCCCTGCAGGTAAATTTATTACCGGGAGAAGAGCGGGATGAAGGATCCCCTGAAATCACCGCTTCCATTCGAAAGGAAGTTGGGGAGATTTATGGGGTGGAACGCCTTACCTTCGGTTCTGGAGGAAATTTTGGCGGAAGCCCAGTTTCTATCTCTCTTTTGGGGAATAATACTGAAGAATTAAAAGCAGCCAAGGATGAACTGCGGGCCCAAATGGAAAATAACGGTAGGCTAACCGATGTGACCGATACAGACCCCGAAGGGATTAAGGAGCTCAATATCCAACTGAATGAAACAGCCTATGCCTTGGGCTTGAACCTACGATCTGTCATGAATCAAGTACGGGCTGGATTTTTTGGGTTGCAGGCCCAACGGTTTCAACGGGGGCAGGATGAAATTAGGGTATGGGTACGATATGACCGTGGCAATAGGGAATCTATCAATGATTTGGATGACATGCGTATCATTACCCCTTCTGGGCAACGGGTCCCTTTTGGCGAAATTGCTACATATGATATTAAACGGGGGGAAGAATCCATAAGGCACTTGGATGGTTTACGGGAAATACAACTGAATGCAGAAATGTCTAACCCAGATGATAGCCCTACTGAAATCCTTTCAGACATTCAAACAGGAGTTATCCCAGACATCCTTTCAAAGTATCCTACGGTTAGTGCCCAATATGAAGGGCAGAACCGGGAAGCGATGAAGATGCAAAACTCTGCAAAGGTAGTAGTGCCTATTATTATATTACTTATCTACATCACCATTGCTTTTACCTTCCGAAGTTTTAGTCAGCCATTATTGCTCATCCTTATGATCCCTTTTAGTTTCATTGGGGTTGCTTGGGGTCACTGGGCGCATGATTTCCCTATTAATATTCTTTCTATGTTGGGGATTATTGCTTTGATAGGGATTATGGTGAATGATGGCTTGGTATTGATTACCAAATACAACTCCTTTTTACGTGAGGGCATGACTTTCCATCAAGCCCTGTATGAAGCCGGCAGGTCCCGTTTTAGGGCCATCTTTTTAACGTCCTTAACGACTATTGCTGGGATTGCTCCTTTGCTGTTGGAGAAAAGTAGGCAAGCACAGTTTTTGAAGCCTATGGCTATTTCCATTGCCTATGGGATAGGAATTGCCACGATCTTGACCCTATTGCTATTGCCGCTATTATTGTCTGTCGTGAATGAACTAAAGGCTCAAATCTATTGGCTAGGTACCGGTGAGCATAAGAACAGGGAGTTGTTTGAACGTGCCATTAAGGAACAACAGGAGGAAGCCCATTGGGAAGAGGAAGTGTCACTTCCGCATCAGGATGATGATGCTGCCGAAGAGGAAGAAATTGAAACAGAACACAAGGAACATGAGGAAGCTTAATATTGCATTGTTGTGTATTTGTTTGGGGGTTCAGCTAGCGACTTCGCAAACATTGGAAACCTTAACCAAGGAGACGGCTATTTCAGAGGTGTTGGAAAGCAACTTTGGGGTTGTGATTGCCAAAAACAATGTGTCTATTGCCGAGAATAACAAAGGCATCCTTAATTCTGGGTTTTTGCCTTCCCTTACTGGAAATGCGGGTGCCAACTACAGTGTGGAAGACCAAGAGGTAACCTTGCGGGATGGAACCGTGAATGCGGTGGATGGTGCTGAAACCGAACGCTACAATGCTTCTTTAAATCTAAACTACACCCTTTTTGACGGATTGGGGCGTTGGTACAATTACAAGCGTCTAAAAGAGGAATACCAACTTTCTGAGTTACAAGCTCGCCAGACCATTGAAACGACCCTTTTGCAATTGTTTTCAGTGTATTATGAAGTGGCGAGGCTTTCAGAGAATGTTACTGTACTGAAACAGACCTACAATAATACGCAGGACCGCTTACGACGTGCCAATTATGCTTTTGAATACGGACAAGTTAACAAACTGGAAGTCTTGAATGCCGAAGTGGATATGGTGACCGATAGTATTAATTTAATGAACGGACGGCAACAACTGCGGAATGCCAAGCGGGACTTAACAGTTGTGTTGAACAGCGACTTGGAACGAGAGTTTGAGGTAGATACTACTGTTACCTTTTTGGGACAGCTTCAGTTGGAGGAATTCACCAAAGCGGCTGATACCAACAATGTACGCTTATTGCAAGCCGAACGAAACACCACCATTAGTGACTATCAGTACAAGGCTAACAAGTCGGTTTATTTACCTTCTTTGGGCTTAACTGGCTCCTATGGTTGGAATGAAGGGTTTTTCCCAACCACCAGCTTTGCGACTTCCAATACCACGACGGGATTTTCCGCAGGAATTTCCTTAACTTGGAATTTGTTTGACGGGGGTACGGGTATTACTTCAGTAAAGAATGCAAAAATACAGCGGGATACCCAAGAATTGCTGTATAAGCAAATCACAACCGAAGTAGCCCGGGATATTGCCAATGCCATGGGCAATTACCAAAATAGGTTGGCAATTTTTGAGCTTCAGGAGCAGAATGTAGTGACCGCCCAGAACAATTATGACCGTTCGCAGGAACGGTATAAGCTGGGGCAGATCACTTCCGTGGAATTGCGGCAGGCGCAGATTAATTTGCTGAATGCCCAAACCAATAAGAACCTAGCCAAATATGAAGCAAAGCTTTCAGAATTGGAACTATTGCAACTTACAGGGCAGTTACTGAATGTCTCTTTTTAAGAACCAAAACAACCAAAGTTTATAATATATGTGGGAACTTTTGTCCAGCACCGAAGCATGGGCGGCGTTTATTACCTTAGTGATCATGGAGATTGTCTTGGGAATAGACAATATTGTCTTTATTTCCATACAGACCGATAAACTCCCAAAGGAACAGCAAAAGAAAGGTAGGGTATTTGGCTTGGCATTTGCCTTGGTGACCCGTATTATTTTACTATTGTCTATTACATGGGTCATGACCTTGACCAAGCCCTTGTTTAATGTAGCAGACTTATTCCATATTACAGGCGAATGGCACGAACGCTTGGCGATTTCGGGGAGGGATCTTATTTTGCTGATTGGCGGACTGTTCTTGATGTATAAGAGTATTGTGGAAATCCACGAAAATGTGGAAGGAGATAAGGGTAGTATGAAGCTTCAGAAAAAGGACCGCACTTTTATAGGAACGGTAATCCAAATAGGCTTGTTGGATATTGTCTTTGGGCTGGATTCTGTGATTACAGCTATAGGAATGGCGGAAGCGGTAGAGATCATGATTGCAGCGGTAGTGGTTTCCATGATATTTATGGTCTTTACGGTAAACTTTATTAGCGACTTTGTTTCCCAGCATCCCAGTATTAAGATATTGGCCCTTTCCTTTTTATTGCTCATTGGGATTTCCCTAATAGCTGAGTCTGTAGAGCAGCCCATTGCTAAGGGGTATATCTATTCTGCGATGGCCTTTTCCATTTTTGTGGAGTTTTTGGTCATTCGGGCCAACCGCAATAAAAAAGATACCGAAGAACCCTTTCGCTAATGGAGGAGCACTTTTTTCAATGTCCGTATTGTTGGGAGGAAATTTCTATGTTGTTAGATCCCAGTACCTCGCAGACCTATGTGGAAGATTGTGAGGTGTGTTGTAATCCCATACAAGTGACCACGGTTTTTGAAGAAGGGGAGTTGGTACAATTCGAAGCCAACAGTTTGGAACAATAATTTCAAGGAAACTTTTGTGAAGTTTATTTTTCGTTGTATCTTTGCCGTCCACATCGCGGGATAGAGCAGTAGGTAGCTCGTCGGGCTCATAACCCGAAGGTCACTGGTTCGAGTCCAGTTCCCGCTACAAAGAAGACTCCCCATACTAGGGGAGTTTTTTTATGTCTGAATATGTTGTTTATATCCTTTATTCTTCGGAGCATGACAAGACCTATATCGGGTTTACTTCCAGCCTGATAAATAGGTTCAGGTCCCACAATGAGCTATCGAAAAGGGGCTGGACGATAAAATATAGACCCTGGCGGGTTGTGCATGTTGAATTCTTCACAACGAAATCTGAAGCGATGCAACGGGAGCACTTCCTTAAAACAGGGGTAGGAAGGGGTTGGATGAGACGCAACCTTACCTTTTGAAGGCACGGGCTCTTACCCGCCAGAGGCGGACACTGGTTCGAGTCCAGTTCCCGCTACAAAGAAAACCAGTTGCACATCAGCAACTGGTTTTTTTATGCCTAAAACCCGGAAGCTGGCTACCATGGGTTTAAAGGCATAAAAACTAATCGCCGTTTACGGCGTAGTTTTCTTTGTAAGCTTTCCTTATTGGCCCATTTTCACGCGTAGCGGGGAAATGAATCCAGTGTTCAAAGATTCAAAGTCGCAAAGTTCTAGAGATGCAAAGAGTGAAGTTTTTACCACGCGATACCATCGTCGCGGTAGCGGAGGTGTGGTTGTGACTAAAGCTTCCTGATTGGGAGAGGAATGATAAAATAGCCATAAAGGCACACGTTCCTTGTATTTAACCACCTATTGTTTTATCTTGAATGTCACTAACTAAATTTCCAATCAATTATGAAAAAAGTATTCTTTTTCCTCCTTTCCGTTTTTTTACTTTATGGTTGTCCAGATGACGACGCCTCCGATGTTGTTGACGAGGATTCAACAACAACAGAAGAGTGTATTGTTGGGGCAAGCTGTGATGATGGAGATCCAGATACCGTTAATGATGTTTTTAATGATAATTGCCTCTGTGTTGGGGAACCAGATGCACAAGGGCTTGTGCCAGTATTCGGCTCCTATACTGACCCTAGGGATGGAAAGGTATATCAGACTGTAACAATAGGAGATAAAGAATGGTTTGCGGAAAATCTTGATTATAGAGGGCTTGATACAACTATATACGGAAATATTCAGTGCTATGAAAATGATCCAGCCTATTGTGATATTTACGGAGTGTTGTATACTCATGTGGCCATTGGTGTTGCCGCTCCCCCAGGATGGCGCATTCCTTCTTTAGAGGAAGTACAGGAACTTTACGATTTAATAGTCAATGCTACAGGAGATACAGATGTTGGCCATCATATGCGGGTAACTGGCACTGAGTATTGGTTGCCACCCAACGAAGGTGCGACTAATGCAAGTGGGTTTTCCGCGCTTCCAGCGGGATCTTTTTATTCTAGTGATTTTTTGGATTTAGGTAGAACAGCATATTTTTGGACAAGTACCCCGTATCCAAACTCTACTACATACTATTATTTTATAGTAAGAGGACATGGTCAAACCTTTCAATATGGACCAAATCACAACAAAAAACTGTCTAGCATAAGGCCTATTCGGGATTGAGTTTTAATATAATGCTTTCCATCTATCGATAGCGAAAGAACCAATTCCATTCAATAATAAAGTCCCTTGAAATCAAGGGGCTTTTGTTGTAATGCTTCCTCTATTGGCTCATTTTCACGCGTAGCGGGGAAATGAATCCAGTGTTCAAAGTGGCAAAGATAAAGAGACTCATAGCGGTAATTTTAGACCTTATTTTGGTCTACTTTGGCAGGAATTTTGTATTCTATATAGTGGGGTTGGGAAGGCCTATCTTGGGGCTTTTCGTATCTCATAACCTCTTGGTATAAAGGCTCTTTTATACTAAATCGCTTTATTGAAGCGTTATCACCCTAATAATCATGGCTTAAGCATGGAATAAGCAAGGCAAAAGCATGGGTTAACCATGGCATAACCTAGGCAGGATAGAACCCCTAAGTGCGAGTATCGTAACCTATGAGTGCGGTATGCGTGGGAGTTGTGCCCAAGGTGAATGCTAGTTGTATGTGAGCTGTGCGCCTGTTGTTCCAGTTATGACCCTTAAAACGTAGTATTATGGCAAAAGTGAACAGTTTAATTGATTTTCAAGGGACGATAGGGGGGATTACCTTTTATCTTCTAAATGGTGAATTGGTGGCCCGCAAAGCGGGAGGTGGTTTTAACCGCAACGCCATTAAAAACAAAAAGAGCATGAAACTGGTTCGGTTGCAGAACAGTGAGTTTGCCTTGGCGGCCAATGCCAACAAACAACTTCGGCATGCGATGGGTTTCCTATGGGGGAACTTTAAGCTTACCTTCCTGCATTCACGGATGCAGGGGATGATGCAGCGGATCAAGACCTTGGATAAAGGAGCTGGGTTGGGTAAACGGGATGCCTTTAGGGGCATGCTTACCGCCGAAGGGCTGGCAGAACTGCAACAGTTTACCTATACCCCCGATGCGCCGTTGTCTAAGATATTGCCGTATACGGCAGTCCTCTCTGAGGATGCCGCTACGGTATCATTGGCCTTGTTGGAAGGGGCTGCTTTTGCCCCTGTGGAAGGCGCCACGCATGTGTCGCTGCGAATGGGCGTGGCGGTATTGAACGAAGCAGAGCGCTGTGTGGAACGCTTTGGGAGTGGTTCTATGGTATTGCCGTTGGGCAACCTACCGGAAGTAGTGGACTTGACCACAGACCACCCCGTGACGGGGGAGGGTCCTAAGCTGGTATTCCTACGTGCCTGGTATGGGAAAGAGGAAGATGGCAACATGGTGCATTTTAGACAGAAAGGGGCGTTGGGCTTTGGAGTTGTAGGGGTTAAGGGTTGAAGGTTACAGGTTGAAGGTTGCAGGTTTTGCGGAGACAGGATGTAGGATACAGGACTGAAGCTATGTTATTAGTTTTGGGGTAAGTTCAATGGAGGTGGTGAAGGTACAGACGAGGACGTTTTTGGTATCGTGGGGAGGTTAGCTTTAAATAATTCCAAGTCTCTTTTCAAACATTCTATGCCATAGATTTTGAGATCCACTGCCTTTCGGCCACAACATTTTTTGAATTTAGGGCTACCACAAATAGAGCATTTCTGATTGCGCTGATGTTTGGTGAAACCTATAGCGTATTCTAATATTGCAATAATTTGATTTTCATCTACTAACTGATGTTCCTCCTCATAGAATTGCTTAATGCCTTTAAAATGGTGCTTATATTCTCCATTAGCATACTCCCCGCTGTTTTGCTTGTAATGATAATTAGCGAAATACGGATATATAGTTTCCTCAAAGAACAATCCCAATTCAATGCCTCTCCGTTTTAGTATAATTAATTTATGAGGTATATCCAAACAGCAATTACCGTCTTGGGCAATATGATTGTCATCAGTACGATCAATCAATTCTGAAACTTCAATTACCAAAGGTACAGTATTAGGATATTCAGTTTCGTTGATGTATATTTCGATATCGAAGCTACCCCAATAATCATCATTGTCATCAACAACGTCCAGTTTACCCTTTAAACATACCAATCCTTTATATTTGCACTTGATCTCTTCAAAGGAATAGTGATTGCTTAAAAAACTGGATAAATCCTTTTGTAATTTTCTATTTTTTATCACCATCCAAAAAGGGTTTGTTCTTAGAGGCTATATTGTATAGGTTTGAATCTACTCTTTCTGGAGTAGGCGTTGTGGTCATAGTAAGTACCAGAGCACCGTTAGCATGTTGAACAGCTAGTCCTTCGTCAACCAAATACATTTGCCAATTGAAGTTGTAATGATCGTATGTTCTTCCATCACCGTAGTCGTGTATTGGTTGCGATCGCTTATCGAAATATTTATCCTTTCCTATTTGGTTACGAATGTTTTGACCTACAACTATACCATCGAGATGAGCCTTGCTCTGCATCTTGGGAGCTAAGCTAGTATGTAAACTACATGTAGTAACTTCTCCAGAGTCTCCAACTCCTGAATAGAACCACTCTACTTGTTTAGAGTGCCCCAAATCTATACCTGATCTTGTGTGTATGTCATCTATGCCATTACTTTCAAAAAACTCCTTTAAATCGTTTTTCACAAAATAAGAAATCATGGAAAAAGCTTTCAAAGCATCTTTTGTTGCGTCTTTTTTATCCATTTCCTTACCTCCAAAATAAACCATAAGACCATCTCCCTGTATACGATGCACATATCCTCCATTGAGATTGACCGCAAAAATTGATGCACGTACAATGCTTTCCGTTATTGTTTTTACAGTAGACTTTGCAAAATGATTGAACAACTTAGTGCTGCCCCTTACATCAATAAAACCAGAAATAATCCAATGTTCCTCTGTTTCTTCCGTCCCTCTTAGGTAAGCAAAGTCAGGGTGATTTCCTAGCCTTGGATACGATAACGTTGAGGGCGCCCCCATGCCTTTCATCAAAAGTTGTGCTTCATTCGTTAATTCTATACTAGGAAGTTGTTTATTTAATCCTTTTAAATAGTTCCTATTTTCTGTAAGTTGAAAGTCGGTTACATTATTTAGTCCAAATTTTGCGATTGGATCGTTTGCTACTGCTTTCGTTATTACTTCTTTGTATGAGTCGAATATTTTCATCGGGGATTAATTTTTAAATATTAGTAAATATGTAATTGGGAGTAGTAATACAAACTGTATTAAGAGTAAAACTCCTACCAATTTTAGTTTTATAAATTTTTGTGTAAGACCTAGTGATAAGGTATGTACTTGTTCTCTCAAATCTTTTAAATTCTTTTTTTCCTTTTGATCCCTTGATAGTTCTGTAAATTCAGAAAGGCTTTTACTTCCTATAGCCCCAAAATAGTAGAGCGAATCTGACTTCTTGGTGAAGTACGGGATACTCGTTAAGGCCAATAGGATTAAGCTGAAGATGCCAAAGAGTAAAATACCCCCCATAATAGGTAGATACAATTGGTGATTAGATGCAGGTCCTTCGAACTCTGTCAAAAACGTAATAGCTCCCCCGGTAATAAATGTATTGATGGCTATATAAACTGCCGATTTATTGTTCACACTATCGAAATAGTGATCAAATCTATTAATTGTGTATTCTAAACGTTGTTTTTCTTTTTTCATTCACTTTTATTTATTAGTGGCTGGACCATTTTGGCCCAGCCTTAATTACTATCTTAGAGCTTTTGCAATTGCAGCAATACCAACTACAAAAGCTACTACAGTAATAATGTTGGAGACAATTTGAGCATTGTCACCCCGTAAACTAAGGCAGGTATTCTCTTGACAAAGAGTAACCTGATCATTTTCATATGAATAATTCATACTAAAAAAAATTAATTAGCCCCAGTTCACAGCATTGGGGTCTCGCTGAGTGCTAGTTCGTCTTATCTCTAACACCTTTAAATTTCCCACCAGTGGTCTTTACATCCATAAATTGCCCGTTTGTTTCGTTGCGTTTTACATAAAGACCAGTTTTAGGGTTAAGTACTTGTGAGCGTTTTTTTACTGCTCCCTTTCGAGCATTGTCCCCATAAGGTTTGTTCTTAGCCATGTTTCTATTATTTGTGTTATATTTAATTCGTGTTCGTATATATGTTTATGCTGACCAGAAATATAAAATTACCATCGGACGGTAATTTTCATTTTAACGATAGCATTAATTGATGAAGGTAATGGGCAAAGGGAGGCTTAAGATTACTGAAAACTACGATAATATTGATTGGAAACCTGTCATTTTGGTGCTTTCTGCATATGCATATAGTCTTTTAGGAGAAAAAAAGTTTTCTAACAGAAGAGAAAATCTCGCTTATGAATTTGCAATGGAATCTATAACAAGATATTTGGAAAATCCTGAAAAGTTTGATCCGTCACGAAACCCTGATCTAATTTATTTTTTAAAATTTAACTTGCTAAGACGTTTGGTTTCCAACTTTAAAGAACTTTCATATGTAAAAACCCGTATAGATTTAGACACAATCCAGAAAGACAATGATGATGAGTCTAATTATAACTCCTTAGAAGAGTTATATTTTTATGAAAACTCGGTTCCAGAGGAAATCGATATATCTGATTTTGTAGCTAAAGTTGAGCAAAAATTGACTAAAGATCCAGATCTTAAAGATATTTTCACAGAGCTTTATTATAGGAATTCAAAACGATCAGAGATTTGTGATGATCTCCTAATTTCATTGCAGGAATATAATAATCGATTAAGAAGGTTGAAAAGGTTTATTGACAAAGAATGGAAATTATTATTTAAAAAAAGAGGTAATGGATAAAAAACAATCTCATACCGATAATTTGAAATTTTTACAACATGAAACTGCAGATTCACTCTCATTTAATGATAAAATTGCTAAGGAATATCTCGAAGATAATAATGTAAACATTCAAAAGTTAATTGATAAAGGACTAAGCAAGATTCAATCTACATTAAAAAAGAAGGAACTTGAAAAGAGTAAGGGTCTTTTTTTTAAGAGAGTAGTTCTGGCAGCCGAGATAGTTAACAACTTACATAGGGAAAGGACTTTTGGGCATGTAAAGTTTCAAAAGCTTGTTTACTTGTGCGAGAAAACAGCTAACATGGAACTTTCAAAAAGGTATTCAAAGCAGGTGGCAGGCCCAATGGATACTAAGTTCATGCACTCCATAGATCGAGAATTAAAAAAGCAAAAATGGTTTGACGTATCAATTATTACATCTAATGGATTTAATAGGTATTCCTATTCACCTGGAGAGAACGTAAGTTCATATAAGTTATATTTTGATAGATACTATAGAGAAAATAAAGATCGAATTTCTTGGATTTTAGAAACATTTAAAACAGCTAAAACTGATCAAGTTGAGTTAGTCGCCACGATATATGCATGTCTTGAAGAATTACTTGATAAGAATGTTAAAATAACTTCTGAAAAACTAATTCAACATGTTTATGAATGGTCAAAAGAAAAGAAAAAATATAATGAGGGTCGAATTCTTTCTGCCTATAGTTGGATGATTGAAAATAATCTGTATCCTAAGACGTATAATTAATTTTTTAATTTCTAATCATCAATTTTGTTGTAGAATTCGTTCCGTATCCATAAAAACTCATTTTTTATGGTTATTTCAAGAAAAATTCTCCCCCGCTGCCGCACGAAATCCAAAATTAGATAGAGTCACTCCTTCGCGTGGCATTATCTCCCTAAAGTTATAAAAAAAGGGTGTGAAACATACCCTGAAAAATTAGGCATGCTTTGCAAAAAAGCGCCAGTAGTGTGTTATACCACGCGATACAATCGCGCGGTAGCGAGGCGAAAGATTCACGCGGTAGCGTGGGGTTTTGCCACCTAAAAATTAATAGAATCAAACTGTATTTACCACGCGATAGGAATCGCGCGGTAGCGGGGGCAAGATAAATTGCGATAGGCTTGTAGGAAAGAAGTATAGGTGCGGATTTATGAAACTGTAGTGTATTTGCCACATAACAATTAATGGAATCAAACTGTATTTAACACGCGATAGGAATCGCGCGGTAGCGTGGGTAGTTTTTCAATCTTCAATGGGCCAAATGCCATCAAGGTCTCCCTCGAGGAATTTCCCAGAACCTCCCCTTACATGAAAATAGATAGGTTCGAGAGTTTCATCAAGAATAGTCAAAAACCCATGGACATCGGTACCATAATCTGAAGCACCGTATAGAAATGCTGCTAGCCAGACATCTTTTTCGCCATAATCATAAAGCAAATCATCTTTTTTTCTAAAAGAAATTGAAATTCCTTCTTTTACATTATAGTCTGTGTAAAATTTTTCAATCACCTTTTTGGCGAGTTTTAAGGCTTGTTTTTCTGTGTGTATCACTCTAATTTTTTATAGTTAGTTACGTCATTATAAATATGGAAATAATAATCCCCAAATCTATCATCTTCAAACCAAATATTTGATATAGGAATATTTAACGAATGGATAAAATGACTGTATTTTGGATAGAAGGAATCTTTAAATACAATTTTAAAACCTTTCTGAATAATTTTTGAGCTATGCCATTCCCAGTTTTTGTTTTTGAAATCGTTTATAATTAATTCTAAAGAAGCCAATGATTCGTCATTTCCAAAATCTTCTTCATCCAGTTTATCCAAAAATGAAATAAAGGCAGCAGGCATAATGCTTTTCCATTGGGGATCATTGTCTTCCAAGTCTTGATTTTCCAAAAAGCCAATCAAAATCTTTTTGGCATTTTCCAATTTCTCATTTGGATTTTCAATATCTGAGACCGTTAGTATTGTTTTTTGACCTTTTGGGATTTCTCCAGATATGTTTCTTAATATTTTTTGGTTTTCTTCCATATTGTTTATTCCCCGCTGCCGCGCGAAATTGAGAATTAGACATAGTCACTCCTTCGTGTGGCATTATCTCCCTAAAGTTATAAAAAAAGGGTGTGGTATGTGACCTAAAAGATTAGGTTGGACTGGTAGTGGGCACGGACGTGGACGTCCGCGCCAGCGGGGGGCTTATCTAAATATCTCTTTCAAAAAACTCCTCTCCTATTAGAATGTCATTTGAATCATATTTACGCTCAAATTTGGTTTCTCCATTACTATAATTATCATAAATGATATAATATTTAATTTCCAAATCTGCATTATATTCAATATACTTTATAACAAATTCATTGCTATCCAGTATGGTTTCACTCTTAATTTCGAGTACTCCATTTTTGGAAAATGAGAATGAATTTATGATTTTAGTCTCTTCGTTTATAGAATCAAAAATAATAGTATAAGCCTTTTTTTGTTGATTTGTACTTAAATTATCTACCAAGTCTAAATATTCATTTTCATTTAAAACTCGATAAACAGTTACGTCTTGGTGATCTGTTATTTCCATTATTAAAACTTTAAATAAGGATGAATGTCAAATTCTGATCCTTCAATTATAATTGAAATTTGAATTTTCTTATTTGAATTAATTTGGTTCTTTGCATAGTCAAAAGTATTTTCATTAATATCAGGAAAATCAAAAGAACTAATCTTTCCTTTGCTTAATCTTTTTTCAAAGTTTTTTAAGAATTTTGGGTTTCCACTTCTGATAGATTTTAAATTTCGTGCTTCCTCAGTTAAATTTATAAATTCTTCTAATTTATTTCTTTTCAAGAATATTGCAATATCAAAATCCTCAATTTTTGATACCTCTTTTACCCTTAAGGCTGACCCCTGTATTCTAATATCAAGTGAATCTAAATTTATCCTTTTTAATAAAACTTTAAGTTCAGTACCAAAATTTTTAAATTCTCTAAGATTATTAAAACCAAATGGATAGCCCCTTTTTAATACAATATTGATATAATTGTCTATTTGTTTTACTAAATCTTTTGCTTTAATACTTTTTATATTCCCTACTTTAATAAAACCAATAAAGTCTTGTATATCTACATTTAAGATTAAGGCCTTTCTAATAATGTCTTTAAATTCATTATTACTGTAGAACTTGTTAATATTTGCTTTTATAGCTATGTCTAATAAATCATCAAAAGTTAGGGCATTAACTTTATTTGATTTTCCTAAAAGAGCAAATATTTTTTTTCTTATATACTCAATAAATTTCCCACTTTTAACAGCATCCACCAACTCCTCCAGTTCCTTCCGTAAGAACCGTAGCAGCTCTGCTGTGGTCTTGGCTGCCTGCTGGGCAGTGTCACGTGCCAATTTTATACCCTTTCTGGTAAGCCTTTGGGTTACCCGGGAAATCTTTTCTGCTGCTTTGGTGTAGGCTGATACACCTCCCGTAAGGTAGGCTAGTAGGATATCCAATAACACTTCAAATAATACCCCGCCAATAAAAAATGCCCAAAAGTATTTAGAGAACCCTTTAATCTCTTGGCCCAAGGCCTTGGCCAGTTGTAAGAGTTCCCCAGGTAGGGTCACAATGATTGCCAATACTCCCTTAAAGAGTTTTTCTGCATTTTCTATAATGATATCAATTACATCTTCCAGAAACTCCAGGTTCTGTTGGTTGGCAGCTAGTTTTTCTTTTCCAAGGTTTTCCAGTTCGGCCAATTGGTATTTGTCTATCGCAAAAGCTAGTATTGCAAATATTGATTGTACTAGTGAAATGAGTCCGTTTATTAGTCCGCATAGAAAAGCATTGGCAAGAGCCATTCCTTGGGTTAGGTTTTTTTCGATATCGTCAATAAACCTCTCTGTATCCCGTAATAATGTTCGGGCTTTTTTAATGATAGATTTTATACTATCTGGTAGGTTTTTAAGATACCATTCTTCTGCAACATATTCTAAAAACCCTCCCACTGGAAGAGCCATTTTTCTTGTTCCTACTTTGGCGGTTTGTAGGATGATTTTGTCTAAACTTCTTGATAGTTGTTGCAATTGTTGTTTGCCATTGGTAGTAAAGTTTCCATCCCCTTGATAATTGGGAACCGGAAGTAAGGGCTTATAGCCTTTGATACCGTACTCGTAGTTTTCTTCGGTAAACTTCCATGACTCCATTTCTTCAACCCCTAAAGTAATGAGGTCTGCAAAAATATTGTTTAGGTTGAGCAAATGCTTGAGGAAGTTTTCTATGTCTCCTTTTCCCATGAGTTCTAGGAGGACTGCGTTTGCTAATACCTTAGCATCTACACTTCTTTTGTTTTTGGCTATTTCTTTAGCCCAATCTTCCAAGTTTCTAGTTTCCGACCCATTGCCGTCTATGGAAATGAGCCTTTTCCTTTGGGATAAGCTTTTCATTAAGTTGGCTCTTGCATTCCCCATCTTCACACGGCATGCCGTACCAAACAGGTTGTTGGTGCTGTCACTTTCCAGTTCATAAAAAATAAGGATTTGCTTGTCCTTGGGTTGAATGTTGGTGTTTCCATACAATTCGAAAACTTCGGTACCCGATTTAACAAAGAAGAATTTATAGGTGTACACATTATCTTCTGTACTATCTTCAATGGGTAAATCTATTGCAACATTAAATTGACTTTCTGTTCCAAAAGGGCTATCTGCTTCTAAGGGCAGTTGGCTAGGAAAAGATACCTGCCCTCCAATATTCCCAAACGGACTACTATACATCTCATCGAATATACTCATCGTATCAAGTTTTTAAAAAACCACCCCCAATTAAAAGAATCTCCCCAGACTCCGCCTTGGGGGCAGTTTAACAATAAGGTTATGCAGGGCTTTCGCCTTCCAGGTACATTCTGCTGCTACCGTAGCCTACATTGTCCTGTTCATCTTCATTGCTACAGCAAGGAAGTCCGTTTTCATCCAACGGCGCGGCATTGGCCTGTACAATGGTAAGGTCTGTAGGTACGCGGGTTTCCCATTCCTTTTCTACTTTGCCTTCGGTTTGTTGTAGTTCTTCTGCAATGGAGAGGTAGAGGTCATCGTCACGGTCTATGGCCAGTTGGTTGCCCTTCCATATTTCCCCAGTTTCCAGGAAGTAGGCCACCGCATCTTCAAAACCTGGGCGTACGGGTACTACCATACGGGCCATCCCACTCTGTAGGAAAGCTTGGAAGATGGGGTCTGTGCCATTGCTCTGTTTGAAGAGGTCTTTCCAGTCGCTTGTAGCTCCGTAGTAATAGGGGTAAAATACATAGGCCATGATTTCCCAGTCGAAACACTGTTCAAAGAATTTGGCATAGGAAGCCTTTTCATCTAGGTTTCCTGTAAGCGAGGGGAATAATTTATTGCCGCCGTAGTGGTTTTTGTATACGGTAATCCCAAAGGGTTCTGCCAGCATGTTTATGGCTAGGCGTTTAAGTTCCCTTTTTTCCAAGGATCTATTGAGTAAGGGGTTGAACTCCAATTTACGGGTTTCATCTTCCACGCCGGGAAGTTCCGGTTCAAAGGTTTGGTAGCGCATATCGTTATATTCCCTCACTTTAGCTTCATATGCATCTACTAAGGTCTTGTAGGTGCTATTTTGCCAATTGATAAAGGTTTCGTGCTTTCTGACCATTGTGACTGGGATGGCTTGCTGGATGCTATTGAAGCTACGGGGGCAAACAAGATTATTACCACCCATGGCTATACCGATATCTTTTCGAAGTACCTACGGGAATTAGGGTATGACGCCCGCACCGAGGCTACGCAGTATGAAGGGGAGCTCACTTCCGAAGACACAGAAAAAGGGAAGGAGGTAGCCACTTGAAACGATTTGCTACATTGATACGTACCTTGGATAGCACCAATAAAACCAACGAAAAGGTGGCTGCCTTAGCCCAGTATTTTAAGGAAGCCCCACCCAAGGATAAAGTATGGACCATCGCCATCCTTTCCCACCGCAGGCCTTCCCGTCCTGTGAATACCACTTTATTGCGGGAATGGGCCGCAGCATTGGCAAATATACCCATGTGGTTGTTTGAGGAAACCTACCATATTGTAGGTGACTTAGCCGAAACCATTGCTTTGGTAGTGCCCAATTCGGAAGGGGAATCGGAAAAGCCCTTATCAGATTATTTGCTGGAAATGATTGCCCTGAAGCCAAAATCTGAAGTCCATAAAAAGGAATACATCCTTCGCCATTGGCAGCAGCAGGATTATTACGAACGCTTTGTATTTACCAAACTCATCACGGGAGGTTTCCGCATAGGAGTGAGTCAGAAACTCATGACCCGAGCCCTGCATCAAGCCACGGATATTTCGGAAGATGAATTGGCGTATAAGCTGATGGGCGATTGGGATCCTGCTATCGTTCCGTTTGAGGAACTGGTGTTGGCTGAAGATACTTCCCATCTGATTTCCAAACCCTATCCCTTCTATTTAGCGTATGCCTTGGAAGGTGGTGTGGGAATGTTGGGGACTATTTCGGAATGGAGTGTGGAGCATAAATGGGATGGGATTCGGGCGCAGTTGATTGTACGGGACCGCGAATTATTTATCTGGAGTCGGGGTGAGGAATTAGTTACCGATAAATACCCAGAGTTGCACGTATTTACCGAAGCCCTTCCCAACGGTACCGTCTTGGATGGGGAATTGTTGGTGATTCGGGAGGGGGCAATAGGTACGTTTAAGGATTTGCAGACCCGTATTGGTCGGAAGACCGTTTCCAAAAAACTAATGGAACAGCACCCCGTAGGTATTATGGCGTATGATTTGTTGGAGTGGAACGGAAAGGACCTTCGGAAGGAACCTTTTCAAAAACGTAGGCAACTATTGGAGGAGTTATTAGGGAGTTTGCCCTTGAAGGAATTGCCATTGTACCTCTCGGAAACGTATCAGTTTGAGGACTGGGAATCGGTGGCTCAAGAACGTGAACGTTCGAGGGAAAAGCATAGCGAAGGATTGATGTTGAAGCGATGGGATTCGCCCTATTTGGTAGGTCGGAAAAAAGGCGATTGGTGGAAATGGAAGGTAGATCCCTTAACCATTGATGCCGTACTTACCTATGCGATGCGTGGACATGGACGCCGTTCCAATCTTTTTACCGATTATACCTTTGGGTTGTGGAATGACGACAAGAGTGAATTGGTGACCTTTGCCAAGGCATATTCGGGGTTGACAGATAAAGAGTTTAAAGAAGTGGATGCTTGGATCAAGAAAAACACCTTGGAGCGGTTCGGACCGGTGCGAAGCGTAACACCCCATTGGGTCTTTGAAATTGCTTTTGAAGGCATCGCCGCTTCCAGTAGGCACAAAAGTGGCGTTGCCACACGTTTCCCCAGGATCCTACGCTGGCGCAAAGACAAGCCCATGGAAGAAGCCAATACCCTGGAAGATTTAAAAGCCTTGATTCCGGAATGAATCAAAAAGAAGCCATACAAATAGCAACGGACTGGTTTGAAGGGCAAGGTTGGAGTGTGTTTCCCTTTCAGCAGCAAACCTGGAAAGCATTTTTGCAAGGAAAGCATGGGTTGTTGAATGCGCCCACTGGGAGTGGGAAAACCTATGCGCTGTGGGTGCCTATCGTGCTGGAATATTTGCTGAAACATGCTTCGGAATCTCCCAAAAAAGGATTGAAAGCCATTTGGGTGACCCCGTTGCGGGCGCTTTCCGTGGAAATCAAACAAGCCACCGAACGCTTTGTGGAGGAGTTGAACCTTCCGTTAACCGTAGGCATCAGAACTGGGGATACGTCCCAAAAGGAACGGGCGAAGCAGAAACGCGCAATGCCCGATCTACTCATTACCACCCCTGAAAGTCTACACTTACTGTTGGCTTCCAAAAAATACGATACAACCTTTCAGCAGCTGTATGCTGTGGTGGTAGATGAATGGCATGAGTTGTTGGGGAGTAAGCGCGGGGTGCAGGTGGAATTGGCCTTGTCAAGGCTAAAGACCATTTCCAGCTCGCTTCGTATTTGGGGTATTTCGGCAACGATTGGTAATTTGGAACAAGCCCGGGAAGTATTGTTGGGGCCTGCTTCCGAAGCGTTTCAAAATTCTGTATTGATTAGGGCCAAGCTTCGGAAGAAGATTACCGTAAAATCTATTCTTCCCCAAAAAACAGAACGTTTTCCGTGGCGTGGGCATTTGGGGATTCATTTGTTGGAGGAGGTCATTCCTATCATTCAGCAAAGTAAAACCACACTGTTGTTTACCAATACCCGTTCGCAATGTGAAATATGGTTTCAGAAGATATTGGCGGCCCATCCCGAATTGGCAGGGGAAATTGCCATGCACCACGGAAGCATCGAAAAGCAAACCCGTTTATGGGTAGAAGAGGCAATACGGAACGAAAGTTTGAAGGCGGTGGTGTGTACCTCCAGTTTAGATTTAGGGGTTGATTTTGCCCCAGTGGAAACCATTGTGCAGATTGGTGGTCCCAAGGGAGTAGCCCGTTTCCTGCAACGCGCGGGACGCAGCGGGCATCGCCCTGGGGAGGAGAGTGTGATTTACTTTTTGCCCACCCATGCCATAGAACTCATAGAAGCTTCGGCCTTGCAGAAAGCGGTAAAGCATACCGTTGTGGAAGATAGGGTGCCCTATTTAGACAGTTACGATGTGTTGGTGCAGTATTTAACCACGCTAGCAGTTTCAAATGGGTTTTATGCGAAGGAAATTTTTAGGGAAATCAAGAGCACTTTTTGCTATCAAGGGATTACGGAAGAGCAGTTTCAATGGATTTTGAACTTCCTCACGATGGGAAGCCAAAGTTTGCAGGCCTACGATGATTATAAAAAAGTAGAGGTCGCTGAAGACGGGAAATTTGTGGTGAACGATCGGGGGATTGCCATGCGTCACCGATTGCAGATTGGCACCATTGTAAGTGATGCTATTTTGAAAGTAAAGTATTTAAAGGGCGGATATATTGGTAGTATTGAAGAATGGTTTGTTTCCAAACTGAAACCGGGTGATGTGTTTACGTTTGCCGGTAGAAACCTGGAACTTTTCCGTATTAAAAACATGGAAGTATTGGTGCGTAAGTCGAAGCAAAAAACATCCAAAGTCCCCAGTTGGATGGGTGGGCGGATGAGTTTTTCTTCGGAAATGAGTGATTTGTTGCGACAGGAATTGTACGAATCCCAACAAGCGAAGCGCCCCTCTAGGGAGCTGAAGGCATTGCAGCCTATTTTTGAACGGCAACAGAAGGAAAGCATTGTTCCTGGGCCTTCGGAGTTTTTGATTGAAACGTTTCAAACCCGGGAAGGGTATCACCATGTGTTTTATCCGTTTGAGGGACGGTTTGTACACGAAGCCATGGCCAGTTTGTTGGCCTATAGAATTAGTTTGTTGTCGCCTATTTCTTTTTCCATTGCCTTTAATGATTATGGTTTTGAATTGTTGAGTGACCAATTGGTAGATATGCAGCAGGTATTGGATAATGATTTGTTCACAACCGAATATTTAAATAGCGATTTGCAACAAAGTTTGAATGCTTCGGAAATGGCCCGAAGGAAGTTTCGGGATATTGCAGTGATTTCGGGCTTGGTATTTACGGGCTATCCCAATAAGTTGGTAAAGAGTAAACATTTGCAGAGCAGTTCGCAGCTGTTTTTTGATGTCTTTAAAGAATACGAGCCATATAATTTATTGTTTTTGCAAGCCTACAGGGAAACTTTTGAACATCAACTGGAGGAAGGACGCTTGCGGTTGGCATTGGAGCGTATTTCCCAGCAGGAAATTGTTTGGAAACCCTGTGAGAAGCCCACGCCTTTTTCGTTTCCCATTATCACAGACCGATTGCGGGAAAAGCTCTCTTCGGAAAAATTATCAGACCGCATCAAGCGGATGGTGCAGCAATTGGAAAAAACGTAATTTTGACACTTCATGCAGTCGTTTCCTATTCAAATTCTTCAGCAGCATTTTCAATTGCATCCTTCCGGTGCCATCTATTGGGAGGAACAAAAGGCTTTATTGATTGCCGATGTGCATTTGGGGAAAGTGACCCATTTTAGAAAACACGGAAGTGCTGTTCCGTTGCAGGCCCTTCAGCAGAATTTTTTGAAATTGGATATGGTATTGCGGGATTTTGAAGTGGCACATGTGGTCTTTTTGGGAGATTTATTCCACAGTTTTGAAAACACAGAGTGGGACTGGTTTGCACACTGGAAGATGCAGCAACGCTTAGACATGACTTTGGTAGTAGGCAATCATGATGTTATTGAAGCCCATCGCTATGAAGCGTTGGATATTAGGGTAGTGGAATCCTTGGAGGAGGAAGGGTTTTTATTGAGCCATCATCCTACCGTTTCCGAAGCACTTTTTAATATTGCTGGGCATATTCACCCGGGCGTTGTGTTAAGTGGTTTGGGGCGGCAACGGGTAAAGACGGCCTGTTTTTTTCTTTCGGAACACCAAATGATCCTCCCCGCCTTTGGCATTTTTACCGGAAAGTATACCATGCAGCCAAATGAAGGGGATCGAGTTTTTGCCGTGACCGAAGCAGAGGTTTTGGAAGTAACAGGTTTTTTTAGTCGGTAGATGAAATCATATATTTTTTAGGGGTCTATGGTTTCTGTGAGGTAATTGTTGTAGATTGTTTGTATTCTTGTGTAACTAACCAATTCTCTTGCCTTATGGAACTTGTTTTAGACCACCCCATTGACATTGAAAAATTGAAGCAGGACCTTGCCAACCGTTTTCCGGAATATAAAATTAAATCGGTGCTTTTAAATAAGAAGTCGGTTCGCGTTATTAACGGAATGAACCAAGTAGTGGTGGGGCAACGCAAGAACGGGAAGGTCATTTGTGTAGGGAACCTAAATATGTTGGACTGGCGTATTTTCATACCTTTTATCATCCTTTTGGGATTGATGCTTATTACGGGCTTTCTCTTTATATTGATCATGGGGCTTGTTAAAAAGAAGCAATTCAAAGCCTTTGAAGCCGAAATTGCCACCTATCTTCAAGAATATTTTTCTAAATAGCCCATTCTGTGCTACTTTTGCAGCATGCAAGAGCAAGCACATAAAGCAGGATTTGTCAATATCATTGGCAACCCTAACGTAGGAAAAAGTACCCTTATGAACGCGTTTATAGGGGAGCGGTTATCTATTATCACCAATAAAGCCCAAACCACGCGTCACCGTATTCTAGGGATTGTAAACGGAGACCACTTTCAGGTGATTTTTAGTGACACCCCAGGGATCATCAAGCCTGCCTACGAACTGCAAACCCAGATGATGGAATTTGTGAAGTCGGCTTTTGAAGATGCCGACGTCCTTTTGTATATGGTAGAATTAGGCGAAACCACGGTGAAGGATGAAGCCTTTTTGCAAAAAATACAGCAGTCTAAGATTCCTGTATTGTTGTTGCTTAATAAGATTGACAAAGGGGATGAAGCGAAGCTTCAGGAAGCCTTGCGTCATTGGCAGGAGCAGGTGCCCAATGCAGAGATTTTTGCGATTTCCGCTTTGGAAAATTTCGGCGTAACCGAAGTATTCCAGCGTATTGTAGAGTTACTTCCAGCATCGCCTGCGTTTTACCCTAAAGACCAACTTACGGATAAACCC
The DNA here is from genome assembly GCA_964495885.1 of uncultured Alteromonas sp. GTDB lineage: Bacteria > Bacteroidota > Bacteroidia > Flavobacteriales > Flavobacteriaceae > PALG01. Next base: position 18,647 of record CAZBWO010000009.1, on the reverse strand, counting down.
GAGCGGTTTTTTGTGAATGAAGCCATTAGGGAGCAGATATTACTTCAGTATAAAAAGGAGATTCCATATTCGGTAGAAATAGAAACCGAAGAATTCCATGAAGACGAAGATATAATTCGCATTCGGTCTATCATTATGGTAGAGCGGGAGAGTCAGAAGGGCATCATCATTGGCCACAAGGGACAGTCTTTGAAATGGGTAGGGATTGAAGCTAGGAAGGATTTGGAAAAGTTCTTCGGAAAGCAAATCTACTTAGAGCTATATGTGAAAGTGAATAAAAACTGGCGAAATGATCCCAATCAGCTAAAGCGTTTTGGATACCAAAACTAACCCTGTAGCTGTTTCCGCATAAAAATATAGAGTTTCCGCATTTCCTGCGTACCCGCTTTTTTCCCCAATCGGCCCGCAATATATAATACAAACCAAGCAACCACCATCAAGGCCATTAATACGATTTGTAATGCATATGAGCTATCCAGTGAGGCATTGGTATAGGCCCAAATTCCGAAGGCTATAAAAAGGGAAGCCACTGCAAAGTGGAAAAACATGAACATGGTCCATACGGCTGGTTTGGGGCCAAAAAGTCCTTTAAGGGCAGTTTTTCCTTCTTCAAAATCATAGATTTCCAGATCTAGTTGTGGGGACCAAAAATGTTGTTGGTGTTTGGGGATTTTTAGAAAAACATGATGCTCTACCCGTGTAATCACGATATCTTCCTGATTGTCTTTGGCGTTTTCAAAGACCTCCAGTGCTTGTTCTACGGGCATTTCCAGATAATACGTAAATCTTGGCCGTAATACAATTTCTTCTCCTAATTGCATTTCCTTGGAAATTATGGATGTTTGAATTTAGCATTTTTTCTTCAATTAAAACCCCTAACTTTGCAGTCTATTTGTAAGATATGAGTATTGTAGCCATTGTAGGAAGGCCCAATGTGGGGAAATCAACCTTTTTTAATCGTTTAATTCAGCGGCGGGAAGCCATTGTGGATTCTGTAAGCGGGGTGACCCGTGATCGCCACTATGGGAAGAGCGACTGGAACGGAAAAACATTTTCGGTGATTGACACTGGAGGATATGTGGTAGGGAGCGATGATGTTTTTGAAGCTGAAATCGATAAACAGGTGACCCTCGCCATAGATGAGGCAGATGCCATTATTTTTATGGTAGATGTGGAAACCGGGGTAACCGGGATGGATGAAGAGGTGGCCCAGTTGTTACGAAGAAGTAAAAAGCCTTTCTTTTTGGCCGTGAATAAAGTTGACACAGCCATGCGGGAACATGATGCAGTGGAGTTCTATTCGTTGGGGGTTGAAAAATACTATACCCTTTCCAGTATGAACGGGAGTGGTACTGGCGAATTGCTGGATGATCTGGTAAAAGTGCTTCCAGATGAAACCGAAAAGGAAGAACATAGCTTACCCCGATTTGCAGTGGTGGGAAGACCCAACGCTGGAAAATCTTCCATCATTAATGCCCTTATTGGGGAAGACCGTTTTGTGGTGACCGATATTGCGGGGACTACCCGTGATAGTATTGATACTACCTACAATAGGTTTGGCTTTGAATTCAATTTGGTAGATACGGCTGGGATTCGAAGAAAAAGCAAGGTAAAGGAAGATTTAGAGTTCTATAGTGTGATGCGTAGCGTACGTGCTATTGAGCATTGCGATGTGGCCATTTTGGTATTTGATGCTACCCGAGGTTTTGACGGACAAGTACAAAACATCTTTTGGTTGGCCCAGCGGAACAATAAAGGAATCGTGATATTGGCCAATAAATGGGACTTGGTAGAGAAAGACCATAAAAGTACCAAGGAAATGGAAGCTTATATTAAAAAGCAATGTGAGCCCTTTGTGGATGTTCCTATTATTTTTGTGAGTGCCCTAACCAAGCAGCGTATATACAAGGCCATAGAAACAGCGGTGGAAGTCTATGAAAACCGTACCCGCAAAATTGTGACCCGTAAATTGAATGACGTGATGCTGCCTATCATTCAGGCGACCCCTCCACCAGCCTATAAGGGGAAATATGTGAAAATAAAATTTTGTACCCAGCTACCAACACCATACCCCAGCTTTGCGTTCTATGCCAATTTACCGCAATATGTGCGGGATCCCTACAAGCGGTTTTTGGAAAACAAGCTTCGGGAGCACTATGATTTTACCGGGGTTCCGGTAACGGTATATATTCGGAAAAAATAAACCTTGGCAATACAATTGAAATCCGTGCGTTTTATTTTAGCATTCAACAGCGCTTCATGAAATATATCCTTACGCTTTTTTTCCTGTTTCTTGTATTTTTTTCCCATGCCCAGATGAAATCCTTTTCCATCAAGGGGCAAGTACAATCTGAAGTAGACAGCACCGCTTTGGAATCGGCCACGGTTTATTTGGAACGATCGCAGGATAGTACCTTGGTGACCTACACCATTACCGATAGGCAGGGACGTTTTCAGTTGGAAGACCGTACGGCGGCAGATTCACTGCAGCTTTTTATTTCCTATGTGGGCTACCAGTCCTATGGCCAGAAAATTGCTTTGGATAGGGAGGAGATTGACCTTGGAATCTTACGGATGTCTAACGATGCCAATGCGTTGGATGAGGTGGTCATTAAAACCACGGCACCCATTACCATTAAAAAGGATACCTTGGAATTTAACGTGAGTTCCTTTAAAACCAAAAAGGATGCAACGGTAGAGGATTTGCTTAAAAAGCTTCCTGGGGTGGAAGTAGATGCCGAAGGGAATATTACCGTAAACGGTAAGGCCGTGAATAAGATTCTGGTGAACGGGAAACCTTTCTTCGGGAACGATCCCACTATTGCCACCCGAAATCTCACTAAGGAAATCATTGAAAAAGTACAGGTCACCGATACCAAAACCGATGCCGAGGCTTTTTCCGGAGAGACTACCGATGGGGAGGATAAAACTATTAACCTTACCATCAAGGAAGAAAATAATAAAGGTATTTTCGGTAGGTTGGGAGCAGGTGCGGGCACCGATGAACGCTATGAATTTGCGGGCTTGTTCAATAGGTTTGACAATGACCAGCGCATTAGTTTTTTATTGGGGGGCAACAACATCAATTCGGCGGGATTTAGTTTTGGGGAAATTCAGAAAATGTTTGGCAACGCCAGGAGCATGAGTATGAGTAGCAATGGGTCTTTTCAAATAGATGGAAGAAGTTTCGGTTCTGGTTCGGGGATTGTGACTTCGCAAAATGGAGGAGTGAACTATGCCGATACTTTTGGGAAAGGGGTAGATATCTCTGCCGATTACTTTTTTGGGAGTTCAGACGGAAAGGATGCCTCCTCTACCCAACGGGAAAATTTCCTGCCAGACCGAAGTTTTTTTACCAATAGCAATACCAATTCCCGAAGTGAGAATGACCAGCATTCCTTCAATCTACAATTTGATGTAAAGGTAGATACGACCCTGCTGATAAACATTCGACCTAATATACAGTATGCCACCAACAAGCGTAACTTTACCCGTTTTGAAGAAACGCTGGATGCTACAGGGGTACAAACCAACCGAAGCAATACCCAGACCTTTACAGAAGGCGATAATCGTAACTTCAGCAATGATGTGGATATCACCAAGAAATTTGGGAGCAAAGGTGCTTCGCTGCGCATTACCTTGGATACCGAAATAGAAAAACAGGAGAGCGAGGATTTTTTGAAGTCCACCATTCAAGTCTTTGGTGATACTACCTCCACGGAAATACGGGACCAACTTACCGATGTTGCTACCCAAACCAATTCTATTTATAGTAGGATTTCCTATTCGCATCCTCTTGTTGCGAAGAAATTATTTTTGGAAGGGGAGTTTAGTTACCGAAACGACCTACGGGAAAATGTGGAGAGTACCTTCGATTTTAATTCGGAAACGCAGGCATACGATATTTTCAATACCGATTTGAGCACCAATTTCAACTACGTGAACGAACGGCTCACCCCAGAGCTTGGTTTGAGCTGGCGAGGAGAGAAAATGCGCCTGAATGTAAGCGCGGGATATGTATTCCGGAATTTGGAGAATGAAGATGCATTGCGTCCTCAGGCGACCTTTGAGCGTTCATTTGAGGCGCTGGAAACCAATTTGTATGTGAATTACCGCTTCAATCAGAAGCAATCGTTGTATTTCAACTACCGAAAAAGCAATCAGCCCCCAAGCATCAACCAATTGCAACCTTTTCAGGATGTATCAGACCCTTTGAATATTGTCACTGGTAATCCGGCGTTGAAGCCTTCCAATCGTCATCAAGGATATTTGGGATTGAATGCCTTCGACTGGCAAAAACGCACTGGGTTTAATTTATATGCTGGGTTTACGGTCACCGATGGGCAGCCCACCGCTAAAACCACCGTAGATGAAAATTTTGTACGTACCACGACCTTTGAAAATGTAGATGGAAATTATAATGCCTATCTCAACGGAAGTTATAGTAAACGCGTAAAGTTGGATACCTTGCGAAGCCTTCGGATGCGTTTACGATTGGGGACCAATATCAATAGGGCTGTGAATTTCTTTGATGGGGTGCAATATGCTTCCAATACCCGGGCTTTTAATCCCAATCTGCAATTTACGTTTGAATGGGATAAGGTCATGGATGTGCAAACTTCCTATGGAATGGCTTTTACCAAAAACACCTACAATCTAGATGCTTTGAACGATAGGGAATTTGTAACCCATCGGGTAGGGATTGAAACGTCTACGTTCTTTCCGAAGCAATTGGAATGGAGGAATGATATCAACTATAATTACAACCCCAACGTAGCGGTAGGATTCCAGCGGAGTGCTTGGTTTTGGAATAGTACTTTGGCCTACTCCATTTTAAATGACAAGGGTATTATCACGGTAAAAGCCTATGATATCCTTAACCAAAACACCAATGCCCGAAGGACTGCCACAGAGAACTACATTCAGGATTCTCAGAGTTTGGTACTGCAACAATACTTTATGTTGAGTTTTAGTTGGAAGTTCAACAGTTTGGGTAAGAAAGGCGAAACTGGGGATGGGAGTATCTTTTTCTTTGACTGATTCCCTGCTTAGAGATTTTCCTTGATTTTCAACAGCTCGGTTTTTACCGTTTCCAGCTTTCGGATGATCTCAAACGTATCCAAGGTTTTCTGTTTGTTTTCCTTGAGGTGAGTTTTGGCACCTTCCAAAGTAAAACCACGTTCTTTTACCAAGTGATAAATGAGCTCGAGGGTCTTGATGTCTTCCGGGGTAAATTTCCGGTTGCCTTTTGCGCTCTTTTTGGGTTGCAGGGCATCAAATTCCTTTTCCCAAAAACGGATAAGTGAGGTATTCACATCAAAGGCCTTCGCGACTTCGCCAATACCATAATATCGTTTTTCGGGTAGCTCAACGTGCATTAATCCAAGGATTGATTTTCTTGTTGGGATTTTAGGAGCATCTCTGCAAACTCTTCTGCGGTAAGGTTTCCGTAGTAGAAATTAATAGGATTGATACGTTCCCCATCCTTGAAAATTTCATAGTGTAGGTGAGGGGCTTCGCTTCGGCCTGTACTTCCCACAAACCCAATAAGGTCTCCACGTTTTACTTTTTGACCAACGCGAACGTTGTATTTAAACAAGTGGGCATACAAACTTTCGTACCCAAAACCGTGATCTATACGAATGTGGTTTCCGTAGCCTGCAGCGGTATTGTCTGCACGGGTAACCGTTCCGTTTCCGGAAGCATACACAGGCGTTCCCCTTGGGGAGGTAAAGTCCATCCCCCAATGAAATTTACGGGCTTTGGTAAAAGGATCTGTTCTGTAGCCATAGCCAGATGCCATACGGGTAAGGTCTTCGTTATTGACGGGTTGAATGGCAGGAATGGCTTCCAGTAATTTTTCTTTTTCGGCAGCAAGTTGGGCAATTTCATCCAAGGATTTGGATTGCACTACAATTTGCTTGGTGAGAATATCCAGTTGCTTACTGGCATTGATGATGAGTTTGGAATTATCAAAACCTTCTAAGTCTTTGTAACGGTTCACCCCTCCAAAACCAGCTCTTCTTTGTTCTTCTGGGATGGGGTTGGCCTCAAAATAGACTCGGTAGAGGTTGTTGTCACGTTCAGCAAGTTGCTCCAAGACGGTTTCTGCTTGGGCCATGCGTTTGTTTAGCAGGTCATATTGCAGCTCCATTTGTGCCAGTTCCCGCTTCAGTTGTCGTTCCTTTGGGGTTTCTACATTGGGGAGGTTAAGGTATAGTAAGAGGAGGAGGAATCCGCTTAAAACTGTTCCCAAAAGGGAAAGAAAAAAGATTCCAATTTTTCGACCTCTTTTATTTTCAATTTTCCGATAGGAAAGGGTTTCGCTATCGTAGTAGTATTTTACCTTAGACATAAGTTAAAAAGTCCTATTTTTGCGCTAAATAGTTGAACGATTTTTTTCATTAACGCATCACAAAGATAGAAATTGTTTGCGACACATGATAAAAGACGATTCTGAACCCAAAATGTTACATATGACCTCGGAAGCTATCCGTCAACAGTTTTTAGATTTTTTCAAGTCGAAATCACACGCCATTGTTCCTTCTGCTCCCATGGTAGTAAAGAACGATCCCACGCTAATGTTTACCAATGCAGGGATGAACCAGTTCAAGGAATATTTTTTAGGTCATAAAGCAGCCAAGGATACCCGTGTAGCAGATACGCAAAAATGTTTGCGCGTGAGTGGGAAGCACAATGATTTGGAAGAAGTGGGAATGGATACCTACCACCATACCATGTTTGAAATGTTGGGCAATTGGAGTTTTGGGGATTACTTTAAAAAAGAGGCAATTGAATGGGCTTGGGAGTTATTGACCAAGGTATATAAAGTTGACAAGAAATTGCTTTATGTTACCATTTTTGAAGGCGATGCTACCGACGGACTCGAACGGGATAATGAAGCCTATGGCTATTGGAAGGAATTGATTGATGAAGACCGTATCCTTAACGGCGATAAAAAAGATAATTTTTGGGAAATGGGGGATCAAGGTCCGTGTGGGCCTTGTAGTGAGATTCATGTGGATTTACGGCCTTATGAAGAAAAAATAAAAATCCCAGGAAAGGATTTGGTAAACCAAGACCATCCGCAAGTGGTGGAAATATGGAACCTGGTTTTTATGCAATTCAACCGAAAGGCAGACGGTAGTTTGGAAAAACTTCCCGCACAGCACGTAGATACCGGGATGGGTTTTGAACGTTTGTGTATGGTGTTGCAGGGGAAGCAGAGTAATTACGATACCGATGTCTTCACCCCACTTATTAGAGAAATTGAAGCCATTACCCATAGTACCTACGGAAAGGATGAAAAGAAAGATGTAGCGATACGGGTGATTGCAGACCACATTAGGGCAGTGGCTTTTTCCATTGCCGATGGGCAGCTGCCCAGTAATTCTGGAGCGGGATATGTTATAAGAAGGATTTTACGACGGGCCATTCGGTATGGATTTACCTTTTTGGACACCAAAGAACCATTTATCTACAAATTGGTCCCTACCTTGGTAAAGCGCATGGGGAAAGCCTTTCCAGAGCTATCTACCGAAAAAAACCTGATCACTAATGTAATTCGGGAGGAAGAGCAATCTTTCCTTCGAACCTTAGAACAGGGATTGGTGTTGTTGGAGAATGTCATTCAGCATTCCAAAGAAAAAACAATCTCTGGAAATAAGGCCTTTGAGCTATATGATACTTACGGGTTCCCTATTGACCTTACCGCACTGATATTGAGGGAACGCGGATTTGAATTGGATGAGGCAGGTTTTGAAGCTGCGCTGAAAGAACAAAAGGAACGCTCACGGGAAGCTACTAAAATGGAAACCGGGGATTGGGTGGTACTTCATAAAGATTCCGAAGAAGAATTTATTGGCTACGACACTTTGGAAACCCAAATAAAAATCACCAAATACCGAAAAATAACTACTAAAAAGGACGGCGAACTCTACCAGTTGGTGTTCAATCTTACGCCGTTCTATCCGGAAGGCGGCGGACAAGTAGGCGATAAGGGATATTTGGAAGCAGCCAATGGGGAGGTAGTTTACATCGTGGATACCAAAAAGGAAAATAATTTGATCATCCATTTTGCCAAAAATCTTCCACGTCATCCCGAGGCTACTTTCAAAGCGGTGGTAGACCAAAAACAACGGGCTAGAACGGCTTCCAATCATACGGCTACGCACTTATTGCATCAAGCCCTTCGGAATGTATTGGGAGATCACGTGGCACAAAAGGGTTCTATGGTGCATAGTAGGTACTTGCGTTTTGATTTCTCCCATTTCAGTAAACTTACCGATACCGAATTACAAAAAGTAGAAGACTTTGTCAATGCCCGAATTCGTGAAGGAATTGCATTGGATGAACAACGAAACATTCCGTATCAAGAAGCGATTGATGCCGGTGCTATGGCCTTGTTTGGTGAAAAATATGGCGATACGGTACGAATGATCAAGTTTGGAAAATCTATGGAATTGTGTGGGGGAACCCATGTGCCCAATACCAATGACGTCTGGCATTTTATCATTACTTCGGAAAGTTCTGTAGCTTCCGGTATTCGTCGTATTGAGGCTATTACCGGTGATGCTGCCAAGCATTATTTTGAAGAAAGGGCGGAAGCTTATAAAGAGGTGCAGCAATTATTTAACAATACCTCTGATCCTATTTCGGCTATTCAGAAATTACAGGACGAAAACCACCAACTTCAAAAAGAGTTGCAATTACTGCAAAAGGATCAAGCCAAGAATTTGAAGTCAGATTTGAAGTCGGCCCTTTCCGAAGTCAATGGCGTACAATTTTTAGCGAAGGAAGTCCCGTTGGATGCAGCTGCGATGAAAGATTTGGCCTTTGAGATAGGGGGTGAAGTAGACCAGCTTTTCCTATTGTTAGCTAGTGCCAAAGACGGTAAGGCGTTGCTTGCATTGTATATTTCCAAGGAGTTAGCTGCCCAGAAAGGCTGGAATGCTGGGCAGATGGTTCGGGAGTTGGGGAAATACATCCAAGGAGGTGGTGGCGGACAACCATTCTTTGCCACGGCAGGAGGGAAGCATCCAGAGGGCATTCCGCAGGCTTTGGAGGCGGTAAGATCTTATTTAGAATAAGACAATCTACCGCTATTTTCTGTAAGGAGTTTTCCGTTTTTTAGACCGAATACTGTATCTTTAAGTACTAAACACTATTTCTATGAAAAAAAATATGGGAAATGCAGACAAAGCAGTACGTATCATTATTGCAATTGTTGTTGCGATTTTGTATTTCACAGGAACTATTGGCGGTACCTTAGGACTAGTACTATTAATTCTAGCCGGTATTTTTGTATTAACCAGCTTGATAAGCTTTTGTCCTTTGTATGCCCCCTTTGGCATTAATACCTGTAAGGTGAAAAAATAATCTTATAAAAGCGCCGATAGGCGCTTTTTTTATTGCGAATTATTTAAATACGACAATTGCCGTATTGCTGTATATTTGGTTTTAGGGCACCTTTGTAACCAACAAAACCAAAACATGACAATTATGAAAACCTTTAAAAAATTAATGCTCCTTCTTTTTGTAAGCGCCGCGATTGTTGCTTGTAACAAAAGTGATGATGATGGAGGGGAAGACCCAACGGGAGGAACTGGAACATTAACTGCAAAAATTGATGGCACTAACTTTACGGCAGATATTGCTGTACAGGCTCAGATTAGCGCGGCAGGACAAGGAGAGGCATTGGCTATTTCTGGCGGTACATCACAATCTGAAAACCTGCAAATGATTATTCAAGGATTTAGTGGTGAAGGCACCTATAATCTCAATTTCACAAATATTGGGACTTACAGTTACATACCAGATCCTAGTAATCCGGATCCTACTACAGCCGTAATTTACTCTACCGTTAACGGCACCCAGTCAGTAGGTGAACTTAACGTTTCTAGTTATGATGGGGATACCATTAAAGGAACATTTAGTTTTACTGGTTATAATTTAAATGATCCTAACGATACTGTTTCGGTTACCCAAGGAAGTTTTAATCTTACAGTAACCAATAATTAAAAGGATAGAAGAAAATCTCAAGTGTTGAGGTTTTTACGTGGGCCGGGGGCAGAACTTGTTTTGCTTCCGGTTTTTTTATTTCCCATGATTTACCATTCACGATTCACGAGAATACGACAATTGCCCTATTGAGCTACGTCTAAATGATTTGCACCTTTGAAACAACCTTATTAACAACACAATTATGAAAACTAAAACACTTTTCCAATTGCTATTTGTTTGCTTGCTGACCACTTCAATGGTTGCCCAAAAAGCAGAACAACCAGATTGGAGTTATGACGTGGGTGGAAAAATAAATGAAATGTACGTTACCGAAGCGGGCACCTTGGTCGTGGCCAGTAATGATGGTTTGGTAGGTATCAAACCTGGGAGCGATGCATTGCTTTTTAAGTTTACGGATTACGGCCGCGTAAAACCAGAAGAACTTTCATTTATTCCACAGTCCCCTTACGTAATGGTCGCACAAGGAGGTATTCTTAGCTCCAAAAAAACCGTCATTGATTTTGTATCTGGAAAGACCCTATTTAGTTCTGAAGGGAACAATTGGAAACAAATCTTTACTTCCTCTCCTGCGATGCCCCAAAACAAACTTATTGTAAGTGGGCTTCAGAAAACTGGAGGTATTGCCGAAAATAATACGCCGAAAGTAGCAGTATACGATCTAGGTACCGGAGCAGAGGATTTCACATTTTACTTATTTCCTCCCGGAAAGACGACCATGAAATCCTATATGGTTACCGGAGAGCCTCTCTTGTTGAAGGAAAGTATGTTGATTCCCACCAGCCAAGGGATTATTGCCAAATCTTTTACAGGGGAGACACTTTGGGAAAACAAAATAAAGAATGTAAGCTGGATGGTGGCAGATGCTACTGAAACAGAAATCTATGCCTTCCGAAGTAATGCTAGCAAATCCAAGATGGATATCTATAAAATTGGTACCAACGGACAGGAACTATGGGCAGAAGAAGCAACGGTAAAGGGGCAGGTGACGAATTTTGAAATCCTTCCGCAGGGATTGGCCGTGGTAAGTGACGTGGATAACAGCGGAAAGTCTGGTATTATGAAATTGGCTTCGGGGCGGTCTGAGTCCAAAATTGGATTTTTGAGTGCAGCCACCGGGGAAGACCTTTGGGAAAAAGCACCCAAGACCAAAGGCTATGTGCAGCATTTCTATATTATGGATGACGGGATTCTATTCGGGATTTATGAAGGAGGAATCAATAAAATTTCTTTCGATGGAAAGACCCTATTCAAAAAGCCACTAAAGACAGGAGAGAACATCATGACCATGGCCCATACGCCACAGGGATTGATCTATATCACTTCTGAAGATGCCAATATCGTGAATCTGGAAACTGGGGATCAAGTTTGGAAAAAGCCCTTGAAATACAAACGTGCAGAGTCTGTGATCTCTACTTATGAGCCCAACAAAAATAAATACCTCATTAGTGCAGATGATGAAATATTGGCTGTAGATGCAAGTACTGGGGAAGTAACTGAATTTGCCAACACCGATTTCGACGAAAAGGAGAACCCTACCTCCCTTCAGGTTCGGGATAATGGGATATTCTTAGGGTCTAGTCAGAATATGACCTTGGTTGATTTTGACGGAAAGGAAACCTACCATAACTATTATCGTTCCCCAGGGAAAAGTGCCTTGGCCATTATTGCTGGAGGATTGGTTGCTGTTGCTTCTACTACCATGGCTGCTTCCCATGCCTATGTGGCCGGAGCCAATAGAAATAGCCTTGGGCAATACAATCAGATTGGGAAAGAGCACGACAGGGCTTCCAAGATGTTTTCTGCCATAGGAACTGCTTCCTTTGAATTCATGGCACAACGCTTTAAAGCTACTGCTGCTACGCAGGATGCCCAATTTATCTTGACCAAATTAGACGATGGAGCTGGATTGGTGAAGGTGAACAAAGACAATGGTACGATTGAAAAAGAAATCCTTTTGAAGGATAAAAAACCAAACTACGAAGTAGATGAATACGGTGGTGTGTTGTATTACCAAGCAGACAATAACACCATCTATGCATACGATCTTAAAAAGTAATTAGCTAACCAAGTTAATTCAAGGGTTTGTGCAATGAGGAGTACACACAAACCGCCCAGCCCCATTGTTTTTGCAATGGGGTTTTTTTAATTAGGGCAATTGCCCTATGGACTACTTCCAAAAAAAATCAGTAATTTGCTAGAACACAAAAAACCTTTAACCAAGATGAAACGTTTACCACTTATTTTGTTGTTTGTCCTAACCATTATTGGTAGTGTGAATGCACAAGTACCCAGACCTATGAATACCAATTCTAGCTCTAACGGACTTCAATGGACCAAGCATGGGGAATATGATTTCACCCTTAAAAAAGATGGGAGAACCCTTTCCAACACTAAGTATTTGAAGAACCTGCGTACCGATACCCTTTCGGTGATGGATATGAACACGCGGGATATCTACTACATGCCCGATTTTGAAAGTGCTTCCGTAGGAGCTTCAGGTAAGGCAGTATTGCTAGCAAAGAATGTGGGGAACAACTTTTACCTCACCAATCCAAAATCCTTTGTGTTGTATACAGACGATGAATACATCTCTGGTGATTTTGTAAATATCAACGGAAGTTATGTGTATTATGTTCCCGAAAAGGACGCGACCTATTACCTAAAGGATATTAGAAGTTTTAATGATTGGGGAGCGAATACAGCTACTAAAATGGAATACTCCCCCAACAATGTCTATTGGTGTCGTGTAGCAGAAAACCAAACCTATCACGTAGTGGAAAAGGGGCAGTCTATGGATTACAGCAATGTCACGACCGAAAAGAGCGGCAATGACATGCTGGTAAAGCGAAATGGGCAAGTGGTTTATACCCTTCCAGGGTACTACAATATGGCATCTTATGTATTTAAACCTGCAAAGGGTGCTTCCGGTAATAGTAGTAATGGAGGCGTAACTTCTTCTAATTGCGTACAAGGTGATTGCCAAAATGGTTGGGGAAAGATGGAATACGAAGGGGGTCATTACGATGGCTTTTGGAAGAATGGAAAGAAAGACGGATACGGGCTTTATAAGTGGGAAGGCTACGGAAAGTATATAGGGAGTTGGGAGAATGACAATATGAATGGATATGGCGTATACATTGCAGATAATAATGATAACATTATTGGTCACTATGAAAATGGGGAATTGAATGGCCTGGGAATTACCGTATCTGGAGATGATTGGGACCAAGGGATGTTCCGGAATGGAAACATTGCTACCCATTATGACTTTTTCAGTACTGGAAACGATACAGGATGTACCGCCGGTGATTGCGAAAACAAATACGGAAGGTTTAAATGGAGCAATGGCGATAGTTTTACCGGCTTTTTCAAAAATGGGAAGATGCACATGGGGACCTATACCTTTTCCAGTGGCGATAAGTATTCAGGGATGTTCAATAGTAACAATCAATTCCACGGAATGGGACGTTTCTTCTTTTCAGACGGTTCTTACTACGGAGGGGAATGGAGCAACGGAAAGTATGAAGGAAGAGGATATTATCACGACAGCAGTTATTCCCAAAAAATAGGCGAATGGTCTAACGGGGAATTGGTTCGGAAAATGAAATAACCTCCAACATTCTAAAATACGGCAACTGCCGTATTTTTTTTTGAAATCTTTTTTAGAACTTTGGAACACACACAAAAACCCAATACAATGAAATATTTTCAACTAACATTACTACTGTTCTTGAGCCTTGCGTTTACGCAGCTTCAGGCACAACAGATCCCAAAAGCACCCAATACACCCAATACCCCTGAAACAACCAGCAACGACTGTGTAAGTGGGGATTGCCAAAATGGTTGGGGGAAAAAGGAGTTTGACCATGGCTATTATGAAGGCTTCTGGAAAAACGGGCAACGGCATGGGTACGGACTCTTTGACTGGACCACCTCTGGAAAATACATAGGATGGTGGTATAATGATCAATTGCATGGATATGGCTGTTACCTAGGTACCGAAAAAAATATGATTGGGGAATACCGCTACGGAATGATGACCGGAGTAGGTTATACCCATGACCTAAAGGATGATACCTGGGAACGGGCTATTTATAAAAACTACTTGGTAGACGTAAAGTATGACTTCTATACCAATGATGTAGATACCGGTTGTATTGCTGGGGAATGCCAAAACAAGTACGGACGTTACAAATGGAGCAATGGTGATACGTTTACCGGCTTCTTTAAAAATGGAAAAATGTATATGGGCACCTATTCATTTGCCAGTGGCGATAAGTACGAAGGGATGTTCAATAGTAACAATCAGTTTGATGGGGAAGGAAGGTTCTTTTTCTCTGATGGGTCTTACTATGGAGGAGGATGGAATAATGGGGTACAGGAAGGTTTAGGATACTACCACAATAAAGATTACGAATCGAAGATTGGGGAATGGAGCAATGGAAAACTTGTGCGATCGTATAAATAGTTATTCGGTTTTTAGGTTTATAAAACACGGTGTTTCACCGTGTTTTTTTATTTTTAGCTTATGAATGGTATTCGACTCCTCCTTTTAGTACCACTGTATGTATTGACTATTGCCTCCCCTTGGGCGCAACAGCCTGCGTTGGACTCCTTGTTGCTGAAAGCTTTTCAGAGTAGTGATTCTTCCAGTTATTACTTCTCCAAAGCCTTACCGTTGGTGCAAACCAAGGCAGATAGTGCCAACTACCTGTACTTTCAGTTTTATAGATGGGACCGGGATAGGGAAAATGATAGTACGGCGCAGGTTCAGGAACGGTTGATAGGCTTGCTCAACGGGCTGGATTCCTTGAACCGACTCCGGAAGGTGTACGAACGTTTGCACTTTCAGGAACTGCGGGCAGGACGGTATGAGGAAGCGTTGGCCTATGCCCAACAGGCGGTAAGGACTTCGGAACGTATGAAAGATACGGCCATGATTTCCTTGCACCATGCTGATATTTCCATTGTATACCATGACTTTGAAGACTTTGAAAAAGGAGTGGAATATGGCAAAAAGGCTTATGCCATTATGGATGAGGCCACCAATAAGCAGCACCGTTACCTCATTTATGCGAACAATGCCATAGGGATTAATTTTGATGATTGGGGCAAAGCAGATAGTGCCCTGTACTACCACTTTAAGAATGTAGACCTCCTAAAGAAAGTAGACGACTCCCTAGACTTTGCCTTTGTTTATAACAATATTGGTAACACCCTTCTAAAGCAAAAAGACTTTGCCAAGGCCAAGAAATACATATTTCGTGCGTTGGCTATTAATGAGGTGACCCAGCGCAGCTACAATTTAGCAACCAACTACACCAACCTGGCCACTATTGCCTACGAACTCAACCAAAACAGTGAGGCCAAAGACTATTTTGAAAAGGCCAATGCCTTTGCCGAAAAGAGCGAAAGCATTGAAAAGATACGGGATGTAGTGCAGCAGGAAGCGTGGTTTTACAAAAAGATAGGCGATTACCAAACGGCTTTGGAAAAGCAAGAAGGCTACTACAAGCTGCGCGATTCTGTTTTTAACAAGGAGCGTGCGGAAATGGTTACCGAAATGGAAACCAAATACGAAACCGAGAAGAAGGAGCGGGACCTTGCCGAAACCCGTGCCAACCTCGCAGAAGCCGAACGTAAAAACCTGTTATTGTACGGAGGACTGGCGGTGGCCTTATTGTTGGCCTTATTGGGGTATCTGTTTTATAATCAGCAGCGGTTGAAAAACCGTCAGTTGAAAAAGGAAACCGAACTCAAAACGGCCCTGGCGCGTATAGAAACGCAGAATCAGTTGCAGGAGCAACGGTTACGCATTTCCCGCGATCTGCACGACAACATTGGGGCGCAGCTTACTTTTGTGACCTCTTCCATAGACAATTTACAATATGCCCTTGGGGACGAGAACGAGAAGGTGACCCAGAAACTTTCGGGGATAAGTGCCTTTACCACCCAGACCATTTATGAGCTTCGGGATACCATTTGGGCGATGAACAAGGAGGAGATTTCGGTGGAGGATTTACAGGCCCGTATCTCCAACTTTATGGAAAAGGCCGGGAGTGTACGGGACGGGATTGATTTTACCTTTATAGTTTCCGAAGACATTGGGAAGGAACTCTTATTGCCGTCCATTAAAGGCATCAATGTGTACCGTATCATTCAGGAGGCGGTGAACAACGCCTTGAAATATGCCGAAGCGACGCAGATTTCGGTGCGATTGGAAGCTAGGGGGACAGACTATGCCCTACTGGTTACCGATAACGGGAAGGGTTTTGATCCTGCTTCGGCAGCCAGTGGCAATGGTTTACTGAATATAAAGAAGCGTGCCCGCGAGTTAGGGGGTGCTGCTACGATTACTTCCAAAGTAGGGAAGGGGACTACGGTGGAAGTGGTCTTTCCGAAGTAAATATTTTCTGGAAATGAAGTATCTTAGTGGTTCTTTTAAAACCAACCCTATGAAATTCCCTTCTATCCTTTTGTTTGCGCTTGCCGCCATTGTATCTATTACCTCTTGTAAAGAACCTGCCGCCCCAGACCCGTTTGGGGGATTGGCCTTGTACACGCTAAGGGAGGACATGAAAACCAACCCCAAGCAGGTATTGGCAGACGTGCATGACATTGGGTACGCCTATATAGAAGACGCTGGTTATGCGAATGGAACCTTCTACGGAATGGAACCTGCCGCGTTTAAGGCCTATTTAGACTCTGTGGGGCTACGCCCGGTGAGTTCACATCAAAGCGGTATTACGTATGAAAACGCTGCACAAACGTTGGCAGACCTTAAGGAAGTAGGATTTACCTATATCGTGATTCCCATTCCGCCTATGGGTACGTTTACGTTTGACCCCGCTACCCGTACCATGGGGATGAAAGGCAGTGTGGATAGTCTTGCAATGACCTTGGATAGCCTTGGAAAGATGAGTAAGGCCGCTGGCCTACAGTTATTGTACCACAACCACGACTTTGAGTTCAAGGCCGATTCTACGGGGGTGGTGCCGTTAAACTATTTATTGGAACACTGTGACCCCGATTTGGTGAACTTTCAATTGGATTTGTATTGGGCGACCAAGGCAGGGGTAAACCCGGTGGATTATTTTGCGCAGTACCCTGGAAGGTTTAAGTCCTGGCACGTTAAGGATATGGACGAGCAGGGCCGATTTGCCCCTGTGGGTACCGGAAGCATTGACTTTACAAAGATCCTTGCCGAAAAGGACCAAGCTGGAATGCAGTACTACTTTGTGGAGCAGGACATGACCTTTGACGGGCAGGCCCCTATGGAGGCGATTAAGATTAGCCATAAGGCGATTGATTCTTTGGGGTTTGAGTAGTTAGTAGTGAATAGTTAGTAGTTAGTAGTTAAAACATCCCCCCCCAGCCCCCCTTCGAAGGGGGGAGTATTTTATATTCTGTATGGTATTATTAGGAGGTGTCGTGATTCTTGGCTCTTGATTCTTGGCTCTTAGATAAGCCCTTAGTGGGGGTTGTATGGGGGTTCTATGCAGTATAAGTGAGCTAAATAGGGGAGGATACTGGGGTTTTATTGGGATGATAGTCAGTTTGGAGTCAGCATGAGGTCAGCATAGACTCAGCATAAGGTCAGCATAGGGTCAGCATACCTCTGGTGGTTTTTGGAGTTGAAAGTTGCAAGTTGCAGGTTTAAATGGAAACAGGAGTCAGGAGGCAAGTGTCAGGAGGCAAGACGTGAGAGTTGAAAGGTTAGGTAATTAGAAGTTAGGGAATGTAAAATATCAAATGTAAAATGTAAAATGTAAAAGTAGGAGGCGTGAGACGTGAAGCGTTGCATGTTGAAAGTTGAAGGTTGTCACCCTGAGCTTGTCGAAGGGTAAAAGGAGTCACGAGACACGAAACACGAGTCAGGACAGGGAAGCGTGAAACGTTAGACGTGAAACGTGTTGAAAGTTGAAAGTTGAAAGTTGCATGTTTAAATGGAAACAGGAGTCAGGAGGCAAGAGTCAGGAGGCATGACGTGAGAGTTGAAAGGTTAGGTAATTAGAAGTTAGGGAATGTAAAATATCAAATGTAAAATGTAAAAGTCAAAAGTGGGTGTAGTTGGGTGGATTTAAGGAGGTGAGTGGAGGTTGTGGAAGGGTTGTGTGGGAGGTGAGTGTAAGGTGTGTGTGAGGTGTGTGTGAGGTGTGTGGGGTGGAAGTAAGGTGATACCGCGGTGTGACTAGGATGAGGGTCGCTATGGAGTCGGCATTGAGTCGCTATGGACTCGCTACGTAGTCGCTATGGAGTGGCTATGGAAAAGATTTGTTTGGGAAGTGAGAGGTGAATCGTTAGATGTGAAATGTAAGAGGGGGAGCGATTCCGTAACAAGTACGGAATGACTAAAGGTAGTGGCTTTCGTCGTGATTCGTGGTTCTTGATTCCTGATTCCTGACTGGTTTACCCCATATTCTTAGCTACTAACCTCTAACCCTTAACTACTAACCCATCACTGACCCCTGAGTGGGGTATAAGTGGACTATAAGTGGGAGTAAAGTGGAAGTAAACCCGAAGTAAAGCCGAAGTAAAGCCGAAGTAGTAGGGGGTAAAATGAGGGTTCAAATGAGCCGAAATGTTAAAATTGTAGGAATTTGGCTTCCAATTATTGGCTTTTT
>CAZBWO010000008.1:0-128439 GCA_964495885.1 uncultured Alteromonas sp. | reverse complement strand
ACGGCAACCCCCTGCCCTCGAGCGACTACTGGTTCAGGGTCGAGTACACCGAGGAAGGGCAGCCAAAACAGTTCACAGGGCACTTTACACTCAAACGGTAAAACCGTTTGACCCGTTCAAAACAAAAGGGGCCGCTTTCACGGCCCCTTTTGTTTTTAGTTGGAGAATCTTCGGAGGGGCGTCCCGGCCCTTTATGCATCAAGATGTTTCCCCTGGTCCATAATATAAAATAAGGAAAGCCCATTTTTCAAATGGGCTTTCCGTTAAGTATTAAACGAAAGAAGACTATTCCGCGATTTCCCCTTCCTCTTTTTTATTGCTTAAATCAATTCCCTTTTTCTTAACAGTATCAAAGAAAACAGGGGTCGCGATGAACAACGATGAATACGTACCGACGACAACGCCCACCATCAAAGCGAAGATGAGACCGCGGATCGATTCCGCACCAAGCGCGAAAATCGTAATCAATACGATTAGGGTTGTCAATGAAGTATTCAATGTACGACTTAATGTACTATTCAAGGCACTATTAATTACCTTCGGCATTTTCCAGGTAGAATGTTCATTAAAGAATTCCCTAATTCTATCAAACACCACCACTGTATCATTCAAGGAGTACCCAATCACCGTTAGGATTGCAGCAATAAATGATTGGTCTATCTCCATATTGAATGGCATAAACTTATAGGTAAGCGAGAAAATACCCAATACAATCAATACATCATGGAAAACAGCCGCTACTGCACCTAAACTAAACTGCCATCTTCTAAAGCGAAGAAGGATGTACAGGAACACCACTACCAAAGATCCCAATACCGCCCAAAAAGATGATTTTTTAATATCATCTGCAATGGTTGGGCTCACTTTGTAGTATTCCATTCGACCGGCAATTTTGTTGTCATCGTCTGAAATAAATCCTTCATAGGTCATTCCGGAAGGAAGATTTTCTTTTAGTGACTCAAAGAGCATTTTCTCAACTTCTTGGTCTACTTCTGCACCTGTTTGATCAATCTTATATTTAGTAGATATTTTTAATTGATTATTTCCGCCATAGGTTTTGGCTTCAGCACTTCCAAACGCAGCTATAAGATCATCTTGAATTTCAAGAGCATTCACATCCTTATCAAAACGAACGGTATAGGTTCTACCCCCTACGAAATCAATCCCTTGATTCAATCCATTTGTAAACAAAGAACCTAAGCTTATAGCAATGAGAATTCCAGAAAGGATGTATGCCATTTTACGCTTCTTCAAGAAATCAATGTTCACATTTTTGAAGAGATTTTTTGTAAGAGCGGTAGAGCAGGTTAATGGTTTTCCGTTTTTGGTGTAGCTATCAATAAACAATCTTGTAATAAAGATGGCCGTGAATAAGGAAGTACAGATACCGATTAATAAAGTAGTTGCAAACCCTTGAATTGGTCCGGTTCCGAATACCAAAAGAATAAGACCGGTAAGTCCTGTAGTAATGTTGGCGTCCAAGATGGAAGAAAGAGCATTGCTAAATCCATCATTGATGGCATCCTTTTGAGCTTTCCCTTTCGCCAATTCTTCACGGATCCTTTCAAATATAAGTACGTTTGCATCCACAGACATACCTATCGTTAATACGATACCCGCAATCCCTGGGAGGGTCAATACAGCTCCAAGTCCCGCTAAGATTCCGAAGATAAAGAGAATGTTTACTGCCAATGCTACGTCTGCAAACGCTCCTGCTTTTCCGTAGTAGAAAATCATCCAAAGCAATACAATAACTAGTGCGATGATAAAGGAAATCATTCCACTATTAATTGCTTCATGACCTAACGTTGGCCCTACAAATTCTGCTTGAATAATATCTGCAGAAGCAGGTAATTTTCCAGCACGGAGTACATTTGCTAAATCTTGTGCTTCTGTAATGGTGAAATCTCCAGTAATCTCACTCCTTCCTCCTGAAATCTTTCCACTGGAAACACCTGGTGCAGAATATACCACCTCATCAAGTACCACCGCAATTTGGGTGCCATTTTGATATGCATACTCTGTCATATCTTCCCAAATTTTAGCTCCCACACCATTCATCTGCATGGTTACGCTAACTCTTCCTGCTTGGTTATAGGATTGCTGGGCATCTACGATTACCCCTCCGCTCAACTGTGGAGTATTCTCTCTATTTCCTTTAATGGCATAAAGGCTTGTAATTTCCTCTTCTTGGGTTTCGTTATATTCTGGGATACTCCAAATGAATTTGGCATATCTAAGGTCTTTGTCCAATAATGCACGAACTTGCGGCATTCTAAGGTAGCTGTTAATTTCAGCGGTATCTTTTAATGCAAAAGAAGCAAACCCTGGATTACTGGCACGAACTGGAAGAATTTTAGAAAGGATAGGATTGGTAACTTCTCCGTCTTCGGAAGCTTCTACTTCTTCCCCACCTAAAAGGTCATCTAATGAATCTTCTGTTTCTTCCCCTTCAACTTCGGTTTGTGTGGAGTCTGTTGCTTCTTCTGCTGTAGCTTTTTCGGCATTCAACAACTCGCTTACCTTTTGGTCTGCTTGAATGATGAAACTACTGATTTCCTCCTCTTTAATTACTTCCCAGAACTCTAGTTGCGCGGTACTTTGCAGCAATTTTTTTACACGCTCTACATCTTTAGCACCTGGTAATTCTACCAAAATCCTACCAGAATTCCCTAGTCGCTGTAAGTTAGGCTGAGTTACCCCAAACTTATCAATACGCTTACGAAGTACTTCAAAAGCAGAAGCAATTGATTCATCAATCTTTCTAGTAATAACAGGTCTTACTTCATCATTGGTCATGGTACTTTCAACCTGTCCTTCCAATGATTTGTTGAAGAAAATATCTGCGGAAGCCAATTGATTGTCTCCAGGTAGAGCTTCGAAAGCTTCAAAGAAGGACTCTGCATATGTTTTTTGTGAGTCTTTTTGAAGTTCATCGGCATCTGCCAAAGCTTGGTTAAAAGCAGGGTCTTTGGTGTTGTTTGCTAATCCTTTTAAGATATCTTTTACAGATACTTGAAGAATTACGTTGATCCCTCCTTTTAGGTCCAATCCTTTATTTAATTCTTTTTCCTTAGCCGTTTTATAGTCAATTCCCAGAAATTGTGTTTCGGAAGCGATAGAATCTAGATAATTAGATTCTGCTAGGGCCCTTTCATCGGGCTGTGTTTCATCAAATTTACTGGTGGCATAAGCTTTTGCATCATCTTCTACTTTATTTGCAATGAAAGTAAACGAAAGCTGGTAAAGACTTACCAGTCCGAAAAGGATTGCAAATACAGTAATGAGTCCTTTGTTTTGCATGATATAATTTTTTAAAAAAACAGGCAAATATAGAATTTACCGTACTAGTTGACAATAATTATGATTGATAAAAAATGATTTATGAAAAAGGTTGGGAAATTCCCAATACCTGTGGCAAGATAGTTTCGGTTTTAGGCCTAGCTATCTGCCCTTTTGAATAGTTGGGTATGAAGATAAAAATGGTTGTGACAAATTTGGCAACCACGAACCCTTAAGCAATAGGTCCCGCCCGTACTTCAGGGATTTGATACGTTTTAAGGGAAATAAAATCAAATTGGTAATAACTTGAAGTTTGTTTTTTCCAAAGATGGTTGGTAGGTATAATGAACTTATTCCCAGTATCCCCTAAATGAAAAATAGGCTTTACGTGTGGATCGTTTACAAATTTGTTGTCTAATAAAACTCCGTTCAATCCTAGATCATTCGTAGGATTGGATTGGATTTCATTAATATTAAAATGAAAAACACGGGAAGTGTTTTCAGAAGATGAACCAGAAGAATCGCTTTCGTTTTTTGTAATCGCATCAAAATAAAAAAGCTTGTCATTTGAGAAAAGATGCTGTATTTCAGAAATTTGGGTGGTACTATAATAACGCACCCTTAATTTTCCGCCACCCATTTCAACTACATGAATATCCTCTATTCCAACAGATTGTAGCTGTTTGGTTATATTTTGAAGTACTTCTTCGGTCTGAAAATGATTTAATCCTTCCTTTTCAAACTGAATTACAATTTCTTGGTTTGGGACATTGGGGTTTCCGAAGCTAATACCCAATAAGGCAAGCGCTGAAACAAAAGCCAATATGTACCATCGTGAATTCACAGCGCCAAATATATAAAAATAAAGGGGGTAGCACCAATTATTGGTAGACATTATTCATACCATTACAGACATCCAATAAAAAAAGCCGACTCGTTAAGAAATCGGCTTTTTCAATTAAGAACATATTGTTTATACGTCAAGGAGTCCGTTGGTTTTCTTTACACCATCGGCACTTTCCTGCATGTGGTCTTTTTCGGCATCGGTTAATTCAATTTCCACGATTTGTTCAATACCGTTTTTGCCAAGTAATACTGGAACCCCAATACAGATATCATTCAATCCGTATTCTCCTTCCAATAAAGCAGAACAAGGGAACATTTTCTTTTGGTCACAAGCAATGGCTTGCACCAAAGCAGACACTGCTGCTCCAGGTGCGTACCAAGCAGAAGTCCCTAGTAATTTGGTAAGAGTAGCCCCGCCAACTTTGGTATCTTCCTTCACTTGATTTAGACGCTCTTCAGAAATAAATTTAGAAACAGGCACACTGTTTCGGGTAGCCAAACGTGTTAAAGGCACCATTCCTTTATCACTATGGCCACCAATGACCATACCATCTACATCACTAATAGGAGCATCCAATGCTTCCGCTAAGCGGTATTTGAAACGCGCGCTATCCAAAGCACCTCCCATTCCTATAATTCTATTTTTAGGAAGGCCAGTCACTTTGTGGGTAAGATATGCCATGGTATCCATGGGGTTACTTACCACGATAATGATTGTTTCTGGAGAGTGTTCTATGAGACTAGTAGCTACAGATTTTACAATTCCAGCATTGATACCAATAAGCTCTTCACGAGTCATACCAGGTTTCCGTGGAATACCAGAGGTAATAACGCATATTTGGCTCCCGGCGGTTTTTGAATAATCATTGGTAGAACCTGTAATTTTGGTATCGAAACCATTTAGTGACGCTGTTTGCATCAAATCCATGGCTTTCCCTTCAGCATATCCTTCTTTGATATCCAATAAAACCACCTCACTAGCAAAATCTTTAATGGCAATGTACTCGGCACAACTTGCACCAACTGCACCTGCTCCTACTACAGTAACTTTCATGTGTATATTTTTTATTTAGAAACGAATTTTTTTAGTTGCTTCTCAAAAAAGCAATGCAAAATTACCATTTTATTGGCACTCTTCCTATTGATAATCAAAACAAAAAGAGAAGTCTTTACTAATGTATACTACCGTACACTAATCCCAATCCCTGCGGAAAGATTACTGTATTCCTGAAGGGTATACGAAGCAAATATTTTGAAGACACTTAAATTGATTCGCGTACCCACTCCCAACCTAAAACTATTTACATTGGTTTTAAAATTCAAGGGATCTGTGAGTGTTTCCGAAACATTCCCAAGGTCATTACCTTGCTCATCTTCTAATCGATACGTAAGTGTGTAATCCCCATTCATGGCAAGTTGGCTCCCTCCACTTCCGAAGCCTACAGAGGCATAAAAATCAATGATTGCAAGATCTACAGACCCAATTGCCTGAATTGACAAGGTATTTAATTTAAAGAGTGCTTCCCCGTTGGTTACCGTTACATCATCTAAAGCATCCTCATCATCTATTGCGTAAGTAACTTTTGTGTAACCATACGCTACCAAAGCGCTTAAACTAAATGGAGATTCCTCCATAGCGGGGATATACTGACTTACATTATGCTGTAACCCCACTCCTATTAAAAAGTTTTTTACTTTATCATCTACTCCAATATTAGGCAGAAATCGTAATTTAAAGTCGGTTTTGGTAGGCAACCCCACCCCTAATTGAATAAGCGGTGAAGGCACCCCTTTTAACGGAAAATCATCACCTATTCCTCCTGGCATTTCAAATTCTGCTACTTTGAAGGTACCATCGCCCACCGGCACCCGAACGTCAAAAACAGTCCCATCTGTATCATCTCCCAAGATCGTTGAAATAGTTTGATCACCTCCTGTTTGGGTAGTGACAAAATTATATTCAGAAGGTCGAAAAAGAAATTCTTTATCCTTATCGGGCACTAAAGCAAGATTGGCACCAATTGTAATATCGAATCCCAGAACCTTGTGCGTCTTCCCTGTGGTATACCATCCGTCATTCATACTATAAACAACCCCTTTTAGGGCAGGTTCAATATACGCCTGGGTTAACTGTTCGGCATCGCCTGCAGCCAATAGGATGGCTTCCAATTCCTGCGAAAATGAGGTAAAAGAAAAACATGCTACAAAAAAAAGAATACAGATTTTTTTCATCATCAAAAATTAATAAGGTTATCGTTTGGTTTAAAGATACTGGTTATCACCAAAAAAAAATACCCCGATAAGGGGTATTTTTTTGAACTATATGTTTCATGATTATGCATCAATGTTCGCATACACTGCATTTTTCTCAATGAATTCCCTACGGGGAGGAACTTCATCACCCATAAGCATGGAGAAAATACGATCTGCTTCCGTACCGTTGTCAATGGTTACCTGACGAAGTGTTCTAAATTCAGGGTTCATGGTTGTATCCCATAATTGTTCTGCATTCATTTCCCCTAGACCTTTGTAACGCTGAATGGTGGCACTTCCACCAAATTCTTCATTTAGGGTATCCCGTTCTTTATCATTCCATGCATACTCCTTTTTGCTCCCTTTCTTTACCAAATAGAGAGGCGGAGTGGCAATGTACACGTGACCTGCTTCAATAAGTTCTTTCATATACCTGAAGAAGAACGTAAGGATTAAGGTTGAAATGTGACTACCGTCTACATCGGCATCACACATGATCACAATTTTGTGGTAGCGTAATTTTTCTAGATTTAACGCTTTGCTATCATCTTCGGTGCCAATGGTTACCCCAAGTGCCGTAAAAATATTTCTAATTTCTTCATTTTCGAACACCTTATGCTGCATGGCCTTTTCCACATTCAGGATTTTTCCACGCAGTGGAAGGATCGCTTGAAAATTCCGGTCCCTTCCCTGTTTGGCAGTTCCACCTGCGGAATCACCCTCAACAAGGAAAACCTCACATTTTGCAGGATCCTGCTCAGAGCAATCTGAAAGCTTTCCGGGCAATCCGGCACCACCCATCACGGTTTTACGTTGAACCATCTCACGAGCCTTTCTGGCAGCATGTCTGGCCTGAGCAGCTAGGATTACTTTTTGTACAATGGTCCTCGCATCATTGGGATTTTCCTCTAAGTAATTTTCCAGCATTTCGGAAACTGCTTGACTTACCGCCGCACTTACTTCCCGATTCCCCAACTTGGTTTTGGTCTGGCCTTCAAATTGCGGTTCGGCAACTTTCACCGAAACAATGGCCGTAAGCCCTTCCCTAAAATCATCCCCAGAAATATCAAACTTCAGTTTATCCAACATCCCAGAAGCATCTGCGTACTTCTTTAGTGTAGTAGTTAAACCTCTTCGGAAACCAGTAAGGTGGGTTCCCCCTTCATGAGTGTTGATATTGTTTACATAGGAATGCAGATTTTCATTAAAGGAAGTGTTGTACACCATCGCTACTTCTACGGGGATATCATTTTTCTCTCCTTCCATGGAAATGACATCGGCAATAAGCGGCTCACGGTTTCCATCCAAAAATTTGATGAATTCCTTCAGCCCTTCTTCACTATGGAACGTTTCCGAAGCAAACTCCCCTTTGTCATCCTTGTCACGCTTATCAGTAAGGTGAATGGTAATTCCTTTATTCAAATAAGACAACTCCCGTAATCTACTGGCCAAAGTATCGTAGTTGTACTCTGTAATCTGTTTGAATATCTGTGGATCTGGTTTAAAAGTAACCAAGGTTCCACGGTCATCGGTTGTGCCAACCGACTTTACTGGATATAAGGTTTTCCCACGTTCGTATTCCTGCTCCCATATTTTTCCATCCCGGTAGACTGTTGCTTTCAAATGTTCAGAAAGTGCGTTCACACAACTAACCCCAACCCCATGCAGTCCTCCTGAAACCTTATAAGAATCCTTATCAAACTTTCCTCCCGCACCAATCTTGGTCATAACGACTTCCAATGCAGACACACCTTCTTTCTTATGCAAATCTACCGGAATCCCCCTACCGTTATCTTTTACTGAAATGGAATTATCTTCATTAATCCATACATGAATGGTATCACAATGGCCGGCAAGGGCCTCATCAATGGAATTATCAACTACTTCATATACCAAATGGTGCAATCCTCTTACCCCTACATCCCCAATATACATGGAGGGACGCATACGCACGTGTTCCATGCCTTCCAACGCCTGAATATTATCTGCCCCGTAATTGGCTTTTTTGTTTTCTTCACTCATAGAAAAAAAGTTCTTTAATGCGGTTATTCAATAATTAACAAATATAACCAAATAGCCTATGAAATCTGCACTTTTCAGCGATTTCACCCGTTAAGTTATCAACAAATTTTTGTGAAAAACAATCGATTGATTGTGTCACTTCGAAATAGGATTTTTCAACCCTTGTTTTATTATAAATTTTTAAGAACTGTAGGAGATTTTTTTAAATTTTTGAAAACTAAAGTTTTATAAAACCCTAAAAAAAACTACATTTAGAAAAAACATCTGATATGAAAAAACACATTTGCATTTCTTTATTGACTTTTTGCCTCTTTTTCAGTTATGGACAACTGAAAGCACAGAATTTCCCAAAGATGGATGTAAGCCCAATGGATGCTGCGGCTTACCCCAGCGATTATAAAAAATCCATTAAGGACATTAAAATTGTTTACAGTAGGCCTCAACTAAAAGGCCGAAGCCTTAGTAAACTTGCACCCAATGGAGAAGTTTGGAGGACAGGTGCAAACGAAGCTTGTGAACTTACCCTTTATAAAGATATGAGAGTAGGACGCAAAATTGTTAAAGCTGGCACCTACACGTTTTATACCATTCCTGGAGAAACAGAGTGGACTGCCGTCATCAACAGCGACCTAAATGTTTGGGGTGCCTATTTCTATGACGAAAGCAAAGATGTGGCAAGAATCAAGGTTCCTGTTACCACCAGCAAAGAATCCCTAGAAGCCTTTTCTATTGCTTTTGAAGGAACCGAAGACAGTATATTAATGCAATTAGGATGGGGCAATGTACGAATTGCGGTACCCTTCCAGAAAATGTAATATTTGATAATTTTACATTAAACGCCAAAACAGTTGTTTTGGCGTTTTTTTATGGAATATTCAGATATTTATGGGTCTGCAATGAAACCACCCATTTGGGGTGCTTCATCACATATTCCACAATCTTAGGAATCATCTTATCTCGTTTGCTCCATTCGGGCTGAAGATATAACTTACAATTACCACCAACTTTTTCAGCTTGCTCTTCGGCAAAGCGGAAATCATCCATATTATAGATGATCACTTTTAATTCATCTGCCTTTTGATAGACATCTTCTTGTGGCAATTTGATTTTTTTTGGGGAAAGGCAAATCCAATCCCAAGTACCACTAAGTGAATATGCTCCCGAAGTCTCTATATGCGTCGCTAACCCTTTATCTTTCAATAAAGAAGTAAGAGGCCCCATATCCCAGGTTAAAGGCTCCCCACCGGTAACTACAATAGTTTTGGAGTATTTAGCAGCATTTTCAGCAATTGTTTGAACTGCTGTTGGGGGATGTATTTCTGGACTCCAACTCTCCTTTACATCACACCAATGACATCCTACATCACAACCACCTACCCTAATAAAGTAAGCGGCAGTACCCTTGTGGTACCCCTCTCCCTGTATGGTGTAGAATTCTTCCATTAATGGCAACATTAACCCTTCATCTACTTGCTGCTGTACAAATTCCTTCATGGCGCAAAGATACAAGTAAAATAAGAGTTTCAGTAGGTTGGGCAATTTAAGTTTGCTTTTATTTCAGTAGCTAGTGGACAATTATTATTTTTATGCAAAATTTGAAGACATGGCAGATAAAGAGGTCTTTTTTGAGCATATTAACAATGGCTATCAAACCAAAGGGGAAGCCATCACTTTAGGAGCCGCTATGCTAGATGGCGAAACCATCACCAATGCCTTGGTGAAAGTTCCTTTAAAAACGATGAACCGTCATGGACTCATAGCCGGAGCGACGGGAACCGGTAAAACCAAAAGTTTACAAGTACTCGCTGAAAATCTTTCAGATCATGGTGTTCCAGTATTATTGATGGATATGAAAGGGGATCTAAGTGGAATTGCACAACCTTCCCCTGGTCACCCAAAAATTGACGAACGCCATGCTAAAATTGGCATTCCATTTGAGGCAAAGGGATTTCCAATGGAAATCCTTACCCTCTCTGAACAGGAAGGGGTGCGGCTTCGGGCAACCGTAAGTGAATTTGGACCCGTTTTGGTGTCGCGCATTTTAGACCTTTCCGAAGCCCAAGCTGGCGTAATGTCTATTCTATTCAAATATTGTGACGACAATAAATTGCCATTATTGGATTTGAATGACCTCAAAAAAATCCTTCAATATGCAACCGACGAGGGAAAGGAAGAACTCCAAAAAGAATACGGAAGGATTTCTCCAGCGACCTCAGGGGCCATGCTTCGGAAAATTATTGAGCTGGAACAACAGCGAGGCGATTTATTTTTCGGGGAAAAATCTTTTGATACCGATGATTTACTTCGAATTGACGAAAATGGAAGGGGATACATCAATATCGTTAGGTTAACCGATATTCAGGATAGACCCAAACTATTTTCCACCTTCATGCTTTGCTTACTTGCTGAAATCTATGCTACTTTCCCGGAGCAGGGAGATAGTGGAAGACCTGAATTGGTCATCTTCATTGATGAGGCGCACTTGATTTTTAAAGAAGCCAGCGACGCTTTATTGGATCAAATTGAAAGTATTGTAAAATTAATCCGTTCAAAAGGTGTTGGACTTTATTTTGTCACCCAAAACCCTACAGATGTTCCCGATGCGGTTTTAAGTCAGTTGGGGTTAAAAATCCAACATGCGCTTAGGGCCTTTACAGCAAAAGACCGTAAAGCCATTAAACTTACTGCAGAAAATTACCCTATTACCGATTATTACAAAACTGATGAAGTAATCACTTCCTTAGGGATTGGGGAAGCTTTGGTCTCTGCATTGAACGAAAAAGGGATTCCCACACCGTTGGCCGCAACCTTAATGCGTGCTCCCATGAGCAGAATGGATGTTTTGGAAGCCGAAGAATTAGAAACCCTTCTGGAAAATTCAAAGCTCATTGGCAAATACAATGAAACGATTGATAGGGAAAGTGCTTACGAAATGCTGAATGAAAAGATAGAAAAAGCCAACCAGGAAGAAGCAAAAGAGAAAGCAGCTAAAGAACGGGAAGCCACCCGAAGTAAATCTACGCGAACTTCGCGAAGTACCCGGAGAAGAGGAAAAAGCTCTTTGGAAAAAGTATTGACCAGCCCTACGGTCATAAGAAGTGTGTTGGGCATTTTAACTAAAATGATTAAATAAACATCAATGAAAAAGATTTTAATACCTGCCTTTATTGGAGCTCTTTTACTAACCGCCTGTGGAAAAGATAGTGATCCGTTTGCCATTAAAAATGGTTCAATAGGACCGCTCACTAAAAACATCCAAATGAAACAATTGGATTCTATTTTTGCACAGGATTCCATTGTAAAACTGAATCCCATTGAAGATGCACTAGGAACGCAAGGAGAAGTGGAAATTTATGAAAAAGGAGGGGCAAAACTACTGTTGATATCTCCAGAAGATGAGAGCGATCCCAACTCTAAAGTAAGCAACATACAGGTTTTTGATAATAGATATACCACTGAAAAAGGCCTAAACAGCAAGAGTACTTTCGCAGATGTAAAAGCCAATTACGAAATTGCAAATGTGCAAAATGCCATTAATGCTGTTGTGGTTTTTTTGAAAGACAGTGACATTTACCTTACAATAGACAAAAAACAACTACCCGAAAACATACGATATAATTATAGCGCAGATGTGGAAGCCTCTCAAATCCCGGGAGAAGCTACCTTCAAATACTTTATGATTGGCTGGGATGTGGAAGAATAAACAAAAGCCTCCAAATTGGAGGCTTTTTTGTTTCTTTAAGGTATGATTCTTCGGAAAAAACAATTTATTCTATTAATTGGGATTCTATTAGTTACTGCGATTACTTTTGAAACATTCCAACAATTATTCTACATAAGAAGGTATCAATTAGCAAACGACGTACAGTTTTTTGACGTCTTAAAGAATCAATCTTACCGATGGGTTCTTTGGGTAATTTTAGGGATTTCCCTGTTTTGGTTTGTAAAAAAAAATCGCGAAACTTCCTTTGGCAAGCTTCAGGAGTATCTGAAATTTGGAAGTTTTATTGTTGGTTTGGTACTTCTCAATATATGTATTATTGGGGGCATACAGCTTTTCATAAGTGAAGGTTCTTTTACCTTTTCACTATTTTGGGGTGAGTATTTTACATTTTTCTTTTTCCAAAAAGCTCCTATTTATCTTTTGGGTTATAGCGCTGTTGCCGTCATCCTCCATTTATATTTCAAGCGTGAAGCGTTAGAGTTTCAGGTTGAAGAACTTATTTCACTAAAAAATGACCACAAGGCACAATATTTAGAGCTTCGGAAAAAAATAACCGACAAAGCCTCTATCCTTAGCATTAAAGTGGGCAACAAAAAGCACATTGTTCCTGTTGAAGAAATTGTATGGATAGAAGCAGATGACTATTGCGTGAAGGTACATACTCAATCTGGAAAAATATGGACCATGCGCAGTAGCCTAAAAGCCCTTGAGGAAAAACTTGGCAATCCTTTTTTAAGGGTTCATAGAAAAGCAATCGCCAATATGGAAGCCGTGAAGGAATGGAAAAATAACAAACTTATCCTTTCAGAAAATCTTGAAATTCCCATTGCAAAAAGTCAGTTAAGAAAAGTTCAAAACTTCTACGCTTAACCATTTCCCTGCAAAGAAGCTTCCGTTCACTGCAAATTACTTCCCTACTCCCATATTTCTTTGTTCATTGCTGAAAAAAAGATGAAAACTACTTTTCTTTCAGTACTTATTTGTGCAACATTCACCTTACAAGCCCAATACAACTATGAACCTTCCGAAGCATTTCCTTATGGAAGGCCCCATCCCGAAGCTCCTCAGCAAATAAAGGACTTTGAACCTATTATTGGGAAATGCAACTGCAAATCTATTACCAGGAAAGCCAATGGCCAATGGAACGATACCCTTCAAATGACCTGGACGTTCAAATATATTATGAACGGATATGCCATACAAGATGAAACCTTAAAGGAAGACGGAGGGCATTCTGGAAGCATTAGGCAGTTCATTGCAGATAGCTCTAAGTGGTACGTCCATTATTATTCCAATAAAAGTCCGTCTCCCATACTACCCGCTTGGGAGGGACACAAACAAGGGGATAGTATTGTTTTGTATAGGGCACAAAAAGCACCTACCGGACAGGAAGGATTTTACCGAATTACCTTTAAAAACATGAATAAAAAAGGCTTTGATTGGTTAGGTGAATGGGTAAATACCACGGAAACATTTCGCTATCCTACTTGGAAAATTTATTGCACTAAAGAAGATTAAAATTGCACATATAATTGTATTTTACATGCTGTGTAAAATATAATATATGCTTTCCAGAGCCGAAAAAGCCCATTACCGAAACGAACTTTTCCGTCATTTGGACGGAATTGCCACTGCACCCGTAGCCTTAGCGCTTCAGCAAAAGGGCGTGTTGGATTTTTTACTGAAAAAAAATCATTACACTATTGAAGAAATTACCGAAGAATTTGAAGCCAATGAAGGCTACCTCAACGTAGCCCTTCGTATTATGGCGTCACAGGGCTGGCTGGATTATTCCGTAGACAACCAGAAAAATAAGGTGACTGTTTCAAAAAACGAAAAAAGCGCAATCGCCTTTGCAAAAGTAGATCGGTATACGGATATGGTAAAATTTCTGAAGCTCTCTGAAAATTTTCACCCTCGGAATTTTGACCTCGAACAGTTTACAGCCCTTAATCGCATTTTTCAGGCATATCAAAATGGAGAGTATGATGCCACTTCCGAACATACCCTAGAGCATACCATTGAGGCTCAAATTCAAAAACATATTGAAGGAGCACTTATTGGCCCTATTACCGTTCACCTGGGGATGGACGGCATGTTTCATAAATACTTTATGGAAGCCTCCTTTAGTGCCGATGAGTTTCACGAAGACCCCGTGAGTTTCAGTAAAATATTGGACTTTTTCTCCTTTTTGGGATGGTTTCGGAATAAAAATGGACATTATAAATTTACCGACAAAGGATTGTTCTTCGCCCGAAGGGCTTCAGCCTACGGGGTCACCGTTTCATATCTGCCTACTTTCCGAAGGGTAGACGAACTCATTTTTGGGAATGCAAATATTTTTAAAAGCCATGATCCCTCGGCTTCAGAAATGCACGTAGACCGCGAAATGAATGTTTGGGGAAGTGGCGGGGCGCATGCTGCATATTTTAAAAAAATTGATGAAATCATTATAGATCTTTTTAACAAACCCATTGAAGAACAGCCCAAAGGTATTTTGGATATGGGCTGTGGAAACGGAGCGTTTTTGATTCATCTTTTTGAGGTCATTGAACAACGTACCAAACGCGGGGAACTGCTGGAGGAGTATCCTCTATTTCTAGTGGGTGTTGATTTTAACAAAGCTGCTCTAAAAGTTACCCGTGCCAATCTAGTGAAGGCTGAAATTTGGGCAAAGGTCATCTGGGGGGATATTGCCAATCCTGCCCAATTGGAGAGGGATATCCAACAAAGTTATGACATTGCCCTAAGTGATTTATTGAATGTTCGCACCTTTTTGGATCACAATAGGCCTTGGTCCTTTCCTGATAAAAACAGCGACTCCTGGATAAGCACTTCTACTGGGGCCTTTGCTTCCTGCGGGGATCGTTTGCCTAATGCATTGGTGGAACAAAATCTAAAAGAGCATTTTGAGAATTGGCTTCCGTATATTGAAAAATTTGGGTTATTGATGATTGAGTTACATACACTTGATCCCGATATTACTTCCCAGAATATTGGAAAAACCGCTGCTACGGCCTATGATGCCACCCACGGATTTAGCGATCAATATATCTTGGAATTGGAAGTGTTCTTGAAGGTGATGCAAACATTAAAGCTGGAAAGTGATCCCAAGCATTTTTCCAAATACCCCAATAATGAACTGGCCACCGTAAGTATTCATTACTTAAAAAACACACCATAATAATGACTAATACCATACAGCCATTCCATCTCGCTATTCCCGTAAATGATATTCCCACCAACCGAAAATTCTATCGTGAGGTGTTGGGGTGTGAAGAAGGCCGAAGCAGTGACCACTGGGTAGATTTCAATTTTTTTGGCCATCAATTGGTGATTCATTTGCAGGAGACTTCAGAAGCAGAACGCCATAGTAATCCCGTAGATGGAAAAGACGTACCTGTCCCGCACTTCGGGGTAGTACTTAGCATGAAACAATTTTGGGAACTTTCAGAAAAACTACAAGAGCAAGGAGTACGATTTATCATTGAACCTTATATACGGTTTGAAGGTCTACCCGGTGAACAAGCTACGATGTTTTTTAAAGATCCCGCTGGAAATGCTTTGGAGTTTAAAGCATTCAAAAATTTAGATCAGCTTTTTGCGACGTAGCTTTCTTTTCGCAGATAGGTGAAAGGGTAAATAGATAAGAAAGAAATACGGAAACAAAATTAATTCAGCGACAAAGATATAATAAGGCCAATCTCCAAAATAGTCTAGCAATGAACCGTGTGGGGGTTTTTCAGAAATAAAGAAATAATTAGACCCTAATAAACTATTAACTAGGAGCATACCCACAAAATAGACTTGTAAGGCCAAAAAGGATTTAAAAATACTCCTTACGGTAGGGCGCATTTGAAAAACAACCGTGAAATACAAAATGAAAATGACCAATCCCGCGTGAAGTATCCAATATTTCAAGTAATTATAATGCGGAAAACCATGCACCAAATCTGGTGTAATCATTGCCTGGGTAGTTCCGGCCAAAATCCAAAAAAGAAGTACCTCGTACATCCACATTTTTCGGGTATAGGCAAAAACCGGTAACAAGATGGAAATAAAATTACAGAGGTGTAAAGGAAGGTCCTCCTTGATGTGAAAACCTTTAAGGTAAATCTTTATTGAAGTCCAAATGATTAGGGTTCCGCAAAGCAAGAAAGCCATCAAAATTCCTATCTTGATTTGTAACTTTTCGGGAAATTTTTTGGAAATTTTTATAAGCCCAAAGCCAAAAAGACCGAAAAAGATAAGTGCTGCCCAATGTTGCCATCCAAACATGGTAAAGGCATTGTTATCCCTAAAAAAAATAGACTCTGGCATGCTACCTTCAAATAGTGGAAAGCAAGATACTGAAAACAATTTTAACGAAAAGCTTTCTTCATTTTCAAAAGTTGGTTTGAATAAAAAGCTTAATTTTAGACAAACAGCTAGACCAATCCATGAAAACAATCCCACAATCTATAATCCGTCAAATTTTTGTTGTACTCCTCATTGTAATTATGGGGGTCCTTATTTTTTGGGAGTTGATTCCATATTTATCTGGAGTACTTGGCGCCATCACATTTTATGTATTGCTTCGGAAATTAATGCTTCGCTTGGTTCGAAAAGGCTGGAACCGAAACCTTGCTGCGGGATTTCTCTGTGTGGTATCCTTTGTAGGAATTTTATTGCCAGTTTCGGGAGTGATTTTAATGTTGGGAAATAAGATTGGAAGGGCAGTAAACAATTCAGAAAAGGTTATTAGTGCTATTAAAGAACAATTAGAGGTTTGGGAAACACGCTTAGGTTTTGATTTTGCCTCCAAAATTGATGTAGGGGCAATTTCAACTTGGATTTCAGAAAATCTTCAGAATGTTGCAGGTGGAACATTTGAAGTATTTATTGCCGTTGGTCTCATGTACTTTCTACTTTTTTACATGTTGGTAAATAGATCACTCATGAATAACACTCTAGGGAATTATATCCCTATGAAAAAGGAAAACGTAAAATTAGTGGGCAATGAAATGAAAGCAATGGTTCGCTCGAATGCATTGGGTATACCATTAGTGGCAATCGCCCAAGGAATAGTTGCGCTGATAGGCTTCCTCATTTTTGGAGTGCAGGATCCATTTTTTTGGTTTGTAATTGTTACCATTGGTTCCATGATTCCTTTTGTTGGAACCGCACTTGGTATCATTCCTGTGTTTATTTTGGAAATTTCTACTGGGAATACTTTTACCGCTTGGGCTATTCTAATTTACGGATTTACAGTAGTAGGTGCTACAGACAATATTATTAGGATATATGTTTTGAAAAAATTAGACAACGTTCATCCCCTTATAACACTTATTGGGGTGATTGTAGGTGTTCCCTTATTTGGATTTATCGGACTTATTTTTGGCCCGTTAATGATTAGTTTGTTCCTAGTGCTGATAAAAATTTATCAAAAGGAATATCCGGAAAAATAATACTTTTCTTATTTCCTTTGGGCTCTCGCCAACAAGGTATTTTTAAGAAGCATGGCAATAGTCATGGGGCCTACACCTCCAGGAACGGGTGTAATATAAGAAGCCTTCTTGCTTACATTTTCAAAATCTACATCACCTTTCAAAACATATCCCTTGGGATGATTTTCATCTGGAACCCTAGTAATCCCAACGTCAATAATTACCACATCATCCTTGACCATTTCAGCTTTCAGAAAATCTGGTACTCCAAGTGCAGAGATAATAATATCTGCTTGGGTTGTTATTTGTGAAATATTCTTTGTGCTGCTGTGCGTAAGTGTAACTGTACTATTGCCTGGCCAACCTTTTCTGCTCATCAAGATACTCATGGGGCGACCTACAATGTGGCTTCTACCGATGACGACCGTATGCTTTCCTTTGGTGTCAACCTTATAACGTTCCAATAATTCCAAAATACCGAAAGGGGTCGCAGGAATGAAGGTGCTCATATCCAAGGCCATCTTTCCGAAGTTTTCAGGATGAAACCCATCTACATCCTTATGGGGGTCTACCGCCATTAATACCTTCTGTTCATCTATTTGGGGAGGTAAAGGCAACTGAATGATAAATCCGTCTATATCATCATCCTGGTTTAACTCTTCAATCTTTTTGAGCAATTCCAATTCACTGGTGGTATTGGGCATCCGTATTAAAGTACTTTCAAATCCAATACGCTCACAAGCACGTACCTTACTACCCACATAGGTCAAACTAGCTCCATCATCTCCTACCAAAACTGCCGCCAAATGAGGAACTTTCTCCCCTTTATCCTTCATTTTTTGAACCTCGGCGGCGATTTCATTTTTAATATCGTTGCTTATTTTTTTTCCATCAAGAATTGTCATGCTATTGCTTTGAATTTATAGTTTGGTTTATCGCATTTTACCCATCATCTGCATCATCTTTCTTCCGCCGCCGCCTTGCATCATTTTCATCATTTTACCCATTTGATTAAACTGTTTCATCAATTGGTTTACTTCCTGTACCGAAGTACCACTTCCCTTCGCAATTCGCTTTTTCCTGCTCCCTTTAATCATTTCTGGTGAAGAACGCTCCTCTGGCGTCATAGAGTGAATGATTGCTTCAATGTGCTTAAATGCGTCATCATCTATATCCATTCCTTTCAATGCTTTTCCGGCACCGGGAATCATTCCTATAAGATCTTTCATACTTCCCATTTTCTTTACTTGCTGAATTTGCTTTAGGAAGTCGTCAAAACCAAACTGATTTTTAGCAATTTTTTTCTGAAGCTTACGTGCTTCGGCTTCATCAAATTGTTCTTGTGCACGTTCTACCAAGGAAACCACATCCCCCATACCCAGTATCCTATCGGCCATTCTAGCAGGGTGGAAGACATCAATGGCGTCCATTTTCTCACCAGTACCAATAAATTTAATTGGCTTGTCTACTACGCTTTTAATGGAAATAGCCGCACCACCTCGGGTGTCACCATCCAATTTTGTAAGGACTACCCCTTCAAAATTTAGACGGTCATTAAAGGCTTTTGCAGTATTCACAGCATCCTGTCCAGTCATGGAATCTACCACAAAAAGGGTTTCATGTGGCTGAATAGCCTTGTGCACGTTGGCAATTTCGGTCATCATTTCTTCATCTACTGCCAAGCGACCGGCCGTATCCACGATAACTACATTGTGGCCATTTTGTTTAGCATGCTGAATGGCATTTTCGGCAATTTGAACAGGGTTCATGTTACCCTCTTCACTATACACCTCAACCCCAATCTGATCTCCTACAACATGCAACTGATTAATAGCGGCAGGACGGTATACATCACAAGCTACCAATAATGGCTTTTTGGATTTCTTTGTTTTTAGGAAGTTTGCCAGTTTCCCTGAGAAAGTTGTTTTACCACTTCCTTGAAGCCCAGACATTAAAATGATACTTGGCGTTCCGCTTAGGTTTATTCCAGCTGTATCGCCCCCCATAAGCTGGGTAAGTTCATCCTTGACGATTTTCACCATCAACTGTCCCGGCTGAAGGGTCGTTAATACATCTTGCCCAAGTGCTTTTTCCTTTACATTATTGGTAAAGTCTTTGGCTATTTTAAAATTCACATCAGCATCCAATAGGGCACGACGGACTTCCTTGAGGGTTTCGGCAACGTTTACTTCGGTAATACTTCCATGTCCTTTTAAGACATGCAATGCTTTATCCAGCTTATCACTTAAATTATCAAACATAATCTTGCTTCAGTTTAAGAAATGCAAAGATACAAATTGCCCTGCGAGTGGCAAAGTAAGAATTTGCAGATTCGTAAGCTATCCTTCAGATAATAAAAAAAGCTGCTCCAAACGAAGCAGCTTTTCAACTAACTAACCAAATTAATCACAAAATGAACTGCTTATGGCAGCTGTGGTAATAATACTTTATCTATAGCATGTACTACTCCATTGGCAGCTTGAACATTCACTACAATGATATTGCTAACTCTTCCGTTAGGGTCTGTAATGGTTGCATTGGTAGCATCAATTACCAAGTCATCACCAAGCGTTGAAACAGTGCCATCTACCAAATCTTCGGCACGAACGTTGGCCCCCGCAATGACATGTGTATTTAATGTGGCGGTAAGGGTTGCTCCATCAATATCATTCAAACTTCCAACACCTAATTCCACCAACAAATCACCAAAAGCATCATTAGTAGGTGCGAAAACGGTAAATGGGGCAGGATCTGTTCCATTGGGAGTTGAAAGTACCGAAACAAAATCTGGCTGGTCATCTCTCGTTAAGGCTGCCACCAGTGTTGCAAAAGTTGGATCTGCCACAGCAAAGGTGACAACCGTTGGCAAATCAATAACGGCATCTACAATATGTACCACACCATTCGCAGCAGAAACATCGGGAGTAACAACCGATGAAACACCATTAATGGTCACGCCACCTTCCGTATTGATATACATACTAAGCGCATTTTCTGTTCCATCAAAAGTCGCTAAACTATTTACATATCCAGTAGACAGCGAAGTAGAAACGAATGTTCCCGTAAGTGCATGATTTAATACAACTTGCGTTAATACATCCACTGGGACATCAGAAAGTGAAGCGCCATTAAGGAACGCATCGAAAGCAGCATTGGTTGGAGCAAACACCGTAAATTCTGCATCTCTATCATTTAGAACCGTGTCAAGACCTGTGATTTCCAACGCTTCACTAAGGGTGGATAAATCTGCTGTCATCATGGCAAGATTTGTAATGGTAGGATCTACAATATCGATAGCTTCCTGAGGCAATAAAACTTTATCAATTGCATGAACCACTCCATTACCAGCCTGTACATCTGTTACAATAATATTGGATGCCATTCCAGTAGCATCAATCACCTGTGGGCCATTTGCCAAGGTAATGGTAATATCTTCCCCTTGGAAAGTAGTTGCGGTTTGTCCTTCGGAAAGATCCTCTGACTGTACATTTGCTCCGGCAATGACGTGATAATTCAGTACAATTTGCAACACGCTTTGGGGAATATCATTCAAGGAATTTAAACCGAGTGTTTGTAGCAAATTATTAAATGCGTCATTAGTGGGTGCAAACACGGTAAATGGAGAAGCAGTAGTTCCAGATAGTAAGGCTACATAATCTGTATTACCGTCTGAAGCAGCAGCCAAGGCATCAACCAATGAAGAGAATGCCGGATTGGAAGTGGCGTGCGTGACAATACTTGGAATGCCAATCACGGCATCCACGGCATGAATCACACCATTATCTGCCATATTATCTGCCGAAGTTACATTAACACTGTTATTTAGCAGTACCCCGGAAGAGACATCCACATATAGACTTAAATTGGCATCAGTACTACCAAAAGTTGCCAAAGTGTTTACATAACCTGTTGTTAAACTACTGGATTCCACAGCACCATTTAAAACGTGGTTTAGGAGAATATTGGTAAGTATTTCAACAGGGACATCTTCAACACTGGCAAAGCCATTTGCATTCAGAAAAGCTTCAAATGCAGTATTATTTGGGGCAAAAACTGTGTAAGTTGTGGTACCGTCTAAAGTAGCTACAAGATTGGCCCGTTGAAGTGCTTCCAAAAGGATGGAATATTCTGGATTGCCAGCTACAAATTCTGCAATGGTTACCCCGTTGTCTATTGGAACGGTGTTGTCATCATCATTGCTACACGAAACTGCAATCAAAGCTAAGAATGCGAAAACGAATGTCTTAATTGAATTTTTCATAGTTGTTTTTGGTTTTAATGATTTACCAAGAAAACAACCTTCTACGTTCAACTTCCCAGCTTAAAAAAGGATTTTAATATAAGTTTAACTTTTTGTTTAACTTTTTAAGTTGATTATTAAACAAATTAATTGCAGACAGCAATCACTCTAATAATGGATTGTTTGAGGTCTTCTATATCTTGTATGACCCTGTAGGTTCCATCGTAATAATGAAGTGTAATAGGAAACTGAAGATTTACTAATGCATCCAAAGGAATTTCCTTAACTCCCATAAAAACATCTTTATCGTGATTGAAAATTAGAGTTTCAAATGATTGGGATTGTGTTTCATAAATAGAGACGCTTATGGGGTATTCAAAATCTACGCAAACAATTCTATCATCATATAATTGCCCGTTTGCACAACTCACTACTAGTGAATTAAATTCACTTTCAGAAGGAACCGATAATGTTTCATAGGTTGCAAAACTTATCTCTATAGGGAATTTAGGGATTACCGGGAGGTACGGGTTAAGGGATTCTAAATCTTCTATACCTTCAATAGGGATGGCCTTACCTTCCTGTATCACTTCGTAGGGGAAATTTATACTGAAACAAGAAGATTTATCGACCACATCATCAAAACGACCATCATGGGAAGTCACAGATTGAATCATTTCCTTGCTTTCTGCATCAAGTACGAAAGAAGTTTCCTGTTCTTCCTCTACAATTTCAAAATTCTCTTTTTGACAGCCAACCAATAGCATTACAAAAGTGGCTACATATAAATATTTCATCAGTTTTATTTATAAGAGAACAACAAAATACAAAAAAATCCTACTTGTATATTTTTATATCTTTACAAAAAGAAGCTGTGTCAAAATCTATTTTCAAAAATGTTTGCAATGAAAAGTTGTTTGCACAATTGCATTCACAATGGGCACAGGAACTTGTGATTTTTCTCTATTATAAATTCGGACATCAAATCCAGCCTGAAGATAAAGCACAGGAAGCTTTCATAAAATTGTGGAAACACTGTAAAAAAACGCCTCCCGAAAAAGTAAAGAGCTTCTTATTCACAGTAGCAAACAATTTAGCATTAAATGACATAAAGCATCAAAAAGTAGTACTTAAGCATCAGAAACAAGCACAAAAAGAGAAAAGTACAACGCTAGAAACACCCCATTTTACCTTAGAGAAGAAAGAATATGAAAAAAAATTTGAACATGCCTTATCACAACTTACCGAGGCACAACGGGTAGCATTTATGATGAACCGTGCAGAAGGAAAAAA
The DNA here is from genome assembly GCA_964495885.1 of uncultured Alteromonas sp. Classification (GTDB taxonomy): domain Bacteria; phylum Bacteroidota; class Bacteroidia; order Flavobacteriales; family Flavobacteriaceae; genus PALG01. The sequence goes on along the minus strand of CAZBWO010000008.1, from coordinate 105,353 downwards.
ACACAAGGAAATTGCTGAAATTTTAGGCATCTCCAGAAAAGCAGTAGAAAAAAGAATTTATACGGCAGTTGATAAACTAAGGGAGTATTTGGATGAAATTTAATCATAGGGGTAGGAAAAAATGAGACAAGAGTGTTATATATATGAATTGATATGAAAAAGGAAGATTTAATTCGAAAGTGGTTAGATCATTCCCTTTCTGAAGAGGAATGGAAGGCGTTCAAAAAATTGGACGCCTTTCCCACTTTGGAAAAGATGGATGAACTTGCAAAAGACTACCGTGCGCCAAGAGTAAATGTTGAAGAGCACTTCGCTGGTATTTCCACAAGAAAATCACTTTCAACATCTAATGCTTTACCATGGAAACGAATTGTAGGTGGAATTGCCGCTGCATTACTCATTGGCCTTTTTCTTTTCTATGGTCTCACCCCATCATTAACTACACAAAAAGCATTAGCTACCGAAACAAAAAAGTTTATACTACCAGATGCATCGGAAGTAATCCTTAACGCCGAATCTCAAATTAGCTACCAAGAGGATTTATGGCAAGAAAACCGAACCCTTCAACTAAATGGGGAAGCCTATTTTGATGTTTCCAAAGGAACAACTTTTACGGTTGAAACCCCAACCGGCTATGTAACGGTGCTTGGTACTCAATTTAATGTGATTTCAAGAAATGATATATTAGAGGTTATTTGTTTCGAAGGCCGAGTTAAAGTGACCCAAAACAGTAATGAAATGTATTTAAGTGCTGGGCAAGCTTTTTCTACAATCCTTAATTCTTCCATAAAAGAGCATGAACTTTCCTCTCCAACTTGGGTGCAAGGGATTTCCCGATTTGAAAGTGCTCCTTTTTATTTCGTGGCAAGTGAGATGGAACGGCAATACAATATAAAAATTACCTATCCCCAAACTATTGAAAATTCCTTGTTTACAGGTAGCTTTTCCGATAAAAATTTAGAAGCAGCCTTGCAAGCTATTACGATTCCTTTTAACTTAGAGTATTCTATCAAAGGAACATCAGTAATGCTTAAACAACTTCCATAGTGATCGTACGGTTGCGATTTATTTTTCTAATAGGGTTTATATTCGTTACATCCCATGGATTTACCCAGGATGTTATTCCTCTTAGGGAATTTTTTTCCATCATTGAAACCAACACAAGCATTCGGTTTTCCTTTAAAGACCAAGACTTACAGTCACACATCATCGAACCAATTACGTTTACAGACTGGAACAATGCTCTAGAGTATCTCAAAAAACAAACACTTTTTGAATATACCTCCCTCCCAGATAATATCATCGCAGTTACACTTCAAAAAAACCTGCAAAATCTATGTGGTACGCTTACATTTTCAGGTACTTCCGAACTGCCCAAGGTCATAACTATTCAATCTCCCTACCAAAAAATCAATCCTTCCCAGGAAGGGACCTTTCAATTTTTCGTGAACGGTACAGAAGGTCAAATTTTTATTCAAGGAAGGGAAATTGAAGAAAAATTCATAGCTATTTCGGAGTTCCCGCTTAAAAACTGCCTCTCTATTTCCTTGGAGCCCAGCATCGAAAAACTATCACCTGTAACCCTCACACAATATTTAGCTAAAGGTATTTCAAAAGATACAAATGGAGCCCTTAACGTTAACTATGAAACCTTTGAAATACTGCCAGGGCTTATAGAACCAGACGTACTGCTAACACTAAAATCACTGCCAGGGGTTCAGAGCGCAAATGAAACCATTTCTTACCTCAATATTAGAGGGGGTACCAATGACCAAAACCTAATACGATGGGATGGAATTAAAATGTATCAAAACAGTCATTTCTTCGGACTCATTTCTGCTTTCAACCCATATGTTACGCAAAAGGTTTCCCTTATAAAAAATGGTACTCCAGCCAATTTAGGAGATGGTGTTTCTGGGCTTATTGATATGAAAACCGAAGAATCCCTCACACAAAATGTAAGAGGGGGAGCGGGAATCAACCTACTAAGTGCCGATGCCTTTGTTGATACTCCTTTAGGTGAAAAAGCCTCCCTACAAATTGCTGCGCGTAAATCCATCAATAACCTTTTTGACACCCCTACTTTTGACTCCTATGCTGAAAGGGCGTTTCAAAATACAGAGCTTACTGCCAATGATAATATTATGCGCGAAGATTCAGACTTTAGTTTTTTTGACACTAGCTTGAGATTATTGTATCATCCTTCTGAAAAGGATCGTATTAGACTTAATTTTATTGTCATGGCCAATGCATTAGACTTTACTGAAAATGCAGCAATAAACAACATTCCCACCCGAAGGAACAGTCAGTTGGTTCAAAATAGTTTTTCCAGTGCTATTTGGTACCAACGGCAATGGTCTAGAGAGTTTCAGACTGAAATTCAATTCTATGGGACCAATTATAAGTTGGAAGCATTAAATGCAGATATTCTGAATAACCAATCTCTTTTTCAAAAAAACGATGTGTTGGAAAACAATTTGAAAGTGAGTGCTACTTTCAGTCCTTGGAATAGAATTTCTTTTTCAAGTGGTTATCAATTCAACGAAACTGGTATCAATAATTTTGAACGTATCAACAATCCCTTTTTTGAACTTACCGATAAACAAGTGCTTCGCACACATAGTTTTTTTGCCTCCTCTGATGTAGGCATCTGGGAAAATACTTCATTAAACATGGGTGTTAGGGGAAATTATATTGACAAGTTTGACACCTTCATCCTAGAACCTCGGCTGGCATTTCACCAACGTTTTGCCAAGTATTTTGTTTTTGAAGTGTTGGGTGAAATGAAAAGTCAGACCACTTCCCAAATCGTAGACTTACAAGAAGATTTCCTAGGGATTGAAAATAGAAGATGGGTGCTTTCTGATAATGAAAACCTACCCATTATCACCTCTAGGCAGATTTCCTCGGGCATAACCCTAAATCGTAAAGGTTGGTTGCTCAACACAGATGTATACCTTAAGGAAGTAAAAGGAATTACCTCCCAGGGACAGGGATTTCAAAACCAGTTGGAAGATCTTCGCGAGCATGGCAGCTACACTACTTATGGAATGGAAGTTTTGGTAAGCAAACGATTCAAAAACATCAATACTTGGCTTAGTTACACCTATGCGAAAAATGATTACTTTTTTGAGAATTTTAGTCCGCAGGAATTTCCAAACAACGTAGATATTCGTCACACTTTTACCTACGGTATTAATTACAAATTGAAAAAATTCACTTTTTCGGGAGGATTCAATTGGCATACTGGCACGCCTACTACCCTACTTGGAACCCCTGCTGTTCTAGAGGACTCTATTAATTACTTAGACCCCAATGGCAGCAATATTCAAGATTATTTTAGGGTAGATTTATCCAGTACATATACATTTTCTATTTCAGGAAAAATACAAGGATTTTTGGGACTTTCAGTATGGAACCTTTTGAATACCCAAAATGTCGTAAACCATTTCTTCCGTCTAACAGAAGAAGGACCCGTAGAAGTAGATGAAGAGGCATTAGGAATCACCCCTAATTTTTCTTTCCGAATAAATTTCTGAAACTACACAGCTAAATTTTTATCTTTAGCGAAAATCAAAACATCCTATGAAATATTCCATCATTGCATTTTTCTTTTTTACTTCTTGCCTTGGATGGGCACAATCCGATCAGGAAAAAGTACTGAAAACCGTTCAGCAATCCACACTAAAAAAACACATTTACACCTTGGCAGATGATTCCTTAAAAGGAAGAAAAACCGGGACCCCCGAAAATAAAACTGCAGCTTCCTATCTTGCAAACACACTAGCATCCTATGGGGTGCAACCAAATCCGTTAACCGGAACTTACTATCAAGGGGTGCCATTGGAAATCGTTCAGCCCAATGCACATTTTTTTCTTTCCTTCAATGAAAAGGAACACAAAAACAAGGCACTGCTAAAACCCCGTAATCTTAACGTAAGTGAACAAGCTGTTTTTGCGGGTTACGGACTTGAAGAAGATTACCAAAAAACAAACGTCACCAAGAAAATCGTGATTGTAAGAGGAGGACAACCAGAGGGGACAGGAATACGGGAAGCCTTCGGTCTTCGCCAGAAAAAATGGGAACTTGCCAAAGAAGCCGGAGCTATTGCGCTCATAGAGCTTATTGAAACCAACAATACGGGATGGGGGTATGTAAACAGAAGGTTTAACACTGAAAAGATTCAAATAGCAGACCCCGATGCAGCAAAAAATACTGTTGCACACATTTGGATACAGGATGAATATGGTGCCTTAGCGGCCGAGTTCAAAGAAGAAGCCCCTATTGTACAAACTAAATTGGGTGTCCCCAAAGGAACTCCAGTACCAACACAAAATGTGGTGGGCATCCTTCCAGGTACAGATCCAGTTTTAAAAAATGAATATGTGGTATTTACAGCACATTATGACCATGTTGGAATAGGAAAACCAGATAAAGAAGGGGATAGTATTTACAATGGCGCCCGAGACAATGCGGTTGGGGTTACTACCGTTTTGAGTATGGCAGAAAATTTGGCTAAATACCCCACTAAAAGATCGGCAGTTTTTTTATTGCTTACGGCAGAAGAAGAAGGATTATTGGGAAGTACTTATTTTGTAGATCATCCTGTTATTCCTTTAGAAGAAATCGTGTATTGCATCAATAGTGACAACGGTGGATACAATGACACTTCAATAGCAACTATAGTAGGATTGAACAGAACAACAGCATCTGGTTTATTTGTAGAAGCTTCTGAAGCATTTGGATTAATGGCGGCAGAAGACCCCGTTCCCGAACAGGGTTTGTTTGACCGAAGTGACAATGTAAATTTTGCCAAAAAAGGAATTCCTGCACCAACCTTCTCTATGGGTTTTACAGCTTTTGATGAGTCACTTTTGAAATATTATCACCAACCTGCCGATGAAGCCGATGATTTGGACTATGCCTATTTAGAAAAATTCTTCAAAGCATATGTATTGGCTGGAAGGCTCATTTTAAACACGGAATCTTCCCCTTTTTGGATTTCGGGGGATCCCTATGAGGAAGCAGGGAAAAAATTATATGAAAACAAATAAAAAAAAGCCCAAGGATCATCCTTGGGCTTTTAAGATTTAGGGCAAAAAGGTTACACTTTTTCAAAGGTTAAATAATCTGTTCCTCCGTTTCCTCCACTAATGTCAATCAATTCAATTTTGCTGCTCGATACAGAAATGATATCCCAGTCATCATTCAAATCTTCAAAATCATCATCTTGTGACACCGAGAAAAAGATATTGAAGTCATCGTCATCTGTAGAATTGCCATCATCGTCACTAGAAGAGTTACTGGAATCATCCACTACAGACCAAGTTCCATTTTTGGTTTGACTACCATTGGTTGCCACCAAGGTACCATTTGTGTTGAATTGAAACTCCCAACCGGTAAAGTTATTGGTTTCATCCTGGTCTGTGTCAAAGAAGTAGGTTACTCGCCACTTCCCTTCTTGTGCTACCTGCGTAGTTTGTTGGGCACTGGTGCCATCATCGGTAGTTGAATTTGAGCTATCGTCATCCTTTGAGCAGGCAACAAAGGCCATGATAATTGCTACTACACTTATACTTTTTATGATTTGCAATTTTTTCATTTTCATTTTTTTAATTTATCTTATTTTTAAAATTATACTTTTTGGAAGGTCAACGTATCGGTTCCACCGCCTCCGCCACTTACATCTTCTAAGTTGATTTCTGTAGTGGTGAAGTTAAGTACGTCCCAATCATCATTGAATTCATCGAATGGTATTTGCGTGGCGAAATCCAATACTAAATCTAGATCTGAAGTCCCAGTAACAGACCAAGTACCGTTGTAGGTATTCGCACCATTAGTTGCAGTAACTGTTCCTCCAGAGGAGAAGGTAAGTTGATACCCATAATAATCATAGGTTTCATCTACTCCATCATCTAAATATAGGGAGACAATCCAAGGACCATTTTGAAGTGTATCAATTAACAATTGGGCATTTCCACCTCCACCAGAGCATCCAGTATATGGGTTTCTTCCAAAAGTTAAATAGTCTGTTCCTCCGTTTCCGCCGCTAACATCTACCAATTCAATGATATCTGTTGTGTAATTGGTAACATCCCAATCATCATTTAAATCTTCGAACGGATCATCCTGTCCCGTGATTTCAAAGTTTAGAATAAGGTCAAGACCACTGCTGGCATTATTCACAGCCCAAAATCCATTTACTGTATTGGAAGTACTTACTGCAGTTACGGTACCATTTACATTATAGGTAAATTCATAAGCTTCATAGTCGCAGGTTTCATCTGTACCATCATCATCCAGTAAATTTACAAACCAAGTGCCATTGGTAAGTTCTTGAATAAAAGCATTGGTAGTTCCACCGCCACCACCGGTGTAAGGAGTTCTTTCAAAAGTTAGGTAATCAGTGCTGCCATCCCCACTTTCATCACGCAAGCGGATGATATCTTCAGTAGCTTCCAGAATTTCCCAGTCTTCCTCAAATTCATCTAAAGGATCATTTGTTCCGAAGAATAAATCAAGCTTTTCAACTCCGCTATCTGTATAGTAGTTCCAGGTACCTGGTGTAGTTCCAGAGGTATTTACTGCTTCCGCAGAACCATCCGTGGCAAAAGTGAATTCATAATCTGCATAATCACCGGTTTCATCAAAATCATCAAAGTAATAGGTTACATACCAATTTCCAGTAGTGAGCAAAGTTTCAAAATCTGAGGTAGATCCGCCACCGCCTGTGCTTTCACAATTAGCTTGTTGAATGGCAGTTAGTAATTCTTCATTACTATTTACTTCTATGGTGACTCCATCTACAATAATAGACATAGGGTAATCTATTGCAATATAGGTTCCTTCATCAACATACAGTAAATATAAGAACCACTCTTCATCATTGTTTACGGTAATTGTTCCTGTTTGTTCGTTATTTTCGTTATACACAAAACAAGTTATAGGATACACAAAATCCACACAAGCAAAATTGTCATTTACAATGTTGTCGCAAGCGGCAATTAAGTCATTCAATTCAGATTGTGAATTGACCGTTAAAATGGTAAAATCTTCTAGGGAAACGGTAATAGGAAATACAATTTCCAAGGTGTCATTATCATTTGGAAACTGATCAAAAATGGCTTGTACCAAAGCAATATCAGATTCGCTTTCGAGGGTTACTGTTTGTCCGTTTGCAATTACATCCAAGGGATATTCCAAAGCTAGACAACTACTGCCATCAATAAGATTATCACGGGTACCATCATTTTGGGAGGCGCTTTTTAAAAGATCGATCAAGGTAGAATTCGCCGTAATGGTATCTGTGTCTGTTTCATCTATAAATTCTTCTTCTTCCTTTTGGCAAGCACTCATAATGAACACTAAACTTAAAACCAAAAGAACAGGTAATTTTAAAAAATGTTTCATAGTTTTTTTGTTTGTTTATTGATGAAACAGGTAAATTAGGTTTCACCCTACCCCAACCTCTTTCTTTTTTTTTGATATATTGGCACTATCAACTTTACACCTATGAGTGATAACGTGTGTAACGAAAATACTTTCAACAAAGTGTATAAACAATGGGGACAATCCCTGTACCGGTTTATATTTTTTAAATGTGGGAACGAAGCCCAAGCCAATGATTTGGTACAGGAAGCTTTTATAAAGTTATGGAATAATTGCATTAAAGTACCCGAAGGAAAAGCTAAATCTTTCTTGTATACCGTTACCAATAATATGTTCTTAAATGAAGTGGCCCATCAAAAGGTGGTGTTGAAATATGCCAAACAAAAATCGAACGAGCACACGTATTCTGAATCACCTCAATTTGTCTTGGAGGAAAAGGAGTACTATGAAAAGCTTCAAAAGGCAATATCCAATTTAACCGAAGCGCAACGCACTGCTTTTTTAATGAACCGTGTGGATGGAAAAAAATATGCTGAAATAGCAGATATCTTAGGTATTTCTGTGAAAGCGGTAGAAAAAAGAATGAGTCAAGCATTAGCTGCACTTCGGAAGGACATAAAAGAAATTTAGGAGAAGGGTAGGGTAAAAACAATCCCAACTGTTTCAATAACGAATAAGGGAAGAACTAATGGAAAAAAACTACTTATTACATAAATATTTAAATGGGGAAGCCTCAGAGGAAGATATCCAAAAGCTTATGACAGATCCCGAAATGAAGGATTATTTAAAGATAGCTACGGAAACTTCCAAATTGGATGCGCCTAACTATGAGGCTAATACTAATTGGGAAGCCATTACAAAGAAAACGTTATCCCATGAACCCAAAGTACGGAAACTAAACCCTGTAAAACAGTTATGGAGAGTGGCTGCTGTCGTCGCCATACTAATTGCAGGATATTTCTTTTTGTTACCCAAAAACACTGTTGTTTCCACAGATATTGCCCAACAACAATCTTTTCAACTTCCAGATACTTCAGAAGTTGTTTTAAATGCCAGCTCTGAAATTTCCTACCATAAGAAAAATTGGGGGGAGCAACGCAATTTGGAACTTGATGGGGAAGCCTATTTTAAAGTAGCAAAAGGGAAGAAATTTTCAGTAGAAACCCCACAGGGAGTTGTTTCCGTATTAGGAACACAATTCAATGTCTATTCGCGTGGAGATGAATTTCAAATTAAAACATTTGAGGGATTAGTGAGTGTGGCCTTTAATGACACCTTAGTTAAAGTACCTGCTGGAAACTTTTTAAAAGTAACCAAAAACGAATTGGCCTCTTTTACTATGATTAGTGAACATGAACCTTCATGGGTGAATTTTGAAAGTTCCTTCAGCAATGAACCATTAGTTATCGTTTTTGAGGAATTGGAACGACAATACCCCATAAAAGTAACAACGGAAATCCCATTAACACAAAAATTCACAGGAAGCTTTACGCATAAAAATCTTGACATAGCCCTTCGCTCTATTTGCGAACCATTACAGCTACAATTTACCATCCAAGAAAATCAGGTTTCGGTATATGCCAATCAATAAACACCTCACCAGTTTTATCTTTTTATGTTTTTTTTGCTGTACTCTTGTAGGGTTGGCTCAGGAAGTATCCAAAAGGCCGCTGCTTGAGGTGATTAAATCTATTGAAGAAACACACAGTGTTCGTTTTTCTTATGTAGAGGAACTTCTTATTAATATTGAGGTTAGTGAACCAAATACTACCCTTTCCTTAGCTGAAAAAATTGATTTTCTAAACATTAACACCCCATTTATATTTTCCAAAATCAATGATCGGTATTATTCCATTCGCAAACCCAATTCATCTACCTCAAGGTATTGCGCTACCCTTATTGATTCGCAAACGGGACTGCCCATCGAAAATGCAATCATCGAAACTGTAAATGCAACCGAAACGTTTAGTACAGTCTCTAATGAAAATGGCGTTTTTTACATTCCCAATAGCTTGATATCTGGAATGTTTTCCATACGGCATATAGGATTTGAAACCTTACAGATAGCAGGTAATGAGCTTTCAACAAACTGTGCAGATATTCTGGTATTTCCTTCCATTGCTACATTAGATGAAGTATTTATCACCAATGTATTGGTAAAAGGAATTAGCAGAAGCACTATTGGCTCTACTACCCTAAATACAAATAGCTTTGGCTTATTGCCGGGGCAAACAGAAAATGACGTGCTTCAAATTGTACAATCTGTACCAGGTGTGGAAAGCATAAACGAAACCATCTCTACAATTAATATTCGTGGAGGTAGCAATGATGAAAACTTAATTTTATGGGAAGGCATTAGAATGTACCAAACCGGGCATTTTTTCGGATTGATTAGTGCCTTCAACCCTAACCTTACACAGAAAGTTTCCCTTTACAAAAATGCTACACCTGCACAATACGGACAAACAGTTTCGGGCGTCATTGATATGGCCACAAATAATACAATTGCTGATAACATTCAAGGAGGGATAGGATCTAACTTAATAAATGCAAATGCTTTTGTGGAAATTCCAATATCTGAAAAATTAGAAATTCAATTTTCTGGACGTAGTTCCATTAACAGTATCTATGAAAGTCCTGTATACAATAATTTTTCCAATAGAATTTTTCAGGACACCGAAATAACCAACGTACAAAATTCTTCCCTCTCCAATAATATTATGGTTGAAGAAGATTTTTACTTTTTTGATGTGGGAGGGAAATTGTTGTATAATATGACTGAAAGAGATCAAGTTCAATTGAATTTCATCGTAATGGAAAATCATTTTGAATTTACCGAACAACTCTTTGATAATGGGGAAACCCGTAGGCTGGAGCAAAAAAGTGAAGCTGGAGGAATTTCTTGGCAACGACAATGGAATTCAAAATTTCAAACAAATGTATCTTTTAGTGCTTCCCATTACTTATTGGATGCGCTAAACCAAGATATTTTTACCACCCAAACTATTAATCAGGAAAATGAGATATTAGACCTAAGCACCAGATTACACACCCAATGGCGGCTTAGCCCAAAATGGACCACCGAAAACGGGTACCAATTTATCGAAATTGGCGTATCAAACACTCAAGATGTGAATCTACCTAGATTTAGGGATTATGATAAGAATGTATTGCGAACCCATGCAATATACTCCCAATGGAAATACCGATCTAATAATAGAAAAACAAGATTCCATTTTGGATTCCGCGGGAATTATTTCGAAAAACTGGATGAATTTGTGTTAGAGCCCAGGCTTTATGCATATCAAGAATTATTAGATGGCTTTGGGATCGAATTTCTTGGAGAATTTAAAAGTCAGTCGCTCACACAACGCATCGATCTTCAAAGTGATTTTTTGGGAGTGGAAAAAAGACGTTGGATTTTGGCAGATGACAACGAAATTCCCTTAAAAAAAAGCAAGCAAGCTTCCTTAGGCTTTTTGTATCATAAAGCAAATTGGTTTGTAAATGTAGAGGGATATGTAAAAAGAGTAAATAATATTATTTCCAAAAGCCAAGGGTTTCAAAATCAATTTCAATTTGCAAGGGAGGTTGGAGATTATGAAGTCTATGGTGTTGAAATGACCCTGAATAAAAAATTCAATAAACTAAGCTTATGGAGTAGTTATAATTATGCAGTAAATGATTATACATTTGAAAGCTTAACCCCTTCTAGTTTTCCAAACAATTTTGACATACGCCACACGGTTAGTCTGGCATCCAGCTTTGAGTGGAATCATTTCAAATTTGCCTTAGGATTAAACTGGAGGACCGGAAAGCCTCTTACCTTACCTTTGGAAAACGAACCACTTATTCCAACAAATGAAGGATTTCAGATACCTTATGACCTTCCAAATAATGCCCGACTTAGCGATTACCTAAGAGCCGATTTTTCAACCCAGTATAATTGGGAAGTTTCCGAAAAAACAGAAATTCAGTTCAACCTTGCATTATTAAATATTTCCAACTCAAAGAATAGTCTGAACATTCGTTACGCCCTTGCAGATGAGAGTGATCCAAATTCAGAAGTTCAGAAAGTAGAGGAAATCTCATTAGGTTTTACCCCCAATTTCTCTGTTCAGTTTCTATTTTACTAAGGGAATTCATAGATTTTTTACAATTACGTGAATTCACATAGATTTTCCATGAATTACTAAAGTACATTCGTAATGTAACCAAATTCATACATTATGAAATGTAAGTGCTTTTTAATTGCTATTGTTTGCTGGATGGGCGTTAGTCAAATGGCTTTGGCCCAATACGAAGCTGAAATTAAAAACCTAGATTTCCCAAAGGAAATGATTCCAGGAAATTCCTATCAATTAGACCTCACCTTTGAAAATACAGGAGAAGAAGTACTTAGCCGAAGCAACTGCACCCTTAAAGTAAGCTATCTAAGCGGACCAGACCTAGAGGCTGGTAAAAGCCTCACCATAGAAAAAGACCTTACCAACAACCTCTCAACTGGAGATGAATACACTTTTAGATGGACCGTTTGGGGCCCTTTGGTTCCAGGAGATTATAAAATGAATGTAGCTCTAATGAAAGGATCTACAACCTTAGCCAAGGAAGTGGTTACAACAGAGGTGGAAGAATCCTACAACGCTACCATCACCTTTGGTTTTCCCAATCTCATTATGCCCGAGATGGAGTATAACCCATTGGAGGCTACAATTCGTAATTCTGGAAAAGCCATATGGCCCTCTGGAAAATATGAATTGGTAGCTAAAGTAACCGGTTTCCCATCTGATGCCAGTAAGGATGATGTGGAAGCTTTTGAATTTGAGGAAGAAATTGACCTTTCAGATTTAGCACCTGGTAATGATAAATTCCACAAGTTCAAAGACAAATTTGAAGCTCCTTCTGGTGGAGGAACTTATAATGTAGAAGTGACCTTAAACTATAACGGAAAAGCTTTTGAAGCCAGCAATAGCCAATTACGGGTCAATCCTTCTGTTAAAAGTGAAGATCAGAAAGCAGACATAAAGGCAAAAGTTCCCAAAAAATTATATCCAGGGAAAAAATACCCCGTAAGTTTTAACATTCAAAACAGCGGATTGGTAAAATGGGATGAAGGAGCCTTTACCCTTAAAGCCTCGGTGACCAAAAAGTCTTCAGATGTAGACAAAAAGCTTTTTGAAGTTTCACAGGTTTTCGATGGGAATGAGATGAGGCCCGGAGGAAGTACGTATGTACCCTTTCCAGAAATTTCGGTTCCCAATGAACCTGGCATTGTTGAGGTTGAATATGTCATCATGAAAAATGGCAAGAAGACCGAAATGGAAGATGCCGAAATTACCGTGCGGTATGAAATCATTGAAATTCCGCCAGACCCAAAAGAAACTACTTCAACCACTAGTAATTCTTCCCCTAAGGATGAACCCCAAAAGGCTTCGATTGAAGAAAATATTACCCAAAAAATTTATCCTGAAAAAAGCTATTCTGTAAGTTTTAAAGTGAAAAATGCCGGAAAAGGAAAATGGGATAAAGGAAGTTACTCCCTAAAGGCCACTGTTAAAAGAAAGCCCTCCTCATCATTGGATGATAAAATTTTTGAACATACGGTAAAATTTGACGGAAGCGAAATGATGCCTGGAAAATACCTCACAGTAAAGTTTCCGGAAATCTCTCCACCAGATCTTCCCGGTGGTGTAGAGGTAATCTATGAAATCCTGAAAGATGGAAAGGAAACCGAAATAGAAGATGCCCAAATGAATGTACGATATGAAATCATGGAAGTACTCCCAGAATTAAATATTGGCAGGATTACCCTAGAAGATGATATGGTTTCCGGAAAACAATACACCGTAAAATTGGATATGAAAAATTACGGTGACATTAGTGCCCTTGAAGATGATTGGGTGGTAAAATGTAAAACCCGAACCATTAAACCTTCAAATTACAAACCCCCAAGAGGTACTTTCGATTTTAGTATAGATGGTATTGACCTACAAGCTGGGCAAACCAAATACATCAGTGGTAAAATCAAGGCGCCAAAAGTAGACCAAGAAACCTCCATTAGATTGGAATTTGAAGTGTACTTCAAAGGAGATAAAATGGGGGGTCCAAAAACGTTCGATATAAAAATTAAATCCTAAATACTATGAAAAAATTAGTTATTCTATTATTCTTAATTCCGTTTATAAGTATGTCACAAGAAAGAACAGTGACCGAAATTGAACTCGTCCCCAATGAAACCGTTGAAGTAACCGGCAACTTGTCTGATGGAGCTCCCATGGAAGACCTTTCATGGGCATGGCAAAGTAACAATGCTTGTTTTCCTGCAACACAGTATCACAAATTTACTGGAAACCATGTGCTTTATACGGGAATCATCCCTACCTACAGTGAGTTGGAAATCGTGGTAGAACCTGAAGACGAAAATGCGAATTTCAGTGTATGGGCCTATCAGGTTGGGGTAGACAACAGTGATCTTCCTCCTAATCTATCTTCCTGCGTACGTTGTGAAGTAGATCACAAATGGGATAGAAACTGGAAAGGAAAAACCCAAGACCATACCCGAAAGGTAAAATATATCCTAGCGTTGAACAGATCGTATAGATTTGTAATTGGAGTTGTAGGTGCCGAAGAATTAGATGAAGGAGCTTATACCCTAAAAATACATACCAAGTCAAGATAAGAAGACTTATATTTATCGAAATTTAATTGTATTTGAAACCTAGACCTCATATTAAAATGATCTTAATTGCGATATGCCTAAGCATATCGCAATTGGTATTTTGCCAAGATTATCAAAAGACCATCGATAGTATTCTGGAAAGTGGACTTCAAAAAAAATCGTATGAAAAACAAAAAGAAGCGTATGGGGTAATAAGTGATTTATTTTTAAAGAGCTCTAACCCTGAAGCCACGTTTCAATATGCACTTGCAAAGGACAGTTCCCAACTCGCAAAGATGATGTTCCTGAGAAAGTACGGACAAAAACTTTCACAACAGGGAAGTCCAGATAAGGCACTCCCAATTTACCTAGAGGGAATTGAACTTGCCAAAATATTGAATGATGATAGATCTATTATGGACTATCACGGTATTATTGGTAATGCCTATCAATATCTTAACAAAATAGATTCTGCACTATACCATTTAAATAAGGGCCAGGCAATTGCCGAAACATCAGAAAACAGAGACTACCTCTGGTATTTTTACTACCAAAAAGGGATGATTCAGGGTACCTTGGGAAATATTGAAGGTAAAACTGCTTATTATGAAAAACTGGGGGATTTAGTATTGGAAGAGCGGATCAATACGTCCATTAACCGATTCATACTATATGTCCTAATTCAATATTTTTCTGAAATTGACGCACCAGTAGAGTTAGCATTATATACTGAAACTTTAGCAAGTTATTACGAGGAAGCCAATGCCAATCTTCCGCAAGGGCATATGCCTATTCAGGATATTTTCAATAAAATGAATAGCGCAGAAAATATCCCAAAACTACTCAATACCATTAGGGTAAGTGATAGTACAGGAAGTATCAATTCTCTGGTCTATTCTACTATTGCATTGGCTAATGTTTACAACAACAATAACCAACCAAATAAAGCGGTTCCCTACTTGAACAATGCTTTAAAAAAATTAAATGCCCTTAACAAACCTCAAGTGAGAATGGATATCCTCATGGTTCTTTCAAGCACCCTTAAAAAAGCCGGCAGATATCAAGAAGCATACGCATATAAGGTAGAGGAAACCAGTATTCGTGATAGCCTTAACACCCAAAGGATGCAACGAAATATTGCAGAGCTTGAAGTGAAATTTGATACCGAAAAAAAGGAGCGAAAAATCTTAGAACAAAACCTTACCATTGAACGGGAAACCCGTCAAAAGCATCAAATCCTCATAGGACTTGTAGCCTTAGGTATTTTATTGTTGTTGAGCTTTTTATTTTTCAGAAAACGGTTAAAGGATCAAAAAACCATCGCCTCACAAAAAGAAGCTATTCAACACCAAGAAATACGTGAATTACAACAGGAAAACAAACTTTTAGCCCTAAATAGCATGATTGAAGGACAAGAAGCCGAACGGCTCAGAATTGCCAAAGACCTTCACGATAGCCTTGGAGGATTATTGAGTACGGTAAAAGCACATTTTGGAACCATTCAAAAAGAAATTGAACAACTTGAAAAACTCAATATCACTGAAAAGACCAATGAACTTATTGATGAAGCTTGTATAGAAGTACGCCGTATTTCACATAATATGATGCCGCATGCCTTAAGTATTTCTGGCTTGGAAGGTGCACTGGAAGACATGACGGAAAGCCTTAACGAAGAAGGATATCAAACTACCCTGGAAATAAGCGGACTTTCAGAAAAAATTAAGCCTACGAAAGAAGTGATGATCTATCGTTTGTTACAGGAAGTGATTTCCAATATTAGAAAACATGCCGAAGCAAAATCTATTCTCATCCAGGTTTTGGGACACCAAAAGGAACTGAACATCATTATTGAAGATGATGGAAAAGGATTCAACTATGAAAAAGCACTCGAAAAAGGAGGGCTTGGCCTTAAAAGCATCAATAGCAGGGTACAGTTTTTAGACGGAACCATTCATTGGGATAGTCAAATTGGACAAGGTACTACCATCACCATAAATATTGCCGAAATATGATACAAGTATTTATAGTAGATGATCATAAAATGGTAATTGAGGGGATTGAACTTTTACTGAAAAACCACGAAAGCATACAAGTAATGGATAGTGCTTTAAGTGGGGAGGAAGCCCTTGATAAGCTTTCTCAAATTACTCCTCAAGTGGTTTTGTTGGATATCAATATGCCCGGTATGAACGGGATTGATACCTGCAAAAAAATGATAGAGTTGCAACCCAACATCAAGATCATAGCCCTTTCCATGCACAAAGAAAGTAGTCTCATTAAATTAATGTTGTCTAGTGGTGCCAAAGGATACGTTCTAAAAAACGCTGGCCAGGATGAAATCATAGAAGCCATCGAAACTGTTTACCAAGGAAAAACCTATCTAGATGATATAGTGAATGAAATCATTGTCAATAGCGTAGCAAAATCCAAAAAACAAAAACAACAGAGTCCGTTTCCTAAACTTTCCCGCAGGGAAAAAGAAATCCTGGAACTTATTTTAGAGGAATATACTACCCAGGAAATCGCAGAAAAACTCTTTATAAGCTTTGGTACGGTTGAAACCCACCGAAGAAACATGCTTATTAAAACAGGTGCTCGAAACACCGCCGGATTGGTACGAATTGCCTTAGAGTACGAATTGCACAAATAATCCTACATACGCGGTGGCACTTCAATGCCCAATAAACCAAAAGCTGTTTTAATTACTTCACCAACTGCTTTGGAAAGCTGCACCCTAAAACTAGAAATAGATGGCTCTGTATCATCTAAAATCGTAACATTTTGATAAAAAGAATTGAATTCCTTTACCAATTCATAGGTATAATTAGCAATTAAAGCAGGACTGTACCCATCGGCAGCTTCCTGTACTTTTTCTGGGAATGCTTGTAGTGTTTTTAAAACTAGCTTTTCTTTTTCATGTAAGGAAATATCCATAGAAATTGTATCCGAAATCATGGTTTCACCTTTGCGCAAAATAGACTGGATCCTGGCATAGGTATATTGAATAAAGGGCCCGGTATTCCCTTGAAAGTCCACACTCTCCTTTGGATCAAACAAAATACGTTTTTTAGGATCTACTTTTAAGATGTAATACTTTAAGGCACCCATCCCAATGGTATGGTACAATTGTGTTTTTTCTGCTTCTGAAAGATTATCGATTTTCCCCAATTCTTCTGAAATTTGTTGCGCGGTTTGATTCATCTCATCAATGAGGTCATCTGCATCCACGACCGTTCCTTCCCTACTCTTCATTTTTCCCGAAGGTAAGTCTACCATTCCATAGCTTAAATGAAACAAATTTTCTGCCCAAGTGTATCCAAGCTTTTTAAGGATTAGAAACAAGACTTTAAAATGGTAGTCCTGTTCATTTCCAACGGTGTAAATCATCCCATTCACATCTGGATGGTCTTTCACCCGCTGAATGGCCGTACCAATATCCTGGGTCATATAAACTGCCGTACCATCGCTTCTTAATACCAGTTTTTCATCTAACCCCTCCTCGGTTAAATCACACCAAACAGAGCCATCCTCTTTTTTAAAAAACACCCCAGTTTCCAATCCGTGCGTAATGACATCCTTACCCAACAAATAAGTGTCGCTTTCGTAGTAATTCTTATCAAAATCTACTCCTAACTTTGCATAGGTTGTATCAAACCCTTCATATACCCAACCATTCATTTTTGACCAAAGGGCTACCGTATCAGCATCCCCTGCTTCCCATTTTTTAAGAAGCTCTTTTGCTTCCATCAAAATTGGGGCTTCAGCTTTGGCTACATCTTCGGGTTTTCCTTCAGAAACAAGACTTTCAATTTGTTTTTTATATTCTTGATCAAATTTCACATAATAGTTCCCAACCAGTTTATCTCCCTTTAACCCTGTTGATGCCGGAGTCTCCCCATTTCCGAAGCGCTTCCACGCCAACATGCTCTTACAGATATGGATCCCACGGTCATTCACAATCTGCGTTTTGTAAACTTTCTTTCCGGAAGCTTTCAAAATTTCGGAAACGGAATGCCCCAATAAAATATTTCTGATGTGCCCCAAGTGCAGGGGTTTATTGGTGTTGGGCGAGGAATACTCCACCATACACGCTTGGGTTCCCTGCGGAAGTGTCCCAAAAGTTGCAAAATCTTGTACTCCCGTAAAAAATTTAAGAAAGTAGGTGTCACTCAAGACCACATTCAAAAAACCTTTCACTACGTTAAACCCAGCCACTTCAGCTACATGGGTTGTTAAATAATTCCCTAAAGTCTCCCCAATCTGTACTGGATTCCCTTTGATCAATTTCAACATGGGAAATACCACAATGGTGATATCCCCTTCAAAATCTTTTCTGGTAGCTTGAAATTCTACTGTTTCCAATGCCACACCATATTCTTCCTGAACGGCCTTTTTAATCTCTACTGAAAGGGTTTCCTGTAAGCTCATAGCGTTATTTTGAGCCCACAAAGTTACCATTTTTTTAACGTTAAAAAATGCCTGAATCTGTATCTTGTTAAAAAGTGTTGGCCATGATCCTGAATGTCTCCTACAACAATAAAGAAGTAATCCAAAAAATTAATTCAGAGCTTGGAAATCCCTTTCCATTGATGGAACGTATCAAAATGGGAGGTATAGGCTCTCCTCGCCTTAATATGGTAGGCATGAGCATTCAGATTCATAATTTGATGGTTTTGGATAACAACCGTAACGTTTGCAATATTGAAATGCGGCCTAAGGGCATTATTATAGGGTTTAGATCCTTACTTGAATCCTACGCATTAATTATCCCTTTTTACAAGCTTACCCTGTACAAAGGAAATGCCAACGAATATTCGCTTTATCGGGATGATTATTTTGTTAAAATTGAAGCGAAATCCAAGGATAAGGGTATCCATCGCTTTATGAAAAAAATAATGGAAGCAAAGACCAATTTCCTTGCACCACGCATAGAAGATCTCTAAATAAAATTAACCGCTTCTTAACTTTTTGTTTAGTCTTATTTACTTAAGTTTAAACAAATATTTCTTTTGAAAATTCTACTTACAGGAGCCAATGGATACATTGGAATGCGATTATTACCAACCCTTTTAGAACAAGGGCATGACGTGGTTTGTTGTGTTCGGGATGCTAATAGGATTCCGCTGGATCCAGAAACCATTGAAAAAGTATCCATACTGGAAATAGATTTTCTAAAGGAGGTTTCGCTGGAGAATTTCCCGAAAGATATTGATGTTGCCTACTACCTCATTCATTCCATGAGTGTATCTACCAAAGACTTTGATGAATTGGAGGCACAGGCAGCAAAGAATTTCATCCAATACATGGGACATACTGCTGTGCAGCAAGTAATCTATTTAAGCGGCATGGTTAATGAAGAAAGCCTTTCTAAGCATTTAGCTTCAAGAAAGCAGGTAGAAGATTTATTGTATGAGGGCAGTTTTCACTTAACGGTACTCCGGGCTGGAATTGTGGTGGGGAGCGGTAGCTCTTCTTTTGAAATCATTAGGGATTTATGCGAAAAGCTGCCATTAATGATTGCTCCAAAATGGCTCAAAACCAAAATCCAACCCATTGCCATTCGCGATGTCATTGCCTTTCTTTCTGGAGTAGTTGGCAATGAAAAATGCTATGATCAATCGTTTGATATTGGCGGACCCGATGTACTTACTTACAAACAAATGCTGAAAGGGTATGCGAAAGTTAGAGGCCTTCGCCTTTGGATTATTTCGGTGCCTTTCATGTCACCCAGGCTGTCTTCTTATTGGTTATACTTTGTCACCTCCACCACATACAAATTAGCAGTAAACCTTGTAGACAGTATGAAAATGGAAGTGGTTGCCAAAGACAATAGACTACAGCAAATGCTGGGTATTGATCCTATTTCCTATGAAGAAGCCATTCAAAAAGCGTTTGTCAAAATTGAACAAAATTTAGTCGTTTCCAGTTGGAAAGATTCATTGGTTGCTGGTAGATTTAGTAATTTGAAGGGTTATATCCAAGTTCCCAAATATGGCTGTTTGAAAGATGAAAAAAAACAAGCCATAAAAAACCCCAAGAAAGTCCTTTCCAATATTTGGTCTATTGGAGGTGAGAAAGGTTGGTACTACGGAAATTGGCTTTGGAAGATTAGGGGATTTATGGACCAATTAGTGGGAGGTGTTGGCTTACGAAGAGGTAGAACGCATCCCAATAAAATTTTTGCAGGAGACGCATTGGACTTTTGGAGAGTCCTTTACGCCGATCCAAAAGAAAAAAGACTATTGCTCTTTGCCGAAATGAAACTTCCGGGGGAAGCTTGGCTTGAATTCAAGATTGATGAAAATAATGTATTGTACCAAACGGCCACGTTTCGGCCAAAAGGATTGTGGGGAAGACTTTATTGGTATTCCCTCCTGCCCTTTCACTATTTTATTTTTGGAGGAATGATTAAAAATATTGCAGAAGGTTAAGCACCTTCCTTTGGTAGAAATACTTCAGCCATCATGCAACGTGCACTTCCACCTCCGCAGGTTTCAATAGTTTCCAAATCACTACTCAAAATTGGGCAATATTTTTCGATGACTTTAATTTGTGCCTCAGTTAGGGATTCATGAGCTGTTTTGCTCATCACCAAGTATTTATTGTCCTTTCCCTGAACTTGGAGCATGTTTCCCGCAAAATGATACATTTGTGCTTCGGTGATGGGAATGATTTCTTTTCCCGTTTCCTTTAAATGCCGAATCACCGCTTTCTTTTCAGCTTTGTCATCTATCGCATCCAAGCAAATCACACAAAACTCTTCTGCAATACACATCATCACATTGGTGTGATAAATTGGTTTTCGAACACCATCTACCCACTGATTTGCCGTAAAGATCACCGGATCACACTCAAAATCTTCACAAAATTCAATAAAAAGTTCTTCATGCGCCCTTGGGGACAATGCACAATAGGCCTTCTGATGTTCCCTATCCATGATAATACTTCCCGTACCTTCCAAAAACACTCCTTCTTCTTCTGCTGGGGTATAATCCATATATCCTTCAATGTGGAAGCCTTCCGCTTCCAGGCGATCCATGATTTCCTCACGACGTTCCCTTCTTCGGTTTTCCGCAAACATGGGATATAATGCCACAATTCCACTGCGATGGAAACTCACCCAGTTATTTGGAAAAATAGAATCTGGAGTATCCATAAGCAAGTCATCATTCTCAACAATTACCTGAACCCCTACGGAACGAAGTTTCGCTACAAAAGCATCAAACTCCTGTTGGGCTTTTGTATTGATTTCAGCATTTTTAAGGTCCAAATCCTCCTGAAAAAAATTATTGACGGCGGTTTGTTCGTTCATTCGAAACGCTACCGGACGAATCATCAAAAGGGTATCGGTTATTTGCTTCATGGACGTTTATTTACTACTCACAAAAATAGATTTTTTTGCATTGCAACCTATCAAAAGATTTAGGTATCTTCGTTTAAATCCTGTTAAAAATGACCGAAAAACAAAAAATGCTAGCTGGTGAAATGTACAACCCCTTAGACCCCGTTTTGATGGCAGAGCGTGAGGCTGCAAAATTGTTGTTTCAGGAAATTAACCAGATGGATGAAACCCAAAAAGAGCAGCGCAATTTGTTACTTCAAAAGTTGTTTGGAAAGACTGGAAAAAACCTCTGGGTAGAACCCCCTTTTTATTGTGATTATGGTTACAACATCACAGTTGGTTATAATGTATTCATGAATTACAATTGTTGCATTTTGGATGTAATGCCCGTAACCATTGGCAACAGGGTCATGTTGGCTCCTAATGTACAAATCTATACTGCAACCCACCCATTAAATGCAAAGGAGCGAAACTCTGGAAAGGAGTTTGCTAAACCTATTACCATAGGCGATGATGTTTGGATTGGCGGTGGGGCAATCATTTGCCCGGGAGTGACTATTGGTGATAGGGCCGTAATTGGTGCCGGGGCTGTAGTGACCAAAGATATTCCTAATGATGTCTTGGTAGGTGGAAATCCAGCAAAGGTTATTAAGCACATTGAGGCCTAAAGATTATTCAATCAACCGGAAATTATAAACTATCCCCAATCCGTAACTAGGCCCACGGAAAGTGTTGCGCCCCGCGAACACATAGGCTATGCTTCCGTAGGCACCAAAACCATTCCCAATAGGTTTAAAAAAAGTACCCCCTACTTTGTGATAATCTACTCCAAATTCTTTGAAGTTTTGCGGTCTTGGCGTTCCTAAATAATCAATCCCTCCAAAGGCATGTTGAAAATCATAATACACATCAAAATACCATTGAGCGGCTGCTTTTCCTAGCTTTAGGATCACCGGAAAGCTATCTGGAACTTCCTCTAATTTAAAGGAATATCCACTTTGTAGGGTTCCAAACCATCCGTTATTATTTTTATAATGAACCAATAACCGGGATTCAATGATGGTTGCCTGTTGACCAATATCATTTAAGCTGCCTATAGTATAATTGGAAACAGGGGTAGAGAATCCGCCGGCAGCACTAAACTGAAATGTTCCTTCGCCAAATTGTTTTTCAAAAAATTGATACTTCAAAAAGAGGGAAAGATCCTGAAGATTTTTGTTATCATTACTAATGATGTAAGGAAGAGAAATGGAAGCCTCTAATTTATCTGAAATTCCATAAGCCAAATATAGACTTATGTAATAGACATCCCGTTCTAGATCTAGTTTATCAGTACCAGCAAAATAGGCATTAGGATCTTCAAAACCTGCACCCAATACAGCAGTAGCATTGCCCTTTCCTAGATAAAAGCCGTCAATCCTACCTTGAGCTAAGGTGATAGAGATACATGAAAACAGTGTAAGCAGTAATGATATTCTTTTCATAGCAAGCAATTTACCTACTATGTCGCAATCGTGTTAAATACATTACACTTCAATCTCTAATCAAAGGCATGGTACTGCAACGAAGTAAGCCTTCCTGTTTGGCAATTTCGGCATAGGGAACCTCTTCTACGGTAAACCCTTCCTTACGAAGCCAGTCATTTAAGCGGGTAAAGTTCTTTTCTGAAATGACCACTTCGGGGGAAATAGAAAACACATTACTGAACATACGGTACATTTCATCCTTGGTGATATGAAAGCAGTTTTCCTTTCCGAAGAAATTCACCAACCACAGGTATTCCTCTTCTTCCAAAAATCCTTCTTTATGGATAATCGCTTTTCCTTTTCCCAATGGCTGAAAGCAACAATCTAAATGGAGTGCATTTTCTCTAGGATCTGTATTTGATTTTTTAAGGTTGAAGGATTTAACGATTTTATTTGGAAACAGGTCCTGTAGTGCTTCTACTGCTTTCATGTTTGTACGAGCAGTAATATAATTGGCGTAATCTTCACCCCTGTAGGTCCCTACAAATATATACTCACCCCAAGGCATTACATCACCGCCTTCTATATGGCAATGTTCGGGTAATTGAATTCTATTCTTTTTTTCAACCTGTGACCAAATATGTTCAATAGCATCTATCTCCCTTTCCCTATCTGGCAAGATATTGGCAACAATCATTTTATCGTCAATGACCATGGCAATGTCCCTTGCAAATATCTGATTGCAATCTTCTAGAATGTGCGGACGATATACTGTAACATCATACTTTTCCAATACTTTTAAAACAGCTGCCAATTCCTTTACCATATCCTCTTCCAAAGGATAGGTACCTGCTTTGATGTGCTCTGCAGATTTAGGATCATAGGTTTCTTCCAAAGTTGGCACTGGACCTATCTCTTTGGCGATACCCAAAATTACAGCCCTTAAACGTGAAATTTCATTTGTAACGTGCAGTTTCATATAGGATGTTATAAAAAAGCATCCACAAAATGTGGATGCTCGAATACTCTAATAACCTAACTTAACGGTTATCGATATCTTTAAAAGAGCGTAGGTTTTCTCCAATATAGACTTGTCTAGGCCTTCCAATAGGTTCCTTTCTTAAGCGCATTTCACGCCATTGTGCAATCCAACCAGGTAGTCTCCCCAATGCAAACATGGGTGTAAACATTTCTACAGGAATACCTAATGCCCTATAAATTATACCAGAATAGAAATCTACATTAGGATATAGCTTGCGATCTACGAAATAGGAATCCTCCAATGCTTCCTTTTCCAAGCCCTTCGCTATATCCAATACAGGATCTTCAATTCCCAAGGTTCCTAGGATATCATCAGCAGCTTTTTTGATGATTTTTGCACGTGGATCAAAGTTTTTGTAAACCCTGTGTCCAAATCCCATCAAACGGAAAGGATCATCCTTGTCTTTTGCCTTTGCCATGTATTTTTTGGTATCCCCTCCATCTTCCTTAATGGCCTCCAACATTTCAATCACGGCTTGGTTAGCTCCGCCGTGAAGTGGCCCCCAAAGGGCATTGATTCCTGCGGAAAGGGATGCAAATAATCCAGCATGGGAAGAACCTACAATCCGAACGGTTGAAGTAGAGCAATTTTGCTCGTGATCTCCGTGGAGAATCAACAATTTATCTACCGCGTCTGTAATTACTTTGTTATGGGTATAATCACTTCCGGGTTTTTTAAACATCATTTTCAGGAAATTCTCTACATAACCCAAATTATCATCTCCATATTCCAGCGGCAAACCAGCACGTTTGCGGTGTGCCCAAGCTGTTAATACAGGGAATTTCGCTAAAATACGAACAATAGCACGATACATATCTTCCTCGCTATCTACATTCACAGATGAAGGATTAAATGCAATCAAGGCACTTGTTAAGGAAGACAATACACCCATGGGGTGTGCAGATTTAGGGAACCCATCAATGATTTTCTTTACATCTTCATCTACGTGCGTATGCTCTTTGATATCATTATAAAACTTTTGTAATTGCTCACGGGTTGGCAGTTCACCAAAGATGAGCAAATAGGCAACTTCCAGGAAATCGGCTTTTTCTGCTAATTCCTCAATAGCATAGCCCCGGTAACGAAGGATTCCTTTTTCCCCGTCTAAAAATGTAATGGCACTTTCGCAAGAACCGGTGTTCTTATAGCCTGGATCTATAGTAATGATTCCGCCAGTGGCACCACGAAGGGTTTTAATATCAATAGCGGTTTCATTTTCAGTACCAACTATAACGGGAAATTCATATTTTTCACCATTAATTTCTAGGGTCGCTTTTTTGGACATATTGCTCAATAAAGTTTTTAAGGGTTATAAAAGGATTGCTAATTTACGAAATATTGTACTATTTTTTTAACATTTCAGCAATCAAGTTGGGTTAAAAAAAACTTAATATTAAATATCATTCGAACACAAAAAAAACCTGCCAAATAGCAGGTTTTAAAAAAGCTGTTGATTTACACGTCTTTTTATACTTTAAAAGCTTTACTTTGAGGATAATATGCAACCTCTGCTAGTTGCTCTTCAATACGTAATAACTGATTGTATTTTGCCATTCTATCACTTCTGGAAGCAGATCCGGTTTTGATTTGCCCCGTGTTTAATGCGACCGCAAGATCAGCAATGGTGTTGTCTTCTGTTTCCCCACTTCGGTGTGACATCACACAGGTGTACCCTGCATTTTGAGCCATATTAACAGCAGCAATGGTTTCACTTAGGGTTCCAATTTGGTTTACTTTAATCAATATGGAATTGGCAATGCCTTCTTCAATTCCTCTGGAGAGACGTTCTACGTTGGTCACAAATAAATCATCCCCTACCAGTTGAACTTTGTCCCCGACTTTTTCCGTAAGGTATTTCCAACCTTCCCAATCATTTTCGTCCATCCCATCTTCAATAGAGATGATAGGATACTTACTACAAAGTTCTGCGAGGTAGTCTGCCTGTTCTGTGGAAGTTCTTACTTTTCCACTAGCTCCTTCAAATTTAGAGTAGTCATATTTACCGTCTACATAAAATTCGGCAGAAGCACAGTCTAAAGCAATCATTACTTCATCTCCTAATTTGTATCCTGCTTTTTCGGTAGCCAGGGCAATAGTTTCCAAAGCATCCTCAGTACCATCCAACGTTGGTGCAAAACCACCTTCGTCCCCTACTGCGGTACTCAACCCTCTATCATGCAATACTTTTTTGAGATTATGGAATATTTCTGAACCCATCTTCATGGCATGGGTAAAAGATTTCGCCTTAACGGGCATCACCATAAATTCCTGAAAAGCAATAGGTGCATCACTATGGGAACCACCATTAATAATATTCATCATCGGCACTGGAAGCGTTTTGGCACTAACTCCTCCAACATAACGGTACAATGGAATTCCCAATTCATGAGCGGCGGCTTTAGCAGCGGCCAACGATACCCCAAGAATGGCATTTGCGCCTAATTTCGATTTATTGGGGGTACCATCCAATTCAATCATGGTTTGATCTATACACTCTTGGTCAAATACAGAAATACCCAACAAGGTACCTGCAATTTTTCCGTTTACATTTTCAACAGCTTTTAGTACACCTTTTCCCATATAATCATTTCCACCATCACGCAATTCTACTGCTTCATGTTCACCGGTAGAGGCCCCTGAGGGTACTGCCGCACGGCCAACAAATCCTGTTTCGGTAGTAACATCTACTTCTACGGTAGGATTTCCGCGGGAATCAAAAATTTGTCTGGCGTGAATGTCTATTATGATACTCATATTGTTTTTGTTATCTGTTATTTGTGGTGTGAAGATACGAAAGATGCGGTAAATAATTTTCCTGAACCATTACATAAATCAAGTTTTTCAATCCGATAACGATTTCGAATATGATAAAAAAAGCCCTTTATTTTAAAGGGCTTCCTGAAGTTTATGTTTTTTAATATTTTCAATGAAATCATCAAACAAATACGAAGCGTCATGTGGCCCCGGACTTGCCTCTGGATGATACTGCACCGAAAATACCGGCTTGTTTTTAAGACGGATACCTGCCACCGTATGATCATTCAAATGTATGTGGGTGATTTCCACATCTGGATGGGTCTCGGTTTCTTCTTTATTGATGGCGAAACCATGATTCTGCGAAGTGATTTCCCCTTTACCTGTAAGCAAGTTTTTAATAGGGTGATTGATTCCGCGGTGCCCATGATGCATTTTAAAGGTTGAAATCCCATTTGCCAGTGCCAAGACTTGATGACCCAAACAAATTCCGAAGAGCGGCATTCCTGTTTCCAGAATTTTTTTGGTGGTAGCTACGGCTTCTTTTAATGGTTCGGGATCCCCAGGACCATTGCTTAAAAAGTACCCATCGGGTTCAAAAGCCTGCAATTCTTCGAAGGCTGCATTGTAAGGAAATACTTTAATGTAGCAATCACGTTTGGCTAAATTCCGAAGGATGTTCTTTTTGATTCCAATATCTAATGCCGAAACTTTATACGTGGCATTCTCATCACCAATAAAATAAGGTTCTTTAGTAGAAACTTTGGAAGCAAGTTCCAGACCGTTCATGCTAGGCACCTCTGCCAATTGCTTTTTAAGGCCTTCAATATTATCAACATCGGTGCTAATGACTGCATTCATGGCGCCATTATCCCGAATATAGCTAACCAAGGCACGTGTATCCACGTCGCTGATGGCCAAAAGGTTGTTTCGGTCTAGAAATTCTTCCAGGGAGCTATCTGCGGAAGGACGTGAATAATGGTAACTGAAATTACGGCAAATAAGACCTGCAATTTTGATACCTTCAGATTCTACTTCATCCTCTTGGGTTCCGTAGTTTCCTATATGGGCATTGGTCGTCACCATTAATTGCCCAAAGTAAGAAGGGTCTGTAAAAATTTCCTGATAACCGGTCATTCCGGTATTGAAACAGACTTCCCCGAAGGCTGAACCTTCTTTCCCACCTACGGCTTTTCCGTAGAAAATGGTACCATCTGCTAATAAAATGAGGGCTTTTTTTCGTGTTTCGTACTTCATTCTAAAAAAAGATTTTACAAAAATAGCATAAAAAAAGGGACTAACTCAAATCGTTAGCCCCTTAGTTATTTACAAATGATTGTTCATTTATTCTTCTTCCTTATTTGCCGTTGTGGTTGCTGCAGCTGCTGGCTGAGTACTTCCACTTCCGCCTCTTCGGCTTCTTCGAGTCTTCTTTTTGGAAGCTTTTCCGGCATTATAGGTTTCGTTATAATCTACCAATTCAATCATGGCCATGGAAGCGTTATCTCCCAATCTGTTACCCAATTTGATGATTCGGGTGTATCCTCCTGGACGGTCACCTACTTTTACAGCAACTTCCCTGAATAGTTCAGTTACGGCATCTTTTTGACGTAATCTGCTGAAGACAATCCTACGGTTGTGGGTAGTATCTTCTTTAGACTTTGTCACAAGAGGCTCAACAAATTGCTTCAATGCTTTGGCTTTAGCCAAGGTAGTGTTGATACGCTTATGTTCAATCAAGGAACACGCCATATTTGCCAACATGGACTTTCTATGTGCGGTTTTTCTTCCTAAGTGATTGACTTTTTTTCCGTGTCTCATTTTGTTTTGTTTTAATCACCATCTTGCTGCGACCCTTATGGGGAGCAAACTATGGTGAAGTTAGTCTTTATCTAGTTTGTATTTTGAAAGGTCCATTCCGAAGTTCAATCCTTTGGCACCTACCAATTCTTCCAATTCGGTAAGGGATTTTTTTCCAAAGTTTCGGAATTTCATCAAATCGTTTTTATTGTAGGAAACTAAATCTCCAAGGGTATCCACTTCTGCTGCTTTCAAACAGTTCAATGCACGTACCGAAAGATCCAAATCAATCAATTTGGTTTTCAATAACTGACGCATGTGAAGTGATTCCTCGTCATAGGTTTCGGTTTGGGCAATTTCATCAGCCTCCAAGGTAATACGCTCATCACTAAATAGCATAAAGTGATGGATCAAGGTTTTAGCAGCCTCGGTCAATGCATCTTTTGGATGAATGGAGCCATCGGTAATGATTTCAAAAACCAATTTTTCATAATCGGTCTTTTGCTCAACACGATAGTTTTCAATGCTATACTTAACGTTTTTAATAGGCGTATAGATAGAGTCTGTGAAAATAGTTCCCAAAGGGGCATTTGCCTTTTTATTTTCTTCCGCAGGCACATAACCTCTACCTTTTTCAATCGTAATTTCGAAGTTTAGGCTCACCTTAGGATCCATGTTACAAATGACCAATTCTGGGTTCAACACTTGAAAACCAGAAATGAACTTTTGAAAATCACCTGCAGTTAATTGCTCTGTTCCAGAAACGGAAATTGTAACAGTTTCGTTATCAATTTCGTTGATTTGTCTCTTCAGGCGTACCTGCTTCAGGTTAAGGACGATTTCGGTTACATCTTCTACTACTCCAGCAATGGTTGAAAACTCATGGTCCACCCCTTCAATACGCACCGAAGTAATCGCGAAACCTTCCAAAGAGGAAAGAAGTACACGTCTTAGGGCGTTACCCACTGTCAATCCATAGCCAGGTTCCAAGGGGCGGAATTCAAATTTCCCCTCAAAATCGGTAGAATTGATCATGATTACTTTATCGGGCTTTTGGAATGTAAATACTGCCATAATTTGACTCGTGTGTTGTTTAAAAATTATTTTGAATACAATTCAACGATAAACTGCTCGTTGATATTCTCTGGTATTTGGATACGTTGTGGTACGGAAACAAAAGTTCCTTCCTTTTTCTCGGTATTCCAAGTAAGCCATTCGTATACATTGCTTGCATTAGCCAATGAGTTTTGGATAGCTTCCAAGGATTTTGATTTTTCACGTACCGCTACCACATCCCCTTCTTTCAATTGATAGGAAGGAATGTTTACTTTTTTGCCGTTCACCGTGATGTGACGGTGCGAAACCAACTGTCTTGCAGCACTTCTCGAAGGGGCAATCCCCATACGATACACCACATTATCCAAGCGGGACTCACAAAGTTGTAAAAGTACCTCACCGGTAATACCAGGAGCTGCAGTTGCTTTTTTAAACATATTACGGAACTGACGTTCAAGGATTCCGTAAGTGTATTTTGCTTTTTGCTTTTCAGCAAGTTGGATTGCGTATTCAGATTTTTTTCCTCTCCTACGGTTTTGACCGTGGTGTCCTGGAGGGTAATTTCTTTTCTCGAAAGATTTGTCTTCCCCGTAAATAGGTTCGCCAAACTTTCGGGCGATTTTAGTTGTTGGACCAGTATATCTTGCCATTTTTTTAAAATTGAATTAAGAAGGAAAGGTTAAATTAAGGTCATCCTCTAACCTTTGATTCCTTCGGTTTATACTATTAATAATTATACTCTTCTTCGTTTTGGAGGACGACATCCATTGTGTGGCATTGGGGTAACATCGATGATTTCGGTTACTTCAATTCCGCTATTATGGAGGGTACGGATCGCATTTTCCCTACCGTTACCAGGTCCCTTTACGTATACTTTTACTTTCCGAAGACCCGCTTCATGTGCTACAGATGCAGCATCTTCAGCAGCCAACTGAGCAGCATAGGGAGTGTTCTTCTTTGATCCTCTAAAGCCCATTTTACCGGCAGAAGACCATGAGATTACATCTCCTTTTTTATTGGTCAACGAGATAATAATGTTGTTGAAGGAAGAAGCGATGTGTGCTTCCCCGTTTGCTTCAACGATTACTTTACGTTTCTTGGTATTTTTTGCTTTTGCATTAGACTTTGCCATATCCTAGAGATTATTTAGTTGCTTTTTTCTTGTTAGCAACAGTTTTACGTTTCCCTTTACGGGTTCTAGAGTTATTCTTTGTCCTCTGTCCTCTTAAAGGAAGTCCAGATCTGTGACGAATTCCACGGTAGCAACCAATATCCATCAAGCGTTTGATGTTCAATTGAATTTCACTACGCAACTCACCTTCAATAGTGAAGCTTGAAACTGCATCACGAATGTTTCCAATTTCATCATCGGTCCATTCTTGCACTTTTTTGTCTTCGCTAACTCCGGCCTTTTCTAGGATATCTTGGGCACGGCTTTTACCAATACCATAGATATACGTTAACGCGATTACACCCCTTTTTTGCTTAGGGATATCTACACCAGCGATTCTTGCCATAATTATCCTTGTCTTTGTTTAAACTTTGGGTTCTTTTTGTTGATTACATACAGACGTCCTTTTCGACGAACGATTTTACAGTCTGCACTTCTTTTTTTAATGGATGCTCTTACTTTCATCTCTTTTAGTATCTATAGGTTATTCGAGCCTTTGTTAAATCATAGGGGCTCATTTCCAATTTTACTTTATCACCAGGAAGCAATTTAATATAATGCATACGCATCTTCCCGGAAATATGCGCAGTTACAATGTGTCCATTTTCCAATTCAACACGGAACATAGCATTGGACAAAGCCTCTACAATAGTTCCATCTTGTTCTATGGGGGGTTGTTTTGCCATTATGCGACTGCCTTTCTATTTTTACCGCTCTTCATTAATCCATCATAATGACGGTTTAACAAATACGCATTAATTTGTTGCATCGTATCGATGGCAACCCCAACCATAATTAGCAATGAGGTACCACCGTAGAATAATGCCCATCCTTGCTGAATACCAAGTATCTTCACTACAAAAGCAGGGAAGATGGCAATAAGCGCCAAGAAAATGGAACCTGGCAAGGTAATTTGAGACATGATTCGGTCTAAATATTCTGCGGTATCTGTTCCTGGTTTTATGCCCGGAATGAATCCACCACTTCTCTTAAGATCATCTGCCATTTTATTGGTAGGTACCGTGATGGCAGTATAGAAATAGGTAAAGATGATGATCAATGCTGCAAATACCACATTATACCATAATCCAAAAATATCACTGAAGTTTGCTTGAATAGTTTGTGCCCAATCACTATCAGACAGACTTGCCACTGCGGAAGGTACAAACATAATAGCCTGTGCAAAGATAATAGGCATTACTCCTGAAGCATTTAACTTAAGGGGAATGAATTGTCTTGCACCAAAGATGTTCTTCTCATATCCACCGCTAGCAGTTCTTCTGGCATATTGCACGGGAATCTTCCGTACAGCCATCACCAACATAATAGAAAGCAGGATGATGACAAACCAAATTACCAATTCAATCAAAATCATGATCAAACCACCATTAGATTCCAATACTCTGGAAGCAAATTCCTGAGCAAAAGATTGTGGAAGAGTAGCAATAATTCCCACCATAATCAAAATGGAAATACCATTTCCTACTCCTTTATCAGTGATTTTCTCACCCAACCACATGGCAAAAATACAACCAGTGACCAAGATGATAATAGAAGAAGCATAGAACATTGGGGATTGACCCATCACAAATGCCTCTGTTGGCACACCCAAGGCAGGTAATCCTGCTAAATAACTAGGTGCTTGAACCAAACAAATACCAATGGTCAACCAACGGGTAATTTGTGTGATTTTTTTCCTACCGCTCTCTCCTTCTTTTTGAAGTTTCTGGAGATATGGCACTGCAATCTGCATTAATTGAACAACAATAGATGCAGAGATATACGGCATAATACCCAATGCAAATACCGAAGCATTTGCAAAAGCCCCACCCGTAAAAGCATTTAACAAACCACCAATACCTCCGGAAGCAAACTTTCCGGCAAATTCAGAAAGCCTTGCTGCATCAATACCCGGCAAAACAATTTGTGCACCAAAACGATACACCAATAGTAGACCAAGGGTTAAGAGAATGCGATTGCGAAGCTCCTCAATTTTATAAACGTTCTTTATGGTTTCAATAAATTTCATCCTCAAAAAATTATAAAGTTACGGCTTCACCTCCTGCAGCTTCGATAGCTGATTTGGCACTTGCGGAAAACTTGTGTGCAGAAACTTTTAGTTTTGCTTTCAATTCTCCTCTTCCTAGAATTTTCACCAATTCGTTCTTTCCTGCTAATCGCAAGTTCACGATGGTTTCAAAATCTACCGTATCTTTAACTTTCTTTCTATCTACTAAGTCTTGAAGCGTATCCAAGTTAATTCCTTGGTACTCTTTTCGGTTTCTATTGGTAAAACCATACTTAGGGACTCTCCTTTGTAAAGGCATCTGTCCACCTTCAAAACCAATCTTTTTGGAATAACCCGAACGTGACTTCGCACCTTTGTGCCCACGGCCTGAGGTTCCGGCTTTACCAGACCCTTGACCTCGCCCTAGTCGTTTTCCCTCTTTTTTTACTGAACCTTCAGCGGGTTTTAAATTATGTAATTCCATTTTTCAGAATATCTTATTTGGTTTCCACAGAAACCAAGTGATTAACTTTTTTGATCATACCAAGGATATTTGGCGTATCCTCATGCTCTATTGTTTGACCTATTTTTTTTAGGCCTAGCGCAATTAGGGTTCTTTTCTGGCTCTCTGGACGGTTGATTTCACTTCGAACCTTTGTGATTTTAATTTTTGCCATGATTTCCTGTATTTTATCCTTTATACAATTTTTCAAGGGAAATCCCTCTTTGCTTAGCAACAGTTTGGGCACTTCTTAATTGCAATAATGCATCAAAAGTTGCTTTCACTACGTTGTGTGGGTTGGAAGAACCTTGAGATTTAGATAATACATCATGAACCCCAACGGCCTCCAATACAGCACGAACAGCACCACCAGCAATAACCCCAGTACCAGGTGCAGCAGGCAACAATGTTACACGTGCTCCTCCATATTTTCCTTTTTGCTCATGTGGAAGAGTTGCTTTATTTAAAGGAATTCGAACCAAATTCTTTTTTGCATCTTCAATAGCCTTAGCAATAGCGCTTGCTACGTCCTTAGATTTTCCAAGTCCGTGTCCTACTACTCCGTTTTCGTCACCTACTACTACAATAGCAGAGAATCCAAATGCACGACCACCTTTAGTTACTTTGGTCACACGTTGTACTCCTACTAATCGGTCTTTTAATTCAAGACCACTAGGCTTTACGATTTCTACATTTTTATACTTCTGATACATATTCTAGAATTTTAGTCCGCCCTCACGAGCGCCTTCTGCTAATGATTTTACTCTTCCGTGGTACAGGTATCCGCCTCTATCAAATGATACAGCTTCTACTCCAGCCTTAATAGCTTTTTCGGCCAGTGTTTTACCAACCAATTTAGCAACTTCAGACTTGTTTGCTTTTGCAGTGTCTATATCTTTGTCTCTAGAGGAAGCTGCAGTAATGGTTTTTCCATTTACATCATCTATGATTTGCGCATAGATTTCCTTATTACTTCTGAAAACAGCCAAACGTGGACGTTGTTCAGTACCAGAAACAGTTTTTCTAATCCTAAAACGGATACGTTGTCTTCTTTTTTCTTTAGATAATGCCATAACGTAATATCTTATGCAGACTTCCCTGCTTTTCTTCTAATTTGTTCTCCAACAAACTTCACACCTTTACCTTTGTAAGGTTCTGGTTTTCTAAAGCCACGGATTTTAGCCGCTACTTGTCCAACCAATTGTTTGTCATGGGAGGTAAGTTTAACAATAGGATTCTTTCCTTTTTCACTCACGGTTTCCACTTTAACTTCAGGAGCGATGTCCATCACGATATTGTGGGAAAAACCTATGGCAATGTCCAATTTCTGACCTTGGTTGCTGGCACGATAACCTACTCCAACCAATTCCAGTTGTTTGGTCCATCCTTGGGAAACCCCATGAACCATGTTGTTGAACAGTGCGCGGTACAATCCGTGCTTTGCTCTGTGATCTTTTGCATCAGAAGGACGCTCAACAATAATGTTGCCTTCCTCTACTTTTACGCTAACCCCTTCAAAATCTTGGGTCAACTCGCCTAATTTCCCTTTTACACTAACGGTATTGTCTTTTACTTCAACAGTGACACCATCAGGGATAACTACGGGGCTATTTCCTATTCTTGACATTTCTTCGTCTTTTTATTAGTACACGTAACACAATACTTCCCCACCAACATTTTGGGATTCAGCTTGCTTACCAGTCATTACCCCAGCAGAGGTTGACACGATAGCAATTCCTAAACCATTCAAAACTCTTGGCATTTCGGAAGAACCAGAATACTTACGTAGACCAGGTTTACTTACTCTTTCAATTTTTTTAATGACCGGATCTTTGGTAAGCTTGTCATATTTCAAGGCAATCTTGATAGTTCCTTGAGGGTTTTTCCCTTCTTCAAACTTGTAGCTCAAAATATATCCTTGATCAAAAAGAATCTTAGTCATTTCTTTTTTGATGTTGGATGCGGGCACTTCCACGATTCGGTGTCCAGCTCTAACTGCATTTCTGATGCGTGTTAGAAAATCTGCGATTGGATCTGTATTCATTTATCTAAGTTTGCGGATGTGGTTTTCCGGATTTCCCGAAACCTTCACCCAATTTATATTTGTTACCAGCTGGCTTTGCGAACTCCAGGAATAAGGCCTTTATTCGCCATTTCCCTGAACATTACCCTAGAAATCCCAAAGGTTCTCATGTAACCTTTAGGTCTTCCTGTAAGTTTGCAACGATTGTGCATACGAACTGGGGAAGCATTCTTTGGTAGTTTCTGTAGTGCTTCATAGTCTCCAGCTTCTTTCAAAGCTTTTCTCTTTTCAGCATACTTTGCTACCATTTTGGCACGCTTACGCTCACGGGCTTTCATTGATTCTTTCGCCATTTCTTAATTCTTTTTAAATGGTAATCCTAATTCGGATAATAATGATTTTGCTTCTTGGTCTGTTTCTGCGGAAGTAATAAACGTAATGTTCATTCCCTCAATCTTCTTTACCTTATCGATATCGATTTCTGGAAAGATGATCTGCTCTGTAATTCCAAGAGAGTAATTTCCTCGGCCGTCAAAACCAGTAGCTTTGATACCGTTAAAGTCTCTTACACGTGGTAAGGCTGAAGTAATCAACCTATCAAGAAATTCATACATTCTTTCTCCACGTAGGGTCACTTTAGCTCCAATAGGCATTCCCTTACGAAGCTTAAATGCAGCAACGTCCTTTTTAGAATTGGTTGGAACTGCTTTCTGACCAGTGATACGGGTTAGCTCATCTACGGAATACTCAATAAGTTTCTTATCGGCTACTGCACTTCCTACTCCACGGGAAACAACAATTTTTTCCAGTTTCGGAACTTGCATTACATTTTTGTAACCAAATTCGTCCGTAAGGGCCTTCATTACCCGGCTCTTATATTCTTCTTTAAGTCTTGGTGTATATCCCATAACTACAATACTTGATTCGATTTTTTAGAAAACCGTACTTTTTTATCACCTTCCATTTTATATCCTAATCTAGTGGGTTCACCAGATTTTGGATCTTTCAATGCAAGATTTGAAATATTGATAGGAGCTTCCATTTCGGCAATTCCCCCTTGAGGATTGGCCGCGCTTGGTTTTTGGTGTTTTTTCACCAAATTCACTCCTTCTACGATTGCTTTGTTTTTCTCACGGAAAATTTTCATCACAGCACCTTCAGAACCTTTATGATCCCCAGCAATGACGATTACATTATCTCCCGTTTTGATTTTCAGCTTTGCCATCTTGTTTTCGTATTAAAGCACCTCAGGTGCCAATGATACTATTTTCATAAATTGCTTATCACGAAGCTCTCTGGCTACCGGTCCAAATACACGTGTTCCCCTCATTTCACCTTGTGGGTTTAAAAGGACACATGCGTTATCATCAAACCGAATGTAAGAACCATCTGGTCTTCTTACTTCCTTTACCGTACGTACCACAACAGCGGTAGAAACGGTTCCCTTTTTTACAGTTCCATTAGGAGTAGCTTCTTTAACAGTCACTACAATTTTGTCTCCAATGGAAGCATACCTTCTCTTGGTTCCTCCCAACACGCGAATACAAAGTACTTCTTTGGCTCCTGTGTTGTCTGCTACTTTAAGTCTAGATTCTTGCTGTATCATGATTACTTCGCTCTTTCAATGATTTCTACTAATCTCCAACATTTGGTTTTACTCATAGGTCTTGTTTCCATGATTTTTACAGTATCACCTTCGTTGCAGTCGTTTTTTTCATCGTGTGCTACGTATTTTTTCGTTTTCAAAACGAATTTTCCATACATAGGGTGTTTTACTTTTTTCACCTCGCTTACCACGATGGATTTTTCCATCTTATTACTGGTAACGACACCTATACGTTCTTTTCTTAAATTTCTTGTTGTTTCCATCTTTCAGCTTCGCAATTATTGCTCTTTTCTTTTAGTTAGTTCGGTCGCAATTCTAGCTATCGCTTTTCTTTGAGCGCGTAGCTGAATTGGATTTTCCAACGGTGATATAGTATGGGCCATTTTAAGATCGGTATATGCTTTTTTCAATTCAGCTATCCGCTCTTGTAGCTCGGCTGTGGATGATTCTATAATTTCTGATTGTTTCATAATGAGCATTTCAAAAAATTATTCCTGGAAATCCCTGGATACTACAAACTTTGTTTTAACGGGAAGCTTCTGTGCTGCAAGACGCAATGCCTCTTTAGCGGTTTCCAAAGGAACTCCAGAAACTTCAAATAAAATTCTCCCGGGTTTTACCACGGCAGCCCAATATTCAACGGCACCTTTTCCTTTACCCATACGAACCTCAAGAGGTTTCTTAGTGATGGGTTTATCTGGAAAAATCATGATCCAAATGGATCCTTCCCTCTTCATATAACGGGTAGCGGCAATACGGGCAGCTTCAATTTGTCGGGCCGTGATAAATTCTGAATCCATGGATTTGATACCAAAGGTTCCATAGGAAAGTTGGTTTCCACGACCAGCATTTCCTTTCATTCGGCCTTTCTGCTGTTTACGGTATTTTGTTCTTTTAGGCTGTAACATTTTCTTGTTTCTTTAAAAAATTACTTTCTATTTCGACGTGATTTGTTACCACCTCGGGAACCTTTTCCAGAACCTTTTTTAGAAAGTCCTACCAAAGGAGAAAGTTCTCTTTTACCATATACTTCACCTTTCATGATCCACACTTTCACGCCCAATCTACCATAAGTAGTATGAGCTTCAACAAGTGCATAATCAATATCGGCTCTAAAAGTTGACAATGGAATACGACCATCCTTATAGGTTTCGGTACGGGCCATTTCGGCTCCGTTCAAACGACCTGAGATCTGAATTTTGATTCCCTCGGCGTTCATACGCATTGCAGCTGCAATAGCCATTTTGATAGCACGACGGTAAGAGATTCTACTCTCAATTTGCCGAGCAACACTAGCAGCTACCAAGTTGGCATCCAACTCTGGTCTTTTGATTTCATGGATGTTGATCTGTACTTCCTTGCCGGTAATCTTTTTAAGCTCTTCCTTCAACTTGTCTACCTCCTGGCCACCTTTACCGATAATGATACCGGGACGGGCAGTGGTGATAGTAACGGTTACAAGTTTTAGGGTTCGCTCAATAATTACCCTAGACACACTAGCTTTGCTTAAACGAGCGTGAACATACTTTCTAATCTTGTCGTCTTCGGCTAATTTATCACCGTAGTCGTTGCCTCCGTACCAGTTGGATTCCCATCCTCTAATAATACCTAGGCGATTTCCGATTGGATTTGTCTTCTGTCCCATTTACTTTTTAGCTTTGTGTGTTATCGTTAGCTCCAAGCACTAATGTAACGTGATTGGAACGTTTTCTAATTCTGTGCGCACGTCCTTGTGGTGCAGGTCGAAGTCTCTTCAACATACGTCCACCATCTACTCTAACCTCTTTTATAAACAGGTCGGCGTCTTCAATAGAAGCATCTTCATTTTTGGCCTGCCAATTAGCGATTGCAGACAACAATAGTTTTTCTAAACGAATAGAAGCTTCCTTATTGCTGAACTTTAAAATATTAAGCGCTTTATTCACCTTTTCACCCCGAATAAGGTCTGCGACTAATCGCATCTTTCTGGGGGAAGTAGGGCAATTGTTCAATTTGGCGAAATACTGTGTCTTCTTTGCCTCTTTGATCTCTTCTGCTCTTTCTCTTTTACGAACTCCCATGGCCTAATTATTTTTTTCCTTTGTTTTTAGCACCTGCATGACCACGGAAGGATCTTGTTGGTGAAAATTCTCCTAGTTTATGTCCTACCATATTTTCGGTAACATATACAGGAACAAATTGCTTTCCGTTATGAACCGCAATGGTTTGACCAACAAAATCTGGTGTAATCATGGAAGCTCTAGACCAAGTTTTGATCACGGTCTTCTTATTGGATTCCACGTTTTGCTGGACTTTTTTATCTAATTTATAGTGAACGTAAGGTCCTTTTTTTAATGATCTTGCCATAACTTATTTCTTTCTACGTTCTACGATATATTTATTACTGTATTTAGTTTTGGAACGGGTTCTGTAACCTTTGGCTGGCAACCCTTTTCTAGATCTTGGGTGACCTCCAGAAGCACGACCTTCCCCACCACCCATTGGGTGATCTACTGGGTTCATTACAACAGCTCTAGTTCTTGGTCTTCTACCCAACCATCTTGATCTACCTGCTTTACCAGATACCATCAATTGGTGGTCACTGTTAGAAACAGCTCCAATGGTAGCCATACAAGTAGATAAAATCATCCTTGTTTCCCCTGAAGGCAATTTAACGGTTGCATATTTCCCTTCTCTTGCCATTAATTGCGCAAAAGCACCCGCACTTCTAACCAAAGATGCACCTTGGCCAGGGCGTAGTTCAATACAAGAAATAATGGTACCCAATGGAATGTTAGCCAATGTCATGGCATTTCCAATTTCTGGGGCTACATTTTCTCCAGATACAATATTTTGTCCAACTTGAAGTCCGTTCTGTGCAATTACATAGCGTTTTTCACCATCTTGGTAATTTACCAAGGCGATAAACGCAGAACGGTTAGGATCATATTCAATGGTAGCTACGGTTGCAGGAACACCGTGCTTGTCGCGTTTAAAATCGATAATTCGATAACGCTTCTTATGACCACCACCACGATAGCGCATGGTCATTTTTCCTTGACTGTTTCTACCCCCAGTACGTTTTTTCGGAGCCAATAGGCTTTTCTCCGGCTTATCAGTGGTGATGGCGTCAAAACCATTGACCACTCTAAATCGCTGTCCCGGGGTGATAGGCTTTAATTTTCTTACTGACATTTTTGTCTTTCTTTAATTCTAAACTAATTAGAGATTTTCATAAAAATCTATAGTATCACCTTCCGCCACCTGTACAATTGCTTTTTTGTAAGCATTTGTTTTACCAGTTTGGATACCCGTTTTCGTGTAACGAACCCGTCTATCTGGGCGGACATTCATTGTGCGAACTTTAGTAACAGAAACACCATATGCAGCTTCTACCGCATTTTTGATTTCAATCTTGTTCGCCTTTTGGTTCACTTCGAACGTGAAACGGTTGTTTTCTTCCGCATCGCGTGTCGCTTTTTCTGTAATAATAGGTTTAATTAAGATCTGCATCTCGCTTCTATTTACTTAAGTTTTCTTCTATTTTTTCCAAAGAACCTTCAAACAACACTAAGCTGTTTGCATTCATAATTCTGTAAGTGTTTAATTCTGAGGTGTTTATAACTTCAGCACCTTTCAAATTACGAGACGACAAATATACATTATTATTTGACTCGCCCAACACAAACAAAGATTTTTTGTTTTCAAGACCCAAAGACTTCAAAACTGAAGTAAATTCTTTAGTCTTTGGAACATCCATTTGAAGATCTTCCAAAACCACAATGGCCTTATCTGAAGCCTTCATACTTAGCGCAGATTTACGTGCCAAACGCTTCAATCCTTTATTCAATTTAAAGGAATAGCTTCGAGGTCTTGGCCCGAAGAATCTTCCTCCTCCTTTAAAGATTCCAGATTTGATACTACCTGCTCTAGCAGTTCCGGTTCCTTTTTGCTTTTTAATTTTTCGAGTACTACCAGTAATCTCACCTTTTTCTTTTGCCTTGTGTGTTCCTTGGCGTTGGTTTGCCAAGTATTGTTTCACATCAAGGTAGATGGCGTGATTATTGGGCTCTACTTCAAATACATCTTTAGAAAGGTCTACCTTTCTTCCTGTATCTTTTCCGTTCTTGTCTAATACTGCTACCTTCATTACTTATAAATCGTTACATAAGCGTTTTTGTGACCAGGAACACATCCTTTTACTACAAGCAAGTTCTTTTCGGGAACTACTTTCAACACTTTAAGGTTTTGCACTGTTACTCTTTCATTTCCCATTTGGCCTGCCATTTTCATTCCTTTGAAAACTCTCGCAGGATAGGAAGCTGCACCAATAGAACCTGGCGCTCTTAAACGGTTATGCTGACCGTGCGTGGCTTGCCCCACACCGCCAAAACCGTGACGTTTTACCACTCCTTGGAACCCTTTACCTTTGGAAATCCCCGAAATATCCACGAACTCCCCTTCGGTAAAATGTTCTACCGTGATGGTATCACCTAGTTTATACTCCTCTTCAAATCCCTGGAATTCGACAACTTTTCGTTTAGCAACAGTTCCTGCTTTTTTGGCGTGGCCTTCAGCAGCTTTGTTTGCCGTCTTTTTGTCATCGAAACCAAGTTGAAGAGCTTCATACCCGTCAACCTCATCGGTTCTGACTTGGGTAACAACGCAGGGTCCTGCCTCAATAACGGTACAAGGAATATTCTTTCCTCTCTCGTCAAAGATGCTGGTCATCCCTACTTTTTTTCCAATTAACCCAGACATAGCTATTACTTATTAGTTATTAAAATTTATATTTCAAATTAAAACAGGGCCAAAATAAATTCAGCCCTGTGAATGTTATTTTGTTTCCGTTTTTCCCTCGCCCGCAGCTCAGGACATGTATGCACTATTCAGTGCGGTTGATACTTACACCTTGATCTCTACTTCCACTCCACTTGGCAACTCTAATTTCATGAGTGCATCAATGGTTTTGGAGGAAGAAGAGTAGATATCCAATAAGCGCTTGTAAGAACTCAATTGGAATTGCTCTCTACTTTTCTTGTTTACGTGCGGCGAACGCAACACGGTAAAGATCTTTTTGTGTGTTGGCAATGGAATAGGACCCGTTACCACAGCACCGGTACTTTTTACGGTTTTTACGATTTTTTCAGCAGATTTGTCTACTAAATTATGATCGTAAGACTTTAATTTAATTCTGATTTTTTGACTCATTGCTGAAAATATTAAACGTTAGCGGTTCCTTTAGTAGCTGCAATTACTTCCTCTGAAATATTGGAAGGAGTTTCAGCATAATGTGAAAATTCCATAGTGGATGTAGCACGACCTGAAGACAATGTTCTCAAGGTGGTTACATATCCAAACATTTCAGAAAGTGGAACTTCAGCTTTGATTACCTTGGAACCAGCTCTATCAGACATGTTATTTACTTGACCTCTTCTTCGGTTTAAGTCACCTACGATATCCCCCATGTTTTCTTCTGGAGTCAACACCTCCAACTTCATGATAGGCTCCATGATAACTGCACCAGCAGCTTTTGCAGCAGATTTAAATCCGAGCTTAGCTGCCAATTCAAAGGACAACTGATCGGAATCCACAGGGTGGAAAGATCCATCCTTGAGGGTTACCTTCATGCTATCTACTTCGAAACCAGCCAAAGGACCATTCTTCATAGCCTGTTGGAATCCTTTTTCAACAGAAGGAACAAATTCTTTAGGAATGTTACCCCCTTTGATTTCATTTACGAACTCCAATCCATCTGCTTTTTCATCCTCAGCAGGGCCTAAGGTAAATACGATATCCGCAAACTTACCACGACCACCAGTTTGTTTTTTGTAAACTTCACGGTGATCTGCAGTCCTAGTGATAGCTTCTTTGTATTCTACTTGAGGCTTCCCTTGGTTTACCTCCACTTTGAACTCACGTCTCAAACGATCAACGATGATATCTAGGTGAAGCTCTCCCATTCCAGAAATGATGGTTTGCCCAGAGGCTTCATCAGTTCTAACCTGGAACGTAGGATCTTCTTCTGCAAGTTTAGCCAAAGCCATTCCCAATTTATCAACATCTGCTTTGGTCTTAGGCTCTACAGCCACACCAATTACAGGGTCTGGGAATTGCATGGATTCCAAAACGATAGGGTGCTTTTCATCGGAAAGCGTATCCCCGGTTTTGATATCCTTAAATCCTACAGCAGCTCCAATATCACCTGCTTCGATATATTCAATTGCATTCTGCTTATTGGAGTGCATTTGATAGATCCTTGAGATACGCTCACGTTTTCCGGAACGATTATTCAATACATAAGATCCAGCATCCAAACGACCAGAGTAAGCTCTAAAGAATGCCAAACGACCTACGAAAGGATCTGTAGCAATTTTAAAAGCTAATGCAGCAAAAGGAGCTGTCACATCTGGCTTACGGGATTCTTCTTTTTCAGTATCTGGGTTTGTACCCACGATAGCATCCTTATCTACCGGAGAAGGCAAGTACCTACATACTGCATCCAATAGGAATTGAACTCCTTTGTTCTTGAAGGCAGAACCACAAATCATAGGAATGATTGCACGATCCATTACCGCTGCTCTCAATGCCGCATGCACTTCTGCTTCAGTGATGGAATCTTCATCTTCAAAGAATTTTTCCAGTAATGCTTCATCATAATCCGCAACTTCTTCAATAAGCTTAGCTCTATATTCTTTTACCTCAGCTTGCATCTCTGCAGGGATATCTACCTCATCAAAAGTAGAACCGAAGTTATCTTCGTGCCATATAATAGCACGGTTTTTAACCAAGTCTACAATACCTCTAAAATCTGCTTCATCACCAATAGGTAATACAATTGGAACTGCATTAGATCCCAACATGTCCTTTACTTGTTGGCAAACAGCCAAAAAGTTAGAACCTTGACGGTCCATTTTATTTACAAATCCAATTCGAGGTACTTTATAATTATCTGCTAGTCTCCAGTTGGTTTCAGACTGTGGCTCTACACCATCAACCGCACTAAACAAAAATACCAACCCATCCAATACTCGCAAGGAACGGTTTACTTCTACGGTAAAATCTACGTGCCCGGGAGTATCGATGATGTTAAAGTGATAATCTTTCGTATTGTCGGTAGGCTGTGCGTTTTCCAGAGGAAATCTCCAAGTACAGGTAGTTGCTGCGGAAGTAATTGTAATTCCACGTTCCTGCTCCTGTTCCATCCAGTCCATTGTCGCTGCACCGTCGTGTACTTCACCAATTTTATGGGAAACCCCTGTATAGAAAAGGATTCTTTCCGTAGTGGTGGTTTTACCTGCATCAATGTGCGCAGCGATACCTATATTTCTAGTAAATTTTAAATCTCTTTGTGCCATTGTATATTAAAATCTAAAGTGTGAGAATGCTTTGTTTGCTTCAGCCATTTTGTGTGTATCCACACGCTTTTTAACTGCAGCGCCTTCTTCTTTAGCAGCTGCTAAGATCTCAGCAGCAAGTTTTTGCGCCATAGACTTCTCGTTACGCTTACGAGCATAACCAATTAACCACTTCATTGCAGTGGATATTTTTCTATCTGGGCGTATTTGCATTGGAATTTGAAAGGTTGCCCCTCCAACTCTTCGGCTACGTACTTCTACGTGTGGCATTACATTAGACAATGCGTCTTTCCATACCTCTAAAGCCGTTTTTTCTTCGTCTTCTTTCTTTTGCTCTACAATCTCGATGGCATCGTAGAACACTTTAAAAGCCACCGACTTTTTACCGTCCCACATCATATTGTTCACAAATCTTGTGACCAATTGATCGTTAAATTTTGGATCTGGTAAAAGCGGTCTTTTCTTGGCCTGTCTTTTTCTCATGTCTTCTCTTTAAAAGTTTGTTTGTTACTTTTTGGGTTTCTTTGCACCGTACTTAGATCTACGTTGTAGTCTACCTTGAACACCAGCAGTGTCCAATGCGCCACGAACGATATGATAACGTACACCAGGCAAATCTTTTACCCTTCCACCTCTAACCAATACTATCGAGTGCTCTTGAAGGTTGTGCCCCTCACCACCGATGTATGCGTTTACTTCCTTCCCGTTGGTCAACCTAACCCTTGCTACTTTACGCATCGCAGAGTTTGGTTTCTTAGGGGTAGTAGTATATACACGCGTACACACACCGCGGCGTTGCGGGCACGAATCCAAAGCAGCCGATTTACTCTTCTTGGTTATTTTG
Organism: uncultured Alteromonas sp.; assembly: GCA_964495885.1. Taxonomy (GTDB): domain Bacteria; phylum Bacteroidota; class Bacteroidia; order Flavobacteriales; family Flavobacteriaceae; genus PALG01. The sequence goes on along the minus strand of CAZBWO010000008.1, from coordinate 60,354 downwards.
GCTCTTCCTTTTCGTACTAATTGTGAAATAGTTGGCATATAAAATCCTTGTTACACATTAAATAAAATGATATTTTTCCCTATTTAAAGGGCGGCAAAGGTAGAAATTTAATTTTATTAAAACAACACACCTGCTTTTATTTTTCTGCGATTTACAATTATTTGAAATTTTGGATATGAAAACCTAGGGATTTGCGTTAGTTTTATGAACTGAATTGTGTGGTTTTGAAGAAATTTCTGAAAGGGATTTTATACCTTAATATATATATACTCTTTTTAGGACCTGTTTTAGGGCAGACCATTTCCTTAAAATTGAATACGGAAAAAGAACTCTCCGCCGGTTTGCTGGACACTATTGGAGCACCCTTCTCATTTGATAGTTACCAGGAACTTGAAAAGGCCACCGAAACAATTAAAGAGCGATTTCAAAAAATAGGATATTTGGAAGTGCGGAAGGATTCTGTTAAAGCAGTGAACGATTCTGTTTATGAAGTTAGTTATCGCTTAGGAAATAAATGGTCTTATCTAAAAATACGATCCATCCCGGAAACAGTTAACCCTTCTTTGCTAATTTCACTTGGAGCATCACGCGCTGAAAACGGGACTAACTACCTACTCCCAATAGCCAGTACAGAATACGTGCTATCTAATCTAACCCAAACACTTTCCGAAGATACAGGAGATCCATTTATAAAAGTTTTTTTAAGAGATATATCAAGGGAAGACCTAACCACCATTTCGGCCATCCTTTTAATAGAGTCACAGAAACCAAGAACCGTTGACGGAATTGTGGTAAAGGGATATGAAAAATTCCCAAAATCCTTCATTAAATATTATGCAGGTGTAAAAAAAGGAAGACCTTTTAGACAGCAAAAAATCAATGCCCAAAATGATCTTTTGGACAATCTTGCATTTGCAACAAGCATTAAACCACCAGAAGCCCTTTTCAAAAAAGACTCTACTGTTGTTTATTTCTACCTTCAAAAAAAGAACAGTAATAATTTTGATGGTATTTTGGGGTTCGCCACTAATGAAGACACCCAAAAACTAGAGTTTAACGGCTACCTTAATCTGGCACTCAATAATAATTTGAATTTTGGGGAACGATTACTGCTGAATTACAAGGCTGATGGAAATGACCAACAAAACTTTAGAGCTCAATTGGAATTACCCTATCTTTTCAAAAGTCCTTTTGGCATAAGTTTGGAATTAAAGATTTTCAAAAGAGACAGTACATTTTCAACCACAGAACAAAAGGCAAAACTCAATTACCAGTTATCACCAAGGCTTCGATTTTATGGTGGATATAAATCATATGAATCCAGTAATCTTTTGGAAACAGCCATTGCAGGTGTTCCTATTGAAGATTTTAATTCAGACTTTTTTGTGGCAGGTGCTGAATTTAGCATCCAACAAAAGAGTTCACTTTTTCCAACCAAAACATTTGCATCCTTTGATGCAGAATTTGGAAAAAGAACACTTATGGCAACAGAAGATAATCAAATTAGAATGGGGTTTTCAGCAAATCACATTTTCAATCTAAATCCAAGGAATTCGATATACCTAAACAACAACACCCAGTATCTTTCCAGCAATACGTATGTAGCCAATGAATTATTTCGTTTTGGAGGAATCAATAGTATAAGGGGGTTCAACGAAAATAGTATTGATGCGTCCCTATACACCCTGTTAAATACAGAATATCGATTTGTTATTAACAATCAGTTTTATTTGCATACAATCACAGACCTTGGATATTTTGAAAATAATGTAACCAATCTAGAAGAGGAACTTTACAGCTTTGGTTTTGGTGTAGGACTATTGAATGATGCAGGTCTATTTCGCTTAAATATCGCTAATGGGACTCTAAAATCACAAACTTTCCAATTTGCAAACACGAAGGTACATATTAGCTATTCTACCCAGTTTTGAACCCTAAATAAACCCTGTTTTTTATGAAATAAGAGGAATACCCGATACTTGAATTATGGTGTTCTTGATTTTTTGCTGAAATTTGGTACAAATCCTTAAAACTAATTAAGGAAGAAAATTGACGAAATCTGCTTTTATTAAAGGTAACATACGCGTAACGTTGTGGTAAAAAAAAAGCAAATTTTAAGTTTAAAAAGTTGTGTATTTAACTTTTTATTGTGATTTTTGGCATTGGCTAATTCAAATAAATTATAAAATGAGAACAAAGTTTAGTGGATTTTTAACGCTGTTATTGGCGTTTGTAGTGCAACTTACGTTCGCACAAGAAAAGACGATCTCGGGTACGGTCTCAGACGAAAATAGTCTGCCGTTGCCAGGGGTTAATGTTATTATTAAAGGTACAACTACAGGTACCCAAACCGACTTTGACGGTAATTATACCATTAGTGCCAGTGTTGGACAAGTTTTGGTATATACCTATGTAGGTTACAAAAATGCGGAAAGAACCGTTGGAGCTGGCTCTAATATTTCTTTTTCCATGGAACCTGACTTGGCGGAATTGGAGCAAGTAGTTGTAACAGGTTATGGTAGACCTAAGTCTGCAAAGGCAATTGGTTATGCCGTAACAACACTTGAAGCCGAAGAAATTGAGAACAAACCAGAATCTGATGTAGTTCGAAGCCTTAACGGTAAAGTAGCAGGGGTTCAGGTAATAGGTAACAGTGGTGCTACTGGTTCAGGTACCAACTTCGTTATCCGTTCCAAGAGCTCGATTAACGGTAACAACCAACCTTTATTTATTGTTGATGGTGTTCCTTTTGACTCAAGCACCAACCAGGTAGATAACTTTGCTGGAGGTAATACCGTTACAAGTAGCCGTTTCCTTGATTTAGATCCTAACAACATTGAGAGCGTTCAGATCCTTAAAGGTTTGAGTGCTGCAGTACTTTATGGTCAGCAAGGTAGAAACGGGGTAGTTATTATTACAACTAAAAACGGTAGCTCCAAAGATTTGAATAAAAAGTTTGAGGTTACACTATCTCAATCTGTATATGCTACTCAAATCAACAATCTTGCAGATTACCAAAATGAATACGGTCAAGGAGCAAACAATGCTCCAGACCCAGGTTTTGTTGGAAACTGGGGAGGTCGCTTTGATTTAGGGTTGTTAATTGATCACCCTTATCAAGGTTTCTCTAATGTTTTCCCAGAATATGAGGATCTTCAAATTCCTTATGTAGCTGCTCCTAACAACGTAAAGGATTTCTTTAGAACAGGATTAGGTAATACCACTTCTGTTAATGTTAGTGGATCTCCTGGAGATGGTGGAAGCCGTTACAACCTTAACTTTGGATATACCTCTGAAGATGGATATATTCCTAACAACGGACTTACCCGTTACAACATTGGTATGGGTGGTACTGCGAAACTTTCCAATAAATTTACATTTACTGGAACAGCCAACTACAGTAACTTGAGAGTTAACACTCCTCCTATTACTGCAAACAATGCAAGTACACTTTCTATCTTTAACCGTTTATTGTTCATTCCAAGAAACTACGATATCAACAACCTACCCTTCCAGAATCCAGAAGATGGATCTAGTGTATACTATAGAGGGGATCAAGAAAACCCATACTGGCTTCTTGCTAATGCGGGTACAGAGCAAGTGACTGATCGTTTCTTTGGAAAATTGTCTACTACATATAGTGTAAGCGACAATATTGATGTAAGCTATCGTTTTGGATTAGATACGTATAATGAGATTCAAGAATTTCACGTAAATAAAGGTGCTGTATCTGCTGGGTTTAATCCTGGTATCTTGAGAACAATTTCTCAGAAAAATGCAATATTTGATCATAACTTCAACTTGAGTTTCAATAATCTTCAACTTGCGAATGATTTTAATGTAACCGCACAAGTTGGTTTTAACGCAAGAAGAGATACTTATGAAAGATTTGGAATTGTTAGTACTGAACAAGTAGAGTTTGGTTTCTTAAATCATGAGAATTACTTAGCAAACGATAACACACTTGACTATTTCCAAGAAAGAAACATCCTTGGGGCTTATGGTGAAGCATCTTTTGATTATGGAAACTTCTTATTCTTGACAGTTTCTGGACGTAATGACTGGGGATCTACCCTTGAGCAAGATTTCCGTTCATTGTTTTATCCAGGTGTTTCCTTGTCCTTCACTCCTACTTCACTTGATGGTTTTGGAAGCAATGACGGACTTGGTTACTTGAAGCTACGTGCTGGTTACGGTACATCTGCAAGATTCCCTGGACCTTACAATACTAGAGAACTTCTTACTGCTAACACAGACGTTTTCATTACCTCTAGTGGTGGTGTAACTACAAACAGTGTAGGAAATGCAAGAGCAAATAGTACACTAGAACCCGAATTACAAAGAGAATTTGAGGTTGGAGCTGAATTAGAGTTATTTAAAAGAAGAATTACTTTAGACGCTACCGTTTACAAGAGAATTATCGAAGATCAAATTGTAAATAGACCTTTGAACTTCTCTACTGGTTATACCTCTATTGATGACAACATTGCAGAGAGTCAAATTCAAGGTGTTGAACTTGGTTTAAATCTTATTCCAGTTCAAACAGAAAGTTTCACTTGGAGTATGAGAAATAACTTTACTGCTTATGAAAATGAGGTAACTGATCTTGGCGATCTTGATCCATTCCCATTTGCTGGATTTACCAACCTTGGTAACTTCGCTTCCGAAGGAGAACCATTAGGGGTAATTAAAGGTGGATATGCTGCAAGATATGATGAAGGAAACATCACTCCTGAAAATCCATTAGGAATTGGAGTTAATGGTACCCTTCTTATCAACCCTAACACTGGTAAGATTATTGACTCTGAAGGTGAATTAGGTTTAGATATTGAAACGATTGGAGATCCAAACCCAGATTGGAACTTTACTACAATTCAATCTTTTGCATACAAAGGTTTAACTCTTTCTGCTCAAGTTGAATATCAACATGGTGGAGACATCTATTCTCAAACTGCTTCTCAGTTCTACAGAAGAGGTGTAACTACCGTTAATGTTGACAATAGAGAAGGTACATTTGTTATCCCTGGTATTTTAGCAAACCCTAACAATGGACAACCGCTAACTGATGCTAATGGTAACTTCATTGAAAACACCATTCAAATTGGTGCAAATGATGTATACTTTATCAACCTTGTAGATCCATCTGGTCAAGGTATCTATGATGCTTCACACTTACGTTTAAGAGAAGTTTCGTTAACGTATGACCTACCTAAGAAATTCCTAGATAGAACTCCATTTGGTTCTGTTAGCTTAGGAGTTTCCGGACAAAACCTATATGTTAGAACATTTAACATTCCTCAAGCATTCAATATTGACCCTGAGGCATTGAGTACAGGTGTTGGTAATGGACAAGGATTGGAATTCCAAACTGGTCCAACTGCTAAGCGCTACTCATTCAGTGTTAAAGCAACATTCTAATAAACAAATAAAATTATTATGAAAAATATATTCAAAATAACAATCTTAGCGTCCTTCGTAGCTTTCTTTGTAGGATGTGAAACTGTAGAGTTGGAATTGCTTGATGATCCTAACAACCTAGCAATTTCTGCGGCAGACCCGAACTTCGTATTAAACGATGTTCAGATAAACTTTAGTAGAATTTTTAGTGGATACAATGGAGCTTCAGACAATATCATGAGGCATGTAAACTTGTTTTCCACTTATAATGGAGCTGTTGACCAAAATACACTCGATTTCACAAACGGTGAATGGCAACAATCCTATAAACTTTTTACTAACTTAGAAATCCTTCAAGGATTAAATGAACTAGAACTAGGAAAAGAAGAAAGTGGTGAAGGCGGAAGCCCAATTCCAAATCACGTTGGAGTAGCACAAGTACTTGCTGCTTACTCCTACATGCTTCTTGTAGATTATTTGGGAGATGTACCTTTCACGGAAGCAAATCAACCAGAGGATTTTCCTAATCCAAATACTTCTCCTGGAAGCGAAGTTTATATGGCACAGTTGGAGTTACTAAATGAAGCCATTTCTAACCTTAGCGCTAGTGGAGATAACATCGTTACTCCAAATCTAGATTTGTATTATGGTTCTTTTGATTCAAGCAATTGGATTAAATTAGCAAATACACTTAAAATTAGAGCGTATTTGAACCTAAGATTAACTCAACCAGATATGGCTAGATCTGGTATCAATGCAGCAATAGGTTCTGCTATTATTGATGATATCAGTGAGGATTTCCAATTCCAATATTCTGACATCCAACAGCCAACCGAGAGTAGACATCCGTATTTTACAGGTAACTACTTAGCTGCTGGTGCTGGAACGTACATGAGCAATGGATTATATGACATGCTGAATGTTGGAGATGCTGAGCCTCCTTTTGTTGAAACTGGAACACCAGATCCAAGAGCACGTTACTACATCTATAGACAAACTACTCAAGCACCTAACACCAATCCATCTAATCTTCCATGTGCTGGTGATGGACGATACGAATACTGCTACGTAGGTAACCTATATTGGGGTAGAGACCATGCCGATGATGCTGGTATTCCTAACGATACGGCACTTAGAACCACTTTTGGAGTTTATCCAGCTGGAGGTGCCTTTGATGCTGATCAATTAAGTCGTGGTGCAACCACAACTAACATGGGTGGTGCTGGAATCCAGCCTATTTACCTTTCTTCTTTCACTCATTTTGCACTTGCTGAAGCCGCTCTTACTCTAGGTACAAGCGGAAATGCAGCTAACTTATTGGAAGAAGGAATTCGTTTAAGTATGGATAAAGTAACTAACTTCCCTACTATTCCAACTACGAACCCAACTACTGGTGAAGATTTTGCGGCTACAGCTGCAGATATCAACGATTATGTTAGCCGGGTAATGACAGAATATAATGCTGCAAGTACAGAAGGAAAACTAGCTATTATTTCTAGAGAATATTACCTAGCTGCTTTTGGATGTTCTCCGGAAGCTTACAACACATACAGAAGAACTGGTTATCCAAACCTACAGGATCCTATTATTCCTGCCGGACCTTTCCCAAGAAACTTCAGATATCCTGGAGGTGAAGTAGCCACTAACCCTAACATTGGGCAGCAAGCACTTACCAAAACGGTTTTCTGGGATAACAATCCAAGTGGATTTATTGACTAATAAACAATTTAGATATCATGAAAAAATTCAATATAAGTTTTTTAACAGTTTTGTCTCTCGTAGCACTTACGTTTATGGTAAGTAGCTGTGAAGATTCAGATAAATTTAGGGTTCCGGAATTAGGTAATGGTGGATTTGTAAAATTCGTTTACCAACCTGATTTTTGGGAAGGAATTGAATCAGTAGATACTGCTGATGGTGCAGCGAATATTGTGTACTATCATATTGGAGCAGATCCAGCAGAATCAAATTTTGTTGCTGTAACTGAAGATCCAAATGAGAACATCGCATCTTGTGAGTGGTTTGTACGTTCTGTTCGTGGCGATAGTGTGACTTCTGGTCCTGTTGCTTACAAAAGCACAACTACATTCCCATTTGATGTAAGTTTTACCACTGCTGAAATGGAAGCTATTCTAGGGTTTAGAACTGCTTCTAATCCTGATAGCCTAAGAACAGGAGATGAGTTGGTATTTTCATCTATGATTACCACTAATGACGGTAAGATTTACGTTTCAGATGTGTCTAATTGTGTTGACTGTCCTGCTCCTGGTGAAGATGATGTTGATGAAAATGGAATTATCATTCCATTTGAAGATCCAGGAACTTGGAATGGTGGAACCATTGATCAAGTAGTGCTTCAAGGAGGAGATACTGGAGCAAACTTTGTATTACCAGCAATTTGGTATAAAGTTAAGTACGAAGCTCCTTCAGAATAAAAATTTCTAAACTATTTAAAAAAAACCATCCAGTAATTGGATGGTTTTTTTTTATCTTTCCATATGGCAAAACAAAATGATCTCATCTTTGGTATATATCCGGTAATAGAAGCACTAAAATCTGAAGTTAATCTTGATAAGATTTATGTTCAAAAGGGAATTCAAAATAATAAATTAGATTTTATCACTTCTACTGCTCAAGAAAGAGGTATACAAATAAATTGGGTGCCATCTCAGAAACTAGACTACCTAACTAAATCTAATCATCAAGGTGTAGCAGCAATTACTGCTCCTATTAGCTTTGAAATTCTTGAAGAACTAGTTTCGAGAATTACGGAAAAAGAAACAGCTCCCCTATTTATAATTTTAGATCAAATTAGTGACGTACGGAATTTTGGCGCTATTATAAGAACAGCCGAATGCACTGGAGTAGATGCTATCATTGTACAAAAAAAGGGAGGTGCTCCTATTTCAGGTGATACGGTGAAAACTTCTGCTGGGGCCATCTTTAATGTACCTATTTGTAAAGTAGATCATATTAAAGATGCTATTTATTACTTACAAGCCTCTGGCATAAAAACAATAGGTGCTTCTGAAAAGGCTTCCAAAGCACTTTATGATATAAACCTAAAAGAGCCTTTAGCCTTAATCATGGGATCTGAAGGTAAAGGAATTTCAAAGTCTGTTTTAAATCTGTTGGATGAACAAGCAGCACTTCCACTAATGGGCAGTATAAATTCCCTAAACGTTTCGGTAGCGTGCGGAGTGTTTTTGTATGAAGTGATTAGACAGAGAGGCTATTAGACTATTCTTCTTCAGTAGTTTCATTTTTATAATAATAAACTACTTGAATTTTTTGAGCTTCTTTTTGATTCGTTATTTGTTCTTCAGGAATAGACTCGATAAAATTTCCATTTTCATCAAAATGTCTTAAAAAGGGATCATCCTCCTCTTTATAGTCTGGAGATTGCCATGCATATACTGGTTTTTCGATAGGATCTTTTCTAAACAAAACAGCGAATAAAAACCCTACTAAAAATCCAGATAAGTGTCCTTCCCAAGAAATTTCAGGACGAATAGGAAACAAGTACCAAAGCATGCTACCATAAAGAAAAACAACCAACATTGATAGTGCAACCAATCTAAAATGTCTAGAAAATATTCCTTTGAAAAAAAGGAATGACGCTAAAAGATAAATGAGGCCACTGGCACCTATATGCCAAGCAGGACGCGCAATTAACCATGTAAGAATTCCTGTCAATAAATATCCATAAATGAGTACTTTCCATCTAATGGGCCGATAAAAATAAAAAAGGGCACTACAGAGCACGAGAAATGGAACCGAATTATTAAATAAATGCTTTAAACTTCCGTGGATAAAAGGAGCAAATAAAACTCCTTTCAATCCTTCTATTTTTAGAGGATATATCCCCCACTTTGTAAATCGTACTCCAAATCTAATTTCCACCCAAAAAACAATCCATAATGTTAAAACAAGCACTATGGGAACATAGAGGACTTCAGAAGTAAAACGTAAAGAAGAATTGGATTTCATATAATTATGAATTCAAAAAGCAATCCGAACTCAAAATTATGCTAATTTGACAGACCAAGCATGATTAAAATTGTAATTTTATACTATGAGCATTCCGTTAGCAGAACGTATTAGACCCAAAGATTTAAACGAATATCTTAGCCAAACTCACTTGGTAGGAGAAAGTGGGGCCATTACAGCACAACTGCGCTCTGGCATAATCTCTTCAATGATATTTTGGGGACCTCCAGGTACAGGAAAAACTACTTTAGCGCAACTTCTGGCAGAAGAATCAGACAGACCGTTTTATACACTAAGTGCCATAGATAGTGGGGTAGCAGCAGTAAGAAGTGTCATTGAAAAGGCCAAAAAAAGCGATACACTTTTTAGTGCCAAAAATCCAATTTTATTCATTGATGAGATTCACAGGTTTAGTAAATCACAACAGGATTCTTTATTAAAGGCAGTAGAAAAAGGATGGATTACCCTTATTGGTGCTACTACGGAAAACCCAAGTTTTGAGGTAATTCCTGCCTTATTGTCAAGATGTCAAGTTTTTATTTTAAAAGCGTTCCAAAAAGAAGACCTTGAAACCTTGCTGGAACGTGCACTCGAAAAGGATGAAATCCTTAAGCAAAAAAAGGTAACCTTAAAAGAAACTGAAGCCCTCCTACGCCTTTCTGGTGGCGACGCCAGAAAATTGCTGAATACTTTAGAATTGGTAATTCTTTCCGAGCCACAAGAAAAAGTAATACTCACCAATGAGCTAGTTCTTCAAAAGGTTCAAAAAAACACGGTACTGTATGACAAAACAGGAGAGCAACATTATGATATAATTTCCGCTTTTATTAAGTCCATTCGCGGAAGTGACCCCAATGCTGCTGTATATTGGCTTGCAAGAATGATTGAAGGAGGGGAAGATCTGAAATTCATTGCTAGAAGGATGATCATTTCAGCCTCAGAAGATATTGGATTGGCAAACCCAACGGCACTTGTCCTTGCCAATGCAACGTTTCAAGCGGTTACCACCATTGGTTACCCTGAAGCCAGTATCCTCCTAGGGGAATGTGCCGTCTACTTGGCAAGTTCTGCAAAGAGCAATGCCTCATACAAGGCCATTAAACAAGCACAGCAAGCCGTTAGAGAAACTGGAGACCTGTCTGTGCCCTTATCGCTTAGAAACGCTCCTACGAAACTCATGAAAGAGATAGGCTACGGAAATGAATACCAATATGCTCATGACTATGAGGGCAACTTTGTAGTGCACGAATTTCTACCAGAAGAACTTTCGGGGACTTCTTTTTACAAACCAGGAAATAATCCCCGGGAGCAATCATTTAAGGAGCATTTAAAAAAGCTTTGGAAAGAGAAATACGACTTTTAGGCTATTGCCTAACAAACTCCATTTTACCTTCGGCAGCTTCTACCCATAAATTCCCGTTTGCATCAAACATTGCTGGAAATGTATTTGAACGGATATCCTCATAAAAGAGTTTTCCTTCTTCAATCTGTAATTTGCCTTGAAGGAAGAGTCCATTATCCATTGCATCGGTAGTTTCCTTATATAAACTAAATCCTTCGTTGGTTTTCCGAAGCACATACGAAGCTCCCTTGTAGATGAATGGTGTGTAACGTGTATTGGGAAGATTTAAGTCATTGTCTGGTGTTTTAACTTCATTCTTCTCCAGCTTATTGTCATCATTTGTGGTAGTTTTGGCTACAGTGATCTTAGGTTCAGGTTTTTCTTCGGAAACCTCTAAGGCTTTTTGCTGAACCTTCAATCCCGCAAAACTTTCAAATGCACCCCGCATGGCTTCATTATAGGTTTTACTGTATTCCTTCAATTTACTCCTACCTTCGGCACTTCGGAATAATTCTGTTCCATTACAGTCTTTCAAAACAATATATACTTTGGTCCATATAAAATTAGGAGCACCATGTACTTCAGCATACAAACCATCACACCTTTTTACATTTGGAAGCTCATCTTGGAAATAAGCATTAAAACCATGTTTATTGAATAAAAACTTCGCAATGGAATTCAGTTGATACTGGTCTTCACTATTCTGAAAGTCAAATTGCTTTGGAACCAAGACATAGCTATAATCTGAAAGATTATTCTGCGCTCCCATGGAAGTAAGCATCAAAACGAAACTGAAAAAAAGGATAAATTTAGTCTTCATGAAATTTTATATTGAAACCTAGCTGTAAAGATACACTTTTTGCTTTTGCTAGATTTCCATATTTAAGAAGGTTATCCATGGCAAGATACACATTGAACTTTCCAAAGTCACCAACTACACCTAACCCTACATTAGAATACGAATAAGAGTCTATAGTGTAAGTCGCTTTTGCAGTAAGAAATTGAAATAGATTCCTTCTGTAGTATAAGGTTCCTGCCATTTGCGGACCTTTAGGCCTTAGGATACTATAATATTGAACTCCCAATGCCTGTTCCCTATCTACACCACCTCCCCTATTTCTACAATCACACTCATTACCACCTCCAAATGCCTTTCCAAAGCCATATTCAAGACCAGCATTTACTTTTAAAGGTCGCATTTGTGTATACGCATTCGTAAGGGTATCTATAGGAATCTCCCTTTCGATCTCATCCTCTAAATTGTCATAATACGGTAACGTCTGTTCTCCATCACTTAATGGAGGGAAAATAAGTTCAATACCATCCAATACATAATCACCATTGGCATGATAGGTCTCTACGTCCTTGGTATGAAATATTGCTCCAATATCCAAAATGCTGGCACTAACCGTCCAATTGGCATTCATATCATAAGTAGCACCTACATCCAATCCTAAACCAATATTTCCACCAAAAAAGGCACGCCCAATAATACTTCCTGCGGAAGCACCATCACTCAGGGAAGCTATGCCAGAAGTATTTAAGGTCATGTCTGCATTTTGTACGCGATGTTCATAAATATTTTCGCTTTCTGCGTCCCCTAATGTTGTGACAAAAGTTCCATTATTATTGACACTTTGAAAACTCAACATGCTAGAATATATTTTTGCCCGAACCCCAACCGTGAGTTTATTGGTTAGTTGTTTATTCGCGCCAAAATGATAAACGGTAAGCAAATCTCCTGTAGCACTTACCTCTCCTAGATCAAATTCGTAGTCAAGGTAATTAGCATTTCCTTCCCATGCTAAAATGGCCAAGTCTCTGGGAAAATAGGAGATGAAATCAAATTCCTGATAAATTCCCCCAGAAAAGTAAATGCCATTGTTGGCGCGCCAACCTATTTGAAAGATTTCCAATTGCTGGGTGGCGGTAAAAAAATCATTGGCAGACATTTCAAAAATTTTCCGTTCAATCTTGGCATTGATATCTTCTCCTGTATCCCCAAATATGTCATACACACTAAGACCAGAGGCACCTCCATTTAGATGTATCTGTGAAAACAAGGGAATGCCAAAGTGCATTTTTTGTGGCACTTTAACCCCTGGATTCAGCATAAGGGACTGTGGCACCTCATCCAAACCATATAAAACCTGTTTATTTTGGGCAACGCAAAACTGTAGCCATAAGGCTAATGATAATAACAATAAAGCTCTCATAGTATTAGTTTCGCTCCTTGATTTCTAGGTAATAAGTAGTTTTCGACTTGAGATTCAGGGTTCCTTCAAGGGTTCCATCTGCGCTAGGAATTGAAACCGAAACCACAACTTTATCTGCTGAAGTTAAATCCAGTATTTCTTCCCCCTCCACAGTTTCCGTAAATTCTGTGACGATGGGAGAAGCTTCGGTACCTTCCATTACAGTGGTTTGGGTAGTATAGGTAGTATCGTTCGTTTCGCTTAAAAATTGAAAACTAGTTTCAAAACTACGAGGAATACTATTGGTAAAGATGAAGAGAAATTCAGCTTTTAGTAGACTCTCCTGAAATCCTGAATCATCCAAAAAACGGATTTCGGTTGTATCTGTAACGGTAAGCCTAGGGGTATTGGTAATGGAATCAAAAAAATCGGCCGCTTGTAAATTGAAGTATATTAAATCCAATTCTACAATAGGTGTCGCAGCAACATCATCTACTTGATCAAAATCTGTGTCTCTTACACAGGAAAAAAAGCATGCAATACATAACAGTCCCAAAAAAGGGAGCAGCAGGTTCTTTTTCATAGCTGGGGTTTTAAAGGTTAACGTAATAATATACGTAAATAGTGTGCTTACAGATGTTTTTTAATATCTGTTATCAAGTCTATCTTAAGATATTCTGCAGGAATTGGTTCTTTTCTATAATTGAAATACAACGTATGCATTCCTACTCCTTTTGCTCCTAAGATATCAGCCTCAAAGGTATCCCCTACCATAAGACTTTTATTTGATAGTGCCTTGGCTTTTTCCAAAGCCTTTTTGAATATAACAGGATTAGGCTTCTTTAACCCTACCTCCTCTGAAGTAGTTACCGTTGAGAAATAGGTAGATATGCCACTATTTTGAAGTTTTTTATGCTGAACTTCATGAAATCCGTTGGTGATAATGTGTAGCTGGTAATTAACGGAAAGATACTCTAATACCTCATGAACACCTTCAAACAAATGATTGTCTTTTGGTAATTCATCTATGTACAATTGTGCCAAGTGGTCTAGTTCTTCTATTGAAAAATGAATCCCAAACGGCTGAAATGCTTCAGAAAATCGGTTTCTCCTCAACTCTTGCTTACTTACTCTTTCTTCCCTGTATAATTTCCAATAGTGAAAATTTATGGGTTCATAAATTTCCAAGAATTCATTTAAGTTTATTGAAATACTTTGTTGAGTGAACATTCTTTCAAAAGCAAGTCTAGAATTTTTATCAAAATCCCAAAGTGTATGGTCTAAGTCAAAAAAAACATGTTCTATCAAATCACGCATATACATTCAGTTTTTTAGAGAAAAGGTACCGCCAGATCCTTTGTTCCTTCCCTTGCATAAAATCTGTATTGGCAAACATCAACGAAAAGGTTCCATTTACTTTTTGCACTTGTTCGTAAAGCTGCAGAATTTGAGGTTCAACTTTCGCTACGCCTTGGTCATTCACAATAGTAGTGGTTCCAACTACTGGATGGATCAATAAAGGGGTTTTTAATTCGTGGTCCAAATCGTAATAAAGAAAAGGGGTACAAGTCCCTGCCCTAAATCCAAGCTCATCATGATAAAACATGGTAAAATCACGCGCAACTTCCAATTCTACAAGATCCCTATAGATTGTGGGCAAGTCTACTAATTGTTTATCATTGGATGTGCTCTTTAAAGGGCGGTGAGTGACCTCTTCCAGGTTTTTTTTCTCTTTTTTTAATTGCTGGTAATCTTTTAGGGAGTGGAAGGAGAACAACAAGCCAATTTCAGTGTAATCCCCAACATGTTTCACAAGGCTTTTGAATTTCTCCCGTTTGGTATTGAAATCTTCACTAAAAGTATATCCCTCACCCAGTAGAAAAAAAACGGTAAGTTGTGAACTGCTATTTTTTTTGGCATTTATAACCCAGTTGAATGTATCATAGGGGTCCTTCCGAAGATACAATAACACCCTTAATCGTTCAAAAAATCTACGAATTCTGAATTTGAACAAATCACTACCAAACCCAATGAAATTTTTAATCAATCCACGCTGCAAATAGGCATAGGGCTGTTTTGCTTCCAAGAGGTTATGGATTTTAAACTGTTGATTTGGAAATTGTATGTCCGGGAAACAATCAAGCACTACCGCTTTAAATTTATACGCCCAGATATCAACCACTGGTTGATCTAAAAAAGAAGCCTTTTTTGCAATGCTTTCTTGGGCAGTAAACCTTCCTAATTCATCTTTAACATGTGGCAAAAATTCTTCATAACGGCTCATGAGGTAAAAAGATGCAGAAAAAATATCAAAAGGGAGGGTGCTCTTTTCTGGAGATGGAAAAAAACCTATGGTTTCGTCCCACGGCTTTACTACCACTTCAATATCTTCAAAACCTTGCATAGTTAAAAGTCCGTGAGAAAATATAAAAAGCTCGTTCCCCAAAGGCTGTTTTCCATAAGACATTTTCAAGCCCTTATGCGAAATAAATTCTTCAATAGTAGACGTAAACTTAACGGGAATACCTAAAATCCTTGTACATATATGCTTAAAGGAATAATCTATTCTTGGAGTAAGTTTTTGGGTGTAAATAAGCAACATTGATTGCTAAAGCATTTGTTCGTCAGCAAAGCTAAAATACGCTTTTTCGGTCACAATAAGGTGGTCTAATACCTTAATGTCTAAACTCTCCCCCGCCCTACTTAATTTTTTGGTAAGCTGAATATCTGCCTGACTTGGTTTTAGTGTACCAGAAGGATGATTATGCGCTAATATTATAGCAACTGACCCCAAGGACAATGCGGTTTTGAAGACCAATCGTATATCTACTACCGTACCCGTTATGCCTCCTTTACTTAACTGGGAAGTTTGTAAGATTTTATTGGAATTATTAAGATAGATAATCCAGAATTCCTCGTGAGGCAGCTCCCCTATGACCGGCTGCATCACTTCAAAAACAGAAGCACTGGAGGTAATTTTCTTTCGTACGACACCTTCTTGCGCACGTCGTCGTCTTCCCAACTCTAAGGCAGCAATAATAGAAATAGCCTTCGCCTCACCAATCCCTTTAAACTCTGTTAGTTTCTTCAACTCAAGCTTACCCAACTCATTCAAGTTATTTGAAACAGCAGCCAAAATGCGCATACTTAACGCAACAGCACTTTCTTCACGGTTTCCCGAGCCAATCAAGATGGCAATCAATTCGGCATCACTTAATGCATGCCTTCCTTTTAGCACTAATTTCTCCCGCGGACGATCGTCCTCATTCCAACATTTGATGGAAAAAGATGTGGTAGGTGGATTCATATTGGTAAATTTAATTAAGCTATCTTTAAGGAACGAAAACCAATACTTACGATTTATAAAATGAAATCACTACTTGAGGAAGAATCTTATCAGGAAATAAGAAACAGATTAGACCAACTGAATGAAAATAGCAATGGACAATGGGGTAAAATGACGGTTGGGCAAATGCTACATCATTGCCAAGGCCCGTTAAACATTATGTTAGGGAAAAATGACTACGGGATGAAACCCAATTGGCTTGCCAAGGTGCTCTTTAAAAAATCACTTTACAATGATAAACCTTGGCGGAAAAATCTTCCTACTGCAAAATTTCTAAAAGAAACAGAGCCAAGAGATTTTGTTGCCGAAAAAGAGAATTTGGAAAAGCTCTTGGAAGAATTGCATGCGCAACAAAACCGAGAATCCTGGCCAGATCATCCTGGGTTTGGACATTTTACCAATGAACAATACGGAAAAATGCAATACAAACATCTAGATCACCACTTAAGACAATTTGGCGTCTAATGTATCCTCCTCCGCATCACCAATCACAGGATAAGCAATCAATGATTGCCGTGATACAGCAATTCCCATTGGGATTATTGCTTTCTGCAAACGATACTGTTCCATTTGCGACACATATCCCTATTATATATAATGTAACTTCGGAAAAATTGGTGGCCCATATTGATAAAAACAATCCACAATTAAACACGCTGAAAGAAGGAGCCGAAGTTACCGCAATCTTTAAAGGGCCCGACACCTATATTTCCCCTTCAGTGTACAGCACCAAACAGCTTCCTACCTGGAATTATATCATAGTTCATATCACAGGAACCGTCTCCCTTGTACACGACCCCGAAACGGCTAAACAAACCTTAATTGAAATGACAGAATTTTTGGAAGGTAAAGACCCCTCTTTTACCTTACATAAGGATGACCCTCGTATGGATCGACTCATTCAATATATCCAAGCGTTCGAAATCACTCCAACTCATTGGGAAGGGAAATTCAAACTATCACAGGATAAAAACCCAGAAGATTTTGAATTGGCAAAACAGGAACTTATTCAAAATTCAAAAAGCGCTGATAAATCGTTTATTGAAAAAATTTATCTTAACCTTTAATTTTTTCCTGAAGCAACTTTAAATCCATCCCCCCATAATTTCCACTGCTCATCATTAATAAAGAAGTATTGGTAAAATCTTCGGCAAAGAGGTATGCTTGAAAAGTTGTAGGATCTGTAAATACTTTTAAATCTTCCCGTTGGAAGGCATTGGCTATCTGTACTTCCGAAATAGGTTCCAAGCCTTTAATGGCAACAGCTTTCGGACTGTAATATACCACGGCTTCATCTGCTGCATCCAAAGCCCCGCGGTACTGTGTAAGGAATTCTGGGGTGAGGCTACTGTAGGTATGCAACTCCAAACAAGCCAACAAACGCCTATTGGGGTATTGCTGCTTCATGGCTGTAGTGGTAGCTTTTACTTTACTAGGGGAATGGGCATAATCCTTATATGCCACCGAATTATTGGTTTGGGCAATCTTCTCCAATCGTTTACTCGCTCCCTTGAAACTGGAAATAGCTTCGTAAAAATCTTCTGCATCTACCCCCATTAACTGGCACACCCAACGGGCCCCTTCCAAATTATTAAGGTTGTGTTTCCCAAACACTTCAATGGGCATTGAACCTTCCGGAGTTTCCAGCAAGGTCACCCCATCTTCAACTTGATAGGCCGGTGTTCGATAAGGGTACTTTTTGATGGTGTGGGTACAATTCTCTACCAGTTTCCGTAGTTCAGCATCTTCCGCATTGTACACAATAGCGCCTCCTTCCACAATCTGATTCAGGAATATTTGAAACTGCTCCAAGTAGGTTTCAAAAGTGGGAAACACATTTATATGATCCCAAGCAATTCCGCTAAGCAAAGCAATATTAGGCTGATATAAATGAAATTTTGGTCTCCTATCAATGGGCGAAGAAAGGTATTCATCCCCCTCTAATACTACAAAATCATTCTCCTCTGTAAGATGCACCATGGTGTCAAAGCCTTCCAATTGAGCTCCCACCATATAATCTACTTCTTTTTCATGGTAGTGCATCACATGCAAAATCATTGAAGTGATCGTGGTCTTTCCATGGGAACCCCCTATCACCACACGGGTTTTTTCCTTAGACTGCTCATAGAGAAATTCTGGATAGGAGTAAATGGTAATACCAAGATCCTTCGCTTTTAGCAATTCAGGGTTATCTACTTTGGCATGCATCCCCAAAATAATTGCATCTAAATTGGGGGTGATTTTTTCCGGGAACCATCCATAAGACTGGGGAAGCAGTCCTTTGGCTGCCAACCTACTTTTAGACGGATCAAAAATTTCATCGTCACTGCCCGTTACGTGAAAACCCTGTTCATGTAGGGCTAAGGCCAAATTATGCATGGCACTTCCCCCAATGGCTATAAAATGTACTCGCTTCATACGTTTTGAAAGCATAAAGATAGGGAGTTGCCTATAAAGCCTCAATCAATTTCTTTTCTTTTTGCGCCTCCTGAAAATTGGGACGGGTAGATAGGGCTTTGTCAATCCATGCCAATGCGGTTTGCTTGTTGCCCAAATTTTTATAGATCTGTGCAAGGCGGTAATACGCCCAATCCTTTGGAACACCATCCTTGGCAGAATGATTTTCTATGTATCTTTTTAAGCAAGCGATTCCCAGTTCAGCATCCAGATTGTACTGTGCTGAAATTTTCCCTATTTGATAGTTTAACTGATTCCTTTGATGAAGTTTGAGCGATTGTGACGCAGTAGAAATAGCTTCTTTTGGTTGTTTATTGTTTTCGTAGAGATTGGTAAGTTTTTCGTAGGTATGCGGTGACCCACCAACCTCAATGGCCTTTTTGTAGAAGGTTTCTGCGTCCTTAGGACGGTTGGAATATTCTGCAATATAACCGTTCGCCAAATAGCCATCTACCGGAGAGATTTCACCTAACTCATTTGCATAGGCGATGGCTTTCTTTTCGCTTCCGCCAACAATTCCTGGTAATTGAATATAAAATTCTACCAATGCCCAGCGCGTTTCTATATGACTGGGATCTAATGCTGCTGCCTTTTCAAAATGCTTCCGAATATCACCAATATAACCAAGTGCCCTAATCTTACTGATTTCCAAAGCCTTCATTCCCATGGCACCACCATATTTGAAATGATAATTGGCATTGTTCTCATTGCGATCAACCAAAATTTCGTAGTAGTCCATGGCAGTATCCCAGTCCTTGGCATGTCCTGCAATGTCTCCCAAATACTCAATGGTTTTTAGGTCTTCCGGGTGGTTTTTTAAATGCTGAATAAATAGCGGTCTAGCTTTCTGAAATTGTTCTTTTTGGAAATATTGCTCTGCTTGCTGAAAAGCAGTTTGTCCCCAGAGGGTCATTGGAAAGCATAGCAAAAACAGAAAGGTTCTCATTTCAACGATTTGGGTTTCAAAAATACAAACTATTCTACGCTTCATTTATTGTTTTGGAGGGTACTTCTGAAGTATTTTCTGTATCACCCCAAAATAATAGGATTCTTTTTGTTCTGGCGTGGCCTTTTCAGGGTATTTTCCTTCATACACTCCTTGCCATACCAATAGATCAATCAATTTATCCACCAAATCCAAAGTGAACTCCTGTTCCACCTGCGGCCCTCCAATAGGAATCCCACCACTTACACCTACCCCCACGTTTCTTCCGCCGCCCCCAACACCAATACCAATGGTATTTCGGGAGTTGGTAACGCGTTCCTTCGCGTAAAAATTTACCAAAATCTGGGGTGTATCACTTTTCTCAAAGCCTTTCAGCACCATCAAACTATCAATGGCATGCATGATACGTTTGTTATCCAGTTCATTTAATCCAGACTCAATATCTGTATAAAAATTATAGGTGGTATAACCGGAGAAGTTGGTAGTAGGCTCGTAATCTACCGAAACGGCTGCTCCACAGGAAACCAAAACAGGAATTAGAAATAGCAATAGGTATTTCATTTCTGCATTTTTATGAAATATACTGAAAATTTAGCAAGGTGGTTTTGGTTTTGCTATTCTTTAACGGAATCATATATCAAATCTATTTATGCTTCGGTTTTATTCAACCGCTCCCACAATTGGTCCTTCAGCTCTGTAAGGCCTTGTTGCGCTACGGAAGAAATAAACAAATACGGAATGCCCTTAAATTCTTTGTCCAATTCGGTTTTCATTTCAGCCTTCAACTCTTCGTCCAGCATATCACTTTTTGAAATCGCCACCAAGCGATCCTTGTCCAACATTTCGGGATTGTAGCGTCGCAATTCATCCAAAAGGATCTCGTACTGTTCTTTGATATCTTTGGCATCGGCTGGAATCAAAAACAACAATACCGAGTTCCGCTCGATATGCCGCAGAAAATAGTGCCCAAGCCCTTTTCCTTCCGCAGCGCCTTCAATAATCCCAGGGATATCGGCCATGACAAAACTTTGGTATTCGCGATAGGGCACAATGCCCAAGTTGGGTTTTAGGGTGGTAAATTCGTAATTGGCTATTTTAGGTTTCGCTGCTGTAATCACGGAAAGCAAAGTAGATTTTCCTGCATTTGGAAATCCCACCAACCCTACATCTGCCAATACTTTTAATTCCAGGGTAAGATTGGCCTCTTCCCCAGGCAGGCCTGGCTGTGCATAACGTGGCGTCTGATTGGTACTGCTTTTAAAATGTGCATTTCCCAGTCCGCCCTTACCTCCTTTAGCAAGTATGAATTCCTGTCCTTCTTCAGTAAGTTCTTTCAAAGTTTCGCCGGTATCGGTGTTTTTGATAACCGTTCCCAATGGCACTTCAATGTAGACATCCTTCCCGTCGGCACCGGTACTGGTTTGTTTTCCACCGGCACTACCACCTTCAGCTTTAAAATGCCTTTTAAATTTTAGATGAAATAAGGTCCAAAGGTTTTTGTTGGCCTTTACAATCACGTGTCCTCCGCGTCCGCCATCACCACCATCGGGTCCTCCTTTGGGAACAAATTTTTCCCGCCGAAGGTGCGTACTCCCCTTCCCCCCTTTTCCGGAAGTTACGTGAATCTTTATATAATCAACAAAATTACCTTCGGTCATTACAATCTATAATTCATCAATCACTTTGCTCAAACGCTGGGTGATTTCTTCAATACTCCCTACACCATCAACTCCGTAATATTTATCCTGTGCTTGATAGTAACTTTTAAGCACATCTGTTTTTCGGTAATATTCCGCGATACGCTCCCGAATCACTTTTTCATTAGCATCATCGGCACGGCCACTAACCTTACCACGCTCCAACAAACGTTGCACCAAAATTTCATCATCAACTTCCAGGGCCACCATGGCATTGATTTGGCTATCTTTTCTATCCATTAAACCGGAAAGTGCCTCAGCCTGTGCCTCGGTTCTTGGAAACCCATCAAAAATAAATCCGTTTGCGTTAGGGTTTTTCTCTACTTCGGCCTCCAGCATATTAATGGTTACCTCATCTGGCACCAAATGTCCTTTATCCATGTAGGATTTCGCCAAGGTTCCCAATTCGGTTTCGTTTTTAATATTGTAACGGAAGACATCCCCTGTGGAAATGTGCACCAATTGGTATTTTTCTTTTAGTACTTCGGCTTGCGTTCCTTTTCCAGCCCCGGGAGGGCCGAAGAGTACGATGTTTTTCATGGCGTTGTTTTTCTTACTGAATAATATCTTAAAAAATTTCCACATAATTGAAAGGTGCAAAGATACCCATTTAAAAGAAGATTGTACCTTTGCGGTATGGTAAATTATTTTTCTTCCGGTTTTACCTTGGGCATTTTGGGTGGTGGCCAATTAGGGAAAATGATGTTGTACGAGACCCGTAAATTTGATATCCAGACCCATGTGTTGGACCCCAGTGCCGAAGCGCCCTGCAAAATTGCCTGTAATGTCTTTCAGCAGGGGGATTTAATGGACTTTGACACAGTCTATTCCTTCGGAAAAAAAGTAGACCTCCTCACCTTTGAAATTGAAGGCGTAAATGTAGAAGCCTTGGAAAAACTAGAAGCCGAAGGAAAGAAAGTCTATCCTTCTTCAAAAACCCTTCGGAATATTCAAGATAAGGGAGTTCAAAAACAATTTTATAAAGAACATCAAATCCCTACTGCAGCCTTTCGGGTATTTAATGACAAGCACCAACTACAGGAAGCATTGGTTCGGAAAGAAATAGATTTCCCCTTTGTTTGGAAAAGTTGTACCGGCGGCTACGACGGAAAAGGCGTAAGTATCATTCGAACTACTGAAGACCTTATTCCCCTTTCACAAGGAGCATGTATTGCCGAAAAATTGGTCCCCTTTAAAAATGAATTGGCGGTTATTGTCGCGCGAAGTGCTTCTGGAGAAGTAACAACCTACCCTGTGGTAGAAATGGAATTCCACCCCGAAGCCAATCAAGTGGAATACGTGATTTGCCCTGCAAGAATTGACGAAATAGTAGCTCAAAAAGCCAGAAAGGTTGCCGAAAAAGTCTCAAAAGCTTTTGAACATGTGGGATTGTTAGCCGTAGAAATGTTTCAGACGGAGGCAGATGAGATTTTGGTAAATGAAGTAGCTCCCAGACCCCACAATAGTGGGCATTATAGTATTGAAGCAAGTTATACCAATCAGTTTGAACAGCATATACGAGCCATTTTGGATCTTCCATTAGGAAAAACCGATAGCAAGGTTGGCGGAATTATGGTAAATTTGGTAGGTGCAGAAGGCCATACGGGAAATGTGCACTATGAGCATATTGAAGAGATCATGGCTATGGAGGGTGTGACACCACACATTTACGGAAAGAAACAAACACGACCTTTTCGAAAAATGGGGCATGTAACCATCGTTCATGAAGATTTGGCCAAAGCACGCATCATTGCTGAAAAAGTAAAGAACACCATTAAAGTCATCCATAAATAATAGATTATGAGCAAAGTAGGAATCATCATGGGAAGTACGAGCGATCTTCCAGTTATGCAAGATGCCATTGACATCCTTGCTAGTTTTGGCATTCCCACCGAAGTAGATATCGTTTCTGCACACCGTACGCCAGATAAACTATTCGACTATGGAAAGAATGCACATACACGTGGGATTTCCGTGATTATTGCGGGTGCGGGTGGCGCAGCCCATCTTCCAGGGATGATTGCTTCACTTTCCCCTCTACCTGTGATTGGTGTTCCCGTTAAATCCAGCAACTCTATTGACGGTTGGGACAGCGTTTTAAGCATCTTACAGATGCCCGGTGGCGTCCCTGTTGCAACCGTGGCGCTTAATGGCGCCAAAAACGCGGGAATTCTTGCAGCCCAGATTATTGGAAGTCATGATGAAGCGACCTTAAACAAAGTAATTGACTACAAAGAAGGCCTGAAACAGAAAGTTATTGAAGGCGCCAAAAAAGTATCTAAATAATGCAAAACCCCTTATTGAAGCCTTTTAAGACGGCTCCTTTTCCCCAAATTAAAGAACAACACTTTCTTCCTGCCATTAAGCAGCTCATTACCGAAACCAAACAGGAAATTGACCGCATTGCCTCAAATGAAGAACCCCCTTCTTTTGAAAATACGGTGGAAGCCCTTGAACGTACCGGCGAACAACTCAATAGGGTCACCAGTATTTTTTTTAATCTCAATAGTGCTGAAACCAATGCAGAAATTCAGCAGATTGCACAAGAAGTTTCCCCTTTGCTTTCAGCATTTAAAAATGATCTATTACTACATGAAGGACTCTTCCAAAGGGTTAAAAAAGTATATGAAGACCGGGAAAACCTCGCTTTAAACCCAGAGCAATATAAATTACTGGAACAACAATACAAGGGCTTTGCCCGCAATGGCGCCAACCTTTCGGAAGCAGATAAAGTAACCCTTCGAAAGATAGATGCATCGCTTTCAAAACTTACCCTGAAGTTTGGCGAAAATGTACTCGCCGAGACCAATAACTACCAACTTCACCTTACAGAAGAAAAAGATCTTGCAGGGCTTCCGGAAGATGAAAAGGAAGCAGCAGCGGCAACGGCAAAGGAACTGGGCAAGGAAGGATGGGTAATTACCCTACACTACCCCAGCTATATTCCCTTTATGAAATATGCCGAAAACAGGGAACTTCGGAAGAAATTATCATTAGCCTTTGGTTCCAAAGGTTTTCAGAAAAACGAATACAACAACGAGGAAATCATTTTACAAATTGTTTCGTTAAGACACCAACGTGCCCAACTTTTAGGCTATCGTACCCATGCCCATTTTGTATTGGAAGAACGCATGGCTGAAAGTCCGGAGAAAGTAAATGCATTTCTTGAAGAATTGCTGAAAAAGGCCAAACCTGCTGCCCAAAATGAATTTGATGAATTGGAAGCATACGCTAAATCCTTAGACCAAATTGATCGTTTACAAAAATGGGATGGTGCCTATTATTCTGAAAAACTGAAACAGGAACGCTTTAATCTGGATGATGAAAAGTTGAAACCTTATTTCCCCTTACACCAAGTAATTGACGGCGTGTTTACCGTCGCCCAGAAATTATACGGACTTCAATTCAAGGAAGTTGATACCATTGATAAATACCATCCAGATGTAAAAACCTTTGAAGTGATGGATGAAGAAGGGGTATTGGTTTCCATTTTTTATGCAGACTTCCATCCAAGACCTGGAAAAAGAAGCGGTGCTTGGATGACCAGTTTCAAATCACAACAAATTAAAAACGGGAAAAATGAACGCCCACATGTTTCCATTGTCTGTAATTTCACCAAACCTACATCAAAAAAACCCTCATTACTAACTTTCAATGAAGTAACTACGTTATTTCATGAATTTGGCCATGCTCTACACGGAATGTTAGCTAATACAACTTATGCCGGTCTTTCTGGCACTAACGTCTATTGGGACTTTGTGGAACTGCCAAGCCAAGTGTTGGAAAATTGGTGTTATGAAAAAGAGAGCTTGCAACTCTTTGCCAAACACTATGAAACAGGTGAAACCATTCCTATGGAATACATTGAAAAAATAAAGGAATCGGCTACCTTTTTGGAAGGGTTGCAGACGCTTCGGCAATTGAGTTTTGGAATGTTGGATATGGCATGGCACGACGGGAATCCTTCAGAAATAAAAGATGTGAAAACCTTGGAAAAGCAAGCCTTTGCTTCTACTCAACTCTATCCAGACACTCCTGAAACCTGCATGAGCACCTCGTTCGCCCATATCTTTCAAGGTGGTTATTCTGCAGGATATTACAGTTATAAATGGGCTGAAGTATTAGACGCAGATGCCTTCGAATACTTTAAGGAAGAAGGTATTTTCAGTAAGAAAGTAGCCCAAAAATTCAAAGAGTTTGTACTGTCCCAAGGGGGAACGCAAGACCCAATGGAATTGTATATCAAATTCCGTGGAAAAAAACCAGATCCTGATGCATTGCTGCGACGCGCGGGATTGCTTAATGCCTAACGCAAGGTTACTTTCTTGGTAACAGCGGCAGTTTTTTCCGAAGAAAAAGCTACCATATACACTCCCGAAGGAAGATTGGATAACTCAATTTGCCCGGCACCTTGAAAATTACCTTCTAGTTGTATTACCGTTCTTCCTTGAAGGTCAAAAAGCTGAAATGCTTCGAAGTTAGTTCCCATTCCAATTTGGTAGTACAGCAAATTGTTCTTTGTATATACGCTAACCTGTGGAACTTCTTTCGAAGAAACACCCAAAGGTTGGTATCCTTTTGACACTTCAATAAGATAGGTAGCACAAAGTTTGGAAAACTTCACAGCATGTTCAGTGGTTCCTACCAAGCTATATTCATCATTAGGGGTATGGATTTCACCATTGTGCTGACCAAAGCTTGCTTCAAAAGGAAAAGCAGCAGGATATCCTTCATCATCCCAACTGGCATGGTCTGAACAACCATAATTACATTGGGACATTCCGTAGGTAATCACGTGGGAACCACTACTATTGTAAAAATTCAAAAGTTCAGTTAGATAGGTGGTTAGCGTATTATCTGTATGGTCTGTTATGAAATATACATCATTGGCAGACCCTTGGTAGTTGGTCATGTCAAATTGTACATAGGATACTACATTCACACTACTGTTACTATAGTCCTGTGCAATTTCATTAGAACCCACCAAGCCTACTTCTTCTGCGGCATACGCCATAATTTCAATTGTTCTTTGAGGAACAAATCCTATTTCAAACAACGAACGAACGGCTTCGGTGATGGTTGCAATTCCTGATGCATCATCATCTGCCCCTGGCGCATTCCCTGTGATAAAAGAAGTAGAATCCAAATGCCCACCTGTAACAACATATTCATCTGGAAATTCAGCACCTTCAATGGTCATAATTACAGAAGGCATACTGGTACTGGAGTGATTGTAGAGCCGAACACTTGCATCTGTCCTTCCGTAAGCAGTAATCATTGCTTCCCATTTAGTTTTCAAATCCATGGCCGCTTGTGTTCCCGTAGGCAACGTATGATGACGTGAGCCGTACGCCTCAAGCTCAAGAATTTGGTCTTCAATATTTTGTCCATTCACCACATCCAGTACTTCATTCACCAGCTGATTTTCAGTAATGGTATACGCTAAGGTTGCCCTATTGGGAACCACGGTTTTCCTAAGGCTTTCCAGAGCAGCTTCGTAAGAGCTTTTGAATACATAGCCTGGCCCATGCACTAGAATTCGGTCGTGCAGTTTATGGCTCGCGTGGGGTGTCATTTGCACCACGGCTTCATAGCCAAAGGTCTCAAGAATTGTTACTTCGGAAGGCAACTCCTTTTGAAGGGCCTTTGCATCTCCCAAAAACATTGTTGCGTAAAATGGAGTTTGGTCCTGTGACCAAACATTGAGTGTGACAAAGCAAAACAAAAAGAAAAAACGGAGCAACTTCATGGGAATAATTTTAGCCAAAGGTAGCCAAAAATGCTACTCTAATGGGAATGCCTTATTTTTTTAACATACCAAAATGAATTTTTCATTATTTTTGAATGTTCAGCTAAAAAACTGCTATGTCTAATGAACTACACCCAGAACAGTGGGTAGACCGCTATTCTGATTACCTATACAATTATACCATTGTACGGGTGAACAATCATGTGGTGGCACAGGACATCATTTCGGAAACATTTTTAGCTGGACTTAAATCGAAAGATAACTTTAAAGGAGAGGCGTCAGAGCGTACCTGGCTCATTGCCATCTTGAAACGTAAGATCATTGATCACTACAGGAAAATAAACAGCAAAAAAGGAAAAGCTGAAGTTTCCATTCAATATAGCGACGAAGAAAGTGAAGGCGAATGGCTGGAAGAACGTGTGGCAAACACCGCTGATAAAACGGCACAAGAACAACTGGAAAACGAAGAATTGGGGCTTACCATTTTAGCATGTTTGGAGCATATTAATGAAAAACAGGCTGCAATTTTTAAAATGAAAACTATTGACGGGATGGATACCGAAACCATCTGTAATGAATTTAATATCACTCCGTCTAATCTTTGGGTAATGATCCATCGTGCAAGAAAGGCGTTGGCAGATTGCCTCGAAAAAAACTGGTTTAAACAATGAAATTTAGAATTCCATGTGAAGAAGCAAACCATATTTGTGACAAAACGCAATATAGGGATGCTTCCTTTTGGGAAAAAATAAAGCTCAATATTCATCTTGTCTATTGCCGGGCTTGTAGAGAATATACTGCCCGAAACCAAAAACTCACGAAAACCATTCATCAAGCAAAAGTGAAAACCGTGAAAAAGATAGACAAAGAGGTTCTAAAGGAACAGTTACGTCAAGAAATGAACAAGTAATTATGCAGTACCCAATACAATAGAAAAGACCACAGCGGTGTAGATTCTACCCAAAATGCAGCATAGATATCTGATTGTTTCCTATTTGCAAATCCTAAAAATAATGCGGTTAAAAGCACTCCAAAAACCATCATCATACTGCGCTCCCATTGCAGATGCATGAACCCCTCCAGCAACAAAACAATCATCAATAGGAAAAACCCCAACAACTTTGTTTTTTGAATTCCTAGTTGCTGCGGAAAGGTCCCAAGGTTTGGATTATCATATTTCAAATCCCTAATCTCAAACGGAAAGGTAAGCACTAGGATCCATAAAAAACGCTGTATAAATACAATAACAAAACTTAATTCCCACTCAAAGGAGTTTGCCACCCAAGGCAACCCCACGGTTACTCCTGCCCATACAAAAGCCACAATAAAAATTTTCAATCCACTAAAGCTTCGCAGGTTTTTATGTTTAAAAAAAGGAATGCTGTAAAAAATCGTGAAAAGCCCCAACAATATACTTGCCCATATGACCATCTGGTCTATTTGAAACATAAAATAGACCAATGCCAAAAAACAGATAAAAGAGAATCCTTGAATCCATTGTAGATTTTGAGCTAAGCTTCGATGGTGCCATCCAGCAAGTGTTGCATATTTCACAAAATTATAGCCTGTAATGCTTCCAAAAAACACAAAACCTATAAGCCCCCAATCAATAGGCAATACAAACTCCGTACAAGTGATGAGAGTAAAAGCAACCACCGCCAAAGACACATGGATACTGCTTTCCAAATAAAACCTAAAAACAGATTTCAAAAGCGCCATAAAACAAAAATAACCAAAGTGTTAGTAAGTTGTGTTTTTAGTTGAAAAATACCCTGTTTTAAGACGCTTCAAAAATTCGAAAAAAGCTTTAAAAATCGTAATTTTGGGCAAATTTTAAAGGAACCTAAATGAATACCGATTCTTTTGCCTTACGACACATTGGCCCCAGAAAACGAGATCTTCCTAAAATGCTTGAAACCATTGGGGTGGAGAGTATGGAGCAGCTATTATATGAGTCCATTCCAGATGATATTCTTCTTAAGGAAAAACTTGGACTAAACCCTGCTTTAACAGAACAGGAATTTTTGGAACACATCAATGATTTGGCAGAAAAAAACAAGGTCTTCAAAAGCTATATTGGTTTAGGCTATCACCAAGCGTACACCCCAGCTGTTATTCAAAGGAATGTCTTGGAAAGCCCAGGATGGTATACAGCTTATACCCCTTATCAAGCTGAAATTGCTCAAGGAAGACTGGAAGCATTACTGAACTTTCAAACAATGGTTACAGACCTTACCGGAATGGAACTTGCAAATGCTTCGCTGCTAGATGAAGCTACTGCCTGTGCAGAAGCAATGTCATTGCTCTTCGCAATACGTGAACGGGAACAGAAAAAAAATAATGTGAACCGTTTTTTTGTTTCCGAAGAAATCCTTCCACAAAACCTTGCTTTATTACAAACCAGGGCTACACCACTGGGCATTGAACTAGTGGTTGGCGATCATGAAAAATTTGATTTTTCATCCGACTTTTTTGGAGCAATCCTTCAATACCCCGGGAAAGATGGGGCTATCCACAATTTTAAAAGTTTCGTCTCAACAGCCCAAGCAAACAATATCAAAATTGCATTTGCTGCAGATATCCTTAGCTTGATACTTTTGGAAGCACCTGGTAATTTTGGGGCAGATGTGGTAGTAGGGACTACCCAACGTTTTGGCATTCCGTTAGGATACGGAGGACCACACGCCGCTTTTTTTGCAACCAAGGAAGACTACAAACGTCATATCCCAGGAAGAATTATTGGTGTAACAAGGGATATGGATGGAAACAGGGCCCTGCGAATGGCATTACAAACCCGGGAACAACATATTAAAAGGGATAAGGCTACTTCCAACATCTGTACCGCGCAAGTATTGTTAGCCGTCATGGCAGGTATGTATGCTGTGTATCATGGCCCAGAGGGATTAAAACATATTGCCCATAAAGTTCATAATGCCACTGTAGCACTTTCGGATATTTTGGAAAATTTAGGCTTCGAACAGAAAAACAAATTGTTTTTTGATACGATCACTATTCATATTCCGGTAAAAAGGGATGTTCAAAAAATAAAAACCTTCGCCGAAAGTAAAAAAATCAATTTTTATTATCCAGATGCCAATACCATCTGTATTTCCCTAAACGAAACCATCAACGCAAAGGACCTCAACAAAATTATTGAAGTCTTTACAGAAGCACAGGGCGTTGATTCCATTATTCTTGAGGAAATTCCAGAAGGCAACGCCATTCCTAAAGAAGTCGCCAGAAAAACAGATTTTCTTCAGCAGGAGGTATTTAATCTGTATCACAGTGAAACCGAATTGATGCGCTACATCAAAAAATTAGAGCGCAGGGATCTTGCCCTCAATCATTCCATGATTTCATTAGGTTCTTGCACCATGAAGTTAAATGCTGCTGCGGAAATGTTACCGCTTAGCGATCCTAATTGGGGAAACATTCATCCTTTCGCTCCACTTTGGCAGGCCGAAGGATATCAAATCATGCTGAAAAATCTGGAAGACCAATTAACAGATATCACAGGATTTGCTGGAACTTCCCTGCAACCCAATTCTGGGGCGCAAGGGGAATATGCCGGATTAATGGTCATTAGGGCATATCACGAATCCCGCGGCGAAGAACACCGAAATATTTGCTTGATTCCTTCTTCGGCACACGGAACCAACCCTGCCAGTGCTGTAATGG
The DNA here is from genome assembly GCA_964495885.1 of uncultured Alteromonas sp. Lineage (GTDB taxonomy): Bacteria > Bacteroidota > Bacteroidia > Flavobacteriales > Flavobacteriaceae > PALG01. The sequence continues at coordinate 29,557 of CAZBWO010000008.1, read as the reverse complement.
CGGGAATGGAAGTTGTGGTTACCAAAGCTACAGACGAAGGTAATATTGATGTAGAAGACCTTCGGGAAAAAGCCGAAAAATACAAAGATCATCTTGCAGCTCTTATGGTGACTTACCCCTCTACGCATGGGGTTTATGAAAGTGCTATTCGGGAAATTACGGGAATTATTCATGAATACGGCGGACAAGTATATATGGATGGCGCCAATATGAATGCACAGGTTGCCATTACCAATCCTGGGGCTATTGGAGCCGATGTATGTCACTTGAACCTTCACAAAACGTTTGCCATTCCTCACGGAGGGGGAGGACCGGGAGTTGGGCCCATTTGCGTAGCAGAACAACTCGTTCCTTTTTTACCCAGTAACCCCGTTATAAAAACAGGAGGGGAAAAAGCAATTTCAGCGATTTCTGCCGCTCCATGGGGAAGCGCCTTGGCTTGTCTTATTTCTTACGGCTACATTTGTATGTTGGGAGAAAAAGGCCTTCGGAAATCAACAGAATATGCCATCCTTAATGCCAATTACATAAAAGAAAGATTAAAAGGGTACTATCCTACACTTTATACAGGCGAACGCGGAAGGGCAGCTCATGAAATGATTTTAGATTGTAGGCCCTTTAAGGAACACGGAATTGAAGTGACCGATATCGCCAAACGTCTTATGGATTATGGCTTTCATGCTCCCACCGTTTCCTTTCCGGTTGCAGGCACCCTCATGGTAGAACCCACTGAAAGTGAAAGCAAGGAAGAATTAGATCGATTTTGTGATGCCATGATTGCCATACGAAAGGAAATTGACCAAGCTTCAAAGGATATACTTAATAATCCGCTTAAAAATGCGCCCCATACGCAAACAATGGTTACCGCAGATGTTTGGGAATTTCCCTATACAAGGCAAGAAGCTGCATTTCCGTTAGCCTATGTTGCAGATAATAAATTTTGGCCATCCGTACGTCGTGTAGATGATGCCTTTGGCGATAGAAACCTTATTTGCACCTGTACTCCTATAGAGGCCTATATGGAAGTATAACAATATATTATTGAAAGCCTTCAGCAAAAGATGAAGGCTTTTATTTTTTTTGAGCGTAGGGTTTTCAGTACCTTTATTAAAATTTAAACACATGCAGTCCATCATCATAGGTTCGGGTTGTTACATCCCCACAAAAGTAGCACCAAACAAAGGATTTGAAGCCCATAGCTTTTATGGGGAGGATGGCACACCGCTATCACATGAAAATTCCGTGATTATTGAAAAATTCAAAGCCATTACGGGTATTTCAGAACGGAGGTACATAAAAGATAATGTGGTAACTTCGGAGATTGCTGCTTATGCTGCCGAAAAAGCCATTGAAGACTCCGGGATTGACCGTGAGACACTTGACTACATTATTGTGGCACATAACTACGGAGATGTGAAACACGGAACCCAACAAAGTGATACCGTTCCCAGTTTAGGCTCACGGGTAAAACACATCCTGAAAATAAAAAACCCAAACTGTGTTGCCTACGATATTCTTTTTGGTTGTCCGGGTTGGGTAGAAGGTGTCATCCAAGCGTACGCCTACATGAAAGCGGGGATGGCCAAACGATGTTTGATCATTGGTGCAGAAGCCTTATCCCGAGTAGTTGATGTACACGATAGGGATTCCATGATTTATAGTGACGGTGCAGGTGCTGTTATTTTAGAAGCTTCCGAAGGGGATTCCCAAAAAGGAATCCTTGCGCATCATACCGCCACGTATGCTTATGATGAAGCTCATTTTATCTACTTTGGGGAATCCTACAACCAAGAACTGAATGATGCCCGTAGGTATATAAAAATGTACGGTAGAAAAATTTATGAGTTTGCGATTACGTATGTTCCGCAAGCCATGAAAGCCTGTTTGGAAAAAACATCGGTTTCCATAGACGAAGTTTCCAAAATTTTTATCCATCAGGCCAATGAAAAAATGGACGAAGCCATAATTCAGCGGTTTTACAAGTTATATGGAAAAGAAGCACCTGCCAAGGTCATGCCCATGACCATTAATAAGTTGGGCAACTCAAGTGTTGCAACAGTTCCTACTTTATTTGACGTGGTAGTAAAAGGAGAATTGGACGGGCACACTGTTTCATCTGGAGAAGTAGTTATTTTTGCCAGTGTAGGTGCTGGCATGAATATTAACGCCATTATCTATAGGATATAAGATGTACAAAACCTATCCTAAGAAACGTTATAAGATCACCCTAGAGTTCGTAGAACAACATGTTTCCAAGGAAGATTGCATCTTGGATTTAGGGGTTACGAATCCTTTTTCTGAAATCCTTCGGAAGGAAGGGTACCAGGTCACCAATACCCAAGGGGAGGATTTGGACATAGATACCTCTGCCGTACAATCTGAAGATTTTGACGTAGTCACTGCTTTTGAAATTTTTGAACATTTGGTTTCCCCTTTCAATGTATTGCAAGACATTAAAGCCCAAAAGCTAGTAGCATCCGTTCCCTTGAAATTATGGTTTGCCGCCGCGTACCGAAGCAAAACCGATGACCGTGACCGGCATTACCATGAATTTGAAGATTGGCAATTTGATTGGTTATTGGAGAAATCGGGATGGATTATCAAACACAGGGAAAAATTTACGAATCCAGTAAAAAAAGTGGGCATTAGACCCATCCTTCGTAGGTTTACCCCACGCTATTATTTGGTGTATGCGGAAAGGGTTAAGAAAAGAAGTTTCTAGTGAATCTGCAAATTGTCATTCCTGTTTACAATGAAGAATCACATCTTCAAGAAACAATCAACTCTATTGTTTCCCAATCCCTATTGCCAAACAAAGTGGTTTTTGTGGACGACAATTCTACCGATAATTCCCTCCAAATTCTTAAAATAGATGCCGAAAAGTATGATTTTATTGAGGTCATCTCTATTCAATCTAAATCTGAAAACATCCCAGGGGCAAAAGTCATACATGCCTTTTATAAGGGGTTTCAGCAAATTGATGCTACCGCTGAATTGATTGGAAAGTTTGATGCAGATATTATACTTCCAAAGCATTATTTTGAAACTTTAGTTGAAATGTTCCATCACAATCCTAAATTGGGAATTGCCGGTGGAAATCTTTATATCCAAAAAGATAATGAATGGGTATTTGAAGCTATTTCTTCCAAAAAAAAAGTTCGTGGGCCCATAAAATTATACCGCAAAGGATGCTTTCAGGAAATTGGCGGACTCAAACCTTCCATAGGTTGGGATACGGTAGATGAACTTTTGGCACAATACCATGGCTGGGAAGTACAGACCAATCCACAACTTATGGTAAAACACCTAAAACCTACTGGAAGCACCTACTCCAAAAAGGCCCGTTACAAACAGGGTGAAGCCTTTAAAAAGATGCGGTACGGTTTCTGGCTTACCTTTATTGCTTCAGGGAAATTGGCTTGGCGGAAGAAAAGTTTCTCATTTTTTATAAATTGCCTGAAAGGATATTTTAAAACCAAAGAAGAGTATCTCGTATCTAAGGAAGAAGGAAAATTCATCCGCAAACTACGCTGGCGCAATATTAAGAAAAAGTTATTCTAATAAATTTAACTTGTATGGAGGTTGGGAATGCTTAATTTTGCTCTCAGATTTGAATGCTATGAAAAACCCCATTTTCTTCCTTTCTTTATTGTTGCTGTTTTCGTCTTGTTCAGAGGCCAATAAAAAAGAAACAACAACAGAGGCTGAATCTACAAGAACACCAAAAAATATCATTTTGGTAGAAGGAGATGGAACAGGTTTGAGCCAAGTTTCAGCTGCACAATTTTTTAAAGACGGCCCCTCCAATTATGATCGGTTTCCCGTTATAGGACTTATTAAAACCTCTGCATCCAGTGATTTGATTACAGATTCAGCCGCCTCGGCAACAGCTTTTGCTTCTGGTGTAAAAACATATAATGGAGCCATAGGGGTGACCCCAGACACCATACCAGTTCCTACCCTCATAGAAATTGTTTCTGAAAGGAATATGAATACTGGAATAATCGTAACCTCAACTATTACCCATGCCACACCTGCCTGTTTCTATGCCCATGTAGCAAATAGAAATTTGCACGAAGATATTGCAAGTTTCTTACCAACTTCTGGTATTGATTTTTTTGCAGGGGCCGGGTTAAAATACTTTGTCAATCGGAAGGATGAAAAAAATTTATTGGAAACGCTCAATAATGAAGGCTTTACAATAGACACCATTTCCCTAAAACCATATCCCAACGCAGAGAAATTAGGATTTTTATTAGCTCCTAGCAGTATGCTCACCATGTTGGAAGGCCGTGGAAATTTTCTTAGTGATGCATCTAGTATGGCCATTAATAAACTCAATGATAATCATGGGTTTTTCCTCATGGTCGAAGGTTCACAAGTAGATTGGGGAGGTCATGATAACGATGCAGATTATCTTATCACCGAATTAATCGATTTGGACAATACCTTGGGAACGCTCCTCGATTTTGCAGAACAAGATGGCGAGACGCTAATTATTGTTACTGGAGATCATGAAACCGGTGGGTTTACCTTGGCCTCCAATGGTGATAATTATAATGAAATTAAACCTACGTTTTCCACTGACGGTCATAGTGCCACTATGATTCCCGTTTTTGCCTATGGCCCCGGTGCAGAAAATTTTGGCGGAGTCTATGAGAACACCCAAATTTTCCATAAAATACTTGAATTGCTTTCAGAATAAGGCTTTTTTGGCAACTACACCTAAACGAATTTTGTTACTTTAGCAAATATGAAATATATAGCTGATATTGGCTCCTATTTCTTGATGCTAGGACAAGTTTTTAGTCGGCCCACTAAAGGATCGGTTCTTCGAGAATTGATCTTAAAGGAAATGGATGATTTAATCATTAATTCCTTGGGAATTGTGGCATTTATTTCCTTCTTCGTAGGAGGGGTTGTGGCTATTCAAACCGCACTGAATATAGAAAATCCTTTGATTCCAGATTATTTGGTAGGATTTGCCACTAGGCAATCGGTATTATTGGAATTTGCCCCAACATTCATTTCTATCATTATGGCGGGGAAAATGGGTTCGTTTATCACTTCCAGTATTGGTTCGATGAGGGTTACAGAGCAAATAGACGCTTTGGAAGTAATGGGAATCAACCCGTTGAATTACCTAGTATTTCCAAAAATTATCGCATTGCAATTGTATCCCTTTGTAATTGCCATGGCTATGTTTTTAGGGATTTTAGGTGGATGGGTAGCTGCCGTTTATGGCGGGTTTAGTACTTCGGAAGCCTTTATTCAAGGGCTACAGGATGATTTTAGGCCCTTTCACGTTGTCTACGCTTTTATTAAAACCTTTGTCTTTGCATTTCTACTGGCCACGGTACCGGCATGGCAAGGCTTTTATATGAAAGGAGGTGCTTTGGAAGTTGGAAAAGCTAGTACGAATTCTTTTGTATGGACCAGTATACTTATCATCATTGCCAATTATGTCATCACATCTTTATTACTTAGCTAATGATACGGGTTGAAAATCTACATAAAAGTTTTGGAGAGGAACACATCCTTAAAGGGATTACCACCCATTTTGAAAAAGGTAAAACCAATTTAATTATTGGGCAAAGTGGAAGCGGAAAAACGGTTTTCCTGAAGTGCCTATTGGGACTGTTTGTTCCAGAAGAGGGACATATTTTCTATGGTGACAAGGCTATTCAAAATATGGATGATGATGAAAAGAAAGATCTTCGGGAACATATTGGGATGGTTTTTCAAGGCGGCGCCTTGTTTGATTCCATGACCGTAGAAGAAAATGTGATGTTCCCATTGCGCATGTATAGCAAGCAGAAGAAAGAAGAGATGTTGGAACGCGTAAATGAGGTTTTGGAGCGTGTTAACCTTACCAACGCCAATAAAAAGTTCCCTGCGGAAATTTCAGGAGGGATGCAAAAACGGGTTGCCATTGCCAGGGCAATTGTGAATTATCCCCGCTATTTATTTTGCGATGAGCCCAATTCTGGATTAGACCCTAAAACGGCCATGATTATTGATAATCTAATTCAGGAAATTACCAAGGAATATGACATCACTACGGTAATCAACACCCATGATATGAATAGTGTGATGGAGATTGGGGAAAAAATTGTATTTCTTCAGAAAGGAAACCTAGCGTGGGAAGGAGACCGAAGTCAGATATTCAAAACCAATAACAAGGACGTTACAGATTTTGTATATTCTTCAGATCTCTTTAAAAAAATACGGGATATTCAGATTCAGGAAACCTCTTAATTACTTCACTACTAAAGTATCTAGCTGAAGTTTGTATTTCAACCAATTGTATAATTTTTCACGATCTTTTTCAATCTCGTTATTTCTTACGCCCTGTTTCCAGGTAGGCTCAAAGACTGTAAGGGTGTCAATGGTTTGAAAGTTGGAAGAAAGTTTCCTTGAATAACTCAAGCTTTCCAAGTTTTCATAGTTGATTTTTGCTTCTTCACAAATGGCCTGAAAGGGAATTTGTCCTTCTTCCAATTTACTAAGTTTTGCGACTTGTTTTTCCAAGAATGCAATTTTTTGTTCCTTGGTAGAAATCTCCAATGAATCCCTACTCCTGAGTTCAGTTAAATACCTCATTTCATTTTCCAAATCATTCTCCTCTTTGTTTTGGTTAAAACGAAGTGTTGTATTTTCAAGTGATTGATACTCCTTCATCCTACTATCCAATAAAGCAATAGTAGTTTCATCTATTTGCTGCCCCCCGAAAGAAGTAAGCTCAATGGTAGATCCTTGCTTTGCATCATAATGATAGGTTGCATATTTTTTTATGTAAGAAGAATTTGGGAGTGCATTTAATTCTGTTTCAATAAAGCGCTGGGCATCATTTTTAAAAGCACTTTCCTTTAAAACCCTATAAAAGGTATATCCGGCAGGAATCATTACCAACAATGCAACCACAGAAGCAAATCGCGCAATTCTCTTTCTACGTATTGAGTTGGCATATTTCCGCATAGGAAACCGAAGTAATTTCAATACCAAGAATGTTGCTAGGGCAATGAAGATGGTATTGATTAAAAAGAGGTACATGGCACCACCCGCAAAGGCAAATCCTTTGGGGTTTCCAATTAAGGCTTCCGCAAGGCCATAACCAACTGTACACAAAGGAGGCATTAACGCAGTAGCAATAGCTACCCCGAAAATCACACTGGCAATCGTTCCTTTTTTTGTACGGGCAATGATGAGTGCCAAACCTCCAAAAAAGGCAATGAGCACATCCCTAATATCTGGCTGGGTACGCGCCAATAATTCTGAAGATTCTTCCCGTAAAGGAAACAACCAAAAGAATAAAAAGGCCGTAAGTACACTCAAAAAAACCATGACCCCAAAATTGATTAATGATTTTTTTAGGGTATCAATATCATTGATAGCAATAGACAACCCTATTCCCAAAATGGGACCCATTAGTGGGGAGATAAGCATCGCTCCAATCACCACTGCGGTAGAGTTGGCATTTAATCCAATGGATGCCACAAAAATAGAGCATATTAAAATCCATGCGGTCGCTCCCTTAAATGGAATGTCTTTGATGATGGCATCCATAGTGGTATCCCTATCGGTATCACTACGGAAGTCTAATAAATCCAGCATGAATTTTTTTAAACTAGCCCAAAGCCCTTGTGCATCCTTTTGGATGGTTTTCTTGCTTTGATCCAGTTCCTTGTCCTGTAAATTGCTGTTTTCCATTTAGGTATATTTTTCACCAAATGTATTTGAAATTTCAGAAAATAGCTGTTTAATATGTTGCTCCTTTTCCTTTGGAAAAATCATCAATACATTTTCTTTATCTACAATAATATAATCTGAAATACCATCTAACACCACCAACTTTTCCGTTGAGGCATACACCATGTTGTTTTGCGCATCCTTGAAGTGGGGAATGGCTCTCACTACGGCATTTTCAGCAGCATCTTTATCTAATTTTTCGTGTAGTGCCCCCCAAGTTCCCAAATCATTCCAATCAAAACTAGCTTCCTTTACAAATACGTTTTTTGCCTTCTCCATAACGCCATAATCAATAGAGATATTTTCGGCATTGGGATATTCCCTTTCCACAAAAGAAGCCTCAGATGCAGTGTTGTATTGTCCCATACCTTGTTGAAACAAGGCATACATTGAGGGCAAAAATTCCTGAAATGCACTCACAATACTTTTTACACTCCAAATAAATATTCCTGCATTCCAAAGGAAGTTTCCAGCAGCGACAAATTGTTTTGCCGTTTCATAATCTGGCTTTTCCCTAAACTGTTTTACCGATTTAATAGCCGTAGCTCCTTCTTTTGCTGCTTCAATGTATCCATAGCCCGTGTTTGGAAAGGTGGGCTTGATACCCAAAGTCATTAAAATATCTTCTGAAGCACAGGCTTCAAAACAAGTTTCCACATCATTTTTGAAGGCATTCTCATCTTCAATCCAATGATCACTGGGTGCGACCAACATCAAAGCGTCTGGATTTTCCTTTTGTATTTTTAAAGCGGAAAGCAATATGCAAGGTGCCGTGTTCCGCATAGTGGGTTCCAATACCAATTGCTCCTCTTTAAGGATTGGAAGTTGTGCTAAACACAATGATTTATAACGATCATTGGTAAGAATCTGAATCTGCTGCGAAGGTACTATTTGCGAAATCCTACTAAAAGTCTTTTGAAGCAAGCTTTGTCCGGTCCCTAGCATATCGTGAAATTGCTTAGGAAATTGGGTCGTACTCACAGGCCAAAAACGGGAGCCAATCCCTCCGGCCATAATGACTGCATATAGATTTTTTTTCTCCATTATTTTAGGTATTCCACTTCCGCATTTGGGTTAAACAAATAAAGTCTGCCTGTGGCCACTTCCACACATTCAAATCGTTTCACACGTTGTTGACCCCTTCGGAAAATCTTTCCATTGTACAAACGAAAAGTTCCTCCCATGGGAATTTCAAAGATATAGTTTTTATCGTTTTCAGGATCAAACTGCTTTAATGCCAAAGAAAGTTTGGTATCTGTATCACTCGTAGCCCGCGGATTTTTAAAATGAATGGCCAATAAAGGAAGTAATGAATTGGGAAATATCTCCGGACGAATGTACGGAAGCATCAACTGTTGAAATGTTCGTTTCCATTCCTTTCCATGGGGTTTAATTTGATATCCATATTTCCTAAACGCTGCCAAATGTGCAATTTCATGCACCAACGTCATTAAAAAACGATATTTATTAAGGCTGGCATTCACCGTTACTTGGTGGCGTCCATCTGGGAGTTTTCTGTAATCCCCGTGACGGGTGACCCGTTCCTTGACAATTTTAAGGTGTACTTCATGATTTTTAATGAGCTCAAAAGTGGGTATTACCGCTGCTTGTGGAAGGTATTTGGAAAGTACTTCAGTCATACACTAGGGAGTTGAACTAGATACCTGTAGTACCTTTCCATTGTAATAGCGATTTCCATGCAACGCAAAATCCATAATGTATTGCGCCATCTCTTCTGCCGTAACCGGTGCTTGATATCCAGGGAACGCTTCGGCTAACATTTCAGTTTGAACTGCTCCTAGCGCCAACACATTAAATGAAGGGCCACTTTCTTTGTATTCTTCAGCCAGCACCTCTGTTAAAGTAATTAACGCCCCTTTACTACTGCTGTATGCGGCCAAACCTGGAAATTTTATACTTCCTTGCACCCCACCCATACTACTAATATTTACGACATGACCATCTTTCGGCATGTAGGGCAACACTGTTTGTGTCATGGCTGCTGCCCCAAACACATTCACATCATAAGCTTCCAGAAAGTCTTCCTTTTTTAATTTCTGAAAAGGCTTCTGAACGAGATTCCCAGAATTATTAATCAATACATCCACCCTATTCCAATGGTTCTTTAGGAATTCTGAAACCTTTTTCAAGTCGCTAGAATGAGTAATATCACAAGGCATACAATGGCAATTTGAAATATCCAATCCTGAAATTGGGACTTCATTTCTTGAAAGCGCCAATACGTTATGTCCAGCATCTGTGAATAAAGGAACCAATTCATAACCTATTCCCCTGCTTGTTCCTGTTATGACAATATTTTTTACCATGATTTAAAGATACACAAATCCCGTTACCTTAAAAAGATAACGGGATTCAAAAGTAGTTTATAAAGGCCCGTTTACGCAAACATGGTCACGGGGTTTTCAATATAATTTCTAAGGGTTTGTAGGAATTGCGCCCCTGTTGCTCCATCCACTGTCCTGTGATCACAAGCCAAGGTAACGGTCATGGTGTTTCCAATAGCAATGGCACCATTCTTCACCACAGGTTTTTGAATTATTGCACCCACAGAAAGGATTGCAGAATTGGGCTGATTGATAATAGAGGTAAACTCCTTGATACCAAACATCCCCAAATTAGATACCGTGAAGGTACTTCCTTGCATTTCGTCTGGGGTTAGCTTTTTATTTCGGGCTTTTCCAGCCAAATCCTTTACAGCAGCACCAATCTGGCTGAAGGACATTTGATCTGTAAATTTCAATACGGGAACCACCAACCCATCTTCCACTGCAACTGCAACTCCAACATGAATATGCTTTGCAATTTTAGTTACATTTCCTTCCCATTGGCTATTCACCTGCGGGTGCTTTCGAAGCGCCATAGCACAGGCTTTTACAATCATATCATTAAAGGATATTTTTACCTCTGGATCACTATTAATAGCTGTTCTAGCAGCAATTGCATGATCCATATCCAACTCAATGGTGAGATAGTAATGAGGAGCTGTAAATTTAGACTCACCCAAACGCTTAGCAATGGTTTTTCGCATTTGCGAATTACTTACCTCCTCAAAAATCTCCTGTCCAACAGGAACATAAGCTTGCGTACCAACGGCAGGCTGATAGTTTTCAATATCTCGCTTTACAATTCTTCCTTGATCTCCACTTCCTTGTACTTGGGCAAGATTGATTCCTTTTTCTTCTGCCAATTTCTTGGCAAGTGGAGAAGCAAAAATCCGTCCGTTGGAAGATGAAACTGTTGCAGGCTTCTTTGTACTTTCTGAAGTGGCTTGTTTTACGGTGGAAGTCGCAGTTTTTTCTTCTTTTTTAGAGGTTTCTTCTTTTGGTACAGCTTGTTTCTTTTTAGCAGATGCTACTGAAATTTTAGATACATCTGTACCTTTTGGACCTATAATGGCAAGTAAGGCATCTACTTTTGCCGATTCTCCTTCTTGGATACCAATTTTAAGTAGGGTTCCGCTATAAAAAGACTCAAACTCCATTGTAGCCTTATCTGTCTCAATTTCCGCAAGGATATCCCCTTCTTCTACTATATCTCCTTCTTTCTTAAGCCAACTTGCCACGGTTCCTTCTTCCATGGTATCACTCAATCTAGGCATGGTAATTATTTCCACACTCTCTGGCAGGGATTGTTCATCACCAGTAGCTGTCTCTTCTTGATTGGTTGCTTCGGAAGCTTCTTCTGTTTTTTCAGCAGAAGTGTTATCTGATTTCTTTTCCGAAGCTTTTCCGTTCAACAAACTTGATATATCCTCACCTTCTTCTCCAATAATAGCTAAAAGGGCGTCTACTTCAGCAGTTTCCCCTTCTTTGATGCCAATATGCAATAAGGTTCCTTCATAAAAAGACTCAAACTCCATCGTGGCTTTGTCTGTTTCTATTTCCGCAAGGATATCACCTTCTTCCACTTTGTCACCCACTTTTTTGAGCCATGAAGCAACAGTTCCTTCTTCCATGGTATCACTTAATCTGGGCATGGTAATTACTTCTGCCATAGCTTCTTATAGTTTATGAGGTAAAAATGGATAATCTTCTTGTTCGTACACAACGTCATACATGACATTCTTAGCAGGCCAATCTGAATTTTCAGCAAATTCTTCGCACTCCTTCACCTTATCTTTTACCCGTTCATCAATTTTTTCAATTTCCTTTTCAGTGGCCCATTTCTTTTCGTAAATGTGGTGCAAAACATAGGAAATAGGATCTTGTTCTTGCATCTGAGCTACTTCTTCTTTAGTTCGGTAGTGCTGTGCATCACTCATGGAATGCCCTCTGTAACGGTAGGTTCTAATTTCTAAAAAGGTAGGTCCTCCACCGCTTCTTGCCCTGCTAATAGCTTCATCCAATTCTTTGGCAACCACTTCAGGTTTCATTCCGTCCACAGGTCGGCAAGGCATTTCATAGCCCAGTCCTAGTTTGTAAATATCTGTATGATTCGCGGTTCTTGCTACAGAAGTACCCATAGCATATCCGTTATTTTCCACACAAAAAACAACTGGCAAATTCCAAAGCATAGCCAAGTTAAAGGTTTCATGCAAACTACCTTGTCTTGTGGCCCCATCTCCCATGAAGGTTAGCGTTACGCTATCCCTATCATGGTATTTATCACCAAAGGCAATTCCGGCTCCCAAAGGAATTTGTCCGCCCACGATTCCGTGGCCTCCATAGAAACGATGTTCTTTAGAAAAGATGTGCATAGAACCTCCCAATCCTTGGGAAGTCCCTGTTCCTTTTCCGTAGAGCTCGGCCATTACCTTTTTAGGATCTACTCCCATACCAATGGGTTGTACGTGATTCCGGTAAGCGGTAATCATACGATCTTTTTCTAAATCCATCGCATGCAAGGCACCTGCCAAAACAGCTTCCTGGCCATTATAAAGGTGCAAGAACCCTCTTACTTTCTGTTTGATATATACCTGCGCCAGCTTATCTTCGAATTTACGCCAGAAGAGCATATCTTCATACCACTGGAGGTAAGTTGCTTTTGTAATTTTTTTCATCTGTGTACTGATATTACGTCAGAATTTTAGTTGGAAAAACAAAAATACGGTATTTGAAACTTCTATAAAACCCGAATGTCTCAAAAAAAAGGCGAAAACGTTGTCGAGATTAAAAAAATCACTCTATTGAAGGTAGGATTGATCAAAAAGCAAGGGCAACAGTGATTGAACAGATGGTGCTTTCACCACATTCCCCGAAGTTCCCATAAAGTAAACTTCAATAGGAACATGCTGCTTTACTTCATATTCTGCTAAAGATTGCCTACAGGCTCCACAAGGGGGGATAGGCTGGGTGTTGTCTTTATTTATCGCACCTGCCGAAATGGCAATGGCCTTCCATGATAGGTTTGGAAATTGAGCCCCTGCAGCAAAGGCAGCAACCCTTTCTGCGCAAAGTCCTGAGGGAAATGCGGCATTTTCTTGATTATTTCCAGTGACAATCTTATTATTTTCCAAAATGATAGCGGCACCAACCCCAAAATGTGAATAAGGCGCATAAGCATTTTTACGTGCTTGCTGCGCCTTATTCATTAAATTTTGAATCGCTTCTGGAAGTGCTGAAAGAGTCTCAAAAACTTCCAATTGGGTTTCTAGGATAATCTTTTTTGCCATCCTACCATTCGTCGTACTCATCCCCAAAATTGAAGGTGAGGCCAAAACGAAGTGTTCCTTCCAAAGGGCTTCGCACCCTGGAAGTAGAGAAAAGGTATGAGATATCAATATTGATTGCCGTATAACGGAACCCAGCCCCTAAGGACAAAAACTTTCTAGACCCTTTTTCTTCACTTTCGTTAAAGTATCCTGTACGAAGTGCAAATACATCTTGATACCAATATTCCGCACCCAGTGCCCAAGTAAATTCCTTTAGTTCTTCGCTAAATCCGTCTGGAGCATCACCAAAAGACTGGAATACACCAGAGATAAAACTTACGTCGTTATCTTTACCTTCTACAATCACACCACTTGTTTCTGAAATCAATTCGTCTTCATCTGCTTCATATGTTCCATTGTTGTTGGTATCATTAAAGGTTACTTCGGTACCTCTCCTTGGAGGAGTTGGCACTAATAATTTATTCAATTCTACATTTACACCTACCTTATTATACTCATCAAGGATAAAATCAAAACCTCCACCAAGACCTAAGTTAGTAGGAATAAAGTTTTCTTGTCCAGTTTCGTCATACTTCAATTTAGGCCCAAGATTGGAAATATTGAAACCTGCTCTCCATCGACCATTGAAATCATTCATGGCAATTTCTTCACTTTGATAATAACCGGAAACATCTACTGCAAATGTACTTGCTGCAGAAGCGTCTTCTTGCGAAACCTGCAATTTCAAATCTGAACGAAGATAACGTCCACTAACAGCCATTGAGAAACGATCACTTAAACGTAAGGCATAGGATACATCGAACGTGAATTCGTTTGGTGATAAAATAAGTGGGTTATCTATCTGGGATTCATCTGTAACAGATTCAATTTCACCTAGACTGAAATAGCGAAGGCTAGCTCCTACCGCACTTCGTTCATTAATTCTGTTATAATAGGTTAAATTTCCTAAAAATATATCATTAACCAGATTACTAAGGTAAGGTGTATAGGTTAGACCTACCCCTTGTTTTGACACAGCAAAGGCATATTTTGAAGGGTTCCATTGTTGGGAAAATGCATCAGAAGATGTGGCTACCCCAATATCTGCCATACCAGCACTACGTGCATCAGCAGCAATCAACAAAAAGGGCACCCCTGTTGTAATTACCCTTGAATCATTACTACTTGGGATCACAACTGTGGTTTGGGCTTTCGCCATCAATGGAAATAAAAATAATACAACAATAAGCTTCTTCATGAGGTATAAAATTTTGACAAATATACTTTTTTAATTTTTTATAAGATTACCAGTTTCTCGAATTTTTCGACCTGTTGGCCTGTTAGTGAAGATTTCACGGTTAGTTTATACACGTAGACACCTTTCCCTATGGCATCACCAAAATCATCCTTCCCGTTCCATACGATTTCCCTTGAAAGAAATCCATCTGTATTAATAATTTGGTTTTGCGTCCAAACTACTTTTCCCGTAACGGTAAATACCTGCACCTGAACTTCCAGCGGCTCAAACGGACGGTTATGATTGAACCAAAACTCTGTGTAATTCACAAAGGGATTGGGATAATTCAACACACGGGTGATTTCCAGTTGATCATCACCTGCAACAATAAATTGAAGATCCATGGTAGAGGAATTATTGTAGACATCCCATGCCTTGAGGGTAAGTGTGTGAGGGCCTTCCTCCAAATCTCTCAATTTATATACCACCTCACCTTTGGTATAATCATCAACCGCTGCTTGATAGTACTCATTTAATACAAAGGGATTTGCTTCATCACCATCTAAAATTGCCACAATATCATGACCTATTCCGCTAGCGGTATTGATACCATTTTCGTCTTCCAATTTAGCAATCAAAAATGGAGAATCATTGGTAATACCCCCAGATACAAAAGACTCGTCGTTCATAAACAAATTGATCAAGGGACCCTGCGTATCCTCTGGAGCGTTCTCGTTAATTCCCCCCACCAATATATCAAGATTAAATCCCGTTTGATCTTCCAACGCAGAATCCTTACTTGAATACAAACTTACCTTGCCATTACCCAAAGGTATTTGAATGTCCCTAGGTACGACAAATTCAAATTCAAAAACCCCGTTGTTGACACTTGCTTGACCGTTGAATAAAATCTCACCCAAGGTTTTAAAATTTAATATTAGAAGTTCCCCAGCACTATTCCGGATACCATCATTTCCCAACGTTTGGCGCTGTACATCTTTGTCAAATATCTTTGCTTCTACTACTCCATTGTAATTACTCAACAAGCTTCCAGAGGGACTTAACACCTCACCTCTAAAACGCACTTTACTCAATGCTTTTAAAGTATCTGTTGCCTGCCCAATAGGCTGATCGTTTAAATGGGTAATACGCACACTTTGCTTCGGAAAAGCTAAGGGCATCGCAGGATCGCCTATATAAAAGATAACCCTTTTATTGTTATTGTTGATATCGTTTTTGGCTAAGAGTAATGCTTCCGAAGGAGGTACGGGAATATCCTGCCCAAAACCAAATAAATACTCTGCTAGAATCTGATTAAAATCAACACCCAACTCCACTCCAATAGATCGAGTCGTGGTGATAAGGGAAACTGCACCGCCAGTTCGATTCCAGAAAGTAAGTTCTCCTGCGGTTATCCTAAGGGGATTATCAAACTTCGTCAACTCACAGGTAACCGTCACCAAAAGGGTGTATCTGTTTTCATTCTCTAAACTCTGCGCAATATCCTTGGTATAGATAAATTCACTTGCCATACCATCCTCTCCTCCGTGACCAAAATAATTCACCACTAAAGAACCTACCTCAATAGACTGAATAATTGCTTCATTCACATCAGGGTATCTATTTCCCCCTGCAGAAGTTTCCTGTTGAAAAGCATCGCTATGAATCTTCTTTACATTAATGTATGGTTTTTCTGCAGTAACCCGATCGCCAATAGAATCTAGGGTCACCTCCAACCGTTGGTACTCCCACTCCTGATCCACATCATCTGAAATAAGTACAAAATTATTTCTCCAGTTCCCATAGGAAGGCCTTTCATCATATTCCATGATTTTATCTACCATGGCATTTGCAAGGGATACGTTATCTGCCAGAATTCTACCTACAGAGATATCCAAAAAATTTGAAAATGTTGCGCTATCCATATCCCCTTCAAAGGGATCCATACACACATAATAATCGTCCGTCATAAAAGAACTAAAAGTACTTACACTGGAAACCGTATGATAGGTTGGCACAATATTATTGTTATTTGCTAATCTGTTTTTATAATCCACAGAAGTATCTCCAAAAAGACACACATACTTTATTCGCTTGTCTGGGGAAGATGCATTTTCGTAGATGTAGCGTACAAAATTTCGAATAGCCCCCACATCCTGTATTCCAGAACTAAATTCATTGTAAATCTTGTCAAGTGTCACAACCTTTACGTTCATCCCAGAAACCTGACTGCGATGCTGAGCCAATCTTAGGGCAGGCTGAATAAGGAACGGTGCTGTAACAATTAGGTAATCTACATCAGCAAAATTCCCGGAAGCGTCCCTAAGTATCGTTCCCTTTAAATCCTGATTGGATACAAAAGCATCCCCATCATCAATAGGTGTATAATAATCCCCAGGATGAACCGCTACATACTTTCTCAACATTCCAGTATTGGCTTTAAAAGCAAAGGTACCCGCACTCCCCTCATTCACTTTTGCAGTTATTTCGTTAAATCGTGTAACGTCCCAAACTTCC
This sequence comes from uncultured Alteromonas sp., assembly GCA_964495885.1. Lineage (GTDB taxonomy): Bacteria > Bacteroidota > Bacteroidia > Flavobacteriales > Flavobacteriaceae > PALG01. Next base: position 12,443 of record CAZBWO010000008.1, on the reverse strand, counting down.
GAAAACTGAGAGGCATTGCCAATTTGATATTCTGCCACTCCCAGTGGCTCTGCTGAAGCCTCATTTAAAAATGATAACTGTTCACCGGTTCCTGTTAAACTTCGAATGGCATTGATTGAAATGTAATCTAAATACGAATCACTCGCAGGATTTCCTGAATTGTTATAATTTAAATCTACTGAAATGGTCTCCCCACTTGCGGTAAAAGTATTGGTCGTCTCCCTAACACTTAACAAAGTAGGATCATTAATGCTCCCAAAAATCAATGGATCAATAGCAGTACCATTAATACTTATGGCCATGCTCGTGGAAGTTTCTGAAGCAGCCGCAGCCCGCACCTTAACACTTACTTCAGTTCCAGGTACAATATTGGGGATTTCAAATTCGAAGCTTTGTTGTGATTCAATATCAAACTGACTTCCAAACCACTGTCTTCCCACTTTTGCAGGGCTGAAAAGGTCTTCCTCAATAAACTGATTGGTATTGAACTCATCAAAATTTATATTGGCAGGAGCAGTTGGCTCAACCATAGGCTCAATTCTCAATCCTGGACCACCACTTGCTGTAACAAAATAATAGGTTTCATCACTAAAAGGATTCAAATGGGTATCACTTTCTTCATCATAACCTTCAACACCAACACCATAAAAAAGAACAAAATCACCTTCATTAAAATTCCCATCTGCCTCACCAATGACCTTGATTGAATTCTCAGGAAGATCGAAAATAGTATTGTCTTGGTTTTTCAGTCGTAGGGGCTTTCCGCCCATCCCGAAGATTTTAAGATTTCTTGGATCCAAATTTTCAACATCCATCCCCAAATTTTGAAGGAATGCATAATCCAATCGGTACACTCCCGTCTTTTCTATTTTGAAACGATACCAATCACCAGTTGCCAACACAGAATTGATAATGGGCATACGACTTCCGGAAGGTGCTCTACCATAATTATATGCAATCTGAAAGGAAACCACTTTTTGGTATTGCCCATTCCTATATACTATAGGAGCAATGCTAAGGGTGGTTCTGATGGCATACTTGCCCCGGGAAGTACTTATTCTCCCATCAATGGAATTTTTAATTAGTTTTTTATCTACCTCTTTAAGCTCATTCTCATTTGCCGAAGCCCACTTTACATTGGTAATCTGAAGAGAGGTAGGTTCTGCATAGCCTTGATCCTTCCAACTTACCTGAAAAAGGTTAGAAGTTTCCGAAATTTGCAACCCTAAAGATGCCAATGTATTTGAACTTTCAGCTTTTTTCCCAAAAGTAGGAGTACTGTTATTTAGTGAGTTATTGGTTTTCCAAGGAACTTCAATGAAACGGGACTGAGTTTGAGCCATCAAGGAAGTGCCCATTACAATGAATAGAAAATAAATAATGTTTTTCATCATAGCATTAACGCCTTAAAAACACACTTAGTATGCGGTTTTTGCGTTCTTTTTTTCAAATATAGCAGATTGAATAATATTTAAAAAACAAATACGTTATGGGTTAGGTCGTTAGAGCAGAACACGCTTTACAGTGCAAAAAAATAAAATATTATTGTGCTTTAACCGTTAATTAGTATATTGCGAACCCAATTTTTTCATTAATTGAAACTATGAACGTCAAGAATAACCTATTACTGAAGCTATTTGTATTGGTAGCCTTTACAGCTATTTTTGTTAGTTGCAGCAAGTCTAGGGACTATAAAAATAGTTCTAGGGCTACTGGCTGGAAACTAAACGCCAAAGAAGGTGGATTTCAGTACAACCCCAAAGCTAAAGAACAAGAAACTGGCCCAGGTCTCGTGTTTATTGAAGGAGGAACGTTTACCATGGGTAGGGTTCAAGATGACCCTATGCATGATTGGAATAACTCCCCAAATCAACAGCACGTACAGTCCTTTTACATGGATGAGACGGAAGTTACCAATTTAATGTACCTAGAGTATTTGGATTGGATCAAGCGGGTATTCCCCCCTTCCGATGAAAACTATCGAAATATCTACAACGGCGCTGTACCAGATACATTGGTATGGAGAAACCGTTTAGGATACAATGAAGTAATGACCAACAACTATCTTCGTCACCCTGCATATGCAAATTATCCCGTAGTAGGAGTAAGCTGGGTGCAAGCAGTAGAGTTTAGTGATTGGAGAACAGACCGGGTAAACGAATCTGTCTTAGAGGAAAATGGAATTACTACAAGAGGTGCTAGATATGATGTAGAACCAGGTCAAGCCTTCAATACGGAAACATATTTAAATGCTCCAACTCAAACTTATGGTGGAAACGACTCCATTACACGAGGAGGAAAGTATTCTCAATCATTAGCAAAGAAGAGTAAGGACAGTACCAATCTTTATGTACAACGTAAGGATGGGATTTTACTTCCTTCCTATCGTCTTCCAACTGAAGCAGAATGGGAATATGCTGCTCTTGGTTTAGTCGGACTACGTAATTACAACGTTTACAGAGGTAGAAAAAAATATCCTTGGGATGGTCAATACACAAGATCTTCCAAGAGAAGAAGCCGTGGTGATCAATTGGCAAACTTCAAGCAAGGCGATGGGGATTATGGTGGAATTGCTGGCTGGAGTGATGATGGTGCCGATATTACTGCCGAAATTAAATCTTATGAGCCCAATGATTTTGGTTTGTATGATATGGCTGGAAATGTTGCTGAATGGGTAGCAGATGTATATAGGCCCATTGTAGATGATGAATACAATGATTTCAACTACTACCGTGGAAATGTATATACCAAAAACGCTATTCAAGAAGACGGAACGGTTAAGATAATCACCGCAGACTCCATTCTTTTCGATACTTTAAGTAATGGTAGAGTTGTTGCCAGAGACTTGCCTGGTGAGATTCTTGAAGTTCCTGTAGATGAAAATGAAACTTATCTCAGAACAAACTTTTCCGACAGTGATAACCGTGATTTCCGTGATGGCGATAAGAAATCAACGAGATATTATCAGTCATTTGGAAATGAAATTGACGGTGGGAATGATTCAAAAAGAATGTATAATTCCCCAAGACATCAAGTATATGCTACTCAAGACAGCACTGGATCTGGTGACTTGACTCGTGAATATGATAAATCCACTAAGAGAACAACCCTCATTAGTAATGAAGTACGCGTATACAAGGGTGGTTCTTGGAGAGATCGCGATTACTGGTTAGATCCAGCCCAAAGACGCTATTTCCCTCAAGATATGGCTACAGACTATATTGGTTTCAGATGCGCTATGTCTCGAGTTGGTTCTAAATCCCAAAAAGGAAAACGCCCAAGGCATAAATAATTAATGAAAACATTTTAAAACCCTCCAAAAAGGAGGGTTTTTTTATACCTTTATTCTATTGTATCCTTAATAGTTATTGAGTGAATATTGCCTCTATACATCAAAAGTTCTTAGAAAGCACAGGAGTTTGTACCGATTCCAGAAAAATTTTTAAGAACTGTCTCTTTTTCGCCCTTAAGGGTGAAAATTTCAACGGGAACCTCTATGCAGAAGATGCAATACAAAAGGGAGCTTTATATGCTATTGTTGATGATGAATCTGCTAACACTTCCCAAAAAACCATTCTTTGTAAAGATGTATTATCTACCCTCCAAGAGCTAGCCACTTACCATAGGAAATACCTTAGCTTACCCATTTTGGCCCTTACCGGCAGCAATGGAAAAACTACTACCAAAGAATTGATTCATGCGGTGCTTTCAGAAAAATTTAATTGTACGGCAACCCAAGGAAATCTAAACAACCATATAGGCGTACCATTAACCCTGCTTTCCATGAATGAAGATACTGAAATAGGCATCGTGGAAATGGGTGCAAATCATTTAGGGGAAATACAATTATTAGCAAATATTGCACAACCTAATTACGGATATATAACCAACTTCGGGAAAGCGCACTTAGAGGGTTTCGGAAGCATTGAAGGTGTTATTCAAGGAAAAAGTGAACTCTACAAATTCCTGTCAGATAGTGCAGGCAAGGTGTTTGTGAATGGTGCAGACCCAAAACAAATGGAACTTACCAAAGACTTACAAAGAATTGTTTTCAATTTGCCAAATCAAGAGTCTAGCGTATCTCTTGAAAACACGGAAAATGCCTTATCTATCTCATTTCGGGACACCTTAATTCAAACACACCTAACAGGAATCTATAATTTTTCAAATATTGCAGCTGCCGTTGCCATTGGTAATTATTTTAATGTGCCAAAAGAAGCCATCAAGAAAGCACTAGAGCATTATATTCCCCAAATGAACCGTTCTCAAATCATCACAAAGGGAGAAAGGAAAATCATTTTGGATGCTTACAATGCAAACCCAACAAGCATGAAAGCTGCGCTGGATAGTTTTTTAAAAGCAAAAGAAACTCCCAAGATTCTTATTCTGGGAGATATGTTTGAACTGGGAAATGCTACTGAAAAAGAACACCAAAATATTACAGACTCTTTAAAAGACGAAAATATATACAAGGCCTTTCTTGTAGGAGAACATTTCCATAAAACAATACACAATCATCCTTCCATAGTAAGCTTTCCAAGTTTCGAAAAGTTTACAGAAGCAATTTCCAAAAACCCGCTTCCCGAAAAAGGTTTTTTCTTAATTAAAGGTTCAAGGGGAATGGCACTGGAACGTATTTTACAATTTTTCGACAGCTGAAATTCAACAAAATAACATGTAAAATATCTTAACAATAGCCACTGGAATTTCTGTTAAATTATGTTTAAGAGAATTCCAAAGCGGTTAAACTTAGTTAAAGAGCAGGCATTTCTTCATTTTCGAATGTACTTTATAATAGTTGTTGGGATCATCCCAACTTATCTAACCACAAAAACTATATATTATGTTACGCTGGACAATTGCCTTTATTATTATTGCAATCATTGCAGGATTTTTTGGATTCTCAGGAGTAGCTGCTGGTGCAGCTGGAATAGCAAAAATTTTGTTTTTTGTTTTTCTAGTACTATTTGTACTTTCACTCTTTAGAGGTGTCCTTACTTCCAAATAAATTAAATATTAACTAAAAACCAATAACGATGAAAAAGCTAATTTTAGCAGGATTATTTGTATTAATGACAGCCGCAACATTCTCTAGCTGTAGAGAAAAATCGCCTTCCGAAAAAATTGAAGATGGTGTAGAAGAAGTAGGAGAAGGAATTGAAGATGCAGTAGATTAATGCATTCCCATTCAGAAAATTATAAAGCCACATTACTGTGGCTTTTTTTTATTTATAGGATTAAGAAAAAATGATTTTTTTATCCAGAAAAATTCGCTCCTACAAATAAAGAGTAGGCTTTCATCCAACAAAAAAACCCCATCAGCCATTGCCGATGGGATGATGTCTGATGTGGGTCATACTGGATTCGAACCAGTGACTTCCACCCTGTCAAGGTGACACTCTGAACCAACTGAGTTAATGACCCAATAACATTTTCAAAATTAAATGATTTTTATTCAGATACAAATGAAGTTTTACATATTTGTTAAGAATTTTTGTTTATTATTTTTATAATTTTATTAAACAAATGAACCACTCCAATTTACCAACCAAAATATGCCCTGTTTGCAAAAGACCATTTGCTTGGCGCAAGAAATGGGAAAAGAATTGGGAAAACGTACGCTATTGTAGTGAAAAATGCCGAAGAAATAAATAAGACAACTGCACTGGTCTGGTTTCAGAATAATCTAAGAGTGCAAGACAATACTTCATTGGCTGAAGCAACCCAGAAATACACTCAAGTGGTGGGGGTTTATTTTTTTGACCTATCAATTTATACATCCACTATGCATGGGTTTCCGAAAATTGGAAAGTATAGAGCGAGGTTTCTCATAGAATCCATCAAGAATTTAAAAGATTTGTTAGCCAAGCTAAATATTCCATTATTGGTCTACCATGAATCCCCACAAAATATAATTCCAGGTTTACTACAGGATTTGAATGTTCAAGAAGTATTTCTACAAAATGAATGGACCCGGGAAGAACACAGCTTATTAGAAAAAGTACAAAATGTCTCTCCTAAAAATGTAAAATGGAGTTCTTACTATGACCAATTTTTATTCCATCCTAAAGAGGTCCCCTTTTCAATTGACAATCTTCCAAACGTGTTTACTGCTTTCAGAAAAAAAATTGAAAAGAAAGTGAATGTTAGACCTTTGGTTTTCGTGAAAGAAGACAACCATGTACTTAAAACCCTACCAAAAACCAACCTCCCCACTCTTAAAGACTTGGGTTTCGAAAATTTCAATACAGATTCACGTACTGCATTTCCATTTCAAGGAGGAGCTACTGCAGCTCATAAAAGACTTCAGAATTACTTCTGGGACTCCCAGAAGTTGTCACAGTACAAAAAAACAAGAAACGGACTCATAGGAACAGATTATAGTTCAAAACTTTCCGCTTGGCTTTCTTGCGGATGTATCTCTGCTAGGCAAGTCTATCATGAAGTAAAGGCTTACGAACAAGAAATAGAAAAAAACGAATCTACTTACTGGTTAATTTTTGAGCTTATCTGGAGGGATTTCTTTAAATATATCTCACTAAAACATCAAAATGATATTTTCAAAATTGGAGGCATTTTGAAAAAAGAATATGAGTGGAAACAAAATTCAGAACTTCTACAACAATGGATTAATGGAGAAACAAAATCCTCATTTGTAAATGCCAATATGTTGGAAATTAAACACACCGGATGGATGAGCAACAGAGGAAGACAAAATGTAGCATCCTATTTTGCCAAAACCATGGAAATGGATTGGCGATTGGGTGCCGCATATTTTGAATCCATGCTCATAGACTACGATGTTCATAGCAATTATGGAAACTGGATGTATGTTGCAGGAGTAGGGAATGATCCCCGTAATAGAACTTTTAATGTTGAACGACAAGCAGCGCATTATGACCGTAATGGATCATTTCAGAGACATTGGCTGCAAGAAAAACTTCCTCTATGACCCTTAGACTTATTTTAGGCGACCAACTAAACAGCAAGCATTCCTGGTATAAAACTGCACAGGATGACATTATTTATTTTATGGCCGAAATGCGTCAGGAGACAGACTATGTTCAGCACCACATCCAAAAAATTGTTGGCTTTTTTATGAGTATGAGAAACTTTTCGGAAACGCTAAAGGAAAAAGGGCACAATACAATATATTGGTCATTGGATGATGCTGAAAATACACAGCGCTTAACGGAAAACCTCAAAAAAATTATTCAGCAAAAAAACATTGAAAAATTTGAATACCAACTACCGGATGAATACCGGCTAGATCAACAACTGAAAAAATTCTGCAAGGAATTAGAAATTCCTTCCGAAGCCTATGACACCGAACATTTCTTTACTACCAGAGCAGAATTAGCTGAATTTTACGAAGGCAAAAAGCAATGTACTATGGAGTATTTCTACCGTTACATGCGGAAGAAACACCATATCATGATGGTCAATGAAAAAGATCCCGAAGGCGGCCAATGGAATTACGACAAAAGCAATAGAAAAAAGTGGAGTGGAAAACCTGAGATTCCTCATGAAAGAGATTTTAGAAAAGATGCTTCGGAAATCGTGGAACTCATCAAGAGTGCTAATATTGAAACCATTGGGGAGATTAATGAAGACAACTTCAATTGGCCCACCAGTAGGGAAGATAGCCTTTCGGTATTAAATTACTTTTGCAAGAATCTATTGGTTCATTTTGGCGATTACCAAGACGCCATGCATGACCAAGAACGTTTTTTATTCCACAGCAGGATTTCCTTTGCGCTTAACACGAAAATGCTTTCACCAAAAGAAGTCGTAGAGAAAGTTATTGACCATTGGCGGGAGCATTCAGAAGAAATTCACATTTCCCAAGTAGAAGGGTTTATTAGGCAAGTTATTGGATGGAGGGAATACATGCGCGGAATGTACTGGAAGGAAATGCCCGGCTTTCGAAGGTCAAATAAATTAGATAACCAAAATAAGCTTCCAGATTTTTACTGGACGGGCAATACCAAAATGAATTGCCTCCACCATGCCATCAAACAAAGTTTGGAAGAAGCATATGCACACCATATACAGCGGTTGATGATTACAGGAAATTATGCCTTGCTTACCCAAACCCATCCAGATGAAGTAGATAAATGGTATTTAGGCATTTATATGGATGCAATTGAATGGGTAGAAATCACCAACACGCGCGGTATGAGCCAATGGGCAGATGGCGGAAACATCGCCACCAAACCCTATGTTTCCAGCGGAAGTTACATTAACAAAATGAGCAATTACTGCAAGGATTGCCTTTATAAAGTTTCCAAAAAGACCGGTGAGAATGCATGCCCGTTCAATAGTTTGTATTGGAATTTCATTCACGAAAAACAAGCACATTTTAAAGACAATAACCGTATGGGAATGATCTTGAATGTATTGGAAAAAATGAATACCGAAACCTTGGAAGCACACCTCAAAAGGGCAGCAGATATTATTAACAATCCAGATGGTTATTAACATGTTTACGGAAAGGGAAAAAAACCGAATTATCGAGATGGCATGGGAAGACAGAACTCCTTTTGAAGCAATTGCATTTCAGTTTCAAATAAACGAACAGGAAGTCATAGAATTGATGCGCAGGGAACTTAAGAAATCAAGTTTCAAATTGTGGCGAAAGCGAGTGCAGGGTCGCAAAACAAAGCATCAAAAACTTCGTGGTTTTTCAGAAAAAGAAGCGCGTTTTAAATGCAGCCGACAAAAACATATTTCCCAAAATAAAATCGCCAAAAAAGGCTGATATTTAGGATTGCATTCAGCAAAGAAAACCAATACTTCAAAAATTATTTTTTTCTCCAAAAAAAAATTTTCGCCCTCATCCCCTATAAAATATGGGCTAAGAAGAATAGTTAATAAAATCGTTGAAAACCTATTTGGCACTTCCTAAAATCGTGTTAAATAAAGTTTAAACTTTACAATCAGTTAAGGATCACCACCTGTTTTACAGTCAAATTTTTAGTTCGAACCGCTCTCGTCGGGGGTTTGCACAGATTCTTAGCCCATAACATTCGCATAACATAAGTGGTCATTTTTTAAAAGAATTATAACGGTATGGAGATTTCAAAGATTATCAAAAGAGATTATGGTACAAGTCCGTTTGTACTTGAGAAAATCACAAATGCAATTGCCAAGGCAATGGAAGCAGTTGGACATGGTTCAGAAGACGATGCCAAGATTATTTCCATGCAAGTATATGAAGGGCTTTTAACCCGAAAAGAGAAAGATCCAGAATATATTCCTACGGTAGAACAGGTACAGGATATGGTAGAGGACAAACTCATGGGGAGTGAGTTTCATGATGTAGCCAAAGCCTATATTATTTACAGGAATGAACGTGCACTGAAACGCAAGACCAACATCTTTGAAAAACGTATCAACCTTAAACCTTACGAATACCCTCACCTTTATGAGTACGTGGATGCAATTCGCCACTCTTACTGGATCCATTCTGAATTTAACTTTACCAGTGACATTCAGGATTTTAAAACAGGCCTTACGGAACTAGAGCGAAGCGCTATCAAAAATACCATGTTGGCTATTTCCCAAATTGAAGTGGCCGTAAAGACTTTTTGGGGAGATATCTACCAAAGAATGCCAAAACCAGAAATTGGGGCTGTGGGGTCTACCTTCGCGGAAAGTGAAGTACGCCACCATGATGCCTATTCCCACCTTCTGGAAATTCTTGGATTAAATGAAGAGTTCAAAAACCTGAAGAAAAAACCGGTCATCATGAAACGGGTGCATTACTTAGAGACCGCGCTAAAAAATGCCAAAAGCGAGAATGACAAGGATTACGCAGAATCTATCTTGTTATTTGCCCTCTTTATTGAGCACGTATCCCTTTTCTCCCAATTCTTGATCATCATGGCGTTCAACAAACATAAAAATATGTTGAAAGGCATTTCGAATGCCGTTGAAGCCACCTCCAAGGAAGAACAAATTCACGGAGACTTCGGTATTGATGTCATTAAAATTATTCAGGAAGAAAACCCAGAATGGTTTGACGAAGATTACCACAACACTATTAAAGAAATGTGCGAAAAGGCATTTGATGCCGAAAGCAAAATTATTGATTGGATTTTCGAAAAAGGGGAACTGGATTTCCTTCCAAAGAAGGTTATCAATGAATTCATCAAGAACCGTTTTAACAAATCCCTAGAATCTATAGGTATTAAAAAAATATTTGAAATAGATGAAGCGGTCCTTGTAGAAACCGAATGGTTTGACGATGAAATCATTGGTACCAAACACGGGGATTTCTTTGTAAAAAGATCCATCAACTACAGCAAAAGAACACAAAGTATAACCAGCGACGACTTATTTTAAACCATGACCAAAAACGCAACAAACCTCCAGCAAAAGGTAGATGAAACTACCAACAAAACCAACGACCTTTTAAAGGCGAGAAAAGGAACCCTGAAAAATGCCGCGGAAACCGCAAATGAACCATCGTTTGAATGGCTCACAGACCACAGTAGACACTTTTTAGCCTCTGGGTATCTCTCTGAAGGCATAAGTGCAGAAGAGCGTATTAGGGAAATCGCCAATCGTGCAGAAGATATTTTAGGGATTCCTGGTTTTGCAGATAAGTTCTATCACTATATGGGCGAAGGATTTTACTCCCTAGCCTCCCCTGTTTGGTCAAACTTTGGAAAAAAGAGAGGGCTCCCCATCAGTTGTTTTGGATCGCACATTGATGACGACATGGGGAATATCCTTTACACACAGTCTGAAGTAGGAATGATGTCAAAGCTTGGAGGGGGAACTTCTGGTTACTTTGGAAAAATAAGACATCGTGGGGCCCCGGTAAAAAACAATGGGTATGCTTCCGGAGCAGTACATATCATGCAGTTGTTCGATAAAATGGTAGATGTGGTAAGTCAAGGATCGGTAAGACGCGGAAGATTTTCACCATACCTTCCTATTGATCACCAAGACATTAAAGAATTTTTGGATATTGGCACAGAAGGAAATTCCATTCAGCAACTTACACACGGAGTGACGGTGGGAAGCCAGTGGATGCAAGAAATGATTGACGGGGATGTTGAAAAACGGGAAATATGGGCAAAAGTATTGCAGCGAAGAGGTGAAATGGGATACCCCTATATTTTCTTCAGTGACAATGCCAACGAAGGAAAACCTGAAGTGTATAAAGATAAAAGCCATGACATCTATGCCAGTAATCTTTGTACCGAAATCATGCTACCTTCTAATGATGATTGGTCTTTTGTATGTGTGCTTTCTTCTATCAATGTATTACATTATGATAAATGGAAAGAAACAGATGCTGTGGAAACCATGGTGTACTTTCTAGACGCCATTATCACAGAATTTATAGATAAACTTGAAGCCTACAGGGACTCCAGTGATCGAGATGATAGACAAACCTTCCTCTTTATGGAAAGGGCCTATAATTTTGCCAAAACCAATAGGGCATTAGGACTTGGAGCGCTAGGATGGCACTCATTGTTGCAATCTAAAATGCTTCCGTTTGATAGCCAAGAAGCGTATAACCTAAACAGCGAGATTTTCAGGGAAATGAAAGAGCGTTCCTATAAAGCTTCCGAAGAACTCGCTGCCCGCTTTGGAGAACCCGAAGTATTGAAAGGCTACGGCCGAAGAAATGCCACCCTCAATGCCATTGCCCCTACCACTTCTTCAGCATTCATCTTAGGGCAGGTTTCACAAGGCATCGAACCTATTTGGTCTAATGTATATGTAAAAGACATCGCCAAAATTAAAACCACGATCAAAAACCCTTTCCTTGAAAAACTATTGGAGGAAAAGGGAATGAATGATGCCGAAACTTGGAGAAGTATTCGTGATTATGATGGTTCTGTACAGCATTTGGAATTCCTAACGGAAGAAGAAAAAGAGGTGTTTAAAACCTACTCTGAAATTGACCAAATGGCTATCATCTATCAAGCAGCCAATAGACAAAACCATATTGACCAAGGACAATCGGTAAACCTATTGGTACACCCAGACATGCCCGTGAAAGACATCAACAAAATTCACGTGACTGCATGGAAATTAGGGCTCAAATCCTTGTATTATCAACACAGTATGAATGCTGCGCAGAAATTCAGGCAAAAGAAGGAATGCGTGAGCTGTGAGGCTTAATTTCTACTATGCTTACACCTACGGAAAGGGCAGCTGATTTTTCAGCTGCTTTTTTTTATACCTAACTTCCAAAACAGGGATTCCTTTACTTCGTAAATCATTCCTATAGCGAAAAACCGCTCCTGCAACTATAAATCCCTTCGCTGCGCAAAACTGTTTATTTATCCCACTGCCTTTCAAAATCCAGTCTTTGACGTGGTGGAATAAAAAAATCCCGATGCAATGCATCGGGATTTGTGATTGATGTGGGCGCGAAGGGATTCGAACCCCTGACCCCTTGGGTGTAAACCAAGTGCTCT
>CAZBWO010000007.1:79151-139749 GCA_964495885.1 uncultured Alteromonas sp. | reverse complement strand
GCGGAAAATCATAGCTGATTTCCCGCAACGAGCCATACACAAAACCGTTGGCATTAATTTGAAGTCAATCAGATAAATTAAAATATGATATTGGATTTAAGTACTTTTCTAAATATTCTGAATACTGTTGCCATTATAGCCGCAGGAATTTTTGCCGCAGTCCAATTACTTCAACTTAAAAAACAAAGGTCAAGAGAATCTGCTTTGCAGATGTTGAATTCAGTGCAAACACCAGAATTTATTGACGCTTTGAACATTATCTACAATCTTTCTGGAGATTTGACAAAGAAGGAAATTGAAGATGAATTGGGAGACAAATTATCTAATGTTATGGTAATGTTTGTAAAACTTGAAAGTTTGGGACTTCTAGTATTCAAAAGAGAGATAAAATTAGATTTAGTTGCTGATTTTATGAGAGGCCCAATAATCCTTTTCTGGAATAAAATGAAAAACTATTTTATTGAGACTCGGGAATTAAACAATGATGAAAATTTTGGTGAATGGGTTCAATGGTTAGCCGAGCAGATTGAAAATGAACTAGCAACAAAAAATAAGAAACCTGCTCACTTAATTTACAAAACCTGGAAAAAATAAAACTAATGCCAACAAAAGATAAAATACATTGAAACGTATTTTATCCAGAGCGTTAGGTGTAATTTTCTGATGAAAGAAAATATCGGATTTATTGAAATGAAAACTCCAGGAGATCTTTGGAGGAAATTGGTGTTTGAATATGATCAACTTAAAAGGGACAATGAAAATATATACTTAGCGTATAATTTTATTACTACTGCTTGGAATATGCTAGACTGGATTTTTGATGGTGAAAGACACAACTCTGAAAAAACTGAACTTAAAAATAACAATACAATTCTTTTAATTTGTGAGCATATTGCAAATGGAGCAAAGCACTTCCACTTAAGAAATTCCAATTTGCAATCAGTTGATGAGATTAAAAAAGATCGATACGTAGAAGAAGGTTATTGGGGTGAAGATTATTCTGAAAGTCCAATTTTAATTGAACTTAACGAAAAACATCATAATGAATTTGGCAAAACTATTAATATTAATACACTAGCCGAACTTGTCATGCACTTTTGGGAATCAGAGTTGAAATCTAGAGAATTGATATAATGAAAACTACACCTAACAACGCCTATCCCCAAGCGTCGCATTTAGATCATTGTAAAATTCTTAACTTTATACAAACATAAAAACTAGACGGAACCGAACGAACTTTGGCGGCCCCATCCGCTAGCTGATTCTGTTGCTGCGCATCCCGCTTTTGCTCCGCAAAACGGTGCTCGCCGAATCAGCCGCCTTGTGTCTTCCTCTCGCCTACCCAGTAGGCTCGTCGGAGACAAGGCCAGAGGGATAGCCAAGACCGTTGTGTGTAATAAATCCTAAAAAATTTGAATAGAAAAAAAATATATATTGGAGTTCTATTAATTATTTTGCTTTGGGCTGTATCTGCTATTCTTATTTCTGTATTTTTTGAAGCAGATAAGAGAGGTGTTTTTGGAGATATGTTTGGAGCCATAAATGCATTATTTTCGGGACTCGCACTTTTTGGGATTATTATATCACTTTTACTCCAGCAAAAACAACTAAAGCATCAACAAAATGAACTTTTTCTACAAAGAGAGGAACTGAAATTAACTCGAAAAGAATACAAAATCAATCGAATTACAACCATCTTATTTAAACAAAACCAAATAATTAATGATCTAATTAGAAGTTTCTATTACACAATAGAAAAAGCCAGTGATAAATACTTAATTGATGAATTTGTATATAGACTTGATAGATACCAATTATCAAATAATGAAAACATAATAAAAAACACATTAATCTCAAATGAACATGTAATACACAATACTGCAATGGAAGTAGAGTACCGAGTGAAGCTATTTGATGATTTATTGGTGCTTAACAGCTTAGATGTTGAAGACGAACTTTTGATTAGAAAATTATTTATTGGAAATATGGATGCATATTTTACTAGGCTTATTGATATTTATATAAAAGCATTAAAAAAAGAAATTACTTCAGCAAAGGAAAAAGATAAAATGACAAGAATTGAAGAATTAAGATTCAATACTATCAAGCGGTTACATTTCATATTAAATTATGCATCATAAGATTTACTACACACAACAACGCCTATCCCCAAGTCGCATATTCTGGTCATTGAAAAAACCGTAACTTTATACAAACTAAAAAACGAAACGGAATGAGCCTCCCTTTGTCTTCCGCTCGCCTACCCATTAGGCTCGTTGGAGACAAGGCTAGGGATTGACGGGACCATTGTACACAAGCTAAAAATCGAATTAATTTTATTGTTCAGGCAACCATTTGAAAGGATTTTATGTCATTTATAAATGAATAGACTCTTAACCATGTAAAGACCAAACCAAAATGTTAGAAAATCCTAAAGTAAACATCAAAATTAAACTTGCTTCATTGTGGGCTTCTGCAACATTCTGCTATTTATACGGCGACTATTTTGAACTGTACACACCTAATAAAGTAAATAGTATGATTTCAGGGGACAATCTAATGGATAGCCCAACTACACTGCTCATAGCGTCTATTATTTTAGCAATTCCATCTATAATGGTCTGTCTTTCCATTTTCCTTAAACCAAAAATAAACCGAATTCTTAATATAACATTTGGGACCATTTTTACAATAATGATGGTATTTATTGGAATTATGTCAACGAACGAATGGTATTTGTTTTATGTCTTTCTGGCATTTTTAGAAAGTATAATTACTGGGTTAATTGTTTGGCATGCTTGGAAATGGCCTAAAATCAGTTTAAAAAATGAAACCTAAACTCTGAGAAGTGAAATTTGAATGACTTTAAAGAATAAAAACCAGTACCTAACAATGTATAGCTGCAATTCAAACTGACGGTTATACGAGACCGTTGGCAGTCATTGCGAAGAAACAAAACGAATAAGGAATGAAAAGATTTAGATTAGTACTCCTAATGTGCTTGGGAATTTTAATGATACCCGAAACATCAACAGCCTGTTCGGTACTTTATTATATTGAATCTGCGACGGGGAAAATATATGCTGTTAATAGTGAAGATTACTTTTTGGACGTGGATGCCTACATTCAAATTGAACCAAAGTCAAAGAACAAATTTGCAAGATTATGGTACGGATGGGACAAATTCGCCCAAGGAGGCATTAATGAAAAAGGACTTTTTTTTGATGCTGCCGTTACACCGGAACAAGAGAAAATCAAAGGGTACGGAAACCCAAAAAATAACCTGGGAGACCAAATTTTAGCGAATTGCTCAACAGTTGACGAGGCATTGGAATTCTTGGAAAGAGAGAAAATAGCGTTGAACAGAAGCCATATGCTGTTTGGAGATAAAACGGGAAATGCGGTTGTTGTAGAATGGGTAGATGGCAAAAGAAAACTTCATTGGATTAAGGATAACAAATTGATTATGACCAATTACCTCTTGTCTGAACCAGAAGCAGGTAATTATCCTTGCTATCGGTATGAGAGCATTGAAAATAGGATTTCGGAACTTGAAGATAACGGGGAGGAAATCAACCTCTTAAAAGTTGGGAATACGTTCGGACAAGCTGGACAGCCTGCAAGAGAACTTGAGAACGGAAGAAGTGGAGGAACAGTTTATACCTCATTTATTGATATTACGGACAACAAATTTTTTCTATCCTATAAATTGAGTAATAAAAATGTAATTCAACTTGATTTGAACAAGGAGTTTAGCAAATCAAAACGACAGAAAATTGAACTTAAGGAATAGAGATCCGAATAATTCATTAGGATTATCCCACAAATTATTGATATTTATTGGTGGAATTTTCATTGTGTTGTTTGCTGGGTACAACTACTTTAATTCAATTCCTGGTAACAATCCGAATGATAAAAAAACTGCATTAATTTTATATTATCTTGGAATCGGATTCTGGATTTGTTTCGGTGTTCTAATTTATGATCTGATTAAATAACTATTATCAGCAACCGCTATCCCCAAGCGGACCTGTTTTGCTAAAAAGAAAACCGTAACTTTATACAAACTAAAAACGAAACGGACTAAGCACCACGATGGCCCCATCGTTAGCTGATGCTTTCGTTACGCTTTATAATAACCAACCACCAACCCATGATAAAATTCTTTCGAAAAATTAGACAACAGATGATTAAGGATCATAAGGTCATGAAGTATCTTCTTTATGCTATTGGAGAAATTATACTCGTGGTTATTGGAATTCTAATTGCGTTAAGTATCAATAATTCGAATGAATTAAAAAAAACCCGAATTGCAGAGAAAGTCTACCTAAAGGAAATAAAGAGTGATCTAATTCAAGATACCTTATTGCTGTCTCAAGTCATTCAAGATCACAAATGGCGAATTGCCCAATTAATGTCCCAAGACTCCACCATAGATTTTATATTCGAGGAAATTATTGGGGAGCTTCCTACGGTGGAAGGCGTCTCCCAATTAGAATATATGTTCTTTACAGACCGAAAATTTCGACCGAAAATTGGAACGTACAATTCAATGATATCTGAAGGGAAATCGAACATTATAAGCAATCGTGAGTTGTTTAATGCTATTCAAAATATCTATGAATTGGAGGTTCAAAATATCATAACCATTGGAGAGGATATATTGGATCGTTCCATTCAATTAAGAGATAAATATGCGTATGAAATAAAATATGGTGATTTTGGCTCCCCGATTAAAATTACTGACAAACGAATACTAGCCGATTTTTATATTTCATCTAGGCTACTTAATTATTATACAAGGCAATCTGTTTTATTAAAAAAGAATATAGCCGCGTTAATTGAGCAAATAGATACGGAATACCATTCATTGGAATAGCATACCGAAAGCGTATCTTACGGGGTATCTCATTCTTGGTCTAGCCTATTTGGAAATAGCACGTAGTATCATTAAGACTTTGGTATTTGTAACAAGTTTGTATCTAGCACGTCCTATGTTCTAAAGAAAAACATTGAAAAACCAAATTCTACTATTACTTGCATTGGTACTACTTAGTGCCTGTAACGACTCAACAAAATCAAGTATCACCCAACAACCCACCCTAGCTGATTATACCGTTGGCGAGAAATGGGTCTGGAAATACAAAGGTGTCACCACGGAAGGAGAAGTACGCTCTGATGGAACAGACACAAGAGCAATCGTACCTTTTGACGAAGCCTTGGGTATGACTATTGGTAACGATACCATTCCCCTTACTGAAATCGTTACACCAGAGGTAAGTGAAACACCCAAGTACGACTGGCCTCTGGAAGTGGGTAAAAAGTGGAAGTATGAAAACAATTGGACAAGTCAGGATGGAACTACGGGAAGCCAAAGTCAGAATGCCGAAGTACTATCCTACCAAGAAGAAACCGTAGAAGCGGGAACCTTTATGGCCTATACTATTAAATACACTGGTAAAACCACCAATTCTAGGGGGTACAGTGCCAATGAAACAGAAGTTTGGTTATATGCTCCAGCGGTAAAGAATTTCATCAAACTCACTCAGGATCAAGGTGATTTTCACTATGTTGAGGAGTTAATTGAATATTCAAAGCCCAAATAATAAACGACGCACAGCAATAGCTATACGAAAGCTCATCCTTCCCTACTTATAACAATTTGCTTGCACACAGCTTGCAGTGTGTGTTCGTGTCTTGCGCACGTTTGGATTCCCCAAGAAATATTTACTTAAATGAAAAATACGTAACTTAAACTCCACAACTGACGGTTATACGAGACCGTTGTGCAACATACTAAAACATGGGTCGGATTTTATTTATAATTATAGGTTTATTCATATCGCAACTTTCGATTGGACAGGTTGATAAAAGCATTTCAATATTTCATCGACTTCTAATTTATAATGCTGATGATGAATTGATGGTTGTGAAAATTGAGAATGCTGATTTTTGGGTAACACCAGGAATGTATCAAAATGAAAAACAGTCGATTAGACAAGGGCTGGATAGTATAGCATCAACTTATGGAATAACTATAGAATCATTTGAGCTAAAGGGGCTTTTCATTTTAAAACGCGAGATTAATTCTGAAAATTCCACCTCGCTACGAAATGTTTACATCGCAAAAGTTAAAGAGATAACTCCAAAAACGCCACAAGGTATTCATAAAGTAGAATGGCTTACGCACCAAGAAGCAATGGAAAAAATTAACCTCCCACATATCACTGCTATGATTCAGCAGATTAAAGAAAATCCAGAAAGTATTTGGGCTGGAACTCTCTTACAATATCGAGAAGAATCTAATTGGAAATGTAAAATCATTGAGGATTTCTACAAGCTGTAAATCTGTATAAGCGCAATAATATAAATGTAGTACAGCCATGTATCACGCCTATTGCTTGTCTACTGAACGGAATAATTTGTAACTTGAAAACCAAGCAACGAGGCGTTATACAAGACCGTTGGCGTGTATTTAATAGAAAACTACAAATAAAAAATCAATATGAACCCAGTAGTACATTTTGAACTTCCTTACAAAGACGCTGATAGAATTTCGGATTTCTATAACTCTGTATTCGGATGGAAACTAAATAAACTTGGAAAAGAATTTGGCGATTATGTTTTAGCAACAACAGCGGAATCAGATGCAAAACCTGGAACACCAGCAGGGGCAATAAATGGCGGATTCTATCCCACAAAACCTGATTGGCCGGAACAATACCCGTCAATAGTCATAGGAGTTGGAAATATTCAAAAGTCAATTGAATTGATAAATAAAAATGGTGGAAAAGTTCTAGGAAAACCAATGACCATTTCAAATTTTGGAGAATATATTTCATTTATGGACTCCGAAGGAAACAGAAATAGCATAATCCAGCCAACGGGAATGTAAAAAACGACAAGCCAACAAAACCTATATGCAATGCCCTTCGGGACACTGCGCATAGCCAAACCGTTGCAAAAAGCACCCTAATCCTATTTTTTTGAAATCACCCATTTATATTCTTGGTACCGGACTTTCACACAATGGCTCTGCCGTGTTATTAAAAGACGGTAGGGTGTGCGTCGCTATTGAAAAAGAGCGACTTACTAGAGTAAAACACGATGGGGGAAATGACACACAAGCCATAAACTATTGTTTGGAAGCGGCAGGAATTGAATTACAAGATCTTTCCTTGGTCGTGCAATGTGCCAATTTTGAACTTCCAAATCCATCGTACTATAGAGGAGAACGACTGTTTGCAGGACAGGACCATCTGAAGGTGCTTAACATTTCCCACCATTTAGCCCACGCTTACAGTGCCGTAGGAACTGCTCCTTTTAAAGAATGCCATGTGATGGTAATTGACGGCTGTGGAAGCCCTTTGGAAATTTATCGTCAACTAGAAAAGGAAACGACTTCAATCCTGCCAAAATCAATTGTAGATAGCCGTGACATGCAATGTGAAAAAGATAGTTTTTATCATTTTAATGGACAAACCCTGAAGCCTTTATGGAAGGATTTTAGCGTAATGTCCCACTTTGAGGAAGATGCTATTTCGCTCCCAACCACAAAGCATTCCATAGGGGGATTTTATGCAGCAATAAGCCACTATGTCTTCGGAACTATGGACGATGCCGGAAAGCTTATGGGGTTGGCTCCGTATGGGGAAACTGGTGTTTTTAAGACGGAAGCATTTACTTTTAAAAATGCATCATTACAAGTTACCGATTCATGGAAACATCATTTTACAAACCCAAGTACGGGCTATGATTATTTTAAAAAGTATTTTCATTACTATGCCAATGTGGCCAGGTGGGCGCAAGAACAGGTAGAAAAAGCAGTTATTGAAACATTTAAGCTGCGATTAAACGCCTTTCCGCATCACAATATATGCTATACAGGTGGAGTGGCCTTAAATGCTGTTGCCAATGCCAAATTACTGGATACAGGATTCATAAAGCATTTATATATGGAGCCAGCCGCTGCGGATAATGGTTTGGCGTTGGGTTGTGCGTATTACGGCTGGCTAGACTATTTGAATATGCCCAAAGTGGATCATACAGGAAACCATTGTTTTGGAAAATGCTATGATGCGCCTTCTTTGAAAAGCCTGCAAAGTTTAGCTATTTTAAAGGATATTCGAATTCAACAATTTGAAGATGAACAGGCGCTTCTTGAGTACACCGCTCAAAAATTAACGAAAGGAGCAACCGTGGCTTGGTTTCAATTGGGAAGCGAGTTTGGTCCAAGAGCCTTAGGTCACCGTAGTATTTTGGCCCATCCTGGAATTGAAGGGCTAAAAAACCATATTAATGCCCATATCAAGTTTCGGGAAGATTTCAGGCCCTTTGCCCCGGCAATACTAAAGGAAAAAGCCGCTGCGTATTTTGAAGCAGGAAGAGAGAGCCCTTATATGATCCTGATAGACAAAACCCGGGCAGATAAGCTTGATGACTTGAAAAACGTTACACACTGTGACGGAACGGCAAGAGTTCAAACGGTGGATGCCCAATGGAATGAACGATTTTATAACTTGTTGACCGAGTTTTACCAACAATGTGGAATTCCTGTTTTGTTGAATACTAGCTTAAATAAACGGGGAATGCCCATCGTGGAAACGCCAGAAGAAGCAGTAGATTTGTTTCTGGAAACCGCTTTGGATGTTTTGGTCATAGAAAACACCGTATTTGAAAAAAATACTGAAAAAAGAACCAACTAGAATTATTATAATTGAAACATACCTATTAATAGATACTAGGAATGTTTAGCGCTCAGCATCGTCAAAGGGATATTTAGGGCCGTTGTAGTATATTTGTAAAATGAATTGGACTAAGAATTTATATCAATTATTGTTAAGTTTACTCATTATAGTCAATTTGACTATTTCGTTTGATTTTAGTCCATTTAATCAGACACAGGGTTCAATTAGCAAGACTGAGCTACTATCTACAAAGAAAAATTCAGACGGTAGGATCGTTCGATTTGATGTTGCCAGAAAACAGTTAATTCAACAAGCGTCTGAACCATTAGATTGGAATAAGTCCATTTGGACATCTAGATTAATTTCAATTGAAAGAAATACATCAACTGGTTATAAAATTCAAAGGAACTCATTACTAGGATATACATTCTCTCTTCAAAACAGGCTTTTAAACGATATCATCCAGCAAAACTCTTATCGAGGTTAATGTGAATTATTGATAAAATCCAATATTAATTTCATTAACTACATAAAAGATGAGAGTAAAAAGAGCATTGCGCTTCTTTGTACTTTTGATATTCATTTTAATTGGTTCCATTGTACCTTTTCCTATATCCCTTCACAGAAAAGATAAGTCTTCTGGCAACTTAATTGAGTTGAAAGATGAGGAGGATGATAAAGAGGGAGATGATTTTTATGAAGCATTTAAAAATTGATTTCAAACGTACTATAAGGGCTATCCCCAAGTGCCATATTTTGGTAAAAAGAATAATCGTAACTTTAAAAAAAAACAAACTAAACGGTATAAGATGAACTTGGCAAATTGCCACCAGCTTGAACACCGGGACTGTTATAATACATTTAAAAACTGAATTAAATGAGTTTCTTAAGAGCTGAGTGGAGAAAGCTTGCAATTGCAAATTATCGTATAGACAAGGATTGCCTAACTGAATTCCTTCCGGCAGGAACCGTATTGGATTTATGGAATGGACACTGCTATGTGAGCTTAGTTGGATTTATGTTTAAAAATACCAAGTTATTGGGAATCAAGATTCCTTATCACGTAGATTTTGAAGAAGTAAACTTACGGTTTTATGTAAAAAGACTTGAAGATGGCGAATGGAAAAGAGGGGTTGTATTCATTAAGGAAATCGTACCTAAAAGAGCGTTGACCTTTGTTGCAAATACGGTTTATAAAGAAAACTATGAGACCATGCCCATGCGTCACCTTTGGATGGAACATCAAGATTCCAGAATAGTGGAATACTATTGGACTAAATCTGGGAGGGAAAACAAATTTAAGGTAACGGCAAGTAAGGAAAGCTATGCTATTGTTCCAGGTAGCGAAACGGAATTCATTACAGAACACTATTGGGGGTATGCCAAACTGAATGATGAAAAATCTAATGAATATGAGGTAACACACCCTAGGTGGGAAGTGTACAAGGTAAAAGAGTATGAAATTAATGTAGACTTTGGAATGGTTTACGGCAATAAATTTGGTTTCCTAAGTGCTCTGAAACCAGATTCTGTCATGCTGGCCGAAGGTTCAGAAATAACCGTTGAAAACAAAACAACCATAAAAATAACTACATAATGGTGTGTAATGGTCATTACTTACAGCAGAAGTGACCATCACACTGTTTTCTATATAAACCAATCCCCTAAATTGAATAATTTGTATCTTGGAAACTGCGCAACGAATTGCTATGCAAAACTATTGGTAACATTAGAAAAAATGCGAAATAGAATCAAATTACTGTCTATTCTTTTTGTTGTTACTTTTTCTTCCTGTGGGCAAAAAGAGCCTCCCTCCAAGGATGTACTTGAACATAAACCAACCAGGGTAACCATTGACAAAGAAAAGCAAGAGAAAATAATAGCCGAACATCTGAAAAACGGAGCTTGGAATCAAGAGCTCTATTCCCGTGAATGGCAAGAGGAAATTGACAAGGGGCTTGCAAAAGATAGTACCATTGCCTATTTATGGCAACAAAAAGCCATGCCCTTGTTTAAACAGGGAAAATACGAGGTTGGCATGGAATTTATTGATAAAGCCGTAAAATATGACCGGGAGAGATGGCAGGATTATAGGGCGTTTATCAAATGTATTTTTGCCAAAACCTATCGAGACGCAATTGCTGATTTCCAAGATTGTAAAAAAAGGGTTGGAAATAGCTACGTGATGGATCATACCTATGACTTTTACATTGGACTTTCCTACTTACAATTGAATGAATTTGAAAAAGCAGAACAGATTTTTCAGAAGGATTATGAATATCAATTAAGTAAGAAAGGAGAAGATTGGATTCATCATTTAGACCTGTTTTATTTTGGCATAAGTAAATATGAACAAAAAGACTACGTAGGGGCAATAGCGATTTTTGATAAAGCCCTAAAACGTTATCCAGACTTTTCCGAAGTTCAAATTTTTAAGGCAGACTGCTTAAAAAAACTCGGAAAAATAGAAGAAGCCAAGGAGTTACAAAAATTAGGGGAAATTAACGGTAGAAAAGGAAATACCATTAATGAGGACAACGTGATCTATGAAAGGTATCCATATCAGATTAGATGGTACTAAAAAAACCACTCCCCTCACCCGAATAATTTGTACCTTGGAATACCGCACAACGAGGCCTTATGTGAAACCGTTGTGTGTAATTTAAAAAATCCTTCCCCAAAAAGTAACCATGAATACAATCTGTTGCACATTTTCCCTCTTATTATTTCTATTCGCTGGGTACAACTCATCCCTGGCGCAACAGCTTATCCAAGAATACGAACCCCTAAAAAAGGATAGCATACGCGTTGGAACAGGAGATGAGGATTTTCTTCCACTCATTCAAAAGGGGTATACGTTAATGCTTCCCACAGATAAAACGGTGAAAGGGGTGCTTATTCTTTTGGAGGATTCTGGCTATGATGAAAAAAACCGAAATGCAAAACAATTGTACGAACACGCTTCGGAAAAAGGATTTGCCGTACTATCTGTTTCCACAGAAATCCCTTTTGATTTTTACTTTTCCGAAGCAAGTATGCAGACCAGCCATGACATTTTAAAGGAAGCATTTGCAAAACATAAGCTGCCTAATGAACAGGTATTCTTTTTGGGTGCTAGCCTGGTTGGGCATAGGGCGATGCGGTACATAAAATACATGAAAGAAAAGGAGTTCAACTTTCAACTGAATATCAAAGGAATGGTCCTGTGTAATTTCACCATGGATTTCACCCGAAAATGGTATCAACATACCCGTGATATACGCATCAATAAAATAAACCTTTGGGAACCCACTTTTATCAATTATCTACTGGAAACCCATTTGGGAGGCACCCCTGAAACCCATCCGGCACAGTATCACGATTTCTCTGCTTATAGTTATTCTGATGCTCAAAACCGCAATATTGCACTGTATAAAGACTATGCCATAAGAGCCTATATTGAGCCTGCCATTGAATACAAACTAGAGCGCCAATTAAGGACCCTCTATGAAAACAATGCTACAGACATGGTTGGGTTTTTAGCAGAGCTGCAACTAGTGGGCAATGAAAAGACCCAGCTTATCGTGATCCAACCAAAGGAGGATGCATCTCAACCAAAGAATACCCAATCTACTTGGGATGGAATTGATAAGGAGGAGATGGTGGAATGGATTTGGCAGCAGATCCATAAATAGTCATACACTAGGCAACCTTTTTTTTAGATCCTACGTCTTTATGAAAGAGACACAACTTTCTAAAAATGAAACAAACCAGCAAAACCCTTCTACTCATCTTTCTATTCTTTGGGCTTTATTTTATGGTAGATGCTTTGTACTTCAAGGGGCTACGGCAATGGCTCTTCGGCATCCTGTACCAACTAGGCATAAGTCATATCATTACCTATATCCTAACAGGAATCCCCTTGTTTTTGGGGACTGCGCTATTGGTTCAAGGTGTGCCATTCTATAAAACACTAGGTTTATGTAAGTCGGTTTGGAAAGCCTTCCTCTTTGCGGCGATTTGCACCCTTCCCATGTTTATAGGGTTTAGCATCTTCTTTGAATTCAATACCACGCTATCTTTGAATACTGTTCTAATTTCAGTAGTTGCTGCGGGCTTCTTTGAGGAACTTTACTTTAGGGGGTATTTATTTGGATTGCCTTTTCTGAAAGCAAAGCTAGGTTTTATTCCCGCCGTGTTTTTTGGGGCCCTGTTGTTCGGGTTGCTTCATTTGTACCAGAGCACCGACCCTATGGAGTTGTTGGGCATCTTTTTGATCACTTTTTTAGGAGGAATCCTGTTTGCCTGGGTATATGCTGAATGGAATTTCAATATTTGGGTACCCGTATTTCTACACCTGCTCATGAACCTATCCTGGGAATTGTTTTCAGTGAGCAATCATGCCCTTGGAGGGCTTTATGCGAATGTATTCCGATTTACTACCATAGCACTGATTATTCTTTTTACCCTTTGGTACAAACGAAAAAAGGGGTTCCCTCTGGTCGTCAAAAGAAAAACCCTTTTCCTTCAAAAGGAAGAAGCTAGCAGATAAAAGTTGGTTTATCTTGGGTATGCTTCAGCCCAGTAAAACTAGAAAAACACTATCTTTATCATTTAGGAATCATTAAAAAATCAGTCGATGGCCACTACTCCTGCACATGACCAGAAAATTGCGAAACTCACCTTTGCATCTGTGTATCCACATTACGTAACCAAGGTGGAAAAGAAAGGAAGAACCGTGGAAGAACTGCATACCGTTATTGAATGGCTCACTGGTTTTGACGATAAAAAACTTCAGGAACTCATTGATAGAAAGGTGAGTTTTGAAACCTTTTTTGCTGAAGCTACCCTTCATGAAAATGCGCATCTGATTACAGGGGTGATTTGTGGCTACCGAATTGAAGAGATTGAAACTCCCCTTACCAAACAGGCCCGGTATTTGGATAAACTGGTAGATGAATTGGCCAAGGGTAGAAAGATGGAAAAAATATTGAGGACGAATCCTTCCTAGTATATTCCTGAAAAAGACCGCCATGGCCTCCCATTCCCTAAATTTAATCCTAAGATTTCTATTGGAAATCACTGCCCTTATCATCATGGGTATCTGGGGCTGGCATCAAGTAGATGGATCTTTGCAATATGTGTTGGCTGTAGGTATTCCCATATTGGCCAGTACCTTTTGGGGTGTCTTTGCCGTACCTCAGGACCCTAGTAGATCTGGAAAAGCACCTATTCCCATCCCCGGACTATTACGACTGCTTTTGGAGGTTGCCTTTTTTGGATTTGCCGTTTGGGGATTGGTTCGTTTGGAATGGATGCTCTTTAGTTGGATCTTTGGAGGACTATTGTTTCTGCACTATCTGCTTTCCTATGATAGGATACAGTGGTTGCTTTCCCGATAAAAAAGTAATTTCCCTTTTGCAACTTTTACCCTACTTTTACACCAAAACACACCACAATTCAATAGCATGGTTTTCCAAACAAAAAACACCTTTACATTCCTTCCACTTATCCTAAAAGGCTTCGGCATCTTTATGGTTTTAAATATCCTGGTTTCCTGTAATGATGCTGAAAAAAATAGGGTACCGAAAGTTTATACCGTAAGCGCAATGAAAAAAGTAATGTGGAGCGGGGAATTGGAAGGTAAAGTACGTATGGATACCCTTCAGCAACCCGGCTATTACGGATTGGGACCTGAAAGTTTTCTCAAGGGAGAATTACTACTATGGAATGGAACGGCCTATACTTCCCGTTATGCCACAGACAGCACGATGACGGTTCAAAAAAACGCTACGGCTACGGCTCCGTTTTTTGTGTATTCACATGTAAAGGAGTGGGATTCCCTACCCCTTCCCTCCCACTTTCGGAATGCGAAGGAACTGGAAACATTTCTTTTGAACCATGTAAAAGACAGTGCTACCCCATTTGGCTTCCAACTGAAAGGAACTATTGAAACGGCTACGATTCACGTGCAGAATTTACCTGAAGGCACCCAAGTACGTTCCCCACAGGAAGCCCATCAAGGGCAGGTAAACTATGTACTTGAACATACCCCCGTAACCATTTTGGGATTTTTTTCCACAAAGCACCAAGGGGTGTTTACCCATCATGATTCCTTTTTACACTTGCATTTAATGACCAAAGACCAAACCTTTATGGGACATGTAGACGAGGTTCTTTTCCATTCCCAAGGGATGATGGTTTACCTTCCAAAGGGTATGGAAATATCTTCCAAAAAGTAGTACCTTCGGCATGGAAATAACCAAATGAACATCACGACTTTCAAAGCTTACTAGGAATGCACGTATTTCAGGATACCAAAACCACTTTTAAAAAGGCTTTTCAGGAAATTCTCGCTGCTGGGGACTCCTACGAAATTGGGGAAGCTGCCCTTCCTGCATATGCCCATAAAAATCCGTTTATCGACTGGCTCTTCTGGCAACGTATTAAAGTGAGTTTTCAATATGCCCAACAACAGCAGCAGGGAGGAAACGTTTTGGATTTTGGGTGTGGCTCTGGCATCTTAAGTTATTTATTGGCCAAAGCGGGATACAATGTAACCGCTTGCGATGTAGAGTTTTCCCCATTGCGGTTGGTACAGCAAAAAATTACCTTCCCGGAAAACATTTCTTTTGTGGAAGGGGACATCCTTACGCAGGGATTTCCAAAACATTCATTTGATATGATCTTTGCTTTGGATGTACTGGAACATATTGATGACCTGGAGCCTTACATTGCTGCTTTCAATGAACTGCTTACCCCCAACGGATTGTTAGTGGTTTCGGGGCCTACGGAAAACAGATTGTATAAAATGGGGCGTAAATTGGCGGGGAAACGTTTTACGGGCGATTATCACGTGAGCAATATCTCCAATATCAAGGAGGCTTTTCGGAAGACCTTTCCCAATATATCCAGCAAAAAGCTCATCTTTCCGTTTATCCTGTTTGAAATTTTTGCCGTTAAGAAAGCGGATGCTCCACAATAAAAACAGCTATGGAAAGTCAGCCAAAAGAGTATCTCCAAAGTGTGACCAAACAGTTTCAGTATTATAAATTGTTAGGCGAAAAGACTTTTGCCCAAGTAGCAGACGAGGGACTATTCTGGCAATACAATGCCGAAAGCAATAGTATTGCAATTATTGTGAACCATCTTTGGGGAAACATGATGTCCCGCTGGACCGACTTTCTGGATAGTGACGGCGAAAAGGAATGGCGGAAACGGGATGCCGAATTTGAAGATCATATCCATAGTAGGAAAGAGTTATTGGAAAAATGGGATGCTGGTTGGGCTTGTTTATTTCAAGCGTTGGAAAGTGTGAACGATGAAAATTTCAATCGGTTGGTGTATATTAGAAACCAAGGCCATACCATCACGGAAGCCATTAACAGACAATTAGCGCATTATTCGTATCACATAGGGCAGATTGTCTATATTGGTAGAATGGTACAAGGGGTTAAATGGGAGAGTCTTTCCATAGCGAAAGGTGCTTCCAAACAGTTCAATGCTGAAAAATTTTCCAAGGAAAAACAACGGGGGCACTTTACGGATGAGTTTATTAAAAAAGATTCCAGGAAAGGGAAAGTCTAATCTTAATTGGCTACGTCACTAATGAATTTGATGCGGTACAACCGAAGCTCCTCATCTTCATAATCCCCTTCAAATTCTTCCATGGCCTCATCAATCTTATCTGTTTCGGCTTCCAGAAAATAGTCATGCAGTTCTTCCTGCTGGTCTTCGTCCAGGATGTCATCAATCCAATAATCGATGTTCAACTTAGTGCCACTATAGACAATAGCTTCCATTTCCTTAATGAAATCTGGCATTTCCAATCCTTTGGCATCGGCAATGTCATTCAAGGAAAGCTTTCGGTCTACACTCTGGATAATGTACAATTTTAAAGCGCTATTGCTGCCTGTGGATTTCACTACAAAATCATCTGGGCGTTCAATATCATGTTCCTCTACATAATTGGCAATGAGTTGCACAAACGAATTGCCATATTTTTTAGCCTTTCCTTCCCCCACTCCGTGTACGTTAGAGAGTTCCTCCATGGTAATGGGGTATTTGAGTGCCATATCTTCCAAGGAAGGATCCTGAAAAATAACAAAAGGCGGTAAATTGAGTTTATCGGCAACGCGCTTCCGTTCTGCTTTCAGTAATTTGAACAGTTGTTCATCTGCCACACCACCACCTGCTTTTTGAGCAGTCACAATTTGATCATCATTGGCTTCGCCATAACTATGGTCTTCGGCCATCATAAAGGAGGTGGGCTTTTTCATGAATTCCTTTCCTGCCTCGGTAAGCTTGATAATGCCATAGGTTTCAATATCCTTCCGAAGCAACCCAGCCACCAACAACTGCCGAAGCAAGGCCATCCAATATTCTTTTTCGTGGTGCTCCCCAATCCCAAAATACGCTTGTTGGTCTGTTCTATGCGATTTGATCAAGGCATTCACCTTCCCCACCAATACATTCACTACTTCCTTGGCTTTGTACTGCTGATTGGTATCGCTAATTACTTTCAATAAAGTAACCACCTCATCCTTTGCTTCCTGTTTTTTCTTAGGGTGGCGCATATTGTCATCCATATCGCCACCTTCCCCAGTTTCGTTGTCAAATTCTTCCCCAAAATAATG
The DNA here is from genome assembly GCA_964495885.1 of uncultured Alteromonas sp. Taxonomy (GTDB): domain Bacteria; phylum Bacteroidota; class Bacteroidia; order Flavobacteriales; family Flavobacteriaceae; genus PALG01. The sequence continues at coordinate 122,447 of CAZBWO010000007.1, read as the reverse complement.
CAGGATGAATTTTCTTCGGGAGACCGAACTTTCGGCGAATGCCACTACTTCCTGTAGCAAGGCATGCCCAATTTCCTGTTCGGCCACGGGTTTTCCGCTCATGAACTTCTCCAACTTTTCAATGTCCTTATAACTGTAAAACGCCAAGCAATGCCCTTCTCCACCGTCCCTTCCGGCACGTCCGGTTTCCTGGTAGTAACTTTCAATACTCTTGGGCATATCGTTATGTATCACAAAGCGCACATCTGGCTTATCGATCCCCATTCCGAAGGCAATGGTAGCCACAACCACATCTACATCTTCCATAAGGAACATATCCTGGTTCTTCACCCTGGTCTTGGCATCCAGCCCTGCGTGGTACGGTATTGCCTTAATACCATTCACCTGAAGGGTTTGCGCCAGTTCTTCGACACGTTTCCTGCTTAAACAGTAAATAATCCCACTTTTACCTTCGTTTTGTTTGACGAAGCGGGTAATGTCTGCATCAATATTTTTGGTTTTGGGACGTATTTCATAGTAAAGGTTAGGGCGGTTAAAGGACGCCTTAAAGGTATTGGCATCCTGAATGCCCAAGTTCTTCAAAATATCTTCCTGCACCTTGGGGGTTGCCGTAGCCGTGAGACCGATGATGGGAATGTTGTCCCCTATGGCCTTTATGATTTTCTGAAGATTTCGGTACTCTGGTCTAAAATCATGCCCCCATTCACTAATACAGTGGGCTTCATCTATTGCTACAAAAGAAATTTCCTGCGACCGAAGAAATTGAATATTCTCTTCCTTGGTGAGTGATTCTGGAGCTACATACAACAATTTGGTGATGCCGTCTGTAATATCCTGTTTTACTTTTTTAATTTCGGTTTTGGTGAGGGAGGAATTTAACACATGTGCAATCCCTTCATCTGATGAATGCGAGCGCAAGGCATCTACTTGGTTTTTCATAAGGGCAATGAGTGGGGAAACCACAATGGCGGTTCCGTCCTTCATTAATGCCGGTAATTGATAGCACAAAGATTTACCACCACCGGTAGGCATAATGACAAAGGTATTCTCTCCTTTCAATACGCTTGTGATGACAGCTTCCTGCAACCCCTTAAAAGAGGTAAATCCAAAATATTTCTTTAAGGATTCATACAAATGGGACTCATTCACGCTTGTTTCCATTATATTTGGTTAGGGTACCGAAAATAAATTGTAGGAACCCGATAACAATTGTAATTTTGCAACCTATTGGGTACGATTGAATCTAATTAATACATGTTGCGGGGGAAAGTATTTCTTTCCTTTACTAAAGATACTAAAATCTGAAAGAGTTGCAAACTTTAAAAAGTCTAAAAACGTTGGGAGAATACGATAAGATTATTTCGGTTGCCAAACACACAATTGAAACGGAAGGGAAAGCCATTTTATATCTTTCCCAACTAGTAAATGAGGAATTTGCGCAAGCCGTAGAAGACATCTACCTTTCCAAAGGAAGAATCATAGTAACCGGTATTGGCAAAAGTGCCAATATTGCCACCAAAATAGTAGCCACCTTAAATTCTACAGGATCGCCTGCCATTTTCATGCATGCGGCAGATGCCATTCATGGGGACTTAGGGATTATTCAGGAAAACGATACGGTGATCTGTATTTCGAAAAGTGGAAATACCCCAGAGATTAAAGTATTGGTGCCGCTGATTAAATCCTTGGGAAATAAAATTATTGGGCTTACTTCCAATAGGGAATCTTTTTTGGGAGTACAGAGTGATTATGTGCTGCATGCCTTTGTGGAAAAAGAAGCCTGCCCCAACAACCTCGCACCAACCACCAGTACGACTGCACAATTGGTCATGGGGGATGCCTTGGCGATGTCCTTATTGGAGTTGCGCGGTTTTTCCAGTAAAGACTTTGCAAGATTTCACCCAGGGGGGTCGTTAGGCAAAAAACTCTATCTGCGGGTAAGCGATCTTACTTCCTTAAATGAAAAACCACAGGTAAACCCAGATACCAATATTAAACAGGTGATTGTGGAAATCTCAGAAAAACTGTTGGGAGTGACTGCCGTTGTGGAGGATGATATTATTGTAGGGATCATCACCGATGGTGATCTACGGCGAATGCTTACCAAAGTAGACAATATTGCCGGACTTACAGCCAAAGATATCATGACCAAAAATCCCAAGAAAATTAATAATGACGCCATGGCGGTTAAAGCTTTGGAAATGATGGACAACAATGGTATTACCCAAATTTTGGCAGAAAAGGATGGTAAGTATTCTGGGGTAGTGCATATTCATAATCTTAGTAAAGAAGGTATTATTTAATGACCCCACCCAAAGCACAGGCCGCAGCCGAAAAGGAAATGTCCTTTTTAGATCACTTGGAAGAGCTCCGGTGGCACCTTATCCGTTCTACGATTGCCATTGTAGTAATAGCTACTTTGGCTTTTATTTTTAAGGATTTTATCTTCGACTTTATCATCTTTGGGCCCAAAAAAGCCTCTTTTCCAACGTATCGATTGTTATGCCAATCTGCCCAAGCGATAGGGTTTGATAGTTTTTGTTTTAGTGAGCTGCCCTTCCGGGTGCAAAGTAGGACGATGGCCGGGCAGTTCTCTGCCCATATTTGGACTTCCATTACGGCAGGGTTCATTTTAGCATTTCCTTACATCATTTATGAATTCTGGAAGTTTGTAAGCCCTGGGCTTCGTAGTAACGAACGTAAGAATGCCCGCGGATTTATCATTGCTGCTTCCCTACTTTTCTTTACTGGGGTACTGTTTGGATATTATGTAGTGACCCCATTGTCTATCAACTTTTTGGGTACGTACCAAGTGAGCGAAGAAGTGTTCAATGATTTTGATTTAAGCAGTTATATTGGTTTGGTGAGGGCCTGTGCCCTTTCCAGTGGAATCATTTTTGAACTCCCTATCATTATTTATTTCTTGACCAAAGTAGGATTGGTAACACCAAAATTCCTTCGGAAATACCGAAAGTTTGCCTTGGTCATTGTACTCATTGTTTCAGCTGTCATTACCCCTCCAGATATTGCCAGCCAGGTAATCGTGGCCATTCCGGTACTTATCTTATATGAAGTAAGTATTTTTATTTCCGGAAGAGTCCTTAAAAAACAACGTAAAAGAGCAGCACAAAATGGCTAATCCTGTTTCGGCATTTAATGCCTATCGTTCCAAAATGAACGAAAAACTCATGGAAGACAACAATAAGATTGTCAAACGTATCTTCAATTTGGATACCAATGCGTTTATGGACGGAGTCCTTCCGAAGAAAACCAAGGAACTATTGGGATTGGGAAATTCGCTGGTGCTTCGCTGTGATGACTGCGTAAAGTACCATTTAGAGCAATGCTTTGAATTGGGCATTCCCAAAGAGGAAGTGGTAGAAGCCATGAGCATCTCCTTGCTTATTGGGGGTACTATTGTTATCCCCCATTTACGAAGGGCATACGAATATTGGGAAGCACTGGAAAATAATTCCTAAATTTAGCGTTCTCTTTACAGTAACACATGCATGAAGCTTAAAGCCGAAAATTTAGTAAAATCATACAAAGGCCGTGAAGTGGTAAAAGGCATCACGGTGGAAGTAAACCAAGGTGAAATTGTTGGACTTTTGGGTCCCAATGGAGCGGGGAAAACCACTTCCTTTTATATGATTGTAGGGCTTATCAAGCCTAACGGCGGTCAAATTTTCATGGACCAAACCAATATCACTACCTACCCCATGTACAAACGGGCCCAGATTGGGATTGGGTATTTGGCACAGGAAGCTTCCGTTTTCCGAAAGTTGAGTATTGAGGATAATATTTTAAGTGTACTGCAAATGACCAAAATGTCTAAAAAGGAGCAACACTTAAAAATGGAATCTCTTATTGAAGAGTTCGGATTGGGGCACATCCGTAAAAACCGAGGGGATTTATTAAGTGGTGGCGAACGACGCCGAACCGAAATTGCCCGTGCCCTAGCCACAGACCCACATTTTATTCTATTGGACGAACCCTTCGCAGGGGTAGATCCCGTGGCTGTGGAAGATATTCAACGTATTGTTGCCCAATTGAAAAGCAAGGATATTGGGATCTTGATTACCGATCACAACGTACAGGAAACCCTAGCCATTACAGACCGCACCTATTTAATGTTTGAGGGAAGCATCCTAAAGCATGGAATCCCAGAGGAACTTGCTGCCGATGAGATGGTGCGAAAGGTGTATTTGGGTCAGAATTTTGAACTTCGGAAGAAGAAGTTGGATTTTTAAGCTTCTTTGGGTAATTCTTCACGCCAAATTAGCGAAATAAGAATATAGGAGGCAATGATGATGGGAATTGCCAAAAACTTCAGCCAAGCCAATAATACCAAGCAAAGTACCAGAAATAGGTAGCGTTGTTTATTCCGTTTGAAATCCCCAGTTTTGAATTTGAAAGCAAAGAGGTGAATTTCCGCATTCAGCAAAATAGCACTTACCAATGTTAGGCCTATCAAAAACCATTTATTGAAAAGCACATCCCGAATCGTTTCGGTGTACTGAAATTCAAAAATCATGGGCAGGCTTAAAATAAGTAATGCATTGGCGGGAGTGGGTAACCCGATAAAATGATACGTCTGCCGTGTATCTACATTAAATTTCGCCAAACGATAGGCCGAAGCCACTACAATAATCAATCCCAGCAAAGGATAGTAATTGTCAATGCCCACCTGCCAAGCCCTAGCTGAGAAGACTTCCGTTAAGGGACGTATTTCACCGTAAAAGGAAAGTTGCAAGAGTTGTACCATGACTAAGCTAGGTACGAGTCCGAACGTGACCAAATCGGCCAAGGAATCCAGTTGCACCCCAATAGGGCTTTGTACTTTCAGTAGCCTCGCTGCCAAGCCATCGAAAAAATCGAAGAATATCCCAAGAAAGACAAAAACCGTGGCGATAATCAAATCGCCAGATATGGCAAACAAAATCGCTACTGCCCCACAAAGTAAATTGAGGGACGTAATCATATTAGGAATATGCTTGATCATGAAAGTAAAATCTATTGTAAAAATAAGAAAGTATTTACGACCACTACAATAACCAGCCAAAAATATAGTTTAGTATTCTGTAAATAAGTTTGATATTTGCAAAAAAGCATGCGCTTGAAAAAGAAGCTACTCATTTTATCATTATGCCTTGGTTTTACTGCCATGGCGCAGACTACCCGTAAATACTCCAATGAATTTATGAACATTGGGGTAGATGCCGCTGCCTTTGGAATGGCCAATGCTGTGGTAGCCTCTACCGCCGATGTAAATTCTGGGTATTGGAATCCAGCAGGTCTATTGGCATTGGAGGACAATCAACTGGCCTTGATGCACGCCTCTTACTTTGCCAACATTGCCAACTACGACTATGCCGCCTTTGCCATGCCTTTGGATGATGAGAGTGTGGTGGCACTCTCTGTGATTCGTTTTGGGGTAGATGACATCCTGAATACCACGCAGCTCATTGATGACCAAGGAAATATTGATTACAACCGTATTAGTCTTTTTTCTGCTGCAGATTATGGGGTGACCTTTTCCTATGCCCGTGCGTTGCCCTTAGACGGGCTCAACCTTGGGGTAAATGCCAAGGTGATTAGACGGATTATTGGGGATTTTGCTTCTTCTTGGGGGTTTGGATTGGATGCAGCGCTTCAGTTTGATACCAAAAGCAACTGGCAGTTTGGATTGATGGCCCGTGATATTACCACTACTTTCAATGCATGGAATATTGACGAGGAACAATTTGCTACCATCCAAAATGCCGTGGAAGGGCAAAACCAGGACGTACCGGAAAGTACAGAGCTTACCTTACCCAAGTTGCAATTGGGGGTCGCCAAGAAATGGGTATTTCACTATGATTTTTCGTTGTTGACGGAAGTAGATTTCAACTTCCGCTTTGCTGAAACCAATGATATCTTCTCCTCTTCCTTTGCCAGTATGACCCCTGCAGCCGGACTGGAATTTGGGTACATAGATTTGGTATTCGTACGTGCCGGAGTGGGGAATTTTCAGAATATTACCCAATTGAATGGAGATACCAATGTAGGCTTTCAGCCCAATATTGGTGTAGGATTTAAATACAAAGGCATTCAGGTAGATTATGCCTTGACCGATATTGGTGACCAAAGTGCTGCCTTGTACAGTAATGTATTTTCCCTGAAATTAGATTGGAGCTTGTTCCGATAGGCATAAAAACGTACCTTCCACTTCAAAAACCAATCGTTTGAAACTACATTCCCTTTTCTATCTCATTGGGTTCCTTTATTGTTCCTTTACGGGCCAATCACAAAGTTATTCACTTTCGGAAGCTGCCGAAATTAGTATCATTACCGTAGGGCCAGGCCAAAACCTTTATGATAAATTCGGGCATACTGCCTTTCGGGTAGTAGACCCCGCAAACCAAATTGATTGGGCCTATAATTATGGCACCTATGATTTTAACACCCCTAATTTCTATACCAAGTTTGCCCAAGGAAAATTGCTGTATGAATTAAGTGTCTGGCCATTTGATGGCTTTATGAACTTGTATAAACAGGAAAACCGCTGGGTGAAGGAGCAACGGTTAAATCTTACTACCAATGAAAAAACGGCTTTATTCCGTTACTTGCAAAACAATGCCCTTCCTGAAAACAAGAAATATCTCTACGACTTCTTTTATGATAACTGTGCCACGAAAATTCGGGACATCTTAGTGGAAGTCCTGAATAACGTCACCTATACCGATGATTTTGTAAAAGACCCGATGACCTTTCGCCAACTTATCCAGAAAAATGTACCAGCCAATTCGTGGGGTAGTTTAGGGATGGATGTGGCCATTGGGGCGGTGACAGATCAACAAGCCACTGCTTGGGAGCATCAATTTCTTCCGCAGTATGTTTTTGAAGCTGCGTCGGTAGCCACTATTAATCACAACGGAAAGATGGAGCCGTTAGTGAAAGAAACAGAGACGTTATTTCAGAATAACCCTACTCAAAATAGCACTTCCTTTTTTGTAAGTCCGTTGTTTGTATTTGGACTCCTCGCCTTGCTTATCCTTTTTATTACCTGGCGGGATTATAAAAATGTACAGCGCAGTAGGTATTTAGATGGCACCATTTTTCTAGTTACCGGAGCCATTGGAGTCATTCTATTATTGCTATGGTTTGCAACAGATCATAGTTCTACGGCCAACAATTACAATGTATTATGGGCCTTTCCCCTTTCGTTGTTTTTTGCCTTCGGAATTTGTAAAAAGGTTCCTAAAAGCTGGATGCAACGGTATGTGGTGTTATTGCTTTTGATGCTACTTCTTATTGGCTTGCATGCAATTACTGGCGTTCAAGGTTTTGCGATTGGGTTACTCCCTCTTTTCATAGCCCTATTTATTAGGTATATGTATGTATATAGCTATTTGAAGAAATCCTAGTTATTGCCCCCTGAAGAAAATAATGGTACTAAGGGTTTTGATCACAATACTGATATCCAGAAAGAGACTTCGCTTTTTGATATAGTATAAATCGTATTGTAATTTTTCCAAGGCATCTTCAGTGGAGGCTCCGTATTTGGCATTCACTTGGGCCCAACCTGTCACGCCGGGTTTGACCAAATGGCGCACTTCATAAAAAGGTATTTTTTCTGAAAGTTCCTTTACAAACATTGGGCGTTCTGGGCGAGGGCCAATCACACTCATATCCCCTTTGATTACATTGATGAATTGGGGGATTTCATCAAAACGGGAACGCCTAAGGAACCGACCAAATTTAGTGACACGGGCATCCTTTTTTTCGGCAAACTGTGCCCCGTGCTTTTCGGCATCTTTTACCATGCTTCGAAGTTTATAGATTTTAAACGGTTTCCCGTTTTTACCTACACGCGTTTGGGTATAAAACACCGGACCGCGGTTGCCTATTAAGTTTCCGATAAGGATGAATGGGGAAATGAGGATTCCGAAGACCAACCCTATGATAGAAAATAATAGGTCTAAAATACGGTGAAAAAATAGATACAGCTTGTTTTGGTTGCTTCGGCTAAAAGGGAAATACCGATAGAAATCCTTATCAACATGCTGTACGGGCACCCTTCGGGTTAAATCTTCATAGACCTGGGTATATTCCCTAATGGTCACCCCTGTTTCCAATTGATTCAGTAATTGATTATAGAGTGGAACCGTAATAGCACCCGATTGGGAAACGGCCACCACAATTTCACTAATACCATGTTTGGAGATAATTTCAGAAATGGCTTGGGTCTTAAAGGATGGAATAGCAGGATATTCGGCTTCCTCGTCTACTTTTCCAACATTCACAAAACCTTCCACTTTGTAATAGGGATCTGACTGGTACAGGGACTCCATAATTTTGGTGACTTCAGAACTATTGGCAACCAGCAACACCCGTTTATGAAAGCGCGGGGTAGCAATTAGGCTAATGTAGGCATACCGCCAAAGGAATAGCGCCACATTGATGGATAGGTAAAAATAAACGATTTGCAGACGATTTTCGGGAAGGAGAGGTGTATAAAAGGGCGTCAATAAATAAAACAACACCGTAACCGAAGCTGTAAGGATGATGTTTTGGATGACCACTTCAAACCTACTGGCCTTTTGAAGGTTGTAGAGTTCAAAAATCGTGGCAAAAACCGTGAGGTATAGTGCCAGCACAATAGACCAAAACCAACGTTCCTTTGTGAACTTGAAGTAATCGAAGTCGAAAATGATTCCCACCAAGTAGAGCGCCCCCAATACCGAAACAATATCAAAGATGCGCAATAAGACCTTGCGTTCTGAAATATCAAAGTGAATATTGGAGCCTTGGGACATGGTTGGTTAGTTTGCTGTATAAAAGTAACCAATATTTTAATCCTGCAAAAGATGGAGCCAATGATCTTTTACAACGCTCCAATCAAATGCCATTACCTTCTTTCTAGCATGGCGTGCTATATTTCGGGCCATTTCGGGGGTTTGGTATAAGGTGATAATAGCTTCCACAAAGACCTCTACATCATTTGGAGGTACACAGAGGGCATCTGTTTTATGCTTCAACAAGTACGGAATCCCCCCCACATTGGTGGAAATTACTGGAAGTCCGAGCGCCATGGCCTCCATGACACTTACGGGGGTATTATCGAAATTTGTAGTGTTGATAAAGATATCGTAGTCTTGAGAGCGGTCAATCCACTCCTTTTTGGATAGTTTACCCGTGAAGGTTACGTTTAGGTTTTTTTGGGTCGCATAGGCTTGGCATTGGGCTAGGCTTCCATCTTTATCTGGCCCAACCATACACAAGGAAGCTACCGGAAATAATCCCTGAAGCCGTTCTAACACTTTTAAGGCGAGCATGGGATGGTATATTTTGGCAAAGGAACGTACCCAAAGTAATTTAGGGAGTACTTCATTTCGTTGTTTGAATGGGTACTGATCAATTTCTATGGTATTGGAAATAAAAGTGACATTGCTGTAGCCCTCCTTCTGAAAAGCTTCTAATAGGTAATGCGAAGGGGCCACATTGGTTTTGGCTCCGTGAAATAATTTTTTGGATTGCGACGGATTCTTCTGAAGTCGTTGCGGAAGGTTACCACCATGAAGGATAGGGATGTAAGGGATGTGCAATAATCTACAGACATTCCCAATAGTGACTGCATACCAAAAATTTTGGGTACTGTAGGTATCAATCAATACGTATTTTGTACTTCTTGAGTTTCTTAACACAACAAGCAGCATGTGCAGTAGCCGTTTTGCCTTATTTCTGTAATGGGAAGCCGTAATGATTTGTATACCTTCCCTTTGTAATTGCTTTGAAAGGGTTTCTATGGTTGTTGGAACTCCTTTCCAAGCTTGGGTCATATTTCCTATGTAGACGATCTTTTTTGGCATCTGTTATTTTATTTTAAACAGCAGATAAGCTCCTTCCTGATGAAGCAACATTAAATAATCTTCTTTTGGATCTTTTCTCAACAGTACATGGGTCACCCCCAATTGCTTAAGGGCCTCCCACTTTTCAGGAGATTTCATTACTTGTACTTTTTCATACGTACGATACCAAGAAACCAACTTTTGGGGATTTCCTTCAATTAACATCCCTGGGCCTTTGGTATCCATCAATACCGACTTGGATGCTGCGGCACGAATTCGATAGTTTTTGTAAAATACGGCTTGTTCTGGAGTTTCGGCTGCCACATACGCTGCCATTTTATCAAATGAGGTTTTGCGTTCCTCGAATGGAAGGAATAGTGTTTGCCATTTTGGAAGAATCCTTGTGGTAATATCATCTGAAACAAAAAATACCCCCTTGAATGTTTTTGGCTGCGCTAGGATAACCAACAAAAAATATACCCCAACTACCCAAGGCGACCATTTTTTGACCCTTTGGAACTGTTCGTACACAAAAAGGAACAAAAAGCCAATGGAAAAATATAATGGGAGGATAGTCATTTTTTGAATCCGTATCAATTGAAATGCCATCCTAATATTTAAACCGTAAGCTTCATTAAGCCAATTCTCCAGTGGAAATAGTACCATAGGAAATACAAACACCACCAATGCCATACATGCCACGATAGCCGCATACTTTACAAATGTTTTGTTTTTGAAGAAGCCGATAAAAAATAAAACGACCAATGGGGTGATAAAAAAGAGTATTTTGGAAATCTTCCATTGTTTGAGGAACAAAACTGGATCTTGGAAAAATGCCGGGAGTCTTTCCAAAAAGGCCGCATTGTATATTTGGGTGTCATAGTTTGCCTGCATGTCTATTTTAAAGAAATACCGTGCGAGGAAAGGAAACATCCCCAAGAGCAGTAGTCCCACTCCCAAAAAGAATTGGGAAAGACTTGTACGCTTCCCGTTGAACAGATAACTTCCCAACAAAAAGCTGTAAAAAAGGAGGATAGCCCCTATTCCTGAAATAGGATGCCAATTGAGAATTAAGCCCAAGCATAGATTCGCCCATAACAACTTATGCTTCCATTGCGTAAATAATAAAATAAAAGGAATGGGCAACAAGGCAGCGAAAAATGTTCTGGGGGTAAAGGCCCAAAGGTCTGAAATCCCCCAAAATTCATAGCCTGGCAACCATACCACCCCCCGTATTAGTATAGAAAGGAATAGGGCAATCCAAAAACGCCTTTTTAAGACATAAAATCCCAATAAAAACCATGTAAGCCCGAATAAGACATGAGTAAAGGTATTCCAAAGATTTAGGGCCAGGATATAGTCTCCTCCCGTGATCCAGGCGATTCCCCTGAGGGTTTGTATAAAAAAGGGAATATAATAACGGAAGTTAGCAACATCATCCAAAAAAACGTCCTTTTGAAACAAGTTAGGGTTGTCCAGTTTCAGGCACATGGCCACAATATTGTGTTGATCTGATGAAAATGCGGAAGGTCCTACCCCAAGGTTATTCAAAAAAAAGGCAAGGGCAATAAATACATTGACAGCAAGCAAAATGGCAAATTGTTGCTTTTTAGTCACCTTGCTTTGTTTTTGGAGTCTGTAAAATATCAAACTGAATAGCTTGCAAAAACAACTGAAACCCTAAAATGATAAGCAACGTACTTAGCATAATAGTTCCCAATGGGGTTAGTGCATCCCTTGAGGCATGGATAATCCATTGGTAACCGCCATAAAGTATCCCCGCTGCAAGAAAAAGAGTGCCAAAAGTGAGGTAGATCGTGCCAATATTAAAATCATAGACATAATAGGCCTTCCAAATCCTTCCTAAAAATTTTTTGAACAAGTTGGTTGCAAAGAGGAACGGCATTTTGAAAAGTTTCATATTTGATTTTTCATCGCCATATATAGCAGGCATAGGTATTTCCTTTATCGCTGCCTTTTGAAAGTACAATTCTGAAATCAAGGAAGTCTCAAAGAAATAGTTATTGGCTACATTTTCAAAGATGATACCCTCACATACTCTTCTGTGAATGGCAAAAAATCCATTGTTGAAATCGAAGCAATTCCAATAACCGGTAGCTACCTTGCTTAAAAAAGAAAGCCCCAAGTTTCCGAAGCGTCTTGGGAACGGCATCTTTCGCAATGCCCTGAAATCCCTAAAGCGATTTCCTTTGGCAAATTGAAATTCTTCCTCTAGAATTGGAGTTACCAATTTGGGAATGTAAGCTACATCCATCTGGTCATCGGCATCCAATTTAATAAAGATATTTGTTGTGGAATTTTCAAGTGCGTACTGAATTCCATGTTTGGTAGCACCCCCTACTCCCAGATTCCTTGGGGTTTGAATCACTTTTACGGAATCTTGTGAAGCGATGGATGGTGGTAGCGGCTCTGGACTATGATCATCTACCACAATGATGAGCCCAGCATACCCCTTGGCTTTTTCAATAACCCCTTCAATTTGCCCTGCTGCATTGTAATATGGTATTACAATGGCCAATTGATTTTGATCCAAACTCATTCTAATCTTTTAAAGGGCACCAATAAAAACACCGTTGCCACTAAGAAGTAGCCCAAGATAGCAAAAAGTGGCCGATACACGTATAAATGTTCCCCAAAATACAAGGTAACCAGCATGGCAATGACCAATCCGTTAAGTGCCAGTTGCATCCCAGGAATCCTTTTTTTGGAGATCAACAAATAGGAAAATAGCCATCGCAAATAAAAGATTAATCCTACAATTCCCAACTCGTTTAAAAAGGTGAGGTAGATGTTATGTGCAGAATTTCCAACCCCCATTCTATTATTAAACCCTTTTCCTACGGGAAGCACCTGTGGGTTACTTAAAAGATAATTTACATATTTTACGTGCAATCTATCCCTTCCGGTACTTAACTCGGAATATATTTCAGAATAGTTCTGATCCCGCTGTAAATCTTCCGGCTCATCTATCACATAGGTTACCCTATTCTGTAATACATCATCTATGGAACCCACCAAACTTGGAAATGCAAATGCGACCAATATAGAGAGCGTCGCCGCTATGATTCCGAAGATTAAAAACTTTTGGGTATTGTTGAACATGAAATAGACCAAGAATACAATCACCCCTACATACGTAGTTCGGGAGCCCGAAAGCAATATGGTCACCCCAATAATCCCAAACAGTACGATGAAAAAGTATTTTGGGAGTTTTACCGTTTTTAAAAAGTATAATCCAATAGCCAAGGCAAAGGAAATGAGCATGAAAATCCCCAGTACAATTTTATTGGGCCCCAAGGTACCCGATTTGAACCCTCCATAGGAGCGGTAATAGATTTCATTCCATAAAAAGGGAACTATCCCAAAATGTTGTAGAATGACCAACACCCCCTGCGCCATAATCAACAAGGCTACAATCAATACAAAACGTTTGTATTTCTTCTTTGAGTCTAGGGCAAAGAATAAAAAGACTGCTCCCAAGAAAAATACCCACATGTGGTACAAGTACAAAAAGCTTTGGACAAAATATAGAATCCTTCCCTTTAAGACGGAAAAGATAAGAGTGAGAATGATAGAAATAGAACAATAAATGACAAACTGGTAAAACCGCTTTAGGAATACAATTTGTTTTACTTCCCTATTAAAGATATTAAGATATTTAAAGTAGAAGAAAAACAGAAAGGGTCCCAAAACATCATACAATCGCAACTCATTACTCCCCTTAATGGAATACTTTATCACCGGTAAATTGTAAAAATAGCTTACCAGCAATAGTATCAACAAGATGGTAAATGTTTTTGTTGAAGTAATCTTAGCCAATATGTATTTGGACGTTGCGATAATGAATGTTTCTTACAATTGTTTCATATGTAATATTTCTCCTGTGATTCTTTCATTGTAGCGTTCAAAGGTAAAACCTGATGCCGTTTCATAGGCTTTGGTAGCTTTTTCTTTCAATGCTTCTGATTTGCTTGTAAAAGTTTCAGCCAATTGGGCCGCCAATACCTCAGCAGTGACAGGGTGGGTAATATACCCATTTTCTTCATTGATATACTGACCTATGCTTGATACATTTGACACCATTGGGATAGCCCCAAAATTCATGGCCTCTGCAATCACTTTAGGGAAGCCTTCCGAAGCCGTGCTGGGCAATAGCAGGAAATGACTTTTCTTGTAAATATCGAATACCTTGTCCCTTTTTAGGAATCCATGAAAGTGCACTGGAAGGTTGTTTTGCTTAACAAATTCCATATAGTGATTCTTTTTTTCTCCATCCCCAATAAAGTGCACCGCCGAAACCCCCTTTAAGTCCTTAAGCAAGGTAAATGCATCTAAAATACGTTGCACTCCCTTTCCATCTTCCAATCGGCCCACAAAGCAATAGGTAAACGGACCTTCATACTTTTTTTGTTGTATGGTTTGTTTTCCTAAGTCCCTTTCTGTGTGGGTAAGGCAGGGATTTTCAAAGGTAAGGCATTGTTGTGGTTGCCCTTCCCATGAACCGTTGATCGTCACCGTGCGTTTTTGATTTTTTAGCATCCAACGCTGAAGGGCATAGCCTAATGGCGCATTTTGTTGATTCCAATTTCCAGCGTATTTGAACCATCCCTTTTTTTTGCTGAAAAGGGTTAAGTAAGGAATGAGATATACACCCATTCCCGTTGGTGTACGCAACTGAAACGCATCTACATTTCGCAAGACCTTCCGAACCTTACCAATGGTTTTGGGAAGTTTCCATAGCAATGAAAGTTTTGAAGCCCATGTTGTTCCTCCCTGTGGTGGCAAGGCCACAAAGCTAATATTGGATTTCGTATACGGAAGTGCACTGGGAGGTGGAGTCCCTTCGTGTAAAAATGCCACATGCACAATTTCAGAGAAGTGAGGTGCCAAGTAATTAATTTCCTGAATGGTTGGCCCCCACCCTACGATAACTCCATCTGCAGTTTTATAATGCTCTGTATGTGAAATAATGGCAAGTGTCAAAACTTGTTGATTTGTGCATCCAAAAATAACTCTTCCTCTTCATTGAGGTACTTCTTATACGAACTTTGTGTATCCTTTCTCATTTCCCAGCTCGCAATGGATTTTTCAAAGGAAGTTGGCATTTCCAATTTGCAAAAGGTACATATTTCCATTAGTACCTTTTTGGGGTTTGCCACTAAATCTTCGTATTGCACCTCCAATAACCTAAAGGGTTTAAGCAATTCCCTTTCTTTCTGAAAACCTTCATATTTAGCCACATACTCTTTAATCAACTCCTTTTTATCCTTTTGTTCAAAAAGCTGGGGATTGTTTTTATAGCCCCACCGCTGCTTGTAATATGACATGATTACGGGTTTTGGTGCACGGTTGATCCAGATTACATACGGATCATCAAAAAGTTGCTCCAAAATGGATGCCCTGGCATTTCCCGTTATTTTAAACAGCAACCTTTTTTTACCCTGCCACCGCAGTATGGACCTAAGCTTTTTAAGGGTGTTTTGTTGATCTTCCCCAGTCATTTGAGGAGTTTGGGAGTTGAATTCCGGAAGGTAATACTGCCAAAAATGATACGCCTCTGTTGGACGGGGGTACTTTGTTTTGTTTCGTGTAAAACGATCTATTGTAGGTAATTCAATACACTTGTTAAGCACCGAAAGAAAACCATGTTTGGGATATTTGTTTACCCAACTTGAAATCCATCCAAGGGAAGGATGCATACACATCATATTGTGTAGCAAGGTGGTCCCACTTCTTCCAGGACCATGAATAATGATTGTCTTAGGAATTTTTGGATACTGTTTCATGAATGAATGCTAGATATTGTTGAACTACTTTCTCCCAATGAAATTTTTGGCTCCACCCTGCTGCTTGTTGTGAAAACTTTGGATAGGTTTGTATGATATCCTGAATGCTTTTTGAAATACCTTCTACGTCTTCCGGAGAGACCAAAAATCCTGAAATACCCTGGTCTATGGCATCTTCTATCCCACAACCCAAAGACCCTATGGCCGGAACTCCAAAAGCATTGGCTTCTAAAATGGCAATCCCGAATCCTTCCGTATCACCAGTTTCGGTTTCTTCACTTAGCATCATAAAAATTGAAGCTTTTTGTAGTAATAATTCTTTTTCGGCTTCAGAGACCCTTCCGTGAAATACCAGCTGTTCACTCACCCCTAAACGGGAAGCCAATGCTTCCATTTCTTCTTTTTCGGTAGGAAGCCCAACCAAATGATACTGTAGGCTTGGAAAGTGTTTTTTAATAGTAGGCAAGGCCTTGATCACATTGTATTGTCCTTTCCGTTTGGTAAGATTTCCTACCGTGATAAGCTGCAAATTTGGTGAAAGTGTATGAAGCCCTTCACTTTTTGGAGGAAAAATTCCGTTGGGGATAACCTTTAGGCTTTTTAGCGCTAAGGGAGCGACCAAAGAAGCCGTATAATTAGAAACTGCGATGACGCCATCACATTTCTTTAAGCAGTGGTTCGTAAATTTTCGCTGGTATGGTTTGGGCAATTGAATTTCGGTGCCATGAATAATGGCGATACATTGCTGTTTTCGGAATAATTTCAACAGGTATACCATCCAAAGGGAAAATTTCCCTGATACCAAGATCACCTCATGGGATTTACTTTGCTTTAATGCTGTCTTGATTCTTTTCAGGTAGGTAAATGGCAACCATGTATTCCTTGGTATTCTTTGTACTTCAAAAGGTAATTTGGCATCAAACTCCTGTTCCTCTTTCCCATCTTTGGAACGGGTATCACATATTACCGTAATTTGTTTTCCTTCTTGAGTAAGTGCGGTACTTAAATCATGGGCGTGTTTCCCTATCCCCCCGGGTTGTGGGGGAAATTCTGAGGTAAGCAAAAGCATCTTATTCCAGTTCACTAATGAGGGGCCCTTGTTTAATTTTTTGGGAGGCTAATTTCCACGATCGGAATACCTGCCATAGGATGATTGGTAAAAATACTAGGGAAATACAGATCCCCAAAATTAGCATGGGTTTATTTTTTTTAAACTGGTACGGAATCACCGATGGAGGAACACTCTTCAGCAATGCCCTACGAGCGGCGGTATTTCCATAGTACCTACGGTAGAGATATAGCACACTGGGGATGGGTCTTGGAGCCAACCATTTTTTGGGACGGAAGGCATCCCAACTCCCCATCTGCCGTAAGCCTCCGGTAGGTGCCTTTACATCAATACAGCTGGCATAAGGAGTGGACACACTTTTCATTCCTCCCAAATAGGCCCGGAGTCCGAATTCCCCATCTCCCATCCGTTGCCGTTCAAACTGTCTATCAAATAAGCCAATTTCCCTAAAGACCCTTTTGTACAATGCTGCATTCCCGGTAGCAAATTGAGAAGCTACTGCGTAATAAGAACGATCCTTGGGCACTTGGCTTCCCTCTGGATAAAATACCCCTGCAGAAATATCAGCATTAAAGTAGTCTAGACATTTTAAATGGTTTTCTATCCAATTTGGGTCCACCCTTACATCATCTTCCGAAAGCAATACAATCTCCCCTTTGGCTTTTTGTACGGCGGTATTTCTTGCCAACCACAATGCTGGGGTTTCTTGATGGACGAATTGAAGATTTAGGGAGTAATCCTTATAAAATTCCGATTGAAAGGGTTGGGATTGGTCTACGACAACCACTTCAAAATTAGGGTAGGTTTGCTGCTCCAAATCTGCCAAGATATCCTTTAGGTAATGATACCTGTTCAAAGTTGGAATGATCACACTTACCAACGGTTGTTCCTTCATTAATTTGCCTTGAAAAGTGTTCCAGTCTGGATACTGAAAAGAATTTCTGGCATAGTCCCGTCGTTTTACCTTCCGGTGTTTCCACCATCCCCTTATTTCCCGCACAGGGTTTTTGAAGGATAAAAGACGTATGAGTAATACATAGAACGACCAGATAGGATGAAAATTCTTCCGAAGGAAGCGGTATTCATCACTTACTGGCAGCTTTTCAAATTGTTGATAGGTTTCTGCGTTTTCAATATATCCCCGCTTGATCGCCTGCCAGGAGAGGTCATATTCCATGGCTTTCATACTTTTAAAACCAGTATCCTTCTCTAAGGCTTCAAGAATTTCCTTAGGAAGGGATTCCGGGACAGGAAATATCCAACTCCCATCTTTTCGGGATAACCGAAAATAATGGGTGGGTTGAATATATTTTAAAAATGTAAAAGGCATCAGTCTTTATTGGCATGTCTCATAAAAGCTTTAAAAAAGCCTCCTAAGGTTAAATACTCTTTCCACAATTCCCTGTTTTGCTGTTGTATTTTTTCCAATCCGTCCTTTCCATGGGCTTGGTGAAAAGCCATCAACTGGTCTACCAAGGTATGTCTTTCGTTGTATTCTACCCAAACCACATGCTTTTTCCAATCAATATCTTCCTGTAGCGGCACCAAGCAGTGGGTATTCACAAATAAGGGAATCCTGCCCATTGCAAGTGTTTCATAAAACCGAATGGAAAAATTTCCTGCTCCCCTTACGCAAAGGGTGTATTGGGTATCCCTTATGTTTTGATAAAACTCCAATGTAGTGGTATGACGATCTTTCTGGGAAGTTACCCCCGCTCTGTATTTTCGCCTTTTGATGAAGTTAGCCGTCACACGGGCATCCTTTTCCAGGGTATGCAACAATTTTTTGCGAGCCCCAACATGTGACCGAATGGACTGTATAGGGCCTGGCCAAAGTTGTAAGGCTGATTTAATATTCCGAAGGGTGATGTTTCCAACTTCGTTTACCCATGAGAGAGGCGTCACTTCGCTTTGCCCGCAAAATCCTACCCTTGGGTCTTTGGTATAGCCGCTTGGTTGATAAGGAGTGTTTGGAAAGTGTTTCTTTAAAGGGTCTTCAATAAAAGCGGGAATCCCCACGTGGTTTTTGGGGAGCCTGTTTCGCTCTCCACTATTCCGAAACACCACTACATTTTCCATAGATGGAATTTTTACTCCAAAATCTCCCGCCATATACGACCAAACCGGAAGGGTCTTTGAGGCTATTTTTGAAATAAGAAGTTGCATTTTCTTTATTGCGCCTTTTTTTTGATAATAATTCCAGGACATGGGCAAAATGGCAACTTGCGCTTCGGAAGGTTGGGAAACGATATTCACTTCCTTTTCAGAAATTCCATACAATTGTTGACGCTCTGTATCTTCCAACACCCCTTCTTTATAAAAAGGTTTCAGCAAGGGAAACAGATGCTGCCGATACTGAATATCTGGGGTTGCTATAACGTAGATGTTCATCAAACCAAGTAGGGATTTATCAATTTCTTAGTCATTCATTTAGTTCGTTCAATACACTTTTAAATTTTGAAATGACCGCCTGTTGTTTTTCCACCAATATTTCTTCAGAATACCGCAATGCACACCTCTCAATAATTGCTTCAGGAGTAAGATCATTGGAATAATTCAGCACTTCAGGGGTCGCATTCATGCCCAAATAATAATCCTTGAATTTATGCAATCCTCCCAAAACCCTGTCTCCAAATTTTAAATGAATATTGGGAATCCGTAAGGCATCTGCGAATATGAGTCCGTGCAAGGAAGAAGACGCCACATGGGCACATTTTTGTAGGTCTTCCATTACTTTTTCGGGTGTCCTATTTACATCAATGATTAACACCTCTTCCTTCCATGAGTTGGGGTTTAGTATTCCTTTATCCCTATAATGTGGAATAATTCCCAAGGAATAAGTGGGTTGGCTAGGTTTCCTTTTTGCGGTATTTTCAAAAACAAGGGGGGCTAAAATACCGGGGTCTGCATAAATCACCTCTTTGGGAGCATCACATTGCTGTGCACTAAGCGGCCCCCTAATGATATGGGTTTTCCATTGGTTAGGGGTTCTATTGAATCGTTCCTTGATAAAACCTGCACCCATCACATAACCGGAAAACTCCCTAGGAAATGCCTGTAGAATAGATCCTGTCATGGCCATGGTACTCTTCAACGGATTTGGCTCATGGATTAATTCATAACCGAAAAAACGCAACAAGTCATAGTTGAATAAATCCCCAAAATTTTGTTCCCTAGAGAAATGGGCCCGTATCACTTTTTTGCCATTCAAACGGTAGTAGGCTGTTTTCAACACATCCCATTGTGCCAATACCACTGATTTGATATGTCTAAGTTTCTTTTTCAATACGCTAAAGTTCCTTATAAAATTCCTGAAAAGCGGTTTGCTGTGCCAAGATACCAAATTGTTCCTGTACTCTATGGGTCGCCTGCATACGTATTTTATCCCGTACCTCTTTAGGTAGTTCCATGACTTCCCTTATTTTCTGAGCTAGTGCTTCTGAATTATTGCTAGGCACTAACCATCCCGTTTTTTCATCTTCGATATTTTCTGGGAGTCCGCCCACCTTGGAAGCTACCGTCAATAGCCCCATGCCTTGGGCTTCCAGAACCGCATTGCAAAATCCTTCATTAAGACTAGGTTGCACATAAAGAGAGGACATGGCCATTTGAGCAAGGGTGGCTGCATGGGACTGCCTTCCGTGAAAAACAACAATTCCTTCAATCCCCAATTCCTGTACTAAAAATTGGTAGCGCTCCCTATTTTTACGGTCCCCATCCCCTATGATATGATAGGTTATGTTACAACCCTGTTGATGTAATATTTGTACTGCCTTTAGTGCTGTTTCCAATCCTTTGATCCAGTGTAAACGAGCTACGGTAGCGAGTACCCATTGTTTTGCTGAAGGACCATCATGGGATGGTAGTTTTTGTAAATCTACTGCCGGGGTGATGATTTGGTATGGCACTGAAGTAGACAACCCCAAACGGTATGCTTGCTGTAAGAGATAGTTGGAGATACTATGTACCTTATCTACCTTTTTAAAAAGCGTTTTATAACAATCTGGGTGCTTGATGGGGTATACATTTATGTCAAACCCCCGGAAACTCACCGCCATCTTGGCCCCTATGGCTTCGGGCAATTGCTCTTTCCCCAATGCCATGGTGGCAAACCCAAAGTGCAACCAGTCTACTGAAGTACTTAGGATGTGTGCATTAAGATAGCATGACTTTAACGTAGCTGCCAATGAGGATCCCGACTTACGTTGCAATTTCCAAAAACGAATGACGGGGTGTAATGACCCTATTTGTTGGATCCCTTTGGCCAGCATCGCCATGAACTGCAGTAATCTATTGGAATAGACTTTAGGAGCGACCCTTACCTCACACAATGAAAAGGTAGGGTCTTTTCTTTGCACAAATAATAAAACCCGATGTCCTTTTTTTTGCAGTCCTTCAATCTTAGATCTAAAGAAGGTTTCCGAATATCCTGGGGTAGCCGCTAAAACAATTCCTATGACCATATTAGCTCTTTGAATAGGTTATCAAGCCCCTTTTGTTCTTTCGATAAAAAAGCCATTCCACATGTTGGCGTAAGGCCCTTAAGAATCGTTTCAATTTCTTTTTTGGGGTCGTCTTCTTTAGTCCTATCTTTTGATTTCGAAGGGTGGATTGTTCTTTCTCATTGGGCTTAACGAAATAAGGCTTTGTAATACCAATGCGCTTTTTGAATGCCACAACCCGAATGGCAAACTCGGCCTCTCCATAATCACTTCGCACCCCTTCCAAAAAGTAGCCTAAATCCTTAAAAAATCCGTTTCGGGTGATGAAGGGATTATCACTGTACTGAAAGGTATTGAACAGAAAATTCTTCCATGAAAAATGTGGAATGGCAAAAATATGGGTGGTAAGTGATACCAATTTTGGAAAATGATAATTGGCTTGAAACCGAACCATCTCCAATTGATGCTCCCGTATGAGTTTGATGGCCTCTGCAATTACCGGAGCAATCTTTTCTTCCAATAAAAAATCTTCCTGACAATACAATACAAACTCTCCTTTTGCTGCTTTGAGCACTTTATTGAGGTTCCCTCCCAAACCCAGATTCTTTTGAGCTGTTAGCAAATGGTCTATGCCTTTTATTTGTTTGATTTCGGAAAGGGCTTCGGGTGTACTGGCATCATCAGACACTACCACCTCAACCGAAACAGGCCAGTCGATTTCCCGAATGGCTTCCACACACTTTTGCAAGGCAGCGGGCCTATTATAGGAAGTAATTAAGATGCTAAGTACGGGTGTCATGTGTTTGCGTATAAATCTACTAACTTCCTATAAAAATTATATTCTTCTTTCAGTAATTGTTGCGCCAGTTTCCGTTCTTCTTCATTCAGAACGATGTGGGGCGCTTCAAATTTCCGTTCCCGTTGTACCTGCAAGGAAACATTCAATGCTTCGGAAAGTTGGGTGATTCCCTTTTCAAATTCCGACTGAAAACAAACCGTATGCACCTGTGCCACGTGTTCCAATGCTTCTTCCACATCATAGGTTTCCGAAAACATATACAATTGATTCTGTAAGTGTTTTTTAGGAAGATGCGTGAGGAAGTCGGTAAAGGAATTTCCCATAAACGGTATTTTGCTCGCAATGCTATGGTAGTAGGGCTCTATCTTGATGGCTTCCTCTGCAGGCGTTTGCTGAATCCATAGGTAATACCGATACAAGGAAACCAACCGTTCCATAGGCTCCCGAAACATACAAAAAGTATACGTTTGTGGTGGAAGGGACAATTTCCAAACCGGGATGTGTGAATTCCCAAAGTGGTAATGTCCTTTGTTGATTAACGTTAGATTGTTGCGTACAAAAATCCATCCCTGCTTTATTACCAATGGTTTTCGCTTTATATCCTGTAAACCCAGACCCGCTTGATTCCAAAAAGCCGAATTAACACTGGTTCCTGCTGTCTTCCGAAGGTGGATATGGTAAACCCGTTCAAATGTTCCAAAACGATTAGGTAAAGACGTATATAACCGCGTGGCCTTTCTTTGTAGATATTTTCGGTATTGTTTCTTTAAAAAGGTTCTCACAGCACGTCTTTTAGCAAGGATTTGTACTGAAACTTATCAAGGAGTGACAAAACTTCCTCGTTACTTTGCAAAGCATTGCGCTCTCCATCAACCGCATTTCCTTTCATCCCTCTTGGATGTGCTTTGGAAGATGGCTTACGGTACCATGTTTCCAAATTGGGGGCAACTTCCAACTGATGCGTATTGCACAATTTTTGAAACAATGAGATGTCTTCCCGCAGTTGTTGATGGGAAATCCAGGTATATCCTTCCAAATTTGAGGGGTGCATTACTTTTGGAAGGCAATTTTCGATACCCCAACGCAAGGTTAGTAATGCCACTTTGGAATAAGCCTCAAGATGGGTAATGTCTATTTGAAAATGCTCCTGAAGGGCCTTTACCAAATTTGGCTGTTGTTGAAATCTGGAAAGATCGTACAACCATGGAAATTTTACCCGTTGTTGGGAAGCAATTACTTCAAAGGGATCCCGAACTACATGTACCACAGGAATATGAAAGGTGTTTGCGATATATGATGCCGACAAATTACAGCGTACAAATTTAATGATGTATTTCTTCGGAATGAAGGGCCAAAGGTGTCGTTTCCATTTCCGATTACTATGTTGGGCAATCCAATCGTTATCTACGCGGTTTGCAAATACTTTTTTTAGATACCGATGGGCCTCTGGCCCAGCTTCCTCTTTGGATGCTATCCAACGATCGCATAACAAATGTCCCTTTGGGGTATTGAATTCATGTTCTGGTTCAAACAACAATCGGTAGCGATGCGGTCTTGCCAAAACCTCGGCCAGCCAACTGGTTCCGCTTCGTGCAGATCCTACTACCACAATATGTTTGTTGTATACCATACTTAGTTTACTAATTTTTGGTACAAGGCAGCATAGGCATTTGCTTCCTGTAGCTGTGTAAATGTGTCCACGACCCGTTTCCGTCCTTTTGAAACCATTTCCTCCAACTCTGTGGCAGGAGTTTCCATGATCTTGTGAATACCCTTCAGCAATGCCGTACTATCTTTTGGATCAAAAATATAGGGGCTTTCCGCTCCTAAAATATGCCGTGTTCCTCCCCCAGAGTCACTCGCCAATACTGGAATGCCACAGGCCATGGCTTCCAGTACCGATACAGGAAACCCTTCATTAAACGAAGGTAATACAAACAAATCATATTGATTTAACACCTTTGGAAGCTCCTCATTTGGCACTACCCCTTCAAAAAACACCCGGTGTGTCAATTTGTTTTCGGCCACAAAACCATTCAAATGAGCACGGTAGGATTTGTCTTCCTTTCCGTAAAGGTGCACACTTACCGTTTCAGGAAGTTGGGTAAGGGCTTGTAGTAGGATGATCTGGTTTTTATTCTTTCCAATATTCCCCACACAACAAATTTTAAATCCGTCATGCGGTTGCCTTTCAAAGGGTTTAAATACATTGGTATCTACCCCATGTGGTATAAAAGTAGCTTTCTTATGAAGTGGCCATCCTGAAAAAAACCGGTGGTCCATTTCAGGGTTGTCATACACAATATGATGCGCCAACATACTTTTTAGCCACCATCGTTTAGACCATGCATTGTTCTTTTTGGTAAACAAGTACTTCGTACCAACCCTTCTACACGCCAAGGCTTCCACAGGCTTGGAACGATAATCCCAAGAATGAAGCATGGGAAATTGGTATTCTTTCAGCAATTGGGCCAAGAGTTGTATATCCTTGCGGGTATTCCCCGTGTATTGGATATGTAGTTGTTTCTCTTTCGGGATTTCCGGTGGAAACGAATCAGGGAATTTTTCTACCAACACATACGGATCAAACAAGGCTCTATCCAATAGCCGAAAAAGGGCTAATACCACATACTGACTCCCTGCGGTCTTGAAATTGGGAATGGTAAGTAGGATTCGCTTAGGTGTCATGTTCAAAAAGTTTCATCCGTAGGGCAAAGGTAAGCAACATACTCACGGGGTGGGAGTATTCTACCGCATCTATGTTTTTAAACGCATTGTAAAAGCGGGTCACGGTTTCTTTGGGAACGAGTCCCAATAATTCTTCAGAAAACAAATATTCCTGTAAGTGGGCATCATTTTCCATGCCTTCAAACTGCAATTCCCAATTCCGTTGAATGTATGGTTTCCCTATAGCCTTCTTGGCTTCCCGTTTAGCCTTCTGTATGACACGATACGGAAGGTTTTGGGGAGATTTGTTTTTGGGGAAGGTATAAAGATTATAAGGCTTTTGGGCCTGCCAGGTAATTTTGGAGAGGGTCGGACTGTACTTTTTGAGGTAGGCGATTTGCAATTTGCGATCTGCCAGATATTCCTCTGGAATGGTACAAATGAACTCGCACATGCGGTTGTCGTAATACGGAAGAGTGATAGGGTGCACACTTTCAAATACCGATAGATTTACGGAAGTCCATCGTGGTGCCCAATACAACGATTTGAACGCCCGCATCTTGGCACTGGCATTGTCTATTCCTATTTGTTTTAATAGGTCATGGGTACGTTGGGTGAGGTATTCCTTAAAGTTACCTTCCAAGCCCCATACTTCCCATAATTTATTGCCTAGTTCCCATCCCCCTTTTTTGACGATCTTTTTGAGTGCCAACTGAGGTAGGTCTTCCAGGGTAGTTCCTTTTGGGGCACCCCTATCGAACAACACATCGCCCCAATGTCCTAGGGAGAATACCGTTCCCATGGAAGTATACGCTTCGGTAAAAGCCATTTGACGTGGGTGGGTAAATTCACTGTAACACTGATTCATAGTTGCAAGCGCCTCAATCTTGTCCCAGAGATAGCCTGCTTCCACGTGTAATTCCTGAAAAGGGAACCCACAGGCTTTCGCTATTTTTTTTGCGATTTTGGTTTCCGGGTAGCCTCCCTTGAAATCATAGCTATATCCCTGTACTTTAGCCCCTATACGCTCTAATCCCAAAGCTTGGGTTCTACTGTCCAGTCCGCCAGAAATAGGCAGAATCACTTGTTCGCCCTGGGTCTGTTCGGAAAGAATCTGCTCAAAAATGTGGGTATATTCTTCCAAGGCTTCTTCAAAGGAAATTCCCTTTGGGGTATAGTGCCATTGGAAATAAGGAGTCTGTTTTTGTACCATTCCGTTTTCCACTACTGCGAGTGAAGCCGGAGAAAGCATTTTTTGATGGGTATGCCAAGTATCCTGATCTAGGAAAAAACCCGTTGCGGCAAACACACAAATTGCCTTATGATCTAAGGTTCCTTGTGGTGAAGTTTTCACCAGGGTTGTTTTATGCGGAATAATGGGTGTGGTTACGGTTGGCATGGGCTGTTTTGGGAACACGGTAAAGATAGGAAATCTATCGTATTTAACGATCCCTATTGCATACTTCCGTGTAGAGGGATTCCATTCCTTGTACCATAGTTTGGGTAGTGGCTTCTACTTCTATTTTCTTTCTGGCAGCTTGGGTGATATTGATAAGCTCCTTATGTGCCAGTTGGGGTAATTCACTCATGACCTGTGCCATTTCCTTTGGATCCTGTGATGATACCAACCAGCCTGTTTTTTGGTGGATTATCATTTCATTGATTCCACCAGAGTTGGAACTTACTACCGGAACTCCCAAAGCCATGGCCTCTAGGGCTACGTTTGGCATCCCTTCGGCAAGGGAAGGCAGTAACAATACGGTTGCCGCGCGCATTCTTTCATAGACTTCCTTTTGAGACACCCTAGCTGTGAGTTGCACCTCTTCTTCTAACCCCAACATTCTTACAAGATATTGCAGTTCCTCATTTCCTTTTGCTCCAATGATGGTGTACTGAAATGGGATGTTCTGTTGCTTTAGCAATGCACAAGCCTTAAGTGCCAATGGATAGTTTTTAATCCAATGTGGCCTTCCCACCGATAGCAATTGAAGTGGGGCAGGAACCGGTTGGGGATCTTCATAGGGCAACTGCGCTAGGTCGAAGCCAGAGTAGACCACGCGTTTTACTTGGGAAGGATCATTGTGGATTTGGTTTCCTTTGGCTTCCATGGCTTTTGATACCGAATGGAACCCATCCAGTTGGGGATAGATTTTCTGTAGGTAGGCTTTGTTTTCGGGATCTACGAACGGACGTACATTATTCTGAAAACCCCGCTGACTTAAAATGATATTGGGTAATTCTTTTTGGAGCAGCCCTTCACACCAAGGCAATAATGACGGCCATTGTACATGAAGGATGTCTGGTTGCAGGTATTGTATGGCCCTGTTGAAATTGTAATGTTGCAGGGATTTCTTGTTTCTGGTTCCTAGCCCCTTCAAAAGCTGTTGAACTCCTTTAAAACTTCCCGATTTGAAAAGACCATTCAAGGCCCAACCCAAGGTCACCCAAAAGAGTTTTAGGGATTGGGTGGCACTTCCCAAGCGAATATAGTTCACCTTAGGAATTGGTTTTTGTAGGTGATGATCAAACCCCATGATGTACACCTTATGTTTCTGCGCCAATCCCGCTGCCAGCCTATTGATAAAAGGAGTGGTTTTTAGGCTGCCATCGAAAATGATTATGGAAAGGTGTTTTTTCAAAAGAGACTGGAGTTATGATTGTTCATATTTCTTTTTCTTTTGGGAACGCAGGTATCGTAGCCCTTTGAGTCTCCATTTCCTTGGAAAGATCCTTATTGCCCAAAGTAGGAAAGAGGTACTACCTGTACTCCATTCTTGCAATAGTTTCCATAGGATGGAAATGGAAGAAGAAGGATGTTTTTTTTGGAGTCCGTTTGTGAGGGTATTACAAAGGATCATCCAGAAAAAATAGTGTATTTCGGGGTGTGTTTTCTTACCCGCTTTCATCAAATCTTTAGACATTACCTGAAGTGAAGCTACTTTTTGAGTGAAGGCCTTTTCAGCATTTCCCTTAGATAATTGATCACTCCCAGCCACATCATAGAAAATTCTCTTTTTTATGGTTCCCACAATAGTATTGCAGTGTAAAGCGGCAGAAACATCAAAAGCATAATCTTCCCAGGTGCGGGTGGAAAGCCAATGCACATTTTGTATGGCTTCTGATTTCCATAGGCACCCTCCTGTTCCCCAAGGCCTTCCTTTTTTAAGGATGGTAGGCAATATGGTATTCACTTCTGCAACCTCATTCCTTCGTGGACCCAGCACTTCTCCTTTCTCATTCACATTTTCCCCATTGGTATAGGCCATGATGGCCATGGGTTCTTTTTCGAAAAGCGAAAGACACTCCTCCAAAAATTCTGGGTGCCAGTAATCATCAGAATCCAGAAAAGCCATGTAGGTTCCTTTTGCATTTGCTTTGCCTAAGTTTCGTGAAGCTCCTGGTCCTAGATTGGTCTTATTTTGAAGGTAGGTTACCTTTTCGTGTTTTGTTTTGGGTGGAATCTGAGAACAATCATCTACCACAATGATTTCCAAGTCCCGTAAGGTCTGTGCAAAAACAGATGCCAAGCAACGTTCCAGTTTTTGTGGCCTATTGTAGTACGGTATGATGACACTTACTTTCAATTTCTGGCGTAGTTCATTAGGCTATATCCTTTTTTCCATTTCCGAAGGAACAAACTTACTTGAAAAGCGATTAGTTTTTTCCAGCCTTTTGTTTTCCGAAGTCGTTGCATCAAAAAGCTACGGTCCTTTCTGAAGGTATTCTTTTTAGCGATATAGTAGGCTAAAGGTATTAATTTATTCAGAAGCATTCCCTCTTCTTCTTTGGTCACCACTTGAACACACTCTTTATATGCGGCCATCAATGAGTAGAGCTTTTGCATACTTGCCTGTTGCTTATCCTGCTGTACTGCTCCCTGAATGGAACCAGGATGCATTCTCCTAAGGGTCACTTCCTGGTCTATAAAAGTCCCTTTAGCTTGCGGATTTTGCAATAGGAATTTTAAAAAGAAATTGGTTTCCTGTGCAGAGCGGAGGGTTTCATCAAAATCAACTTTATGCAACAACTCCCTTTTGGTCATAAAATCTGGGGTCATCCAGTAGACCTTTTCGGTTAGGTAGTTTTTAAAATTTAATGGATGCTTTAGGTTGCCTTCATATTTATCTATGTGGAAGTGTTCGCCTTCCTGCATGTTTAGTGTTCTAGAGACTACAAAATCCAGTGTAGGGTCTTTAGTGATAGCCTTTTGTTTTATTTCCAGGTAGGTAGGTAACAAGAGGTCGTCACTATCAAACCATTGCACCCATTCCCCCTTGCATTGTTCAAACCCATAGTTACGTGCTGCATTGGCCCCTTTGGGACGATCCTTAGGGCGATGCAGGTATTGAATACGCGCATCATTTTGGGTATAGGACTCCATGAGAAGCGGGGTATCATCTGTACTGCCATCATCTACCACCAAGCACTCCCAATGAGGATAGGTCTGTGCCAGAATGCCTTCAAGGGTTTCCCCTAGAAGATGCGCCCGGTTGTAGGTAGGGATGATGATGGAGATTGAAATATTCATTAGGCAGAACTTGCTTCTTTCAATACGGTAGCTAGGTCGTTGATATGTTTTTGCAGTGAAAAATGTGCTTTGGTATGTTGCTTTCCTTTTGCCCCCATACTTTCAGCCATTGGCTTGTTTTCCAATAGTTGGATTAGATTAGCTGCCATGGCATCTACCTCCCCTTCTTCACTTAAAAGCCCTGTTTCGCCTTGAACAATCACATCTGGTATTCCTGCATGTAGTGTAGCAACTACTGGTAAACCAGCAGCGCTAGCTTCCAAAATAACTACAGGAGTCCCTTCACTATCCCCCCTTTGGGTCACCCTGGAATGTTGTACAAAAAGGTAGGATGCTTTAAACAATTCCTGTTGTTGTTCTTGGGTAATTCTCCCTAAAAATTGGACCGAATCCCCAATATTGAAAAATTGCACCAAATCCTTACATACCTGCCATAGCGGACCGTCACCGGCCATGACCAATGTTGCATCAGGATGTTTTTCCAAGACTTTCTGAAAAGCCATAATGGTAATATGAGGGGCCTTCTTTTCTACAAATCGGCCAATAGCCAGTATTTGCTTCTCTTGGGAAGAAGGAGTTAGTTGAAAGAAGGCTTCCGAAGGACCCGCTGGGGAGTATACAATTTTTTGAGGATCACAGCCCAAGTGGGTCATGTTTTGTGTCATGTGCCTTGACACCACCACCAATTTCTGCGCATATTGAAATAGTGCTTTGTATTTTTCGGTATATTTTTCAATGATATGATAGACACTAATTTCATATCCCAATGCGATTGCAACTAAGGGGATTTGCATATCCCTACATACTTCTACCACTTCTGCACCCGTTGAAAGATACTCTGCAAACACCACCTTTACCTGCTCCTTTCTTAGAATTTTACGTAATTGGGATTCTTTGAAGGAGGTGGTTTTTTTACCAAGAGCTTTACGAAGAAAACCTTTCAGCTTATGAGCCCGTTGTTGTTTGGAGGTGGGCTGCATGTCATCTGAAACATACGGAAACTTTCCTCCATAGACCACTACCTTTTGGAAAGGCAAATGCTGTATATGGTTTTGAATAAACGTTTCTGTATGCGCTTCTTTATTGGGGGTAAGGATGGCGATCTTCACGAGCGATAATACTTGTTTAACAGCTGCTTAATATACGATATTCCTGCACCTTTTTGCAACACTGTTTTCTCCCACATCTCATTTATTGCAGCAGTATCTATATGAAGTGGATTCCCTTTTTCTATCCATTCGTAGGTTCCTTTTGTATCCAGATGGGATTCAATAAGTGCTACCAAGGCTGGAATGGTGATATGTTCTGGGTTGGCAATATTCACTATCGTATTGGTAGTTCCTTGTTCCAATAATTGGCTCACGATTATGGCTACATCCTCACAGTCTATAAGGTTGCGTTCTGCATACTTCCAAAGTTGGATTTGGGTGTTCTTTTGAATGGCATCAACTAGAAAAGGAACAATGGTATTTGGGTTTCCAGTAGGCCCTACCACATTAGAAACCCTGCATATGAGGTATTGTTGTGCATTGGTTTCCAAGAAGGTTTCCATGGCCAATTTGTGCAGCACGTAAGGGTTTGCATTTACACTTTTATCTGTAATGCTACAGGTACTGAAATACACCAAAAGCTGTGTTGGATACTTGCGAAGAGTTTCTTCCAGTAGTTCTTGTTCCCTTTTGAATTCCTGTGGATCTGTGGTAGTGGAATTGGAGACTCCCGAAGCAAAAACAACCACATTGGGGTTTGTTTTATATGCTTCGAATGTCTTTGCCATGAGGCCATTTCCAATAACCATATGCTAGTTTTAAAAAAGAAAGCTTTAGTTCTTCCGTAGTTTACTTTTTAAAAACGCAACTACTAAAGGTTTTCCATTTTGGATATTTTTTATTTGATAAAATGATTTGGTAAAGATAGCAGAAAGCCCATGCAACCGAAACCACTTATGGTATAATTTTCGTTCCATTTTTTGATGGGACCAGTGATTTGATTCATAACTATTTTTCCGAAGTGTATATTCCTCTACCAATCGCTGTTTCTTTTTAGCCTTGGTATTGTGTTTTCTGGTAACGGTGCTATGGTTTCTAAAATAATTTAAGGGAGTTGCTGTAAATGCAATGTTCGTAGCTTGGCAAAGCTGTATCCAAAACCACCAATCCCCACACATTCTCATATTTAACAGGGATGTCTTGAAAACATCGGACGAAACCAATGATTTTTTGAATACTACCGCACTGGCATTGGGAATCACATTTTTTACCAGCAAATAGTTTTCTACAAATGCTTTTCCTTCCATCCTAAAATCCTGCTCCCAAACATTGGGCACAAACTCTTTGGTATAGGTTGCCCTGTGCAATAGTTCCTTGCCCTCACTATCTACATCTATCGTTTGTACATAGGCTAGACCTACACCATCCTTAAAAAGTGGCAGCAAGGTTTCCAAAAGAGTTGGTGCGGCATCATCATCGCTTTCGGCAATCCAAATATATTCCCCAGTAGCAAGTGCTAGTCCTTTTTTCCATTGGGAAAAGGGGCTACCGCTATTATGCTCATTGTACACAATATGAGCCACCTTGGGATGCCTTCGGTATTGTTCTAAGATTTTACGGCTATCATCTGTAGACGCATCGTCTAGTATGATGAGTTCTATTTCTTGATGGGTTTGCCCAATAATAGAGGCTATGCGCTGCTCTAAAAAAGGCGCATGATTATAATTGGGAAGTATGACCGAAACTAATGACAAACCTAATGCATTGTTTAAAAGATACTAATGATTTTATTGATGATACGTAGGGTAAAAAGCCTTAGTTTAAAAAAGGGAATTTCTTTCATTTGTTGTTCCAGCCTAGCACGCATTTCCTCATAAAGAGCAATGTCTCCTTGGTTTCTTTGGGCCAATAAATCCCTGTCTTCTTGGGAAACTTCCTTTTTATTCTTAGACACATTCTTTGTCTTATAAAATGGCATGGGCCATGAAAAATGATACGCCAATACAATTAGTGATTCATCAAACAATTCTTGGATTCCCACTACTGGGAAAAACCCTTCTATGTTTTTTCTGGCTGTGTCCAACATGGACGTTTCATCTGAATTGATCCCAGATAGTTTTCTAATTTGTCCGTTATTCCCATCCTTATCATCCAATTCCACAAAATCCCTAAAAGACATGTTTCCTTCCTGAACCATTTGATATAGGCGATTTCGTTTACTTCTTTTCACATAATAGTAGAAGGAGATGATTCTTTCTTCGGGTCTTCTTAAAAACGTAAAATAGGTGGTGTCTTGCTGAAAATGTTGATCCAATCCAAAACCAAAGTGTCCTTTTAAGAGTTTGATTTTTTCCCTCTCACTAGCATCCATCTCAATAAAATCCTGAAGGTTTCCTTTGGTGCCTACCCAATGGACCGTAAAGGTTTCCTCTTTTTTAAATATCCTATTGAGGATGGATTGTATGGTAGATCCACCATTTTTGGGCAAATGGAGAAAAATTAAATGTTTGGGGTCTTGTTTTTTCATGAATCCTATTTAATTTAAAATACCGTCTTTATCTATACCAATTTATTTGAAGAACTTCCCAATTCGCTTGAGAAAATACTTTCCAGGGTATTCAACAGAAGGCTTGCTATTTGCTATTCTGTATTGCAACACATGTTTTACCTCTTTGGCATAGCTCCCCTCTTTCAGGTGGATTTTAATGGTTTCAATAGTTTTTTTATCCCTTACGCTAGGGTCTTTGGAAGACCAAGAGCTTTTGTGATGCATCCTATATACAGCCATTGCTTCATTAAGTTTTTTAATCTTTCCGTTCCTTGCCACTATCATGTATAAACTCCAGTCCCCAAGAGGAACCTTTGCAAACCACTTTGGGAGCGTAAAATTATTCTTTACCATTACCGTAGGAGTGTGTATATAATTCCGTTTGGCTAAATCTATGATTGAAGTTTCCTGCGGTACTTCTTTGGTAATAGTATCCTCTTCTAAAGAACGGGATTCCTGATGGTAAATCTTCACGTCGTGGAAACAGATTGTAAAATCTGAATGCTGTTCCAGAAAATCTACTTGTTTTTGTAGTTTTAAAGGGTCAATCCAATAATCATCCCCTTCACAAAGTGCCATGTATTTTGCACCACTATTTAAACAAGCGTTGTATATATTGATTGCGTTTAGGTTTGGACCTACATTTGTTTCATTTACAAAAACTTCAATTTTATTAGGGAATTTTCTTTGATAATCAATACAAATTTCTGCAGTACGATCTATTGATTTATCATCGCCAATAAATAATTTATATTTAAAATTTGTTTTTTGAGCAAGAATTGAATTTATAGATTGTTCTATATAGTTTTCATGGTTATACGTAACCATCCAAATAGATACTAGTGGTTTATCTTCCATTTTCACTTTTAAAATAGTCTCTAAACACCTTAATTTTATTCAATACTATTTTTTAAATTTTGCAAGTAGCATAGCCAAAGCCACTTTTACCAAAACCATTTCCGTTATAAAACATTATTAACCTATTGGAGTGTTGTACCACATTAGGGTAGGCAAGCATTTCACTATCCCAATCCTTTCCTAATGGTAAAAGAGTATTATTTATTCGTCTCCAAATATACCCATCATCACTTTCCGCAAAACCAATTCGATAGGTTTGACTTGGGTTTGTTCTATACTCCTTATCCCCTCTAACCGAGTACCACATATAATATTTGGATTGATATTCTAACACTGAAGCACTAGCAATGCCTCCCTCTCCTTTTTCTAGGGCAATAGCAACTTTTCCATCTATTTGCCAATTAATTGCATCTAAAGAAGTTGCTATTTTTATATCGTATTTTGGTTCTAACTTTCCCTTAGTTTCTTCCCAACCTAGACAGCTTAAATAATATGCCACATACTCTTTCCCATTTTTTATCACATTGCAAGTTCCAGTGAAAAAAGGTTCTTTAGGACCAACTCCAATTATTGGGCCCGAAGCATATTTTTTAAAAGTTCTTCCACCATCCTTACTTATCGCTAAACCTATTGCATTGCTATATGGTACAGTTTTTCTGGTGGTCCAACCTATATAATATAAATATTTGGTAGTGGCGTCTATATTTAAAATACTAGTAGGCATAATTCCTGAATCATCAAAAGAGCCAACAGGCCCTAGTTCAAGTAGGGGTAAATCGTGGACATAGGTAACTTTATTAGGGGC
Organism: uncultured Alteromonas sp.; assembly: GCA_964495885.1. Lineage (GTDB taxonomy): Bacteria > Bacteroidota > Bacteroidia > Flavobacteriales > Flavobacteriaceae > PALG01. The sequence goes on along the minus strand of CAZBWO010000007.1, from coordinate 88,105 downwards.
ATGCGCTTGCGTCTCAATATAACTTGTTCTACTTAACCCCTTATAGTCCCTTGTAGCATAATAAATCCTAAGAATACCATCCTGAAGAATATCGACTACAGGAACTTGAGCATGAGACTTATTCCAATGGAAAGTACCATCTACCTTATAAATTATCCCTTCTTTAGTCCATTTTTGCTCCATGATTAAAAAACCTCATCACTTTTTCTTCCTTCTTTTAAAATGGCAGGATTCCCCATATACACACCCCATTCCTTCGTTTCTTTTTTAGTTATACTAGCACCCATTGCTACCAAAGTTCCTTTTGCTAAATGGCATCCATCCCGTAGTGTACTGTTTACTCCTAAAAAACAGTAGGGCTCAATAATACAATGTCCAGACATAACAACATGGGAGGTAAAAAATACATGGTCTTTAATTTCACCATGGTGGCCAATATGGTTGCCACTCCATAACACCACATTATTTCCAATCTTAGTAAAAGGCTGAATGGTATTATCTTCCAAAATAAAACAATTCTCACCTATTTCATTATTAAAATGTGTTGCTTTACTGCTGATGTAACTAATAAAATCATACCCCTTTTCTTTACCTTCATTGTATATTCCTGCGCGTAATTGATTCATTTTAGTTCCAATCATTGGGGCAAACAAATGATATTCTGTTGGAGGAAAGTCTTCATTGAGTGCTTCAAAAGTAACAACAGGTAATCCTTTAAAGGTATCTATGCTCTTGTAAGCTTCATGAACTGTAAATCCAATTACTTCATGTTGGGAATCTTCCGTAAGATAAAAATGCGCTAATTCTGCCAGATCATTCGTCCCAAATATGATTACTTTCGCCATACTATTATTACTTATATAAATAGACTGTATATTCATACAATCCATAGTCATTTCTAATGATAAAATTCCTAGATAACTTCTTGGTTAAAAAGTCAATTAATAAATCTGTAGGCAAATGAAATAGGTCTTCCCGTTCCCAATCTACAGCCTTAGACATTACATTAAATGCAATTCCTTTTTTGGAATAATCAAAAACCAAAGAAACCAATTCCTGAAAATAATCCCACATTTCATCAAAAGACAACTCTCTTTTCTCTGTAAAAACCCCATTCATAATGGTGTAATCAATATGCCCAAGGTTTTGTGGCCCTTTATCGAAAATGTCCAACTGATAAAACTTATACTCTGGAAATTTTTTTCGTGCAATTTCTATGTATTGTTCTGAAATATCCAAACCTTGATATCCGATATTTTCAAAATTATCATATTGGTTTAAAATATATTCGAGTAGGTGCCCTGTACCGCATCCAAAATCCAACAGCGATACATTACTCTGCTCCCTAATCACTTCAAGCATAATTTGATATCTGGTAACTGCATCCTCTTTATTGGGCCAGTCTACACCTTTATGAGTATCTCCATATTTCTCCAGACATGACTCATAGTGTTTAACGATATTCAAATATTTTTTATCCATCTTCTTATTCTAGTGAATATTCTTCCAACAAGGTAATTACTTTTTCTACTTTATTAAACATTAGCACATCAATTATTGATAATCCTACTTCACTTTTCTTATCAAAACGTTGATAAGGAAGTAAACTGTTTTTCATAAACTTCAAAGTAATTCCATTTGCTGAAAAATACGCTTTTTCATACAAATCCTTTCCTCCCATTGGATTAATATACTGTTTACAACCGCTCTCCTTTGCAATAACTATCAATCTATCTGCTCTCTCCATTCCCTTGGAAGCTGCATATTTTTCAGAACTTATTTCAAAAAGGGTTTGTAGCCCAAGGTACGCTGCGATTTCCCGAACACTCGCCATCGCTAATTGTGCAATGGAATCATAGGACTTTTCCAATAGGTTTTGAAGCATTGGAAATACCGTTTCAAAACAGGGGGCTTTTCTATATTGTTCAGTGACCGTTTGCAGGAATTGTACTTTCCATTTATCATCCCACGCCAAAGGGATTTCATGAATCAGTTTATTTTGGGAAGCACCTTGCAATGGGACACTAAATAAATATTCCTGCTCATTAACCCAAAGTCTGTTTCTGTTGATCCACCCCCGTTTGATAAAATTCACATCATCATAAAAGACAAAAACATCTACGGCGTGGACTAATTGGAAATATCCTATATAGGGAAATACATAGGGTTGCATGATGGCAATGGAATTGCTCATACCCCCAATATTTTTAAGATTTGGTCTTGCTCTTCTGTAGTAATGTCATGTGACAAAGGCAAACATAGGATACGTGTAGCTATATCCTGAGCAATGGGCATCTCACAAGCAGCTACATAAGGCAAATAGTGCAGGCTGGGATAAAAGTACCGCCTTGGGTAGATATTATGTGCGTGAAACGCTTCCTGTGCTTTTAAAAGGGCTACTTCCGACTTGAAAAGAATGGGGTAATAGGCATAATTCCATTGGGTGCCTTCCCTAATCTTTAAGGCCCTTCTGTTGGCCAATTTTTGATCATAATAGGCAATTGCCTTCCGGCGGTGTGCCAAAATAGTTTCCATATATGGAAGAACTGCCAATCCCATAGCCGCATGTAATTCACTCATTTTAGCATTAATGCCCAAGCCTTGAAAATCTTCTGTTCCTTTGTGCCCAAAATTATGATAGGAAAAAACCCGTTCCATGAATGCTTCATCTGTAGTAAATAACGCTCCGCCCTCCCCTGTATGGAATAGTTTGGTAGCATGAAAACTACAGGTACTCGCATCCCCATAGCTAAAAATGGATTGCCCCTTGTAGGATACCCCAAAACAATGAGCCGCATCATAGATCACTTTTAGGTTGTGCTTTTGGGCAATGCGGGTAATTTCTTCTATATGACAAGGATTTCCAAAGACATGTGTTGCTAAAATCGCAGTTGTTTTTGGGGTAATGGCTGCTTCAATTTTTTTTTCGTCTATGGTGAGGTATGCTGGATGAATATCTACAAAAACAGGGGTGCACCCTTCCCAAGCAATGCTGGAAGTAGTTGCCACGTAACTAAAAGGTGTTGTAATGATTTCGCCTTGTAAACCCAATGCCTTGATAGCAATCTGAATGGGCAATGTCCCATTGGTCATTGCGATTAATGGGGGAGAATTTAAATACGTTTGGACCTTTTGTTCCAACTCCTTTACCAAATCACCCCTATTGGTGACCCATCCCTTTTCCCAGGCTCTATTTACGATTGCCTGGTATTCCTCTTGGGGAGGTAAAAATGTTTTGGTAACGTGTATCATTTGATCTCACTGGTTTTATTCTCCCACGGAAAATCTTCGTATAAAGGCTTCTTTCCTAAGAAACCACATAATTTTTGATAGGATTGGTCTTCTGCCACATTAAGCACCAGCAGATTCTCTTTATGTTTGAAGTAATCTACTACGGCTGCATTGTGGGTGTTGTAATAGGCTTTTAATTTTTCTTCATGGTATGGAGGTTCATTTTCCTGAATACCGAATACTTTTTTACGGACGTCTGCCGCATAGCCTTCATACCGATAAGGAGCCTTCTTTAAATCTTCCCAAGTAGGCACCCGATTGCCATCGGCAAACATTTTAGAGTGAAACTTCACCAATGATTGGTACCATTGCTCATCGCTGTCCCTTACGGTAAGGATAAACAGGGCATTTGTAAAATATTGCTCTAAAGCCATAAACGTATGCTGAAAACAAAATGGCGCATCCTGAAAAGCATCGGCGGTTTTACAGAAATCGATAATTGCTTTGAAGTTCCTTTGCGCATATTCTTCCACTAATAGCTCTGCTTTTGGTTGGTTTCCCATGACATAACCAAAATCCTTCAAGGCCTTTTCTACAGATGTAGTCCCTGTTTTACTAGCACCTATACAAAATATTTTATTCTTATGTTTTTTACGAAACAACATTATAAACCAATAAATTTAGATTCCAATAGGAAGGGAGGCCAAATCTCATCCTTGTGAATGATTTGAAAACTTAAAATATTATTGACACGAAGTAAAGGCTCCCCTGTATCCTCTCCCTGTACTGAAATATTGATACTGTATATTCCTTTGGAAAGCAAGACATTTTGAAGAAGTATTTCAAAATCTATTTCCTTTTCAAGTGAACCCTTCTCCTGCTTTTCGTTTTGTTGTATCTGTGCAACCGGCCGTTGTTCCTTATCAAAAATAGTTAAGATAAAATACGGTGGATGCGTCAAGCTTATATTTTTGAATTTTAATTGCATCCTTAAGGTATCCTTCCATTTTAGTTGTGCCGTATCATTTACATAATTTTCAGCTTCCAAAATTTTTGCCCCTAAGAATTCAATGGAATGATCTGTAAAGATTAAATTCTCTCCATTTTCCGCAAAACGCGTATAGTACAAATCGATTGCCTTTGCTACATCTTGCCCATTGTAAATATCCTTCCCTTTGTCCATTAAGATGACTTTATTACAGATTCTTGACACCATAGGCATGCTATGGGATACAAAAATGATGGCCGTGTTGGGTAAGATATTATCTATAGTTTTAAAGCATTTTAAAATAAAGCCTAAGTCGCCTACAGCCAAGACCTCATCTATCAACAATACGTCTGGTTCCATTTGGGCAGCCACGGCAAATCCCAATCGCACTTTCATCCCGGAACTATAATGTTGTACCGGCATATCCATGAACTCTTCCAGTTCAGAAAAGGCAATGATTTCGGTTAATTTGGCATCTATTTCCTTTTTGGAAAATCCAAGTACTGCACCATTATTGTAAATGTTTTCGCGTCCGGTTAGTATGGGGTTAAATCCGGCTCCCAATTCTATGAGCGCTCCTACCCTTCCTTGAATGGTAATCTTTCCTTCATCTGGATTAATGAGTCCGTTCAACATTTTCAACAAGGTACTTTTCCCTGCCCCGTTGTGGCCAATTAACCCTAAGCACTCTCCCCTTCGCAACTCAAAATTCACCTCCCTAACGGCCCAAAATTCTTTGGGTCGTAAACCTTGCTTTGTTTTATTTCCAAAAATTCCATTCCAAAGGTCTTTTACCCCATACCACAGGCTTGTTTTAAGGTCTTTGCAGAACTTTTTGGAAAGTCCTTCCACCTTCACCAATATTTCCTGTTGTTGTATCTGTGGTGTTTCCATTAGCTACTCAATCGTTCAATGATTATGGGTATGGAAATTCTATAAATGACCAAAGCCATAAAAAACAAGGGAATACTTACTATAAGCACCCAAACAAAATAACTGAGGTATGTTGGAGGCATACCTGTAAGCAAGTCCCTTCCTGTAAGGATAAATGGGGAAAATGGGTTCCATTCCATCAGAGTCTTTAAGATACCGCTCTTGGGAATTGCATAGACTACGGGGGTGGCATACATTAAAAACTGAAATCCCATGGAAATCATTCGCGCCACATCTTTGTATAACATCCCCAAAGGGGTAATCAATAATCCTAGGGTAGTCCCAAAAAACAAGGCTCCAATAATGGCTAACGGAAACAACCACATGGAATGGTGATAGCCTACCCCAAAGAAAAAGACAAAGAATACCAACAGTACAATCTTAATGGCACTATTGAATAAGAGTTTATAGATACCTGTAATGATGAGGGCTTCCTTGGGAAAATTAATCTTGGAGATGATGCCCTTTGCTGAATTGGTGGTTTTAAGCGGTGCGTTTACCGCTTCGGTGATGATGGACCATAATAAGGTTCCTGTCATGGCATAGACCGGATAGGGAATGCCTGTAGGACTTAATCGTACGGTGCCTGTTTTGTTTAGTACTACCCATACCAAAGCAGTTGCCAAAGGTGTAATAAAAGCCCATAAAATTCCGAAGAAGGATTGGCGATACAATCCCTTGATATCCCTCACTGCCAGTTGCCTTGCCAAAAAGCGGGAGGTATACATATCCTTCAGGCTTTGTCCCAGCAGGCTGCCTAAGCGTAGGTTTTTCTTTCGTTCGTATACTTTAATTTCAGGCTTCATGTGCGACACACAATGGTTGGGGCGTTGTGTTTAAAAAACGAAGATAGGAATATTTAAGGAGATTGCGGGTGGTGGGCAGTGAGTAGTTAAGTGTTAGCAGTTAGGAATTGAAATTATTACTTATTCCAATGGTGCAATCACCTTTGAAAGAGTATCTGCCAATTTTTGAGATAGAAGCATTGAACCCGTTTGGTTAAGGTGGGTTGCATTGTAAAAATATTGTTTGTTATAGCAAATGGAATCCTTGGAGTAATCTATGAATGGAATCCCAAATTGGTGTGCTATGGAATCATAATACTTGATTAATCCTTGCCTATTGGCGATAAATCCCTGACCTTCTATATACTCTGGAGTATATACAAGCACGACTTCAATTTTCTGTTGTTTGCATTGTTGTAAGTAGCCCTCAAAAAGGGATACAGATGCTGAATCTAACCTAATTTTATATTCCTTAATCTGCTCCTTTGCTTTTTTAAAATCTTCATTCCACGATACATCCATGGCCCTATACCCATTATTGCGATAGGGTTTGTAAGGTGTCTTTTTTATAAAGGACTTGAGGCTTTTTGTAAGAAGTGTCCTTTTTCCATAATAACGTACCAATGGAATGTAATAATCCCATAGGTGGTATCCTTCATATGAACTGGTATACTCCCTCATATTAGTATTCCATAACATATAAGGCAGAAATTGATCCATTCCATAAAGCCCTTTCACTTTCTGCAAAGTAAAAACATCTAAAGAGTGAATGATCACCTTTGGTGTTGATTGATGTTTTAATAATTCTACATGCCGTAAGTATTGTAGCCAAAAGTTATGACCATCCATTCCATAATTATAGGTTGACCTCCCAGTAGCTTCAGAAATGATTTCAGGATTTATATGTACCCATGCCCTGGAACTTCCATAAATTGCTATATCTACATTGGTTCTTTCCCCGTAAATACTATTCCAAACTTCATTTTCACCAGGAGCCCTACGCAATTGACTTAGTTGCTTGGAAAGAAATATATCCAGCGGAATACTTAAAAGTAAAAGCAGTATTACAAACCAAATTATTTTAGTGAAAAACTTTTTCATCCTGCCCCAAAAATAAATGTAAGAAATAAGAAAAGGCGGCATCCTGTATATTTTCTATTGTAGAAATGCCATTTTTTTCTACAACCCTACCTAAGACCATGGGCACGCTTTGTAAAAACGCCCCAGGAAGAATCGTGAATAGTGAGACGTTAGACGTAAAGATTATTAGTTATTGTTTATTGTTATTTTTTATTGATTTAAACGGCATTGTAAATAGCTAAATGGAGTAGTGAAACGTGAAACGTGAAACGTTAGTAGTTAGTAGTTAGTAGTTAGTAGTTAGTAGTTAAGGGTTAGGAAACAGTATTTTGGTAATTTGATGGTTTTTTACTGTTATGTGTCTTTATGTTTTGTAGGAAGAAAAGTATAAAAACCCTACAAATCCCCAAAACCTATTAACCCCACTATAACCCCTATATAACCCCAGTATAACCCCACCATACCCCCAGTATGGTCCCTTGTAGGAATTGGGAGGGGCTATAAGTGCCAATATCCTCATGGCTAAAATTTCCCTTTTAGGGCGTTTTTTTCCACTTTAGGGCACTTTTTTCCGTTTTAGGGCACAAAAGGGCACTTTTGGGAACCCATACACTCCCCATACACTATCCATACCTTTACTATGCCTTTTCCATACCTTTGGCACCCTTTTGCCCAAATAAGTACATTTTGCCATCAAAGAGGGTGTTATCATGGTTTTTTCCTACAAAATACCCATGGGGGCAAAGGCACGGATAGTCCACGGATAGTCCATAGATAGTCCACGGATAGTCCATGGATGGTCCATGAGCTGGTTTCCCACAACAAAACAAATCTTAAAAAAGGGGTGGTACTGCTTTTACTTAAAATATTCCCAAGTGATTTTCATGCCTTCGGCTACGGAAAATTGGGGGTCGTAGCCCATTAGCTTTTGGGCTTTGTCTATATTCGCCAATGAATCACGTACATCGCCTTTTCTGGGCGGGCCATAATTGGCTTGCAGTTCCTGCCCTGAAATGTCCTGTAAATCCTTCCACAAGGTATTAAGGCTAATGCGTTCGCCATAGGCAATATTGAACACTTTGTTTACCGCCTCTTTTGGGGCAAACAAAGCTTTGATGTTGGCCTGTACAGCGTTTTCCACAAAGGTAAAGTCGCGGGTTTGTTCGCCATCACCATTAATGGTAGGGGCCTGATGGTCTTTTAATGCCTGCATGAACAAAGGAATGACCGCAGCATAGGCTCCGTTGGGACTTTGTTTGGGCCCAAAGACATTAAAATACCGCAATCCAATGGTTTCATTTCCGTAAGTTTTATAAAAAACATCTGCATAGAGTTCATTCACCAGTTTGGTCACTCCATAAGGCGATAATGGATTCCCTATTTGATCTTCCACTTTGGGAAGTGCCTTATGGTCGCCATAGGTAGAACTGGAAGCGGCATAGACCATACGTTGTACGGAAGCACTTTCCTTTTGGGCCACCAACATATTCAAAAACCCATTGATGTTTACGTTATTGGAGGTAATGGGATCATTGATAGACCTTGGGACCGAACCCAAGGCGGCCTGATGGGACACAAAATCAATCCCTTCCATCGCTTTTTTACAGGTATCCAAATCCCTAATGTCACCTTCCATAAACTCAAAAGCAGGGTGATCCTGAAATTCGGAAAGGTTTTCCTTGTAACCCGTAGCCAGGTTATCCAGCACGCGTACTTTGCCAGCATTGTATTTTAGGAGATAGGCTACTAGGTTTGCACCAATGAATCCTGCGCCGCCAGTTATTAGGAAGGAGCGGGTGGAGAGATTGCTTGAATGATAAGGAGTAGTGTACAAGGGTTAGTTAATAGTTAATGGTTAATGGTTAGTGGTTAGTGGTTAATAGTTAGTGGTTAATAGTTAGTGGTTAATAGTTAGTGGTTAATAGTTAGTGGTTAAT
>CAZBWO010000007.1:0-79051 GCA_964495885.1 uncultured Alteromonas sp. | reverse complement strand
AGTTAGTGGTTTGGATTGTTAGATATGTTTTTTAATATGATTTCTAAATCCTAAAAGTAATCGCTTTTGTTCAGCGAAAGAATTTAATACTTTTTCATCTTCTTCTACAAATTTTAATTGAATAGCAATCAAGTATTGTGTCTCTAATTCTGCCAAGGATCCTAAAGCTATCATAATAAACTGTAAAAACTCTTTATTGCTTTTTCTAGCACTTCCTTCAGCAATATTTGAAGGAATGGATATTACTGCACGCTTCATTTGAGAAGTAATTCCGTATAGTTCATCCTTCGGAAAAGAAGCTGTTAAAGCATACACTTTGGATACTAAATCCATGCTACACTTCCAAACTTCCAATTCCTTATGATCCAATCGTATATTTTTTATTTAACTATTAACTTCTCACTTTTCACGATTCACTACATACTTTATAGTCTTCCGTCGATGATGTTAGGATCCAAGAATGCTTTTACATCAAAGATGGCGGCGCGTTCTTTGGTGAGGTCCTTGATATTGATATCCTTAAATTTGGCATGGGATACGGCCAATATAACCGCATCATAATCTGAATCCAATTGGGAAGCTTCAGTGAGCAGTGCTTTACCAAACTCATGCTGAACTTCGGCTGCTTTGGCCCAAGGGTCATAAATGACCACCTCCAAATTGTACTTCTCCAGTTCGTTGACGACATCAATGACCTTGCTATTTCGAATGTCCGGACAGTTCTCCTTGAAGGTAATTCCCAATACCAATACCTTCCCTCCTTTTACCTTGGCATCTTTTTGAATCATTAAGCGTACTACCTCATGGGCTACATAGGTCCCCATGCCATCATTCATACGCCTTCCGGCTAAAATAATCTCTGGATTGTATCCTTCCTCCATTGCCTTTTGCGCTAAATAGTAGGGATCTACCCCTATACAGTGCCCTCCTACCAAGCCGGGAGTAAACTTTAAAAAGTTCCATTTGGTACCGGCCGCTTCCAGGACTGCTTGGGTATCAATATCCAGTAAACGGAAGATTTTGGAAAGTTCATTCACAAAGGCAATGTTGATATCCCGTTGGGAGTTTTCTATCACCTTTGCAGCCTCTGCCACTTTAATGGAAGGCGCCAAATGGGTGCCTGCCGTAATGACTGACGCATATAAATCGTCTACATATTTGGCCGCTTCTGGGGTAGAACCTGAGGTGACCTTTAATATCTTGGTCACCGTATGTTCTTTATCGCCTGGGTTGATTCGCTCTGGGGAATAGCCTGCAAAGAAATGTGTATTAAAGGCAAGCTTGGATGTTTGTTCCAGAATGGGAACACAGATATCTTCCGTCACCCCCGGGTATACAGTTGATTCGTAAATAACTACATCGCCTTCCTTCAATACTTTCCCAACGGTTTCACTGGCCTTTTCAAGGGGTGTCAAGACTGGTTGATTGTGTTTGTTGGTGGGAGTTGGAACCGTTACGATATAGACCGATGCCTCTTTCATTAAGGAAGGATCATCTGTTACTGTAAGTCCGTTCCCCTTGTTATTCAATACCTCCTGAAGCGCTTCAGGAGAAACCTCCAAGGTACTATCCTGCCCACTGTTAAGCTCTGCAATTCGATGGGTATTGATATCAAAACCTATGACTTGGTATTTTTCCGCAAAGGCCACCGCCAATGGAAGTCCTACATATCCTAATCCGATTACCGCAATGGTAGGTTGTTCTTTCATGGTGTTGTATGAATCTGGCGCAAAGATACACAGCTTCCCTTAAATTAAAAGCGAATTTGGGATTAATAGGGTGTTAAATAGCAAGGGATGCTTTGCTATTTTCTTTTGAATAGCTTTTGGAAGAATTTAGACATTCTAATACCAAGGGGAGCCTTACGGTCTTCTTCATGATAGCCATGGCCGTAGCCATACCCATATCCATAGCCATATCCATATCCGTAGCCATAGCCATAGCCATATTTTGCTTTCCCTTCAAAGAAATTGAAAACATAGCTAATATTGGAAATCTCCCGGGATTTGTATTTTTCATTAATCATGGTGAGCATCCCTTTTTTGGTAAAGTTCTGCCGAACCATGTAAATGGTTGCATCTGCATATTTAAGCAATTCCAAGGAATCTGCCACCAAGCCCAAAGGTGGGGAGTCTAATACAATATAATCGTATTCCTGCTTGAGATGCTCTATGAGCATCGTCATGCGCTCTGAAATGAGTAATTCTGAAGGATTAGGTGGAATAGGCCCTGCTGTAATGATGTCTAGGGAATCCAACATGGTTTTTTGGACTATCTGGGTTTCAGTGGCATCCTCTATCAAATAGTTCACTACCCCAATCTCATTATTGATTTTGAAATCATCAAAAATCTTTGGCTTCCGAAGGTCTAGCCCAACCAAAACCGTTTTCTTTCCGCTAAGCGCAAAAACAGAGGCAATATTGATAGAGCAAAATGTTTTTCCCTCCCCACTAATGGAAGAGGTAATGAGTACGGTCTTAGCCCCTTTAATCTCTTGTTGCTTGTACATGTATTGCAAGCTGGAGCGAATAGCCCTAAACGACTCTGCTATGGCCGACTTTGGCTTTTCGATGACCGCTAGGTTGTTGTGTAGTTTGCTCTTTCCAATGACTCCAAGGATAGGTATTTTGGAAAGGTGCTCTATGTCTTTGGTATTATGGATGCGATTGTCAAAGAATACCAATGCAAAAACCAATGCCATTGGAACAAAGAACCCAAGAAATCCACCAACGATGTAATTCATTTGGGTATTAGGGCCTACACGTCCTCCCCCCGTATCCTTTGCCTTATCTATGATTAAAACATCACTTACGTTGGCTGCTTTTACCAAGCTTGCTTCACTACGTTTGCTTAAAAAGAGGTTATAGGTTCCTTGGCTAAGTTGGTATCTCCTTTCAATCTTTAACAGTTCCTGTTGTTCCTTTGGCAGTTTCCGAATTTCGGATTCATAGCGGTAAATGTCACTATTTATTTGTTGGAGTTCACTGCTTTTTAAGCGTTTTGAAGAACTAATATTCTCCAACAGGACTTCCTTAACTGCATCAATCTGTCGGTCTATATCCTTGAATACGGGAGCTCCCTCTTTATAGGAATATTCCAATTTACTCCGTTGTTGGGACAAATTAATAATCTTATTCACTCCAGCCACAATGCTGTTTTCGGTAATGCCTGCTACGGAAGGGGCAGGTACATCCCTATAGTCTGAACGTTGGATAAGGTAGTCTTCTAAAGTGTTATAATACTTTTGTTCCCTATTGATTTCTTCCTTTCTTAAATCTAATGTATTTAATCGCTGATTAATTTTCTGGCCTTCGTTGTCTAAATTAAAAACCCCACTGTTGTTCCTAAAATCGTTGAGCTCTTTTTCTACCTCCTTTAGTTCCTGTGCTTTATCCTGTAAGCTGCTGTCAATAAATCGAATGGTCTTGCTTGCAAAGAGGTTCTTACGTTCCAATACATCCTCTGACAACACCTCTACCGAAGTATTTAAGTATTCTACCAAACGGGCCTTGTTAAGTCCTCTCATACTTAACTTAAGAATGGAAGAACCTTTGTTTTCGGGTTGTACGCTAACCCTATTGTACCTTTTTACGGATGCATCGAATGGGAGAAACATAAAATAATAGGCTTTCCCCGGTCTTGGTTTGATATCTTGTACCGGAAAAAGGTTAATAGAAAAAAGTTCATTTTGAATGGATTTACCAAGTTGGGATGCAATCATTACCTCCTGGGCCTCTACAAACTGGCGTTTTATTTCCTTTGAGTTATCAAAAAGCTGAAAAGATTGTTTCCGTCCCTCTGGAAAGGACGCTTCAATGGTGTAATTGACCGAATCCTGAAATACCACTTTGAATTGTTTACTTAACAACTGATAGTGTGTGGTATCCAGTTTTAATTCGAAAGGGGTCTTTCCATACGCATCTACTTGCTGGTATTCGCCATCTGTTAGCAATTGTACATAATACTGCAAACGATCTACTACTTTTTCATTATGGGTCCTAGACCCCAAAATAATGGTAGCCGTATTCACCTTGTCTGAAGTCCCTCCCCAATTAAAAGTAAGACTGGTATTGGTGGTAAAAAACGGGTTTTGATCGTCCTTGATGGAAATAAGGTTTCCAATATTATATACTGGCAACTTTCGCACATTAATGTAATAGGCAATTCCCAACCCAATGGCCAATGATATTAAGAACAATGGCCAGAAACTCCAAATTTTAAACAGGAAACTCTTAAGGTTAAAACTGGTATAAGAGGAGGACTCGCTTATTTCAAATTCTTCTGCCATCTATAATCTGCTAAATAATAATATGGTGGTGCTCAAAGCGGTAATAATGGTGAGGATGGTCCTAAAGGAATCCAAGCCCGTGGTCCCTGTTCCCAAAGATTTTTGAGGCAAGGGATTGATAATGATTAAATCATTTGGTTTTACATAATAATATGGGGAATTCATGGCATCTATAGAGGTAAGGTCTATATGGTGTACCTTTTGCCCTCCCGGATATTGCCTAATCACTACCACATCTGTTTTATCACCCGTAATGGGAATATCCCCACTATTGCCTATGGCCTCCATAATAGTGGCTTGATCCCTATAGATAATTTGTGAACCAGATCTTCCTATTTCCCCATTAATAGTATAACGTATCCCTGCCAGTTTTACCGTCACGAAGATATTGGCCTCTTCCTTGAAATACTCCTCCAGCAAACGCCTTTCAATGTCCTTGCGAATTTCCTCTACTGTAAGCCCCAACACCGGAATCTCCCCCAAAGTAGGTACCCGCACATTGCCATGCGCATCTACCACAAAACCATCATAATACAGGCGCTCTTCTGTATTTGCATTTACGGTTGGGTTTTCCCCAATTGGGTTGAATATTCCAACCGTTTCTTGATCCAACGCCTTTACCCGAATGCTTAAAAGGTCATTGATTTGCAAACGGTAGGGCTCATGTACCCTATTTACTTGGTACAAAGAATCTACGTTTTGGGCAAGATCTTCCTGAAGATAGGTAAGGCGCTTTTGAGGCACACAACAGGTCATACCAATTGCCACCAATATTAGGAAACTCCATCGTAGTAGATTCATATTCGATTTTGTTGTGATGGACAAATATAGTGGATGCCCTTTAATAATAAAATATATTTTATGCGAACTGCCCAAAATGCCTTTATTTTGCAGGAAAGCATCGCATGAATTATCTCTCGGTAGAACATATTGCCAAATCCTATGGGGAACGGGTTCTTTTTAAGGATATTTCCTTTGGAATCAATGCCGGACAAAAGATTGGTTTTGTGGCCAAAAATGGTACGGGAAAAACCTCCTTATTGAATATCCTTTCCGGTGCTGACACTCCAGATGATGGCCAGGTAGTCTACCGCAAAGACCTTAACGTTGCCTTCCTTTCCCAAGAACCGAAGCTCTCCCCTTCCCTTACAGTAGAGGAAACCATCTTTGCCAAGGAAAAGCCTATTCTAAAAGTGATAGAGGCTTATGAAAAAGCCCTTAAAAATCCCCACGATACCGAGGCGTACCAAAAAGCATTTGATGCTATGGATGCAAACCAAGCTTGGGATTTTGAAACCTTGTATAAGCAAATCCTCTTTCAATTGAAATTGGAAAACCTAGATCAAATGGTATCTACCCTAAGTGGCGGACAAAAAAAGCGGCTGGCCCTCGCCAATGCCTTATTATCACAGCCAGACCTGCTTATCATGGATGAGCCCACCAACCATTTAGACCTAGAAATGATTGAATGGCTGGAGGCTTTCTTTGCGAAGGAAGATCTTACGCTTTTTATGGTAACGCACGACCGCTATTTCCTGGAACGGGTGTGTAATGAAATTGTGGAACTGGACGAAGGACAGCTTTATTCCTACAAGGGGAATTACAGCTACTATCTTGAAAAAAGGGAAGCACGTATCGCCAATTTTGAAACCGAAACGGGCAAAGCCAAGCAACTTTTTAAAAAGGAACTGGAATGGATGCGCCGGCAACCCAAAGCCCGAACTACCAAAAGTAAAAGTAGGATTGATGATTTTAAGGACATCAAAGCCCGTGCCCACCAGCGTAGAAAAGATCATGAGGTGCAATTGGAATTGAATATGGAACGCTTGGGCACCAAAGTGGTGGAGTTGCATAACATTGGTAAATCCTATGGCGACAAAGTACTTTTCGAACAATTTGATTACAACTTCCAACGTGGGGAGCGCATGGGCATCATTGGCAACAACGGTACGGGCAAGTCTAGTTTCCTGAATATTGTCACCGGCGCCATCCCTCCAGATAACGGTAAGGTAGTTATTGGGGAAACCGTTCAGTTTGGGTATTATACCCAAAAGGGCATGCAGATTAAGGAGGGGCAAAAGGTGATAGAGGTGGTTCGGGAGTTTGGGGACTATATCCCCTTGAAAAAAGGAAAGCAGATTTCCGCAGGACAGCTATTGGAACGTTTTCTTTTTGACCGTAAGAAACAATATGACTTTGTGGAAAAGCTAAGTGGTGGGGAGAAAAAAAGACTCTACCTCTGCACCGTGCTTATCAAAAATCCCAATTTCCTCATACTGGATGAGCCTACCAATGATTTGGATATTGTTACCCTGAATGTATTGGAGAGCTTCCTGTTGGATTTCCCGGGTTGCTTGATAGTGGTTTCCCACGATCGCTATTTTATGGACAAGATTGTAGATCACTTATTTGTGTTTAAGGGGGAAGGCATTATTGAGGATTTCCCCGGAAACTATACAGACTACCGTGTCTATGACAAAAGTGCGCCCAAGCAATCTTCGGAAGAAAAGGATAGCAGTCCCAAAACCGATTGGAAAAAAGACCGACCTAAAGCGAAACTGAGTTACCTGGAGCAAAAGGAATATCAAAAATTGGAACGGGAAATCAATTCACTGGAAGATGAAAAAATCAGTTTAGAGCAAAAGTTTGCTACCGAAGGTTGGGAGGGTGAAGAAATAGACAAACAGAGCATCAAATTGCAGGAACTTATTGAGAAAATTGATACCAAAACCTCACGGTGGTTTGAGCTATCGGCAAAAATGGAGGAATGATCTACCAAGCGAAATCCTATATCAAATTTCTTCGGAAATCCAAAAACCAACACGCGGTACACTCCCCTTTTGTCTACGAATTTGTCACGCAATGTTTGTATGACAAGCAGAAGTATGATGCCTACCCTACTCTTAAACAGTATCGAAAGGCACTTCAAAAAAGCACCGAAACAATCCAAGTAGCGGATTTTGGAAAAGGCTCTAGGGTGTTTAAAAAAGCCAAACGGAAAGTTTCCAAAATTGCCAAAACCGCAGGAACCCCAAAAAAGCGTCAGCAATTATTGTTTCGGATGGCACAGTATTTCAAACCTGAAAAAGTGCTGGAGCTGGGTACTTCCCTTGGAAAAGGAACCGTAGCACTTTCACTTGGGAACGAAAATGGACATATTACTACTGTGGAAGGTTGCCCACAAACGGCTGCCATTGCCAAAAGACAATTTGAAACTTTCAAAAGGAATAATATTGAACTTAAACAACAGGATTTTACAAGTTTTTTGAATGAAGATCGAACTTCCCATTACGATTTCATCTTTCTGGATGGCCACCATGACAAGACAGCGACGTTAGACTATTTTACCCAATTATTACCGAAGATTACTTCGGAAACGGTGGTGATTTTAGATGATATCCACTGGAGCCGCGGTATGACCGAAGCATGGAAAACTTTGGTTCAACACCCAAAGGTTATGGTAAGCATTGATACATTTCATTGGGGTATTTTATTCTTCAGGGAAACCTTAAGTAAGGAACATTTCTATCTTAGAATGTAACAACGCCTTTAAGCTTTCGACATATGGAAAGAAATCGGTAACTTGCAAAACCATCATTCACCACTATGGGTTCAGTTATTAAAATTAGGGACATTAGAAGGGATTTTCCCTTAGGACAGGAAATCGTAAAAGTGCTAAAAGGCATCGACCTTGATATTGAAAAAGGAGAATACGTAGCCTTGATGGGGCCTTCGGGTTCCGGAAAATCTACCCTCATGAATTTATTGGGCTGTCTAGACACCCCAACTGCTGGAACCTATGAGTTGAACGGAGTAGATGTAAGTAGCATGACAGATGATGAACTGGCAGACATTAGAAACCGTGAAATTGGGTTCGTGTTCCAAACGTTTAACCTTTTGCCACGAACCACCGCCTTGGATAATGTGGCACTTCCCATGGTTTATGCCGGTGCCAGTAAATCTGAACGCGAAAAACGTGCTGCCGAAGTCCTCACAGATGTTGGCTTGGCAGACCGTATGGACCACAAACCCAACCAACTTTCCGGAGGGCAACGCCAACGTGTTGCCGTGGGCCGTGCCCTTGTGAATAAACCCTCTATTATCCTTGCAGATGAGCCCACTGGAAACCTAGACTCCAAGACTTCGGTGGAAATCATGCAATTGTTTGATGCCATCCATGCTGCAGGTAATACCGTGATTGTAGTGACGCATGAAGAGGATATTGCCGCCCATGCCCATAGAGTGATACGACTTCGGGATGGGATGGTAGAAACCGATGTGAGAACCAAGTAGTATTTTCGGCTTCGGCCTCCCAAACATTTTGTACCTTGTCTTCAAAATTAGTACTCCTATGTATGTTTGGATAATCATTGTATTTTTGCTGCTCATTGTGGTTATTTGGAATAATTTCCGCATGAACAAAGAAAGAAAGAAGCGAAACCAAAAGAGTTTCCGTAAAGGGTATTACGAAAGAAAGAAAAACCAGAAATGAAAATATACACCAAAACAGGGGATGCAGGGACTACTGCCTTATTTGGAGGTACGCGTGTTCCCAAGTTCCATATTAGGATAGAGAGTTACGGCACCGTGGATGAGTTAAATTCCTGGTTGGGCTTACTACGCGACCAAGCCATTGAAAAGCAACATTGCGAAAACTTAATGGGCATACAAGATAAATTGTTTACTGTAGGTGCCATATTGGCCACCGATCCCGAAAAAGCCACCCTCAAAAACGGGAAGGAACGTTTGAATATCCCTAAAATCACCGAAGAAGACATTCAGTTTTTGGAGCAATCTATGGATACCATGGATGAAGCCTTACCGCCCATGACCCACTTTGTACTTCCTGGAGGGCACCCCAGCGTGTCATATTGTCACATTGCCCGTACAGTTTGCCGCAGGGCAGAGCGTTTAGTGGTATTACTGAATGACCATGAGCCGGTTTCACCCCTTGTTTTACAGTATTTGAACCGCCTTTCTGACTACCTTTTTGTACTGGCACGGAAATTGTCTCAAGAGTTGCAAGCTGAAGAGATAAAATGGGTTCCCAAGAAACTCTAAAATAATTATCTAACAAGCAACTGTTTTTCAAATAGTTACATAAGTTCTTTTAAATAATTTTGAATTAATTATAAATTTTCTTGACTTTTTCAGTTAAAAATTTATTTTTGCAGAAAATTAAAACCCTAATTCTATTATGTACTGGACGTTAGAACTGGCATCTTATTTAAGTGATGCCCCTTGGCCTGCCACCAAAGACGAATTAATTGATTATGCCATCCGTACCGGTGCCCCGCTTGAGGTTGTTGAAAACCTTCAGGCAATCGAAGATGAAGGCGATTCGTATGACTCTATTGAGGAAATCTGGCAGGATTACCCCACAGACGAAGATTATCTGTGGAATGAAGATGAATATTAAATAATACATTAACTTATTGAAAAAGTCTCCACCCTTTGGGTAGGGACTTTTTTTTTGTTCATGACAAACTTTTAACTAATGCGTTAAACCCATAATGATATTGGTTTTTCTCATAAATTTTTTAAAGCTTTGTTTGAAGGTAAAATCCTTCCTTGAACCTAACACAAAATACACAGCATGGGACTTTTAGATTCGGTATTAAAAGTATTTGTAGGAGATAAATCCAAAAAAGACATTAAGGATATCCAGCCTTTCGTAGAAGAAATCAAAAAACTGGAACCTGCGATCGCAAAACTATCCATAGATGAGCTACGGGGCAAGTCTGATGCCTTCCGAGCCAAAATTAAAGCAGACCAAAAGGAAATTCAAGACCAAATTGATACCCTAGAGAAAGCGGCAGAGGAAGAAGAGGACATCGATAAAAAAGAAGCACTTTACAATCAAATAGATTCCCTTAAGGATGACCGCTACGAAGTAGAAAAGAAAACCTTGGATGAAATCTTGCCCGAAGCATTTGCCGTAGTAAAAGAGACTGCCAAGCGCTTTAAGGATAACGAAACCCTTACGGTAACCGCCACTCCTTTTGATAGGGAACTTTCTGGAGAGAAGGATTATGTAACCCTAGATGGGGACAAAGCGATTTGGAGCAATTCCTGGGATGCTGCCGGAAAGGAAGTTACCTGGGATATGGTACATTATGATGTGCAACTTATAGGGGGTGTTGCCCTTCACCAAGGAAAAGTAGCAGAGATGCAAACAGGTGAAGGAAAAACCTTGGTAGCTACACTTCCGGTATACCTCAACGCCCTTGCTGGAAATGGGGTGCACCTGGTAACCGTGAACGATTACCTTGCCAAAAGGGATAGTGCGTGGATGGCTCCTATTTTTGAATTCCATGGAATGAGCGTCGATTGTATTGACAAGCACCAACCCAACTCTGCGGAAAGACGAAAAGCCTATTTGGCAGATATTACCTACGGAACCAATAACGAATTTGGTTTTGACTACCTACGGGATAATATGTCTCACTCTCCTAATGATTTGGTACAACGACCCCACCACTATGCTATTGTGGATGAGGTAGACTCTGTATTGATTGATGATGCACGTACGCCTTTAATTATCTCTGGGCCCGTACCGCAAGGAGATCGTCATGAATTTAATGAGTTGAAGCCCAAAATTGAAAGCATTGTAGACGTACAACGAAAATACCTCACCAAAGTATTGGCCGATGCCAAAAAACTTCTTGCCGAAGGTGATACCAAAGAAGGAGGCTTCCAATTGTTACGTGTATACCGCGGACTTCCAAAAAACAAAGCCCTTATTAAATTTCTTTCGGAAGAAGGGGTAAAACAGATCCTTCAGAAAACCGAAAATCACTACATGCAGGATAACAATCGGGAAATGCCCAAAGTGGATGCCGAACTGTATTTCGTGATTGATGAGAAAAACAATCAGATTGAATTGACCGATAAAGGGGTGAACTACCTTTCTGGGAAGGATGATCCAGAATTTTTCGTGATGCCCGATATTGGGACCGAAATCGCCCAAATTGAAGAAAAGGACCTTACCCCCGAAGAGGAAGCCGAATTGAAGGAAGATCTTTTCCGTGATTATTCGGTGAAAAGTGAACGTATACATACCCTAAACCAATTACTGAAAGCCTATACCCTTTTTGAAAAGGACGACCAGTACGTTGTGATGGAGAACAAAGTGATGATCGTTGATGAGCAGACCGGACGTATCATGGAAGGACGCCGATATAGTGACGGACTTCACCAAGCAATTGAGGCCAAGGAAAATGTAAAAATTGAAGCGGTTACACAAACCTTCGCTACAATCACCCTTCAGAATTATTTTAGGATGTACCGCAAGTTATCTGGTATGACCGGAACCGCGGTAACAGAAGCTGGGGAACTTTGGGAAATCTATAAATTGGATGTAGTGGAAATTCCAACCAATAGACCCATTGCAAGGGAAGACCGGGAAGATAAAATTTATAAAACCAAGCGGGAAAAATACAACGCCGTAATTGATGAGGTGGTAGACCTTTCCAAAGCAGGGAGACCTGTATTGATTGGTACTACATCTGTGGAAATTTCTGAATTGCTGAGTAGGATGTTGAGTATTCGGAATATTCCGCACAACGTATTGAACGCAAAGCTGCACAAAAAAGAAGCAGATATCGTTGCCGAAGCTGGTAAAAGTGGTATTGTAACCATTGCCACCAACATGGCCGGTAGGGGTACCGATATTAAATTGAGTGATGAAGTAAAAGCGGCCGGCGGTTTGGCCATTGTAGGTACAGAACGCCATGATTCCCGACGTGTGGACAGACAGTTACGCGGACGTAGTGGACGACAGGGAGATCCAGGAAGTTCACAGTTTTACGTTTCCTTGGAAGATAACCTCATGCGCTTGTTTGGTAGTGAACGTATTGCCAAAATGATGGACCGTTTAGGGTTGAAGGAAGGGGAAGTGATTCAACATTCCATGATTTCCAAGTCTATTGAACGCGCCCAGAAGAAAGTAGAGGAAAATAACTTCGGGATACGGAAGCGTTTATTGGAATATGATGATGTAATGAACGCCCAGCGTGAAGTGGTGTACAAACGTCGTTACCACGCATTGTTTGGGGAACGACTACGGGTAGATATTGCCAATATGATTTATGATACTTCGGAAGTCATTGCCGAAACCAATAAAGGAGCACAGGATTATAAAAACTTTGAGTTTGAATTGATTCGCTATTTTTCCATGAGCTCTCCGGTTTCCCAAGCAGAGTTCGAAAAAATGAATGCCAAGGAAATTGCGCAATCTGTATATGAAGCTGCCTTTTCACATTACAAAGAGAAAATGGCCAGAAACGCAGATATTGCTTTCCCTGTCATTAAAAATGTATACGAAAACCAAGGAGATCGCTTTAAAAGAATTCTGGTTCCTTTTACCGATGGCGTAAAAACCCTGAATGTTGCCACCGATTTGGAAAAAGCCTATGAATCTGGCGGAAAGCAGTTGATTCAGGATTTTGAAAAGAACATTACCCTGGCCATTATAGACGATGCGTGGAAAAACCACCTTCGGAAAATGGATGAATTAAAACAAAGTGTACAGTTAGCGGTTCACGAACAAAAAGATCCGCTGCTTATTTATAAATTCGAAGCCTTTGAACTTTTCAAGGAAATGATTGAAAAGGTAAATAAGGATGTTATTTCCTTCCTATTCAAAGGAGAATTGCCACAGGAAACCCAAGACCAGATTCAGGAAGCCCGTCAAACCAGATCGAAAGAAAAGTTAAGCGAGCAGAAAGAAGAGATCCCTAATATGGATGAACGTGCTGCCCAAGCTCGTGCTGCAGGCCAGACACAGCAACAGCAAATCACAGAAACCATTACACGGGAGCGGCCCAAAATTGGCAGGAATGATAAAGTGACCATTAAAAACGTCATGAGCGGGGAAAATAAAACCCTAAAATATAAACAGGCCATTCCGCTTATTGAAAAGGGCGAATGGGTCCTTACGGAAGATTAAAAAAAATCCCGAAGTTTAGCTTCGGGATTTTTTTTAGGAATGATTTTTTTCCAATAATCGTTTCAGAAACGGGATCTGCACCAAAAAGAGCAGCATAAACCCAATGGCATATACACTTGTTTTGGACATGCCTTCAAAAGGATTTTGAAGGGATACCTTTGGGGTCCACTCCTCTAACATGGAAATGTTTTCCGAAGCTGGTGCCCAAAATGCCCATAAGACAAGTGCCGCCATAAAGAATACAAAAATTGCCCATCCCCACTTAGGGATTAATGGACGATATACAGTTGATGCAGGTTTTGAATCCAAACGATTCATGACCTGCTGGCTAAAATTGGAAGGTGCCCGCTCTAGGGGAACGTTCTTTATCCATTGGTCCAGTTGACGATTCTTATTAAATTGCTTTTCCATTGTTTTGGGTATATTCTGGAAGCACGTATTGTTTTAACAAAGAAAACAATTTTTTGCGGCTTCGGTATAATTTTATTTTCACATTATCTTCCGTAAGTGCTGTAATGCTAGCCATTTCCTTAACGGAAAGATCTTCAAAGTAATACAAAGTAATTAACGCAGCTTCGGTTTCCGGGAGGCTATCAATAGCCTTTTGGATATAGGCATTTCGTTCTTTCTGCTGCAAATAGCCCAATGCATTTTCAATTTCCGAAGTTTCCCCTTCCGTAATATCGTCTACCACATCCAAGGTTTGTACCCTTTGCTTTTTCCGCAGTGAATCCAAGGCTTTTCGGTATACAATACTATACAACCAACTTGAAAACTTAGCCGTTCCTTGATAAGTGTCCAATTTTTCAAAGGCCTTGATAAAACTATCTTGCGCAACTTCCTCTGCCTCTTCCCTCACCTTTACCACGCGAATAGCAATGGTAAACACGAAATCCTGGTATTTCTCCACCAGTTTGGAAAAGGACTGCGTATCGCCACCCAAGGTTTGATTAATCAAATGTTGGTCAGTGTTGGTCATTTCCACATAAGACGGGGAGTAAGCCCATTTGGTTACACCTGTTCTTAAATGAAAATACAAAATAAGCTGTAACCAAAAGGAAACTTCTTCCGTCCTAAGGAAAAACGAACAGATAATCAATTAAAAAAAACAACAGTATGGGAGCAGAAATTATTGTACCAGTATCGGTCTTTGCCTTAATCTTCGGAATTTTCTATTTGTACATTTCCGCAAGGAACAAAGAACGCATGGCTTTGATTGAAAAAGGAGGGGATGCCTCTATTTTTTATGCCAAGGATAAACGAATCACTCCTATTTGGAAAGTCGTAGTCATTAACATCGCCCTATTATTAATGGGTATTGGCTTGGGGATTTTTATGGGAGGATTCTTTACGGAATTGGGTATGGATGAAGATATCGCAATGCCAGGGACTATTCTATTTATGGCAGGTTTGGGCCTCTTTTTGGGTTTCTACTTGACGAAGAAATTAGCAGAAAACGCTTAAGCACCAACAAGGGTATCTTGGCAAACCATTTTGGGAATTACATTGTAGTTCCTGAAATGGTTTTTTTAATTCAACATCAATGAATAAAGAAAGAATAGCAACAGTTATTGAACTTGCGGTACGTATAAATATATCCCTAAAATTGATGATCTATGGAATTGGAAAAATTTTTAACGGTCAGTTTTATATAAAGGGAAAGTTGCCTTCGGAAGTAGCCTCCATTACTTTGGATCAAGTAGATGGATACACTTTAGCATGGACATTTTTTGGGTATTCTAAAGGGTATATCTTGTTTATAGGACTATTCCAACTGTTGGGTGCCTTACTTTTTCTATACAACAGATCTAAAATAGTTGGAGCTTTTATCTTGCTTCCTATTTTATTGAATATAATTGTGGTAGATTATTTCTTTGGGGTGGCGTATGGGGCATTGTTTAGTGCTATTTTCTACGTACTTGGGATTTGTTGGGTACTTTATAGACAGCGGGAAAGATGGGTGCCTATGATGGGTAGGCTTTTAGTGTATCGGAAGAAAACAGATAAGTGGGCATTTACATTACTTTTAGCCCTAGCGGTATTTGGTATTATTTTTTATTTGGAATATTTGGGCATACAATTTTTTGGATACGAAGATCGAAAGGTATAATTATTCCAAACTCACATTACTGTAATTAGCATTGATGGTAATGGATCTTCCAGAATTATTAGATTGGTAAAAGCCTTTCAATAGTTTCCTATCAAAGCTTTTGGTTTCCTTTAGGGTTAGGGAGTTTGGAGATTCAACATGGGACTTCTTCCCGTTAAAGTAGAAATCGAATGCGGTATTGGGTAATTTTAATGCAGCATCTGTATTTTCCAGTACGATATCTATTGTCTTAAAACTTGGAGACACTTTAGAAATAAACAAGTTTCCGAATGAACCAGAGAGCATGGCATTGTTTAAAATTTCATTGATATTCACATCACTGGAATTAGATTCCAGCTGGATTGCTTTTACCGTATTCAAACGGCAATCTTCCACATAATTTACCTGTAAGGCACCATCTTCCCAACTATTTACATACACGGGGCCATAAGAAGCATTGATGAGGGTTTTCCCCCCATCAATGCTGTTTGCTGTTAGTGTGGCATAATTTAAAGTGGCCTTGATATTATAGGCACTGGCCATTTTTAATTCCCCATACCGAACATTTACTTCGGTTTTGGTGTTTTTGGGCATTCTAACAATAATGGTTTTATTGGCTTTTCCACTGAAGGGTACATTGTTCCCTTCTCTGTAGATATACACGTTATTGCCCTTTTTCTCCCAGTTTTCGGCATTTTCTTCAAATTGTTTGGCCCATTCTTCCATTTCCTTTCCGAAGCTCTCTCCCCATTTTTCCATTTCCTTTCCAAACTGCTCACCAAACTCTTCACCCCATTTCTCCATGTCCTTTCCGAACTTTTCCCCAAACTCATCTCCCCATTTTTCCATTTTCTTTTCAAAATCGGGACCGAACTTTTCACTGAATTCCTTTCCGAAGTTTTCACCCCAATTTTCCATGACCTTTTCGAATTCACTGGACCAAGCGTCTACTTCTCCCAGCCATGTATCTACTTCCCGCACCGAGACATTGGTATCGTACTTTTTATTTAGCTTAGCGACGTATCCCTTTTTATCTTTTTGATAGTCACTTTCATTAAATACAACTCCATCATTTCCTCCAAATTGAAAATGCATTCCTTTTCCTTTACGGTCAATACTTGGAGTTGCGTCACTAAACGGCCAGGTGGGGATTTCCCGAAATTCCGGTACTTTCGGCACTTTGAAATCAAAATTGAAATCAAAATTGGGCATAGCCTCCAGACTTTTTAAGGCTTCCAATCCCTTTAAAGACTCCAATCCTTTCAAGGATTCCATAGATTCCAAAGCCTTCAGGGATTCAAGTGATTTTAGTGCTTCCAGTCCGGCGATGGCACCAATCCCTTCACCAAATTTACTCGCGTGGGAGGTAATCACCACTTTTTTGCTGTTCCCCAGCACTTCCAGTTTCCAATCATCGAAAATCTGTTTACGTTCTTCCTTCGTTAAATCTTCCCCATCTACAATGGCTTCTACTTCTACCTTGTCTTTGTTCCAGGTTTCAAAAATGACGTTTGCATAGGCTGTATTTACTGAAACCACCATGTCTTTTGAAGCATCAAAACTTTCTTTGTATCGCTCTTGGGCAGTAATCATTCCCACCCACAAAAAAAGGATCCACACTAAATTAAGCTTGCATGTTGCTAATGTTCTCATCTTCTAAGTTTTTAAGTTCTTTTAATTTGTTTTTCAGTTTGAACAGCAATTCCAAACGTAGTTGCAAATTATTGATAAGGGCGTTGATGGTTGCTTCACTGGGCCCAACTTCGTTGAGTTCTTTATTAAGCTTTTGATAGGCTTGGTTTAACTCTTCCAGCCGAACGAGGTACCCATCTACCAATTCTTTATTTTCAGGAGTATTTTCTAAGGAAGCCAATTGCACATTGATTCCTGTCATATAAAAATCTTCTACTTTTTTTAGATCTGGTGACAAGTCCCCTAATGTAATTCCCACTGGTATCACTTCATTATTTTGTGTTGTAACTATTTGATCTGGATCTGTGGGCGTTTCGAAATATTGATACCCCGCATAGGCCAATCCTAAAAAGACCACTACCATTGCTGCAATACGCATCCAAGGCAATAAAATCCTAGTGGACTTTACTTCTGGAAGGGCTTCCTCAAGTTTCGCTTCAAATCTTGTCTCGTGTCCTTTAGAAGGCTTTGGTTCCTCTGGATGGTATCCTTTCAGCAGCTCTCTAATATCCTGTGCCATTTTCTAAATGTTTTAATTGTTTTCTAATCTTGTTCTTCCCGCGGTGAAGATAGGTTCTGGAAGCACTTTCCGTAATTCCCATAACCTTGGAAATCTCCCGATGGTCATATCCTTCCAACAGAAAGAGCTTTACCACTGCGCCATACGGGTCCTCAAGTGCTTCAATAGCATCTACTACTTCCTGCACCGTGGCTTCATCTGGAACTTCCCATGTATCTTCTTCCACAATACTTAGCGTTTCTTCATCTACCTCTACCTGTTCCATCTTTTTAGCCTTTAGGGCGTCCAAGCAGGTATTGATGACAATTCGCTTAAGCCAGGCCCCAAAGGTGACGTCCCCTTTGAACTGGCCAATTTTTCGAAACGCTTTTATGAACGCTTCCTGCAGGGCATCTTCTGCTGCTGCAGTGTCTTTCATATACCTGTGAGCCACTACAAACATGCCGTCACAATATTGGCGGTATAACGCCATTTGCGCTTTTCGGTTTTGCTGTTTGCATTGCTCAACCAGTAATGTGTTAGACAAAATGATGGTTTTTTTGGTTGCTGTTCGGTTAAAAGACGAATGGAAAATGTAAGTGTTGCAAATTATTTCAATTTATAAAAATGTTTTAACTTCCCTTCGTGGCAAAGGATAAAAAACATCAATCTGCATTACAGGAAAAAGAAGGGGTTTCCCCACCGTCTCATACCCATGCACCAGCAGCACAAAAAATCATTGCGAAACGGCAAGAGAAAATAGATGTGGATGCCTTATCCAAAAAATTGTTGAAAGGAGATCAAGTAGCCTTAAGCCAGGGTATTACCCTTGTAGAAAGTACCGCTACGAAACATCAAGAACAAGCCAAAGAATTAATTAAAAACTGCCTGCCTCATAGTGCTGGCTCCTTTAGGATTGGTATTACTGGTGTTCCCGGGGTGGGAAAAAGTACTTTTATAGAACGCTTGGGCGAATTACTTACCAAGGCTGGGAAAAAGGTAGCCGTTCTGGCCGTAGACCCTAGCAGTACCATTAGCAAAGGAAGCATTTTAGGAGACAAAACCCGTATGGAAGAACTCGTGCGGAACCCAAATGCATTTATACGTCCTTCAGCCAGTGGTGATTCACTTGGAGGTGTTGCAAGGAAGACCAGGGAAACCATTATTCTTTGTGAAGCGGCAGGGTTTGATGTTATTCTAATAGAAACCGTTGGCGTGGGACAAAGCGAAACCGCAGTGCATAGTATGACCGATTTCTTTCTATTGCTGAAACTAGCAGGAGCAGGCGACGAATTGCAAGGCATAAAACGTGGTATCATGGAAATGGCCGATGCGATTGTCATTAACAAAGCAGATGGTGACAACCTAAAAGCTGCCAAACTGGCCAAAGTGGAATTTAACAGGGCGTTGCATCTTTATCCTGAAAAGGAAAGCGGTTGGGTTCCCAAAACACTAACCTGCTCTGCTGTAAAAAATGAAGGGATTGAAGCTATTTGGGAGCTTATGCAAGCCTACCTAAAACAAACCCATGGAAGTGGTTATTTTAAGCAAAAAAGAAGTGAACAAAGCCAATATTGGTTGTTACAAACTATTGAGAATAGCCTGAAGCGGAATTTTTTCGAAAACCCAAAGGTGCAGGCCGCACTTCAAAAACAACAGCAATTATTAGCCGAAAATAAAACAACCCCTTTTGAGGCTGCTGAAATTTTACTTTCACTGTGAAAAATTACAGGGCATTATTCAAATACTACAAGGATGTAACCCTTTATAACCTTTCGTTTGCTGCGGTTGTAGCAATGCTGTTCAGCTTAACATGGTCTATTTTACTATTTGGAACTGTAGGCAGTCTTATTGGTTTTATAGGATTTCAAACATTTCAGAAACAGGAATACACCATGTATTTCAATCTTGGACTATCTAAAAGAATACTTTATAAATGGGTGCTTTTGATAAACCTTTCCATATTAGCCATTCCTTTAATCATCTATTTGATTGCAACAATTAACCGCACATAACATTCAGCATGCTTTTGGAAAAAAGCCAATCCTTCAAGATGTTTCATTGAACCTAAACGTAGGTCAAATCACGGCGCTATTCGGAAGGAATGGCTCTGGAAAAACAACCTTGCTCAATATTCTATTTGGGATATTAAAAAATGCTTCTTTTCAGATAACTGTAGACGGAAAAAGGATCAAACAAAAAAAAATCATCCCGCAACAAATTATTGGTTATTTACCTCAATACCATTTTTTGCCCAAAAACCTAACGGTTAGACAAATTATTCCACTCTTTTTCAAGGATGGGGAGTTACAGGATGTTATTTTTTATAGTAAGGGAGTTTCAGCATTCGAAAAAAAGAAAATTGGACAACTTTCCATCGGGCAAAGAAAATACCTCGAAGTGCTCTTGGTTGCCCATCTTAGCCATCCCTTTTTATTACTGGATGAGCCTTTTACTATGGTAGAACCACTTTACAAAGAGGAAATCAAAAATATACTGGTCAATATAAAAAGATATAAAGGTATTCTCATTACAGATCACTATTACCATGATGTGCTGTCTATTGCAAATAGGATATATCTTTTGAAAGAGGGACTTATGAAAAATGTTTCTTCCGAAAAGGAGCTTCAAGAACTTGAATATCTTAAAACCGTTTAGTATTATCTTTTACTTTATAATAAGTTTTTTGATATGAGTAGTATTTCCATTACTCAATTCTACAAAATAAATTCCTTGCGGAAAACTGCCTACGAAAAAGGAGTCAATTCCTCTGTTATCAAACCTCTCAAATATAGTTTGCCCCAATTGACCTTGAATCTTAATTTCAATTATAGGAAGTTTTGATTGTACCCATACCTTGGAAGTTGCTGGGTTTGGATAAATTAGGATAGTTTCTTTGCTTATATCTTCAACACCTGCCGTTGGTTCTGCAAAAATGATGAATGAATTTACAGCCAAACATTGAGTTAAATCGTTTTCCATCCTCACAAAAATCTCTTGCGGATTTATACTATTTGTATACGCAGAAGGATTAGAAATTGCATCAATATTATTGACTGCATTTTCATAGGATTCAAAATACTGAAGTGTAATATTAGTCTGTCCATTTAGTATTTCAGACTCTTTAATGGTAAGATCAAACACTTCCATTCCATCATTGTTTTCATCAGGAAGTACTAAGTCTGATACAGTAACAATTTCCGGGAAGTCATTCACTATTAAACTGAAGCTACTGGTAGCAAATTCTCCATCAGATAAGCGTTCCAATCTAATATAAATAGTTTGCGGATTGGAAATATTCACATAATTACTGGTATTGACAATAGAATTCACCCCAGCATTGGCATCAGCTTGACTTTCATGAAAAGTAATTTGGTGATCTATTGGATTCTGTCCTCCAAGAATTTCCGGTTCGGTTACGGTAAGATCAAAAATTGAGACCCCATCTATATCACATGCTTCCAGATTTAGTGGTTGGTTGGCCACTACTGGCACAAATTCACCTATGGTAGTTGTAAAGTTGTTGGTGATGATAGGGAAGTTATAATCAAAATAAATTGCTGCATCATTACTAAATGTATCCCCTACAGAAAGGTTTTCCGTTTTTATCTTAAAGGAAACAAACCCTTGATTATTCCCTGAACTTGGGAGATCAATCCCTTCAAAAACAAATTCGAAGATATTTTCAAAGGATCTTGCAACAAAATCATGGCTAGCTCCCACTATCTGTAAGCTTTCTACATTAAATTTACTACTGTCAATCGTATCCCTGATCACAATATTTTCCGCAGGAAAGGTCCCCGTATTTTCAAACCTAATTAAGTAGGTCATGTAATCATTAACCTGTTCAATTAAAATAGATTCCCCTTGTAAACCAGTTTTATCATTAGGATCAAATGAACCCACAACTACCTGCTCAAGTACAAATTCATTATCCAATGGTGTTTCGTCTCCCGCAGTTGGATCTATCGTTACTACAAAATTAAGTACATCTCCATTATTTACTGGGGGTGTATCTGTTGGAGCATTGATATTAAAAACAATGTCTATTGTTCTACTTTCAAAAGGAAGAAGATTGGTGAAATTCCAAGAATATTCATTAGTAGTTTGTCCATCAAAAGTTGGAACAGCCGAAACCAAATCCATTAAGTCATCCTCATAATTCATGGTAATAGTTCCAGACTGGACCTGATTTCCTTTATTCTTATATTGAATTCTATAATTTGCATCAAAACCGGGTCTTGCAGGTAAAATTGGTAACAGGACAACTTCAAGGTCTGGATGAACTCCATTGGCTTCAATACAAAAATCTTGGAGAGTAGGACTGGGATCTGCAGGAAAATTCACGGTTAATGTAGAGGGAAATACATTAAAATAATTAGGGTTTTCCAATTGAGGCGTTATGGTATGTGTTCCTTGAGTAATGGGCAAAAAATAAGAACCATCACTTTTTGAAAAGAATACTCCATTTTCCAATAAACTTGCAACTTCAAATTTAATATTGGGAGCTACGGGGTCTCCCAAATCACAACCATTATCATTAAAATCATATTGTATGTTTCCTTCAACAGTAAAGTATTCGCCCCCTGGAACAAAACTACAATAAGAATTGGCCACACAATTTGTATAACCAAAATCATCTATAAAGTGGTTTATCAGTTGCAATTCAAACTCATCGGCACAGATATATTCCATATCTGGATTAAACTCCATGTCTAGTGTATTGAATTCATTTCCGTTTTTGCAATTGAGATAGGTAAGTGCATTATTACTGCAATACAAAAGGTCCAACAAAGGATTATTACTAATATCCAAAGAAGTAATTTGATTATCACTACAACGCAACTCATCTAAAAGAGGCAGCATACTCACATCCAATTCGGTTAACAAGTTCCAACCACACATCACCGTCTCTAGTAGATCAAGACCTGTTAGGTCTAAAGTTGGAATTTGATTACCCTCACACCTTAAAAAAGTCAAGCTTGTTAAAGTAGAAACATCCAAAGAGGTTAGATTATTGCTAAAGCATTCCAAGCCTTCCAAATTTACTAGTCCGGTAACATTTAAAGAGGTTAAATTGGTATTAAAAATGACATCCAAATCATACAGATTAGGAAGGTTGCTAACATCTAATGACGTAAGGGTTGTATTTCTAACAAATACGCGTTCTAAATCTGTAAGGGAAAGGACGTCTAAATCTGCTAGTGGATTACCACTAACATCCAATATCTTCAATGCTAAATTTGCACTTAGATTAACACTATTAAATTGATTATCTGAAAAATTTAAATATTCAAGATTGACCAGATTTGAAAAGTTTGCATTCGTAAATTGGTTCTCCGAAATATTTAAAACTCTAAGGCTTGTTAAGTTTACAAAATTATCATTTGAAATTTCATTCCCTTCAATATACAGGTTAGTTAGATTTTGAAAGTATTCAACCCCCGTAATGTCTGTAATGGAGGCATACGCTACAAATAGCTCATATACATTTAGGGCCTCACTTTCTTCAATTTCATCATTGCCATTGATATCTATCGTAATCATGTTACCATTTATATCTTTGGCAGTACCCAGTAAAGGATTTGCATCCAATAAAAGTTGCTTAAAATTGGCATCTGGAATATTGATAATTTGAGCCCCAACCATAAAGTGTGTAAGTGCAACCAATACAATTAGCAATCCTTTTTTCATATTCTTAAAGTGATGTAAAGTTCTTCCTAAACCAAGCAACCTGCGCTTCCAATCCTTCTTTGAGCGTGGTTTGCGGATTGTAATTCAACAATTTCCTCGCCTTATCAATATTTGCGCAAGTTCGGGATTGGTCTCCCGGTCTTGGCGGTTTGTTTTCAATGGTGATTTTCTTTCCAAGGATTGCTTCAACCGTTGCAATCCCTTCAGCAGTGGTTTTTTCTTCTTCGGTACCTAAGTTAAAAATCTCGCCATCACATACTGTTTCTTTTCCTATAACACTTACAATACCATCCACGATATCCTGTACGTAGGTGAAACTGCGCAGGTGCTTCTCACTGCCTTCGTATAAAGGGAAGGGCTTATCATTTAACCCACAATCTATTAAACGGGTATACAACTTATCTGGGCGTTCGCGTGGCCCGTAAACCGAATACAATCGCAATGAAGTTCCCTGTAATAATCCTCTTCTTGAATAGGCTAAAACCAACTGTTCTGCAGCAAGTTTTGTAACTCCGTACCAAGAGGCAGGCTTTGGCGCTTCAGCTTCGGTCATCGTTGCATTAAGCCCATAAATGGAAGAAGTGGCTATATTGATAAAAAATGGTTTTTGCTGAAAGTTTTCAAACAAGTCCAATAAACGCTGCGTTCCGAAGAAATTATTGGAGAAATAGTCTTCAAAGGTACTGGTTTGGGAAATACCGGGTTGCGCTGCAAAATGGATCACATAATCAATTCCTTCCTGAATAGTTTTTGAAAGATCATCCTTCCGAAGGTCTATCCTAAAAACCTCTATTTCCCTCTCCAATAACGCTTTGGCGTTGAGTTCCTTTAATTGAATATCATAATATGGGGAAAAATTGTCTATGGCAATCACTTCATGCCCCATTTTATGTAGTCGTTCCGAAGTATGGGAACCAATAAATCCGGCTGCACCGGTCACTAAAACTTTCATAGAATGAAATTCTACTGCAAAATAACATCATTTTTTGGGTTTCGGGTTTATTTCCAAAAAAGAAATACTTTTGCAAACAAGAAAGTCTTAGGCATGTTTGAATTTACCATCATTGTTCCGGTGTATAACGAAGAAGATAATTTGGCCCGCGTGGAAACCGAATTATTAGCCTATACAGAAATTGCACCCGTAAAGACTTCGGTATTATTTGTGAATGATGGTTCTAAGGATAAAAGCCAGGAACTTATTGAAGCCATTTGTCAACGGAATGCAGCATTCCAATATATCTCCTTTAAGGAAAACCGCGGATTGAGTGCCGCTATTAAAGCAGGTTTTGATCATGCTGAAAGTACATTGGTGGGCTACATAGACAGCGATCTGCAAACCTCCCCAGCCGATTTCAACAAGCTGTTGCCACATATGGACAAATATGATTTGGTTACAGGAGTACGTGCAGACCGAAAGGATTCCTTTGTAAAAAATATGTCTTCTAAAATTGCGAATGGCATCCGTCGTGCATTTACCCACGACGGAATGGACGATACCGGCTGCCCACTGAAAGTGATTAAAACAGACTATGCCAAGCGCATCCCTATGTTTAAAGGATTACACCGTTTTCTTCCAGCCATGATTTTATTACAGAATGGAAAAATTTTACAGGTTCCCGTACGGCACTTTCCCCGCATTGCCGGTAAAGCTAAATTCGGACTTTGGAACCGATTGCTGGGACCGTTAATGGATTGCTTTGCCTATCTGTGGATGAAGAAAAAGTATATCAATTACGAAGTGGAAAAGAAAGGATGAGTAACTGGATAATTTATTCCATTGGCTTTTTGGCCCAAATCCTATTTTCGGGGCGTTTGTTTATTCAGTGGTTCCTTTCAGAAAAAAATAAACGCATTGTCACTCCCTCCCTTTTTTGGAAATTAAGTTTACTAGCTTCTTTTTTGCTTTTTGTATATGGGTACCTCCGGGACGATTTTGCCATCATGTTGGGGCAATCGCTTACTTATTTCATCTACATAAGAAATCTTCATTTACAAGGACAATGGCAAAAAAGTCCGATTTGGTTTCGGGGGTTTTTACTGGTCTTCCCAATACTTATCGTTATTTACGGATACAACAATGGGGAATATGATATTTATGAATTGTTCAATAACGAAGCCATTCCATCATGGTTATTGTGGTTGGGCATCTTTGCACAAGTGCTGTTTACCTTCCGATTTGTATATCAATGGATGTATTCTGAACGTAAAAAAGAATCACATTTACCCATTGGTTTCTGGCGATTGAGTGCCTTGGGAGCTGCACTTATAATTGTGTATGCAATCTATAGAAAAGATCCTGTGCTGCTCATTGGTCATGGTTCGGGATTGATTATTTACCTTCGTAATATCTTTATTGGAAAGAATGAAGTTGCTTCGTGAACATCCCATCTTACTCCTTATCTTGGTTTGCCTCGGAATTTTCTTTGTAAACCTTGATGCGATTTTTGTGAATATTATGGAGGCCCGAAATTTTACCACGGCCAGGGAAATGATTCACGACGGAAACTGGATTTTCACCACCCTAAACGGAGAGCCACGCTATCAAAAACCACCGCTTCCTACTTGGATTACGGCTGGGTTTGCACTCTTATTCGGACTTAAAAGTTTGGTGGCACTTAGATTGCCAGCTGCGATTATGGGACTCATCACAGTGCTTTTTAGTTATAAATTAGCCCTAAAATTTACCAATCATAAAACGTATGCCCTTACCAGCGGACTTGTTTTAGTTACTTCGTTTTATATCATCTTCGCAGGGCGTAATGGGCAGTGGGACATTTTTACCCATGCTTTTATGATGGGAAGTATCTACTTTTTGTTTCGGTTTTTTACATCCGATCAAAAATTATATCAAAACGCATTGGTAGCTGCGCTATTTTTTGGCGGTTCGTTTTTGAGTAAAGGACCGGTATCTTTATATGCCCTACTCCTTCCCTTTTTAATTGCCTTCGGAATTGTTTGGAAATACCAACGCATTAAAAAAAGATGGCTACCCATCATTGTATTTTTAGCAATTACCACATTGCTTTCTGGTTGGTGGCATTGGTATGTATATACTTTTGATGCGGAAGCCATTGCGGAAATAACACAAAAAGAAGCGGCTAATTGGACAGGCTACAATGTTCGTCCGTTTTATTACTACTGGAGTTTTTTCACGCAAAGTGGTATTTGGACCATCCCAGCATTTATAGGGCTCTTGTACCCCTATCTTAAGAATAGGGTGTTCCATAAAAAAGGGTATCTACTTACCTTTTGGTGGACGACCCTATCTGTGGTTTTGTTATCTATCATTCCTGAAAAAAAATCTAGGTATTTGCTACCCGTGCTGATCCCATTGGCGTTAAATACCGCATTTTATTTGGAATATCTTTTTAGAAGATTTGCAGTTTTAAAAGACAAAAAAGAAACTTTCCCAGTCTACTTCAACTTTGGGTTGATTGCCTTAATAGGGATTGTTTTTCCAATAGGAGGTTACTTCTTTTTAAAAGACCAACTTAGCGGAAACTGGATTTGGTTTGTATTGTTATCTATCGCATTATGTACCATTGGTGTTTTTATATTCCGAAGTCTTTACCAGAAAAATATACAACACACATTTTACGGTACCATTACATTTATTGTGACGATTATGTGCTTCGGAATGCCCATGGCTTCAGCCCTCACCGTAAATCCTGAATATAAAAGCCTTGCTGAATTAAACCAATGGCAGGCTGAAACTAAGCTTCCGGTGTATGAACTGGGAGGTTTTACCCCAGAGTTGATTTGGGCCTATGGAAAACCTATTGAAGTGATTTCCGAAGGGAAGGAAATTGAATATCCAGAGGAAAGACAATTTGGATTATTGGTTTCCGAAGACCAACAGACCAAGCTGAAACAACAATTTAAAGACTATTCCGTAGAAAAAATTACCCGCTATGATATGAATCCTAAAGCAGCTGGTGAACGATCACACAGACCCAGACTTTGGCGGGATTTGTACTTGATTACGAAGCGATAAAACGTTTTGCCAATCGCTGCTGAAGTAGATAGGTAAGCCAACCAATAATTGCCCCAAAGAACATTCCAGTAATAACATCTGAAGGATAATGAACCCCTAGGTAAATTCTACTATACCCCAACAACACCGCCCAAACCAATAATAGGAATGGTAAATACCGAAACGTTTTCCTAAGCAATAACCCTAAAAAAACCGCTGCTGCCATGCTACTAGCTGCATGTGCAGAAAAATACCCATACCGCCCACAATGATCGGCTACCATACGCATTTGGTCTTGTATGGCTTCTAGCCTACAAGGCCTTGGGCGTTGAAATAGTACATATTTAAAAAGGTTTGCCAATTGATCTGTAGCCGCAATCATTAAAGCTGCACAAATCAATACCAGTACCGTTCCCTTCCAGCTTCCATTTCTCCAAACGAGATAAAGAAGGACCACATACAGGGGGATAGAAGTATACTTTTCGGTAATAATTTGCCAGAAGCCATCCCAGGATTCGCTCCCCAAATTGTTGAGGAACAAAAAAAGCTGGGTATCATATTGCAGCAATTGTTCAAGCATCGTCGTCGTAACGGGCAATTTCCCGATCGTAGAATTCGGTAGCTTCGCGGATGTAATTTTCAGCTTCAGATTCCAGTTCTTTCTGGTCGTGCTGGTCAAACTCTTCCAGCCATTCTACCTCATCATTTTCCAGATTGATGATAAATCTGGGGAAATCGGTATGAATTACAAAGACGGCATCGGGGAAATCTGTGTTATCCCCTAAGAGGAATTTCGGTAGTTCCATAGCTAGCTATTTACGGGATAAAGATACATATTATTCATGAGCTAGTCTGAAAAAAGAACTGGGCAACATATCAAAATATTGTACTTTTACGCATATTTGAAACGCTACAAATTCAACAATGCTTCGATTTTTCCGTAAAACCCGAAAAAAATTACTGGAAAACAATAAGGTTACTAAGTACCTATTGTATGCCACTGGTGAAATTATTTTAATTGTGATTGGGATTCTTATTGCCTTGGCCATTAACAATTGGAGTATCAATGACCAAAATAGACAACAAGAGCAATTCTATTTAAAAGCATTAAAGACAGAGTTTATTACGAGTCAGCTAAAATTGGAAAAACTAATTGAAGTAAATAAACTCAACTATGAAAATGCTAAAGAAATTGCGGTTTTTATCACTTCGGAAGAAGCACCAAGTGAGCAAGAACTATCAAAGTTGATTTATGAGGCATTGGCCTATAACATTTCCTATAACCCCAATAATTCAGTATTGAATGAATTAATAAATACGGGGGGGCTTAAGGTGATTACCAGTGAATCCCTACGATTACGACTTACTTCCTGGGAATCTTTTATTGAAAGCGTACATAAACAGGAAGAAACCCTGAATGAGCAACGCGAACGGGTTTTAGAAGTGTTCCGAAGGGAAGGAAGCATTCGTACGGGGTTGGATGAAGCAGGAGTTACAAAAGAAATAGGATTGTCTCCTTCCCCGCAGCCCAGCAGTAATTTGGAGTTGCTTTCGTCAACCCCATTCGAAAATGAATTACTGCTTTTAATTTTGAATGGGGTCATTACAGAAAAGGAGCATTTTCTTCCGCTACGTGAAGAAATCCAAAAAATCCTTACCCTAATTGATCAAGAAATTGAAGATTGAGTAGTCACCAATCGCTTCGATAATCTTTCAAAACGAATAAACAACAACACCCCTGCAGTAGTAAGACCCGCTAAAAGACCTATCCAAATACCGGCACTACCGTAATCTGTCTTCATTCCTAGGTAATAAGAAATAGGAAAACCTACTGCCCAATACGCAATAAAAGTAATCAAGGTAGGTATTTTCACATCTTGCATTCCACGAAGAATCCCCAATGCCACAACCTGTAAAGTGTCACTAATCTGAAAGATAGCAGCTATAAGCATGAGTTTTATGGCGATGGTCCAAACTTCAAAAGTATCTGCGATGTCTGCAGGGTTATCGAAATCTAAATACAAGCGGGTTAATTCATCCCTAAACAATAAAAAGCAAACCCCAAAGCAAAATGCAAAAAGCACCGAAAGCAGGAAAATAGAATACGCAATGCGACGCAACTCCCTATAACGCTTCATCCCTTTTTGGTTTCCTACCCGTATGGTCGCAGTTACACTAAAACCTACGGCTACCATAAATGTCATGGAAGAGAGGTTTAAGGCAATTTGGTTGGCGGCTTGTGGATTCTTTCCTAAAATTCCAGACAACCAAATAGCTGCAGTGAAAATAGCCACTTCAAAAAACATTTGCAATGCGGAAGGCAAACCAAGAGAGATGATTTTTTTGAGTTTATTGGTTGCCAGCTGAAATAGTTTCAGGTGGGTTACATAAGGTTTTGATTTGAGGTTTTTTGACATCAAATACCATAAATACCACAGCATAATCACCCTTGAAGCTAACGTCCCAATAGCTGCACCTACCATGCCTAAAGCTGGCAGTCCCAATTTTCCGAAGATAAAAAGATAATTGAGGATTACATTTACCACATTCGCCAAGACGGTAGCATACATTGGGTATTTTGTCATGGAAAGTCCGTCACTACATTGTTTGAATGCTTGAAAAATTATCAAAGGGATTAAGGAAATCGCCACAAGTTCTAGGTAAGGCATTGCTAGGGCAACCACTTCTTTAGGTTGGTTCATGGCATGCATGAACGGACTTGCAAAAAAAACCATTAAAAAAAGCGCGACACCTAAAGCGATACAAAGGAAGAGCCCGTGTTTAAAAGCCAATTTTCCTTTGGCTACATTCCCTTCCCCGTCTGCTTCGGCGACCAAAGGTGTGATTGCTGTTGAAAATCCTATGCCCAAGGACATGGCAATAAACATAAAACTATTTCCCAAGGAAACCGCAGCTAATTCTGCCGTACCCAATTGTCCTACCATGATGTTATCAATAAAAGCAACTAAGGTATGACCCAACATACCAAGCATGATAGGTGTAGCTAACTTTATATTATATCGAAACTCTTTTGTGTATTGCTGTAGCACAATAGGTAAATTGAGTTACAAATGTAGGAAAGCCTAGGGATTTGCACTTCAATATTTTTTTAAAGTGAGCTTAGGTACTGGGTTGGGGTTTGGGAAAGTAACTTCTTAAAGGACTTATTGAAGGTTACTTTATTATTGAAACCAACTTGGTATGCCACATCTATGATTGTGCAGTTTTTGTCTTGTTCTAGAATTTCAACTGCATCCTGAATTCTATATTTATTGATAAACTCAAAGAAGTTCAATCCAAAATGCTCATTGATTACCTGAGAAGCATTATGACGATTGGTTCCTAATTTTTCGGCAATCAAATCCAAGCTCACATCACTTTTCAAATATACTTTCTCCTCTTCCATAATTTTAAGAAGGGCATCTTTCAGTTCAACTGAATAAGAAGTAGTTAAACCAGACTTTACATATTTATCCTGTTTTCTTCCAAAGGTCAATGAAAAAAGATGGGGTTGTTGGAAGGAAGCATACCCAATATACAGTACCATGGATGACATGGCAATAATTTGCAAATGATAAAGGAAATCAAATCGAGGAATGATATTGGTAATAGTCATTCCGTAGATTACATACGAAACCACATAAGCAGCAGCTAGAAGAACCAAGGTATTCAACCATTTTTGAGCAATTGGTAAATATTGATCCTTAGGAATCTTAAAATATAGACGCCATACCAGGAAGCCATACACCGCCAAGGAAATGGTTTTGGTGATTACCCCCCAAAGTAAGGGAATGATACTTTCATGTTCACTTACATGAAACATGACCTTTAGTTTTTCCTGAACTGGCAATGC
Source organism: uncultured Alteromonas sp. (assembly GCA_964495885.1). GTDB lineage: Bacteria > Bacteroidota > Bacteroidia > Flavobacteriales > Flavobacteriaceae > PALG01. Next base: position 48,013 of record CAZBWO010000007.1, on the reverse strand, counting down.
ATAGGATGGCAGCATTAATAAAACCAAAATAAAAGTTGGAAGCAAATGCAGCAAATCTAACTTCTTAAAACGATACCCTAAGGTTACCCTTTTGAAATACAAATAAATCAATGGGCCATAGAGATACGAAAATATAGCCGACATATATAGGGTATGTGGCACTTGATATGCTAAATTGGTATTGTGAAGGAAAATATGAAATATGAAAATGGAGTGCATCAAAAGGAACAATCCTATTAGGTTTCCAGAAGTGCGATCCTGCCCTTTCTTAAGTAATACCATTAACCCTATAAAGAATCCGATCAATGCTGAAAAGAGATAAAAGAAGTGTAGGGAATTAAAATGAAACAAATATTTCTTCCGAAGCTTTTGAAATGTATCCGAAGATTGTATTCCTTGAAAATAGCTTGCATCCAAAAAAGAAGGCTCCATTGCATACTTAACATAGGTTTCTGCATAGTAACCTGCCGTTTCCACATCTCCTTTCTGGGCAGCATCAATAGACTGAGCCTTATAAAACGCTAAAGAATCTTTATGAAATTTTCGAGCATCAAACTCCTGTTCTACATGAGCCATGGTAGTCGCCGCCCGTAAGTATGTATCGGGAAAACATAAGGATAATAGCATTAAAATGCTAAATATCCAGTGTATGTTTTTGAATTGCGACATGGGTTAGTGCTTGAATTCCTTATTTAAAGATACAATTACTTTGCCAAAAATGCACACCTTAAAGTAACTCCCGATAATAGTTTACTATTGAAGCCGACAAAATTTAACCCCGTATATTATAAAAAAAACCCTGCAAAAACAGGGCTTTCTAAAAAATCTCACACGATTTGTGTACTTATTTTTTTAAGGTTTGTAATTCAGATGTCGTTCCATATTTGTCAAATAAATAGACCAAACTAGTCATAGTAGCAGCCCCTAATTCAAGTTCCCTTTTGTTTACCGCATCAAAAGTATCATTGGCAGCATGGTGATGATCGAAATAACGTTGAGAGTCTGGGCGCAATCCAGCCAATACTATTTGGTCATTTTTCAATGGTCCAATATCTGCTCCACTACCCCCTTTTTCAAAAAAGTGAATTAAATATGGTTTGAACAAAGGTTCCCAACTTTTCACTTGGTTAAAGTTTGCGTCATCGGTATCAAAAGAAAAACCTCTAGGTGTAAATCCGCCAGCATCGCTCTCCAAAGCAAAGACATGAGATTCATTCTTTAGTTGGGCCACTTCTGCATATTTTCTTCCTCCTCTTAACCCGTTCTCCTCATTCATGAATAAAACCACTCTAATACTATGTCTTGGGCGGTAATTAAGCTGCTTAAACAACCGAAGCACTTCCATAGATTGTACACACCCTGCACCGTCATCGTGTGAACCATCCCCAAGATCCCAAGAATCTAGGTGTCCTCCCACAATCATGTATCTATTTGGGAAATCAGTACCGGTAATTTCTCCAATAACATTATAGGATTCCACATCCGAAAAGACCTTGCAATTCTGTTTAAAATAGAATTTTAAGCTTGGCATTAATTTCAAGGCTTTACTTAGATAATCGGCATGATTGGTACTAATGGCACAGGCTGGAATTCTATCCTTCGATGGTGTTTCTCCATAGGTCATAGATCCCGTATGTGGTAAATCATCCTGCCGAAGGTTCATGGAACGGACCACCACTCCAACAGCGCCATATTTCGCGGCTTCCATTGCACCTTGATAACGCTGATCTACACAGCCACCGTACGCTTGAAAAGTCTGAATGAGATTTGCCTGCATTGGCCTATTGTAAAAAACAATCTTCCCTTCTATTTTTTCACGACCCAACTCTTTTAAATCTTCAATGCCTTGTACTTCTATTACTTCAGCTTTAATTCCTAATGAAGGAGTTGCCACAGAACCTCCCAAGGCACAGATGTTCACTTCGGTTGTAAGTCCGGGAGCTGTTTCAATATAGGCGTACTCTGGAAAGCCTCTCGTCCATTTAGGAACCATCACAGGTTGCAACCAAACTTTATCCAATCCTAATTTTTCGAGCTGCTCTTTGGTGTATTGTACAGCTCTTTCAGCTTGAATGGAGCCTGACAACCTTCCGCCAATTTCATTAGATAAATAATCTAACCAATCATAGCTTTTACCATTCAATAAAGATTCGTCATAAATTTTCCGAAGCATTAAAGAATCTTGCTTATTGACAGATTGTGAAATGGCAGGAGCCGTCCCTAACAAGATTACCATACACATAAAAACAACAAAATATCGTTTATTCATTTTCCAACTGTGTTTTGTATTCATCTATTTTTGCCTTAACCTCCGGATCTAACTCTGGTTCTTTGATATCTTTATATTTCTGCAATTCTTCCAGCAAAATTGAAGCCACAATTAATCTGGCCGCTGGTTTATTATCTGCAGGAATATTGTACCATCGGGCGTATGGTTTAGAAGACCTATTTAATACCTCTTCATAACATTTTTGATATTGATCCCATAACTCACGTTCATCCAAATCGCCAGGCGAAAACTTCCAATGCTTATTTTTTTTGTGCAACCTTCTTAGGAGTCTATTTTTTTGTTCTTCCTTGGAAAGGTTCAGAAAAAACTTAAATACCAATGTTCCATTTTCGGCGATGGTTTTTTCAAACCCATTGATCTGATCAAAACGCTGATCCCAAAAGGATTCGTCAATATCTTCTACTTTTTGGATATGCGGCAAATATTCTCCTAGGATATATTCTGGGTGCACCCGCGTCACCAGAACATTTTCGTAATGAGTTCTATTAAAGACCCCAAATTTTCCACGAGCAGGAAGCTTACAATAATGCCGCCAAAGGTAATCGTGTTTTCGTTCTAATTCCGTAGGGACCTTAAAGCTATGCACTACAACTCCCCTAGCATTAAAATCTTTAAATACTTCTCTAATCAAACTATCCTTTCCAGCGGTATCCATCCCTTGAAGACATACCAAAACGGCATATTTACCATGTGCATACATGGTGTCCTGTAGTTTCCCCAGTTCAACCCGAACCTTCTCCAACTCTTTCTCCAATGCCTTTTCGGAAGTATCAAAATCTTCCAAGGTTTGAAGTTTTGATAACGTCACATTTCCTTCTATGACATAATTTTTTCCTTCTATCCTTTTCATAAAACCTATTTACTTGCAAATAATTTTACATCTTTCTCGCTCACTTCTTTTTCCCCAAGAATAATCAACCGTTCCACAACATTACGAAGTTCCCGTATATTACCGGTCCAATCATATTCCTGCAATAACTGAATTGCCTTTTTGGAGAAGTCCTTTTTGGAAGTTCCATGTTCATTGGCAATTTTTTCAGAAAAATAATCAACCAATAACGGAATGTCTTCCCTTCGATCGTTAAGCGATGGTACTTTTATGAGAATAACGGCTAAACGATGGTAGAGGTCCTCCCTAAAGTTTCCTTCGGAAATTTCTTCGGAAAGATTCTTGTTGGTAGCCGCTATGACACGCACATCTACCTTAATATCCTTATCACTTCCTACCCTTTGCACCTTATTCTCCTGAAGCGCACGCAACACTTTTGCCTGCGCCGAAAGACTCATATCCCCTACTTCGTCTAAAAATATAGTCCCCCCATTAGCTGCTTCAAACTTTCCTGCACGATCTTTATTGGCAGAGGTAAAAGCTCCTTTCACATGACCAAATAGTTCACTTTCTATAAGCTCGCTTGGAATTGCAGCACAATTCACTTCAATTAAAGGGCCTTTAGAACGGTCACTCTTCTCGTGTAGCCAGTGCGCCACCAATTCTTTTCCTGTTCCATTAGGTCCTGTGATAAGTACACGGGCTTCGGTTGGAGCTACTTTTTCAATCATCTCCTTAATTTGTGAAATGGCAGTAGATTCACCCACCATTTCATATTTCTTGCTTACCTTCTTTTTTAAGCGGGTATTTTCAACCACTAGTTCTTTTCGGTCTAGTGCAATGCGAACCGTATTAAGTAAACGATTTAAATCTGGTGGTTTTGAAATATAATCAAAAGCACCAAGTCGCATGGTGTTTACAGCTGTATCTAAATCGCCATGCCCGGAAATCATTACAATAGGTATTTCTGGTTTTATTTTTTTCACTGCCTCAAGCACTTCCACTCCATCCATTTTGGGCATCTTGATATCACAAAGAATTAGGTCATAATCATTTTTCTTGACCATTTCAATTCCCTCAAGACCATCTTCTGCTTCCGCTACTTGATAGGTATCATTTTCTTCGGAAAGAATTTTCACCAGCACTCTTCTAATGGCTGCTTCATCTTCAATAATCAATATATTGGGCATGTTTTAAAATTTAAATTTTACTCCTGATCTAACATACAAGGTGTTCTCATTAGAAATTACGAAAGCTGTTTCCCTGTTATTATCCCTAAGTCGATATTCTGAATGCACTGTATACGCCAGGTAAGCGTAATATAATAAATGTTTTGTGAAAAAGTGTTCATAGCCAAGTCCCAGCAGCACATTGGTCATAGAGATATTTTCGGCTAACGCGGAAGTGCCAGGAATTGCAATATTCTGTTGGATGTTCGCGAAAAAGTTATCTAAGGTGGCATATACCTGTACGGCATCTTTTTGGGAATCATTTAGATAATACCTGAAATTGGTCTTTGGGACTCCCAAGGTGTAGGTCATTCGTTTATTAATTTGTTTGAAATAATTAATAACCGGCAGTGGAAAATTCCTTCCAGGAGTTGTAGAATATCTTAGCCCCAAAATTAGACGGCTGGGTTTGGTTTCCTCACTTCCTACACCTTCTTTTATTAAATAGGCAGCTCCAGAATAAATTACATCATCTGATTGTATTGCACCTTGCAAATTGGAATTGATTCTTGCCCCAATTTCTGCACCAAAGATCCAATGATTATTAAACTGCATGGCAAAACCCACATAACCACTTATTCTTTGTACAGACTCCAGGTTTGAAGTATCAAAAGGAAGTTCCTCCTGAAATTGAAGATCTAAGTAGCGGTACTCTGCCCCAATCACAAATAATCTGTCTTTGTCTTCATTTAAAGGAATGGGTAGTTGCATCAACGCACGGAAACGATTTAAGGTATTGTCTCCATTTGAAAAAGGAATGTAGGTATATTCTAACCTAGCAATATCTGTTGACTGTGAAAATAATGCTTGGGTGAAGCCTATCCCCAAAAATAAAAATATCCAAACTATTTTCATGCACCTTCCTGTTTCGCACCTGGCTTTTCTTCCCCAAGATTTGTTGGATATATATGAACATCGCGTTGTGGAAAAGGAATAGTAACCTTATGTTCTCTAAAAGAAGTATCGATTCGAAATCGGATGTCACTTTTAATTACTGGATCAATAAAACTATTGGAAAGAAAAAAATAAACACTAAACACTAAGGCAGAATCGCCAAAATCTTCAAATAATACAAATGGACTTGGCTGTTTTAGGATTCGTTTATCATTACTAACAGCTTTCAGCATCAGTTCTTTTACCAATTGGGTATCACTTCCGTAGGCCACCCCAACCCTAACAAATTCACGGGTCATTTTGTGGTTTTGGGTATAATTATATATGGTATCGCTAATAAATTTGTGATTGGGAACAATAAAAATTTTATCATCCCTTGTAATGGCTCTGGTCGTTCTAAGTTTAATATCCATCACTCGGCCAACTTTCCCATCAATCTCAATAATATCACCCACCAGGAGGGATTTATCAACAATAATAAACACTCCGCCAATAATATCTTTGAATAAATCCTGAAGCGCTAATCCCAATCCTACCAAAAGTGCCGCAGATGCAGCCAAGACCGGCGTAACGTTTACACCGGCAAAACTTAGGACAGTAAATACAACGATAACATAGGTAATGTACTTGATGAATTTAAATACGCTGATGAACTTTTGCGTATCAACCTCGCTCATCTTTCGGGTGTAAAGTTTTCTAACCCATTTTAGGAGGTTGCTCGTAACTAAAAAAGAAAAGATGACCAATAACAATAACCCAATGGTTATATCAATGGCCTTATCTCCTTCCCCAAAATGAAATCCATAGTTTAGGAAGCTTTTAATGCTTCCCCAAATGTCCTCTTTAACAACTTCCGAAATCTTTTCTGTTACCTCTTCCTGTATCATTAATATCTAATCCATTTGATAATTTCTTTATAGCTTGGTTTTTTTCCATACATCAATATCCCAACTCTATAGATTTTTGCTGCAAACCAAACCGTGCCAATAAAGGTAGCAAATAAAATCACGATGGAAAGGATTTGTTGCCATAAAGGAACTCCAAAAGGAATACGCATGAGCATCACTACAGGCGATGTAAAGGGTATATAGGAAAACACTTGGGAAACAGTGCCGTGAGGATCTTCAATTACCGTAAAAAACCCAACATACACTGCTAGTATGAGCGGTAACAACAATGGCAACATAAACTGTTGGGTATCTGTTTCACTATCTACGGCAGCGCCAATAGCTGCATAAAGAGAAGCATATAATAAATACCCACCCACAAAGAAAAAGATAAACATAATGACCAGATTAATTAGGGGGAGATTATTAATTTCCCGCATAACTTCCAGTGTTATTTGCTGTAAGCCTCCAGAAGTTTCTTGTACTTGCGCAAGCGCCTCTTGTTGTGCAGATACTGCACTCATATCTATTCCAAAAATGGCAGAAACAACAGTACTAAAAAGCCCCAAAAGTATTACCCAAGCCAAAAACTGTGTAATCCCTGCTAATGAGGTGCCAAAAATCTTTCCTAATAATAATTGTATTGGCTTTACCGAAGAAATGATTACTTCAATAATCCTACTGGTCTTTTCTTCAATCACGCTTCGCATAATCATGTTTCCGTAGATGATAATAAACATAAACAGTAAATAACCGGCGATGCCCCCAAAAATCAATTTTAACCCCGATCCTAACTTAGAGGTTTCCTCACCTCCAAAAGTCTCTAATTGGGTATCAATATTAACCCGCAAACTTTTTACCAATTCGGCATCCAGTCCGGCTTCTTTTAATTTGATGGTATTGGCCTTAGCTTGCATAAGGTCTTCAATATCATCCATGATAATTAAAGATGGTGAATCCTCAGAATAGAAGGTAATTTCTTTGGAAAGTTCATCCATTGTAGACATTTTCGGGATGTAGAGTAGTCCATAGACCCCTTCGGCTTCAGCATTCACTTTCGCTTTCTCCAACGAAACATCCCCTAAGATATTGAACTTTAAATTGTCACTATCTTCAAATTGGTCCTGAAACAATCCGCTTTCATCCAATACCGAAATCGTTCGAACCTTATCGTTATTTAACTGTGACAGATAGGCCACCAAGCTAAAAATACCCACCATGAGGATTGGGCTCAAAAAAGTCATGATTATAAACGACTTATTCTTAATTTTATTAAGGTATTCACGTTTTACGATTAATAACAAATGATTCATAACAAATTGATTAATTGTTTTTTACCGTTTGAATAAAAATGTCATTTGCACTGGGCACCACCTCAACAAAATGAGTAACCTGTCCTAAAGAAGACAAGTAGGAAATCAAGGAGTTTGGCGAGTGCGTTTCGGGAATCTGTATTTTATATTGCAACTCGTCGTTGATACTTTTAAAAGTTGCGGAAGATAACGTAAATTTTTCCCGAAGTGCCTTGGATACCTGCTCATGATTTTCCACCATAAGCCCTACTTCATAGGTATTGGATTTATGGGCCCTTTTAATATCGATAAGTTTTCCGTCTAAAATTTTATTGGACTTATGGATTAAAGCAATATGGTCACACATTTCCTCTACAGATTCCATTCTATGGGTAGAAAAAATTACCGTAGCGCCATCTTCCCTTAATTTCAGGATCTCATCTTTGATAAGATTTGCATTAATAGGATCAAAACCACTGAAAGGCTCATCAAAAATAAGGAGTTTTGGTTCGTGTAAAACAGTTACTACAAACTGTATCTTTTGAGCCATCCCCTTAGAAAGCTCTTGAATTTTTTTATTCCACCAATCCCCAATTTCCAATCTATCAAACCAATACTTCAAACGCTTTTTGGCTTCTTGTTTGGAGAGACCTTTTAACTGTGCCAAATATATGGCCTGCTCCCCTACTTTCATAGACTTGTAGAGTCCGCGTTCTTCTGGAAGATACCCAATATCCTTAATATGCTTGGGTTCTAAAGGGGCACCATCTAAATACACCTTTCCCTGATCTGGCATGGTGATTTGATTGATGATTCTAATAAAGGTGGTCTTTCCCGCTCCGTTAGGGCCTAAAAGCCCATAAATAGAACCTTTGGGAACCGAAACCGAAATATCATTGAGCGCCTTAAAAGACCCAAAGGTTTTTGAAACATTTTCGGCTACAAGTAGGTGTTCCATAAGTGTGTCTTTGAATGGTAAAGTTAAGATTTCCCCTAAAAGAGATAAAGCAATTGGTATAAATTTATGAATTGGTAGAAAGAATCCAGACTTTGTTACAAATTTTCAGAATGGGTGAAAAAAACCCACCCTAGACAAATTGCCTAGGGTGGGAAAAAAATTGCTATGAAAAAGAAAAATTATCGCTTTTTAAGAGTAAGCGATATATCAAATATATATAAAAAAAACCGAAATTAACGATTTTTTAAGAAAACATATCTTTCACTTTCTCAAAAAAGGATTTGTCATCTTTTTCAGGATTGGGTTGAAAATGACTATCCCCCATCATTTTTTCAAAAAATTCTTTTTGTTCCTTGTTTAGGTGCTTTGGCGTCCAAACATTTACATGCACCAAAAGATCTCCGGTGCCGTAACCATTGATACTTGGAATTCCTTTTTTTCTAAGCCGAAGTATTTTTCCGCTTTGGGTGCCAGCATCAATCTTAATACGGACCTTCCCGGTAACGGTTTCAATTTCCTTGGAAGTTCCAAGGGCAGCTTCAGAAAAACTAATGTATAAATCGTGATGAAGGTTATCCCCTTCACGCTGAAGACTAGCATGTGGCAACTCTTCAATCGCAACCAACAAATCACCTGGAACACCATTACCCGGAGCTTCATTCCCTTTTCCTGTAACTTTAAGCTGCATACCATCTACCACGCCTGGTGGAATTTTGATTGATACGGTTTCTTCAGAAGCAACCATCCCGTTGGCATCAGCTCCAGCTCCCATTTTATCGATAATTTCACCAGCCCCCCTACAAGTACCGCAGGTAGTTGCTGTTTGCATTCTCCCTAAAATGGTATTTTGAATTTTGGTCACCTGCCCTTGTCCATTACAAGTTGGACAGGTTTTGTACGTAGTGCCAGGAGCTTGCTTTTTTCGCTTTACCTTGATTTTTTTCTCAACTCCGTTGGCAATTTCTTCCAAGGAAAGTTTTACACGAATGCGCAAGTTACTGCCTTTGACCCTTCGTTGCGATCTTCCGCCACCAAAACCACTAAAACCACCGAAGCCTCCCCCAAAAGCACCTCCGAAGATATCCCCAAACTGGCTGAAGATATCATCCATGTTCATGCCACCACCACCAAATCCTCCACCTTCAAAGGCTTGGTGACCAAATTGATCGTATTTGGCTTTCTTGTCGGGGTCACTCAACACTTCATAAGCCTCTGCGGCCTTTTTAAATTGTTCCTCGGCTTTGGGGTCACCAGGATTTTTATCTGGGTGGAATTCAATAGCCTTTTTTCGGTAAGCCTTTTTTATTTCAGCTGCCGAAGCATCTTTTGAAATCCCCAATATGTCGTAAAAATCTTCTTTCATCTTATTTACCTATCACTACTTTTGGATAACGGATAATCCGCTCGCCTAATCGATATCCCTTTTCAATCACATCAATAATCTTTCCTTTCATTTCTTCGGAAGGTGCTGGAATATGAGTTACTGCTTCGTGGATTTCAGAGTCAAAGTTTTCACCAACCTTTGTTTCTACCTCATCCAGTCCTTTTTGTCGAAGCACTTCCCTAAACTTGTTACTAATGAGTTTTACACCCTCAAAGACCGAATCTTCTTCATTCTTCTCCAATTCCTTTAAGGCTCGTTCAAAATCATCCATTACTGGCAATAATGCTACCATTACATCCTGACTTGCTGTTTTGAAAAGTTCAAGACGTTCCTTACCCGTTCTCTTTTTGTAGTTTTCAAAATCAGCAAAAAGGCGCAAATATCTATCTTTTTCTTTTTCCAATGCGGCTTCAAGTTCCACATTAGAATTTGATGTATCCTCTTGAGATACTTTTTCCGATTGAGGATCTTTTTGTATTACTTCCTCTTCGGCAACCGAAACTTTTTCTTTTTTCTTCTTGCTCATAAACGACAACTATTATTTAATTTCGAGGTTGCAAAAGTACTGCCAATTGATGAAAAATGCCAAAATGTCACACCTATAAATTTAGCAGAAAATTAAGAATAATAAATTGTCCAGATTGTAATTTTGGCGCTTAACCAATACGTAAATGTAAACCATGAAAAAAATTGTTTTTACCGTGGCTTTAGCCACTATTACCACTTTAGGATTCGTATCCTGTAAAAATCAAGCAAAAGAAGCTGAAACTACTGAAGCACAAGAAGTAGCAAGTACTCCAGCTGTATCAGAAGAATATACTGTTTCCATGGATGCTTCCGAAATCCAATGGAAAGGAACCAAACCTACTGGAAGCCATAATGGAACAGTGAATGTTTCAGAAGGAACCGTAGTAATGAAAGATGAGCGTCTTGAGGCAGGCAAATTTGTAATTGATATGACTTCCATCGTAAGCTTAGATGCTGAAGGTGATATGAAACAAAATCTTGAAGCCCACCTTAAAGGAACCGTAGAAGGAAAAGAAGGTGATTTCTTTAACGTAAATACATACCCTACAGCAAGTTTTGCACTTACAGGTGTAAAAGAAAACGAAGAAGGTAAAGCTATGATTGAAGGAAATCTAACCATTAAAGACAAAACCAACAATATTACTTTCCCAGCTACTGTTACCCATGAAGGAAAGCAGGTTGTGATTCAGAGTGAGCCTTTTAGCATTGATCGTACAAAGTGGGGGGTTAACTATGGTTCTAAGTCTATTTTTGACAACCTAGGGGACAAATTCATCAATGATGATATTGAATTAACCGTGAAGGTAGTAGCAAACAGAGAATAATGATATTATCCTTTAAGTGATGCTATTATGGGGCGGCCAAAGGCCGCCCCATATTTTTTACAACAAATCTGAAAGCGCATTTTCCGGATTCACATATTCAAAATTATAACCGCTTTCCTGAATTTTTTCAGCGCTTACTAGCTGACTCTCTAGCGCCAAACTTGCCCTTTTACCCAATACCAACCGCAATAAAAATGCTGGAACATTTGGCATCCATAAATTTTTATCCAAAATATCAGCAATCATATGTGTTAAGCGTTTGTTGGTGACGGGATTAGGAGATACTGCATTAAAAACTCCAGAGAGATCATTTTTCAAAAGATGCATATAAATTCCTACTATATCATTAATATGAATCCAGGACTGCCATTGTTCCCCATTGCCTAATGGAGCCCCAACTCCCATTTTTATGGGTTTAACCATTTGGGGAAGAGCCCCTCCTTCGGTAGAAAGTACAATTCCAGTACGAACTTTAGACACCTTAATTCCTATCGTTGAAAATGTATCTGCAGAAGCCTCCCATACTTGTACTATCTTTCCTAAAAAACTTGAAGCTATTTTGGTGTTTTTTTCGGTATAGAGTTCATCCAAAGAACTTGGATAAATACTTATCCCACTTGCAGAAATATATTGAGTAACCGTATTTGTACTTTCCTTCAGAACTTTGAGTAGTAATTGTGCAGGCTCTGTCCTGCTTTTCAAAATTGTTCTTTTGTAGCTTGGAGTCCATCTTTTGGAAATAGAAGCACCTGCTAAGTTAACAACAGAAATAACCCCGTCAAGTGCTTTTACATCTATAATTCCCTTTGAGGGATTCCAATAATACCCTTGGATATTAGGTTCGGTTTTTATTTTTTCCTTTCGGGTGGTAAGATAATTTACAAGGATTCCTTCCTCCATACATCGCTCTACCAAAGATTTTCCAATCAAACCAGTAGCGCCAGCAATTAAAATCTTCATTTATGAGGTTTTCAATAAAGTTACAATTTTAAAACTGGATTTTAAATGGCTTTAACGGAAGCTTAAGGTATTTTTAGCACCTCGGTCAAAAATCAGATTTCCTTTAGGGCTCTTAACATTTCGCGTTTTCCAGGAGGCCCAGGAAGTCGCTCTACCGTAAAACCTACAGACTGCATTGCTCTACGAACAGATCCTTTCGCAGCATAAGTAACCAATACTCCTTTATTTTTGAGGGCCACATACATTTTTTCAAAAATAGCTTCTGTCCATAATTTGGGTTGAACCCGAGCACCAAAAGCATCAAAATAGATAAGATCGAATTTCGCTTGATCTTCAATATCTGCAAAGAATTGCTTACGCTTTGTTAGTGAAAAATGTGTTGAGATTTCATTCTGGATTTCCCAACTTGCTTGATGAAGTTTTATAAAGTATTCCTTTGGAATCCCTAATAGAGATGGATAGTTTAGCAAAGATACTTCTGAAAGAGCAATGGGATACGCCTCCACTCCTGTATAATTGATATGAACTTTTTCCGCTTCGGAATATAATTGGGTAAGTTGGGCATTCAGCCCAGTGCCAAATCCTATTTCTAGGATATCAATGGCTTGTTGATTGGTCCTTTCAATAAAATAAGAGAGGCCCTTATCCAGAAATACATGTTTTGCTTCCTGAAGGGCCCCATGCTTTGAGTGGTACTGTTCATTCCAATCGGGTAGATGAATCGTCATAGATCCATCGGCAGTTGTAATGAACTCCCGTTTCAAAAGTTATTCTTTTTCCGGAATAAGAACTCCGCTAGAGATAAAAGAATATGTTAGTTCTGGTTCTGTGATGGCATCAATTTCCTCTTGGGATTTTCCGGCATCCTTTGCAAAGTGCTTCAAATCTTCAACAGAAGTTTCTTCCACAAATGCTTTTCCTTCAACAATGACTTCCTGCCCTGCAATATCTTTAGGCATGAAAAAAGCATAGTCTTTAAATTTCACAAAGCTTTCCTTGTCACCCATATCCAAACGCATCCAACAACCTTTTGATTGACATACACTATTAACGGTTGAAGTAAACTTTACATCTACGGTATCCCCTATTTTCATCTTACCGTATTTTGCTACCATGGTAGATTTATCCTCAACATTTTCATCATTGATTTCTGCTCCAAAACTTTGGTAGTTCATTTTGGTTTCAACAACGGCCGTTTCTTCTTCCTGAACTTGCTTTTCAGTGTTCTCTTTACAAGCGGTTACTAAAAGAACAACCACTAAAAAGAATCCTATTTTTCTCATATTTATTTGTATTAGGTATGAATTTGTAAATTACTGCAATTTTATTAATTTTTTAGGTTTTATATGGCCATTTTTTTGGCTAATTTTATACCATAAATAAATTTCATGAGCCTTTCCAACATACAATCCCTCAAAATCGAAAAATGTTCCAAATCCAGAATCTCTGAAGTTGATTTCGAAAATTTGGTATTTGGCACCGAATTTACAGACCATATGTTTGAATGTGACTTCAAAAATGGAGCATGGCAAGAACCCACCATAAAACCTTATGGTCCTCTTAGTCTTGATCCATCTGCGAAGGTTTTTCATTATGGACAAGCTGTTTTTGAAGGCATGAAAGCCTATAAAGATGTGGAGGGAGGAGTATTCCTTTTTCGGCCAGATCAAAATGCAAAACGCATCAACACCTCTTCAAAAAGATTAGCGATTCCAGAATTCCCGGAAACTCTTTTCTTTGAGGCATTGGAAAGTTTATTGAAATTAGACAAAGACTGGGTTCCACAGAAAGAAGGAAGCGCCTTATACATTAGGCCTTTTGTAATTGCCACAGAACACTGTGTTTCCGCAGCACCTTCCAATAAATATAAATTCTTAATAATTATGAGCCCTGTAAACGCCTACTATGCAGGGAAATTAAAGGTGAAAATTGCAGAGAAATATAGTAGGGCTGTCGATGGTGGTGTTGGCTTTGCAAAAGCCGCTGGAAATTATGCCGCTCAATTCTACCCTACCAATCTCGCTAAGGAAGAAGGCTTTCAACAGGTAATTTGGACAGATTCGCAAACCCATCAATATATTGAAGAGGCTGGCACCATGAATGTCTTTTTCAGAATTAAGGATACTCTCATAACTGGGCCCACAAGTGACAGGATACTGGACGGAGTTACCAGAAAGAGTTTAATTCAATTAGCAGAACACCGTGGGATTTCGGTGGAGGTTCGGAAGATTTCCGTATCCGAAATTGTAGAGGCACATGAAAATGGAGAGCTACTTGAAATTTTTGGTTCTGGAACAGCCGCAGTGATAAGTCAGGTGACTGCCTTCAGCTACCAAGGTAAAACATATGAGCTTCCTGAACCGAACATGAGTTTTGCGGAAAATCTGAAACAGGAAATGTTCAATATTCAATACAACCGCTCTGAAGATCCTTTCGGCTGGCGTTATAAAGTTTGTTAAAGGTTATTTCAAAACCTCTTAATACTTCAAAAATAATATGGCTTGATTGTAAAGATGTTTTTTGGAAAGTTATTTCCGAAGCATGTTTTATTTTACAACATCAAAGTGAAGTTCTTCGTTATACTTCAGGATATAAAAAGCCTGATTCGTATAGCCCGAAAACATCTTTTTATCGTAACGGAATCTATTTTCAAGGTATTCTGTTTCCGAATCTTTCCCAACCGCATCATACAAATCATCTGCAGATGCTAAACGTAAAAGAATGTCATAAGTTAAATCAAATCCTCTTGCAGCAAACCTATTGGGATATACCCCATATTTGTTTTTGTAGCTCACTAAAAATGCATCTGGATCGTCTAAGTTGTAACTTTTGCTAATGGATGGAAACGTAAACTGAAGATGTGCCAAGTGCATATTGGAGATATCTTCATATTCAAAGTTTTCGTTTTTATCTGTAGTAAACAGCCTAATCTTCAATTCATCTGGTAAACCATTCAAAATACCCACTACGTTACTAATAATAACTGGGTCGTGGGATTCCAGAATTACCCAGTTCTCCATTAAACGATCCATTTTACCTTGGATATCCGTTACATATAGAAAACCCTTTTCACGAGGTTGTAAAGTTTTAATACCAGGAATTGCTTCCATAATTGCAGCTTTGGATGCACTATTTCTATCAGAAATAAGGATCATATTTTTCCCTTGATAATGATCCTTAAGGTATTGAATCATCCCCTTTTGTAGGAGATCCTCATCTGGTAAGGTTTGGAACAGGTTTGCAGTAAGTTTAATGTCTCGATTACTCAAAGGGGAAAATACGGGTACGCCATCTCCTTTAAGACCGTTAGCCACTTGCTCTACATTTCTACTTAGTAACGGACCAATAACCGCATCCATTCCAGAAAAATCGTGCGTAGACAACAAGCTCAATACTTTTTGCGAACTTGCTTCAGTATCAAAAATGCTAAGGTTTGTGGAAATACCTTTGTCCTTGGCAAACTCTGTCGCCATGAGTACCCCACTGTAAAAATCCAACGCAATACGTAGTGCGCGATTATCTTTTAAGTTTTCTTTTTGCCCCTCCAAACTATCTGCTACACGTGCCAATTGAAAAGGAAGCATTAGCGCTATTTTTTTTGTATCCCTATTGACTATGGCATTCTCCAAATCTACTTTATCCACATTTAAAAGCAATTCCTCTGAAACCTCTTTTGGTATTTTGAGGATCATTCCCTCTTTCAATCCGTCTTTTGCATAAGGATTTAGTGCAACAATTTCTTCTTCGGAAAGTCCTAACTTTAATTTTAAGCGATAGAAACCTTCCTTCGGTTGCACTTCGTAAAAATCAAAGCGGTCTTCCTCAATAATGGTAGAATTGGTTACTTCGGTTTCTGGCACATTTAGTTGAGCTCCAATAGGAAGGGAATCTCCAAGATCTGGATTTAATGCTTTAAGTTCATTTACAGAAATACCATACTTCCTTGCAATCCCATAAAAAGTTTCCTTTGGAAGCACGATATGTATTTTGGTTTTGGTATCGTTCTCTACTGTGGTTACGGTAGGATTTGTATTGGTATCTGAAAAACTTGAAGTAGTTTTATCAAAAACAGGGATTTGTATTTTTTCTCCCTTTTTCAAACGGGAGGCGTACAGGTGTTTATTGTATTTTTTAACATCATCTACCGTTATCCCATATTTTTGGGAAATACTGAAAAGCGTTTCCTTTCTTCGAACTTTGTGGGTTTTAAAACCAGTCACCACCTTATCATTCATTGTAGCAGGAATAATAAGTATTGCATTCTCTGAAATTCCTTGTCTTGCATCAGGATTCAATTGATAGATCGCCTCTTCAGAGAGTCCATATTTTTTTGCAATACTGTACACGGTCTCTCCTTGTTTTACACGATGACTCTTGTACGTTTCCTGGGAAGGAATTTCAGCAAATGCCAACTGCGCGATTACCATACAAATAATCAGCAAAAAGGATTTCTTTATGTGGTGTGGTGTACTCATAATTTTTTTATTCCCATTCAATAGTGGCCGGTGGTTTGGAGCTAATATCATATACTACTCTATTAACGCCTTTCACCCTATTTATTATATAATTTGAAGTTTCCTGAAGAAACTCATACGGTAAATTTACCCAATCTGCTGTCATTCCATCGGTACTTTCCACTGCTCTAAGCGCCACAACCCTTTCATAGGTTCGTTCATCTCCCATGACACCTACACTTTGTATAGGAAGCAGCATGGCACCTGCCTGCCACACTTTATCATAGAGATCCCATTTTTTAAGTCCGTTTATAAACACAGCATCCACTTCCTGTAATATTTTCACTTTTTCTTCGGTGATATCCCCTAAAATCCGAATGGCCAATCCTGGACCAGGAAAAGGATGCCTTCCCAACAAACTTGGATCAATGCCCATTTCAGCACCTACCCTACGAACCTCATCCTTAAAGAGCATCCGTAATGGTTCTACCACCTTCAGTTTCATATAGTCTGGCAAACCTCCCACATTGTGGTGTGACTTAATCGTTACAGAGGGTCCATTCACAGACACACTTTCAATCACATCTGGATAAATAGTCCCTTGTGCCAGCCAATGTACGTCTTCAACCAAATGAGCTTCATCGTCAAAAACCTCTATAAATACCCTTCCAATGGTTTTTCTTTTTTCTTCGGGATCACTTATTCCCTTCAGTGCATCCAAGAAGCGTGCCGAAGCATCCACTCCTTTAACATTAAGTCCCATGTGCTGGTATTGATCCAACACTTGCTCAAACTCATTCTTCCTAAGTAACCCATTATTCACAAAAATACAATACAGATTATCTCCAATGGCTTTATTGAGTAGTACCGCAGCAACCGAAGAATCTACTCCCCCACTTAATCCCAAAACTACTTTATCATTCCCAAGTTTATCTTTCAACTCTTGTACGGTGGTATCTACAAAAGCGGCAGGAGTCCAAGTTGGTTGGATCCCTGCTATTTCTATTAAGAAATTCTCCAATAATTGTTTGCCGTGGGTTGTATGGTATACCTCTGGATGAAACTGAATTGCATAGGTTTCCTCCCCTTCTATTTGATACGCAGCATTGGCCACATCATCTGTACTGGCTAAACGAATTGCCTTTCTGGGAAGTTGCGCAATGGTATCGCTATGGCTCATCCAAACTTGGGAACCCTCAGGAATTCCTATGAATAAATTGGAAGAATCCAAAATGGTATTCAACTTGGCCCTTCCATATTCCCGGATATTGGATGGTGCAACTTCCCCACCATTAAAATGGGCTAAATATTGTGCCCCATAACATACGCCCAATAGTGGAAGCTTTCCTTTAATATTGGAAAGGTCTGGATGTGGCGCATCTTCAGCACGCACTGAAAACGGACTCCCAGAAAGGATAACCGCTTTGAACGAAGATAAGTCTTCAGGTACTTTGAGATATGGGTGAATTTCGCAGTAAATATTCAGTTCACGCACACGCCTTGCGATGAGTTGTGTATACTGTGAACCAAAATCGAGGATGAGAACGTTGTTTTGCATAGGCAAAAATAGTGTCTTTTTTATTTTTGGGCTACATAAATCCCATTACTTTTTCACAGGTTTTACACTTCCAAAACACAGAATTCCATAGATAAAGGATCCAAATTTTCTTTCAATTTAGAAAATAAGGAGGGCCCTATTTCCATATACCATTGCGAAAAATTATGCTGTCTTTCCTGAAGGCTTTCATTAGGGAACAATTCCATTTGAAGTAGGTCTAAACGTTCCAGATGATCTGCAAGTTTGCGCTTTTGGGCTTTCAAAAGTCTTTTTTCCAGATGATCCAAACCATTCAATTGCTTTTTTTCCTGGGCTGCAACAGCACCCTCAAAAGAAGCGTCGGTTTGTTTGGCCAATTCATATAAATCCTTGAATTGTTGTTTCAGATGATTACGCTGTGGTGTAAAATCTATCTCTATTTCTGAAAGTTTACGCGTATACCAAGACCTCAATTCATGCTTTTTATGGAACAAGCGCTCTAGAGGCACCTCTAGCTTGTCTAATTTTTCTGAAAGCTTTGTGGGCAACAGCAACACGGAATTACGTAGTAAAAGGATTGGAAAAGGCACTGAAACGGCATTGAAATATTCCTTCAATTGAAACCAATATGCCAGTTCACCACCACCGCCAATATAGCAAAGATTAGGCAGAATAACTTCTTGGTACAATGGGCGCAACAAGGCATTGGGAGAGAACCGTTCTGGATGTGTTTCCAGCTCTTTCTGAATTTCTTCCTGAGTAAACTGAAAGGCGGTATCCTGAACAAAATAATGCGCCCCCTTCTTTATAATACGCTCCCGTAGTCCCTCTTTCATGTAAAACAAATTGATCTCCCTTGGATGTACCTGTTTATTGTATCCAATTTCTTCCAGCTCGCTTGTGGTTTTTGAAACGTAATTATGAGACCGTTGTTGAGTAAGCTCCTGGAGGGCATATGAGGCGAATGCCTCTTTGAGTTTGGCGTCATTTCCATCAACAATTACCAGTCCGTAAGTTTCAAAAAGTGCATTGGCCAAATAGCGGGTAGCATCAGTTAGATTGTTGTGTTTCAAATAGCTTTCCTCAAAGAGATTCAGTAAGTACTGTGCATATTCGCTTTGTCCAAACTCCTTTTTTAAAATTTCTTTCACTTTATCCAAACCCTCGGTTGAAAGTTCCCCTACAGGCCCTGAGGCATCCCGGTTCCACACAACTTTCTTTCCATTAAAATTAAAATACTGAATCTCCTCAAAATCATGGTCTTCAGAAGCCATCCAGTAAATGGGCACAAAATTATAGCTTGGGTATTTCTTTTGAAGGGACTCGCAAAGATTGATTACAGAGAAAATCTTGTATAAAAAATACAAAGGGCCCGTAAAAAGATTTAGTTGATGGCCGGTAGTAATGGTAAATGTTTTTTCATTTGAAAGCAGGTCAATATGCTCATGTACTTTTTGTGAAGTTTCGCAATGGTCATATTGTTGTTTTAATTGAGTAACCAATACCATACGTTTCTCTTTGGAAAAAAATGCGTGTTTTTCCTGAATTTGTCCTTTAAAAGCTTCCAGGCTTGGAAACCTATTGTAAAAAGCTTCCGTTTTGTCATCACGGGAAAGATAATCACAGATTAACGCCGAAAAGTAACCGGTTTTATGGTAGGGAATATTTTTTTTAGACATAAGGTTTTTCAGAAAGCACTACAAAAATAAAGAGTTTACAGTATAGGAAACCTAAAGATACGTTAATCTTCAAGAATCCTTTTGGCTTTTACTATCTTTAGAGCCCTAAATGATAATTTTGATGAAGCAATTATTTACATTCCTTCTTTTCTGGTCAATGACCTTAGGTCTCGCACAAGTACAATCACCATCTAAATTCCTTGGTTACGAATTAGGCTCCCAATTTTCAAGACATGCAGATGTAGTGCAATATTTTAAGCATGTTGCCGAACAAAACGATTGGGTTCAGTTTAAAAAATATGGTGCCACCAATGAACGTAGACCGCTTACATATGCTATTGTTACGAGTCCGCAAAATATGGCCAATTTAGAGACCATTCGCACCAACAATCTTAAACAAACCGGAATACTTTCTGGAACTGCAAATCCCAATGTTGCCATTGTTTGGTTAAGCTATAACGTACATGGAAATGAAGCCTCAAGTACTGAAGCTTCCATGGCTACCCTTTATGAACTTATCACTCAAAAGCAAGACTGGCTTCAAAATACCGTAGTCATCATTGACCCATGTGTAAATCCAGACGGAAGGGATCGCTATGCCAATTGGTATAATCAAGTGAAAGCAACTCCTTACGATGCAAAACAAGTTGCCGCAGAACACCATGAGCCTTGGCCTGGTGGTCGTCCCAACCATTATCTTTTTGACCTTAACAGGGACTGGGCTTGGGCTTCCCAAGTGGAAACGCAGCAGCGATTAAAAATTTACAACCAATGGATGCCGCATGTTCATGTAGATTTTCACGAACAGGGATTTAATGAACCTTATTACTTTGCCCCAGCAGCAGAACCATATCATGAAATCATCACTCCATGGCAACGTGATTTCCAAGTTCAGATTGGAAAGAACCACGCCAAGTATTTTGATCAAAATGGATGGTTGTTTTTTACCAGGCAATTTTTTGACTTGCTCTACCCCAGCTACGGAGATACCTATCCCATATACATGGGTGCCATTGGTATGACCTATGAGCAAGGTGGGCATGGCCGTGCCGGATTAGGAGTGAATACAGATGAAGGCTATGAATTAACGCTCTTTGATCGGGTTGCCCACCACACTACTACTGGTCTCTCCACCGTGGAAATAGCATTCAAAAATGCAACTTCCCTTAATGAGGAATTCCGAAAGTTTTTCCAAAATGAGAGTCTTTCGGTTAAAAGTTATGTGCTACAGGGCAATGCAGATAAAATTAAGGCACTTACCCAATTATTGGACAAACATGAAATTACATACGGTTTTGCTTCCAACGGAACAATAAACGGAATAAGCTATCAAACCAATTCACGGCAAAGCATGGATGCCAAAGGGGCACTTGTGGTAAGTACCCAACAACCTAAAGGGAAAATGGTGAAAGTCCTGTTTGAACAAAACGCAAAGCTATCTGAACCTCTCACCTATGATATCACCGCTTGGAGCATCCCCTACGCTTTTGGGTTAGACTGTATTGCGAGTACTTCGGTGGTTGCTACAAATGGTAACAATCCTTTTGTGAAACAAGTGAATCAAGTAGCACCTGCTTCAGCTATTGCAGGATATATCGTTCCGTGGAAAAGCATGGAGGATGCAAAATTTCTTTCGGCATTGTTGCAGAATGATATTCGGGTGCGCTTTTCGGAAAAAGATTTGAAAATTAATGGTGAGGATTTTCCGAAAGGAAGTTTAATCATTACCAAAAGTGACAACAAAACCCGAAAGGATTTTACTGAAATTGTGACCAAAACAGCCAATACGCATAACCGAAGACTTTACACAACTCCCACCAGTTTTAGTGATAACGGGACCGATTTTGGATCGACCAATGTAAAATTGATCAATAAAAGCAGAATCGCAGTTTTAAAGGGAAAAGGTGTTTCTTCCTTGAGTTACGGAGCAATTTGGTATTTTATGGAGCAACAATTAAAATATCCCATCACCAGTATTGATACCGATTATTTTGACGTTTCCCAATTAGAAAATTTTGATGTGCTGGTACTCCCCAGTGGATGGTACCAACGGGCACTGGATAGTTCGGCGATGGACGGATTAAAAGACTGGATTAGAAAAGGCGGAAAAGTTGTTGCTTTTGATAATGCCCTGAAAACTTTTGAAGGAAAAGATGGTTTCGATTTAAAACAGAATGAGGAAAAGGAAGAAACCAAAAATGAAGCTGAAAATACATTAATTCCCTACGATCAAAGAGAACGTGCCCAAGTTCCTAATTTAATTACAGGAAGTATCTATAAAATTAAATTAGACACCTCACATCCTTTAGCATTTGGTTATGACGATACCTATTTTAGTTTGAAATTAGGCGGGGATTCCTATCAGTTTTTGGAAGATGGATATACCGTAGGATACATTAAAGGAGATGCAGAGAGTGTTTCAGGATTCTCTGGGGATACTGCCAAGCAAGGACTTAAAAACTCCCTGGTGTTTGGAGAAGCTAGAATGGGACAAGGCAGTTTAGTCTATTTGGTAGATGATGTTTTATTTAGGTCTTTCTGGGAAAATGGAAAGTTATTTTTTGTTAACAGTTTGTTTTTGGTGAACAGCAATGTATTTGTACTTAACTAATCCATGAAAACAGCAGTATACGTACTTTTAATAGTAGGCCTATTGGTAGGTTGCAAAAATGCTTCGGAAACCTCTGCGAATTCTCCAATATATGATTCTTACCAAACGGTGAGTCTTTTGGGGGACACCCTTTGGTCTAAAACACCTTCCGAAAAACTACAAATTACATGGCAAGCTAAAAAAGAGGCATTTGAAAATGATCCAGATGATTTGGAAAAACTCATCTGGTATGGGAGATTTACAGCTTATAAAGGGGATTACAGGGGTGCTATTGATTTGTATACGAAAGGTTTGGCTCAATTTCCGAATGAACCTAGATTATTACGCCATAGAGGCCATAGATACATTACGGTTCGGGAGTTTGATAAGGCTATTACCGACCTATCCCTTGCAGCCCAACTTATTGAAAATACCGAAAACCAAATTGAGGAAGATGGGATGCCCAATGCCCAAAACATTCCGGTGAGTACCCTCCACGGAAATATTTACTATCACCTAGGATTGGCCCACTACCTCAACCGCAACATGCCTAAGGCATTGGAAGCTTATGAAAAATGTCTTTCTACATCTCCCAATGCAGATAATGTGGTTTCCGCAACACATTGGATATATATGATTAACAGGAGACTGGGAAGAACAGAAACAGCCAACGATTATTTAAAAAACATTCATAAAGACATGAATGTCATCGAAAACTTTGCATATCATAAAGCCTGTTTGTTCTATAAAGGATTGCTTCCTTTAGATTCCATCTATGATTCCAAAGCAGAAAACAATGCCTCAAATAGTGCGATAAAATATGCTGTTGGCAATTGGTTTTGGTATAACGGGAAACCAGCCCAAGGTAAAGAAATTTACCACGAAATACTTAAAGGGGAGGATTGGGCTTCTTTTGGGTATCTTGCTGCAGAAGCAGATATTGCCAAACCCTTTGTAAGCAAATAGGTTCCCAACAATTATCCTTTATTTTCCAACTTATTTTTTGCAGTAATCCACTTACTCAAGTATTTGGTGGCCTGTAGTGTTTGATGCTGAAAAATTTGGCCGATAAAAAATTGCTTTCGATGTGCTTCAAGACCATGCAAAAGCTGGCTTACTTTCTGCTGAAATTGTGGTGCAAACATAAACCTGCCAAAATGTTCTGAAACTACCCGAAAAGCCAATTGTTGTTGTGCATACCAAGTATCTTTATTTTTATAAAGCTCAACTGATTTATGCACAAAATCTTCCGTGGAATCCCCTACGGAAACCATTTCAAAAAAACCTTCTGCTCCTACGGATGTACTAACAGTGGGTGTCCCAGCCAAAGTAGCATCCCACAATTTCCCTTTCAATCCGGCACCAAACTGAAGTGGGGCTAAGCAAACCCTTGCCTTTTGCAAAACCTCTTGAACATCTGGCGCCCAACCATGTATCAGAAATCCTGTTTCCTCATTGTGTAATTGCTGAATGGTTTTTGGAACATACGCGCCATAAACATGAAGTTGGGAATTTGGAATCTGTTTACGAAGCATGGGCCAAATTTCTTGATGCAATCTTTTTACCGAATCAACATTGGGCGCATGCTGAAAATTCCCTACGGTCACAAAATCAACCCGATCTTCAAAGGAAGATAATTCACGAATGTCATCTTTTGCTAAAAACGGCAAATACCACAACAAACCTTCGGGAATTTGAAATGTTGAAGTGAGTAGTTCCATTTCCTTGGAAGAGATAATTAGACTTAGATCACTTCTGAAAATACTTGCCAGCTCCCGCTTAGCGCTTTCGGTGTATAGATTTAAAGTGGAGTTTGTTGTATAGGCAACCTCCCTTGCTTTCCGAAGGAAATGCAAATCCTCTGTATCCAAGATACGAAGGGCCTTTGGACAATGTGCCGCTACTCGCCAACCAAATTGTTCTTCGGCAATAAAACGATCAAAAAGAACTACACTAGGCTGCAAATTTTTGATAAAATCATCAAAGCCATCATTATTTAAGGCAATAGAATGCACATATATTCCCTTGGTTTCCAGATCTTTGGAATAGTTTGTTTTGGAAGCGGTAGTAGCGAAATGAATAGCGAAACCCATGTCTAAAAACAGAGCAATGAGTTCCATCATACGGTGACCTGCCGCCGTGGTGGAAGGCTCGGGAAAGGTAAATCCGATGATTAGTAACGAAGGTTTCAAATCAAAGCAATATAAGGATCTTAGGAAGTTTGTACCGTTCCGTACAGGTCAAAATCTTCAGCTTCCTGAATTTGCACCGTATAAAATTCTCCAGTTCTTAAATAGCCATTTGTCGCCGAAATGAGCACTTCGTTGTCTACATCGGGGCTATCAAATTCTGTACGTCCTACATAATAATTCCCCTCTTTTCTATCAATCAATACGCGAAATTCCTTCCCTATCTTTTCTTGATTAAGCTCCCATGAAATTTGTGATTGCAGTTCCATAATTTCATTGGCGCGCTGCATTTTTACTTCTTCCAGGACATCATCCTCCAGTTGATAGGCATGGGTGTTCTCTTCGTGTGAATAGGTAAAACAGCCCAAACGCTCGAAACGCATCTCACGCACCCATTCCTTCAGAAGTTGAAAGTCTTCATCAGTTTCCCCTGGATATCCTACGATAAGGGTAGTTCTAATCGCCATTTCAGGAACCGCTTTTCGGAAATCCTTTAACAATTGAGTGGTCTTTTCATAGGTAGTCCCGCGCCGCATAGATTTAAGGATACGGTTTGAAATATGTTGCAAGGGGATATCAATGTAATTACAAATCTTGGGTTCGGTCTTCATCACTTCCAAGACTTCCATGGGAAACCCAGTGGGGAAAGCATAATGCAACCTAATCCATTCAATTCCGTCTACCTTTACCAATGCTTTCAGTAAGCTTGCCAATTCCCGCTTTTTATAGAGATCCAATCCATAATAGGTAAGGTCTTGTGCAATAAGAATCAATTCCTTCACCCCGTTAGCTGCTAACTTTTCGGCTTCAATTACAAGTTCTTCTATCGGCGTGCTACGGTGTTTCCCGCGCATTAACGGAATAGCACAAAAGGAACAGGGCCTGTCACATCCTTCGGCAATTTTTAAATAGGCGTAATTCTTAGGAGTTGTGGTTAGTCGTTCCCCAATAAGTTCATGTTTATAATCTGCCCCTAAGGCCTTGAGTAGATTTGGTAATTCTGTTGTTCCAAAATATTCATCTACGTCCGGAATTTCCTTTTGAAGATCTGGTTTGTAACGTTCGGAAAGGCATCCCGTCACAAATACCTTGTCTACTAATCCTTCTTCTTTTTTCTGAACAAACTCCAAAATGGTATTTACACTTTCCTCCTTGGCATTGGCAATAAAACCACAGGTATTGATGACCACTACATTTCCTTCCTCTTCATGAACTACCTCCTTATTATTGGCGCGTAATTGCCCCATAAGCACCTCACTATCATACACGTTCTTGGAACATCCAAGAGTCACAACATTAATTTTGTTCTTTTTTAGGGTTTTGGTACGCATGCTTTATTTTGAATGTGCAAAGATACGGGATACAACTAACTTGGTAAAATGAAATATTAGGAAGGATCGTAATATAAATCCTTAATTGAAGCAAGTGGTTTTTTACCGGAAAGAACCCAATCAATTTCTTTATGGATTTTAGGAGGGATTATTGCTGATAGCGGTTGTGCTACTTCTTGGATTTTAGGAAAAGCTTCTGCTATTTTTTTATCCCAAATCTTATAATAATTTTTGAGATCATCTGGATATACAATTCTACGCTTGGTTCCTTCATTAGTTGGTTTAAAAGGAGCACTTACATTTAAATACCCATAATCATCTGTAAGTTCCTCTCCTGGTTGGATATCCCTAATTGCAATTTCAAAATCATAGGGAGTTGAAAGACAATTTGATTTAAAACTGTGATTTACAAATCGCCCATGATCCCAACACAATACAAAGTTCCCATGCGCATTTCTGAAACTATAGGTTTCAAGAATTTCCTGATAGAGATTTCCCAATCGCTTGAATTGTGTTGGAGTAAACTCCCTATCAAGCTTATCCAAGACCCAAGTAATGGTTCCTGCTGGAATAAACTGTGTGGCCACAACTCCGTGACCTATCTCAGCACTAATAAATTGCAGCTCGGTATGAGGGTGTATCATGTAGTTTCATAAAATTTGCGTGCGAATTTAATTAAAAAAAGAATCCACGAACTCAAATTTATTAAATACCTGAAGGTCTTCCATACCTTCCCCTACCCCAATATATTTTACGGGAATCTGAAACTGGTCACTTATACCAATCACAACTCCACCTTTTGCTGTTCCATCCAACTTGGTAACCGCTAAAGCAGTAACTTCTGTGGCGGCGGTAAACTGTTTTGCCTGCTCAAAAGCATTCTGACCGGTAGATCCATCCAATACCAACAAAACTTCATGGGGAGCATCCGGTACTACTTTTTGCATTACTCGTTTTACCTTGGTAAGCTCATTCATTAAATTCACTTTATTGTGTAATCTACCTGCTGTATCTATTAATACTACGTCTGCATCTTGAGTAACGGCACTTTGTAAGGTATCAAAAGCTACACTGGCAGGATCACTGCCCATGCTTTGTTTTACAATAGGTACCTGGGTACGGTCTGCCCAAATTTGCAATTGATCTATTGCCGCCGCCCTAAACGTATCTGCTGCACCCAGTACTACTTTTTTTCCGGTTTTTTTAAATTGATAAGCTAATTTACCAATAGTAGTTGTTTTGCCAACACCATTCACTCCTACAACCATAATAACATAAGGCTTTTTCCCTTCTGGGATAGTTACTTCGGTAGCCTCCCCAGTATGTGTCTCACTTAATAATCCCGCAATCTCTTCGCGCAGGATTTGATTAAGTTCATCTGTTCCTAGATACTTATCATGTGCTACACGTGCTTCAATACGTTCTATAATTTTAAGGGTGGTATTAACGCCCACATCACTGGTCACCAATACTTCCTCAAGATTATCCAAAACATCATCATCTACTTTACTTTTTCCAGCAACTGCCTTGGATAGCTTATCAAAAAAAGAAGACTTAGACTTTTCAAGTCCTTTGTCTAGGGTTTCCTTTTTTTCTTTGGAAAATATATTTTTAAAAAGGCCCATTGGGTTTCAGGTTTAATGTTGTGTTTCCGTTAGCGATTGAACCAAACTTTTCGTGAGTGGCAAAAGACCAACTCCCTGTTGTTTATGTATCTAAATATAGCGAATGCCAAAAATACAAAAAGCCACCTTTGTAAAAAAGTGGCTTTCCTGTAATAAATTTTAGAGGACTATTTGTTCAACCAGTCATTGACCATATCTGGAGGAAGAATTTTTTCCTCAAATACATAAGCTCCAGTTTTTGGAGACTTTACCATTTTGATGGCCTTGGTTAGACGTTTCGATCCAGTTTGTAAAGATGCTACTGATTTCTTTGCCATGATTCAATATTTTTAGACTGGTAGTCTTATTTAATTTCTTTATGAACCGTCATTCTTTTTAGAATAGGATTGAATTTCTTCAACTCCATACGGTCTGGTGTGTTCTTTTTGTTTTTGGTAGTAATGTACCGGGAAGTACCAGGCATTCCACTCTCTTTATGCTCTGTACATTCTAATATAACCTGTACTCTGTTTCCTTTTTTAGCCATCTTACAAAGACTTTATGGGTTATGCAATAATTTATTTCTTCAAGAATCCCTTTTCTCGGGCTTCCTTGATAACTGCTGAGATTCCTCTTTTGTTGATATTTTTCAATGCCGAAGTAGATACCTTAAGGGTAACCCATCGATCTTCTTCAGGAAGGTAGAAACGCTTCTTTACCAAGTTGGCATTAAATTTCCGCTTGGTCTTGTTCATCGCGTGGGACACATTGTTCCCAACCATTGCTTTCTTTCCCGTAAGCTCACAAACTCTTGACATAACCTAGATTTTGAACATTATTTTTAAAACAGGGTGCAAATTTAAAAAAATTAATTGGCTCACGCAACAAAAGAATTTCAGTTTTTTGAAATTTCTTTCAGGAGCATTTCGAAGGCCTTGTTTACAGATTTCCTGATAATCTGTTCCCGAATCTTTCCGAAGACATATTTTTTAGAGGTAATTCCTTCTGGACCAGCAATAGCAATACACACTGTACCTACTTCGGCGTCACCATCTCCTTTGGTAGGTCCCGCAATGCCGGTAGTGGCAATGGCATAATCTGTTTCAAAAAGTTTAGTGGCTCTTAGTGCCATCGCTTCAGCAACAGGAATACTTACCACGTTATGCTCTTTTATCAATTGTGCATCTACCCCCAAAATAGTAGTTTTCAATTCTGTAGCATACGGAATAATGCTTCCCCTATAAAAACTGGAAACTCCTGGATGCTGGGTAATTTCCTCTGCAATTGCTCCACCTGTACAACTTTCCGCCAAGCTTAGTGTTTGTTTGTTGTGAACCAATAGGTTTCCAATTCGTTCTACAATCGTTGTTTCCCCTTCATAGCCCACCGCAATGTCATCCAACATGCTCCAAAGCTCTTCCATAAGCATATCCACCTCCTCTTGTATTTCAGATTCATCTTTTCCCTTTGTAGAAAGACGCAAACGAACCCTTGATAGGGAAGGAAGATAGGCCAATTTAATGTGTTTGGGCAGTTGTTCCTCCCAATGCTCAATACGCTCTGCAATGGCACTCTCACCCAAACCATAAGTGAGCAAAGTTTTATGATATATAAACGGACGATCAAATTTTTCCATCACCTTTGGAAGAACATGACCTGTAAGCAGATGCTGCATTTCATAAGGCACCCCTGGCATAGAAACAAACACCACTCCATCTTTTTCCATCCACATCCCCGGGGCCGTTCCATGCTCATTATGGAAAATCGTTGCCTTGGAAGGCACCATTGCCTGCTTTAAATTAAGCGGGGAAGGAGTTTTCTTTATGTATTTTTCGAAAAGACGCTTTACATTTTGTAAGGTAGGCTCATGATGCACCAGTTCATCATTTGTGAATTCACAAAAGCATTGCTTGGTAATATCATCCTTGGTAGGGCCTAATCCTCCCGTTACCAAGACCAACTGCGCACGCTGTGAAGCTTCCTGAAACGTATTCAGAATTTGAGCTTTGTCGTCTTGTATGGAAGTAATTTGGTAAACTTGTACACCAATGGAGTTCAGCTTTTTACTAATGAAAGCTGAATTGGTATCAATAATCTGACCTATCAGGATTTCGTCGCCAATAGTGATAATTTCGGCAAGCATTTATATATTGAAATCTTTTTTGAGTTCTTCAAAAACAGTTTCCAAAGTGCTTTTTACATTTTCCACCAAAGGAAGGATAGAGGCTTTACTTTTAGCGGTTCTTGTCCAAGATTCAATTTGAGTGATCTCCTTCTGCAAATCAATACCAAACATTTCAATATTTGGTTTCATTTTATGGGCAAATTGGTAGGCCAGTTCCCTATTTTCATTATCTACTGCGTCTACCATAGCTTCCAAATCTGGGGGGATTTCATCTAAAAAAGTTTGTGCTACAACGGCCATGAAGTCTTGATCATCTCCCGCAATCTCTTTTAAACTATCTATAGAATAGGTTGTACTCATAAGTCTTATTTAACTTTTATGGTAAAAAGTTCCTTTTCTTCCAAGAATCCCTTTAACTCATCATTGGGATTTACCTTACCTACACCTGCAGGTGTTCCCGTAAAGATAATATCCCCAATCTTTAATGTAAAATATTTTGAAATATATTCGATTAACGCATCAATTTTCCACAACATTAAGGCAGTGTGGCCATTTTGTTTCACTTCCCCATTTTGGCTAAGTTGAAAATGAAGGTCATCTACATTCTTAAACTCTTTTTTGGAAAGAAAATTGCCCAAAAGCGCAGCTCCGTCAAATGCCTTTGCCTTTTCCCAAGGCAATCCCTTGTCTTTCAATTGTTGCTGCACATCCCTTGCTGTAAAATCAATTCCCAGCCCTATTTCATCATAATATTTATGAGCAAATTTCTGGTCTATATATTTTCCAATTTTTTTGATTTTCACCAAAACCTCTACTTCATAATGCACGTCATTCGAAAACTCTGGAATGATAAAAGGATTGTTTTTTAAAATTACCGCACTATCTGGTTTCAGGAACAATACAGGTTCTTTGGGTCGTTCACTGTCAAGTTCTTCAATGTGCGCTGCATAATTCCTACCTACACAAATAATCTTCATGACTCCTACAATTTATTGTTTAGTTTACTCAATTTTACCCTGGTTAATACCTTCTTGGTGTACAATGGGAAGTCTGCATTTAACAGCCACCCAAAATACCCAGGTTCTTTTTCTAAGACTTCCTCTACCAAGACCCCTTTATGCTTTCCGAAGGAAAATATTTCACGGCCTTCTTTATCGTATCCAATAAATCCTGCAAAATCTGCAAACTCCCTATGGGCGCTAAAACCAGATAAAAAAGAAATATCATTTTCCAATTCTGGGTAACGGTCTAATTGTGCCTTTAATACTTCGTAAGTTGCAAGGGTATCTGCTTCGGCACTGTGTGCGTTATCCAAGGTTTTGTCACAGTAAAATTTGTAGGCCGCTTCAAGAGTACGTTTTTCCATTTTATGGAAAATAGTTTGCACATCTACAGATTGCGCCTTTTTCAGGTCAAAATCTATTTCCGCACGCAGCAACTCCTCGGCCAACAAAGGTATATCAAAACGATTGCTATTAAACCCGCCCAAATCACTATCCTTTATCATATTGTACACCTTGGGAGCCAACTCATTAAAAGTGGGTTCATTGGCGACCATTTCATTGGTGATACCATGTACATCACTTGCCTGCTTTGGGATGGGCATCTCTGGGTTTACCCGCCAGGTGTGGCTTTCACGGTTTCCGTTGGGAAACACTTTTAAGATAGAAATTTCCACGATACGGTCATTGGCCACATTAATTCCTGTGGTTTCCAGATCAAAAAAACAAATGGGTTTGTGCAGTTGTAATTCCATACGGTAAGTTGTACTGCAAAAATAAGATTATTATCTACGTTTTTGCTATGATCAAACAACTAATTACATACTCCCATTTTTCGGTCTTTTATATCTGCACATTATGAAAAAGTACTACGCGAGAGAATTATGGTATTTACCAAGAATGCCTGCGGAAAGTGCACGCTATGAATCGCTATGTTGAAAGGGGAAGACATATCCTTCCGAAGTATAAACATAAACGAAGGCCCGGTACTTCACCAACAATTTTTATCTTTTTGGAAGACCATAGCGAAAACCCGGAAGTCATCACTTTTCCCGTGATCTGGAATAAGGACCATGTAAGGTTTGGGTATGAAGAACTATCTGAAACAATCGCTGAAATAAAAGGCTAGACCTCTCTATTCATATCCCAAGCTTCCAGATAGTCAGCGACCTGCTTTACGAACTGTCCGCCCAAGGCTCCATTTACTACCCGGTGGTCATAACTATGGGAAAGGAACATTTTATAACGAATACCAATAAAATCACCTTCTGGGGTTTCAATTACCGCAGGCACCTTACGAATGGCGCCCAATGCCAAAATACCCACTTGCGGTTGATTAATTATAGGTGTTCCCATGACACTGCCAAAGGTTCCCACGTTGGTCACTGTATACGTTCCCCCTTGAATCTCATCGGGCTTTAACTGATTTATACGGGCACGGTTGGCCAAATCATTGACCGTTTTGGTCATCCCCACCAAATTAAGCTGGTCTGCCTTTTTTATCACTGGAACAATGAGGTTTCCATCAGGAAGTGCGGCAGCCATTCCCAAGTTGATATTTTTCTTTTTAATAATACGATCCCCATCCACTTGAATATTCATCATAGGGAAATCACGCAATGCTTTGGCGACTGCCTCCATAAAAATAGGGGTAAAAGTAAGTTTTTCACCTTCCCGTTTTTCAAAGCTGGCCTTTACTTTATTTCTCCAATTCCAAATATTGGTCACATCACACTCCACAAAACTTTGCACATGTGCAGAAGTATTTATGCTTTCACGCATGTGGTGTGCAATAAGTTTACCCATGCGGGTCATTTCAATGATTTCATCTTCCCCATTTACAGATACTGGAGTAGACGCCTTTGGAGTTTCGGTTTTAGGGGCTGCAACTCTAGAATCTTCACTAGCACTTTGTTTAACAGCACTTGCTCTGTTTTCTAAATAAGCAAGAATATCATTTTTGGTTACGCGTCCGTCTTTACCGGTTCCGGGAAGTGCATCCAATTCACTTTGGGAAATTCCTTCCGTAGCGGCTATATTTTTTACCAATGGGGAATAAAAACGATCTCCTGTATTTTCCACAACCGTTTGAGTAGTTTCCTTTGCCTCTTCAACACGCGCAGCAACTTGGGCTACTACTTCAGGGGCTGGAGTTTCTTGAGCTGAAGTTTCAGTTTCCGAAGCAACTGCTTTACTCTCACCAGCACCTTGCACTTCAATAATCGCAAGGGTCTGACCTACTTGTACAACATCATCCACCTCAAATAATTTTTCAACCAAAACACCTTCCACTTCACTTGGAACTTCACTATCTACTTTATCTGTAGCAATCTCCAGTACGGGTTCATCCATTTCAATAGTGTCCCCTACTTCCTTTAGCCAAGTAGTTATGGTAGCTTCCGCTACGCTTTCTCCCATTTTAGGTAATTTCAGTTCAAATTTTCCCATAGTTTCGGTCAGATTTTTTTCAGCGTAAAACCGATTGCAAAATTAATGAAATTTAGGCGTTTTCTTTAAAAATAATTTGAAAGGTTTTTGATAGACTTCGATTTCTTTACGAATACTGCAATCAAAAATGCAGTACTCCTCCTTTTTGGTCACTCTCGTCACTTCCTATGATGAAGGAAGCGTCTATCGGTTTGATACGAAATGAATTTCCTTTATTGGATTGCTTTTCCATAAGCTGAAAAATATTCTTGTAAGAGAGATAGCTTGCATCAAACACAATCATTTTATCCTCCACCAAGTCTTCCTCTATTGCCCGAAGCGCTACCGATTTCACAGGAATTTCCAATGCTTCGGAAAGTTTTCGTAATACATTTAAATCTTCGGTGAGCACCCATGCTTCTGTTATTTCAGAAGGTTTTGACTTCTTTTTCAACACCTTTCTTCCTTTCAAAAATTTGGTAACGGCTACTCCAGCAAAAATAAAGAAAGTAAGGAGGCCATTCTTTTTGAAATGTTTATTGTAAAAAATATGCATCGCCCCGTAAAAACGATCTAAGTAGGCGGTATCTTTAGTGGTGCTTTCCCCCTTATAATGCAATACGCTTAAACCACCATGATAGTAATTTTTATAGCCTGCTTTAATGATTTTATAACTTAGGTCAATGTCTTCGCCGTACATAAAATAATCTTCATCAAAGCCTCCCAAAGAATCATATATTTCCTTTTTCATAAACATAAATGCGCCTGCAAGGACTTCTACTTCGCCGGTAGCTTTTGGAGCAATGAAATTGGCATAATACCCATTTTTTCCCTTCGTGAAGCCTAATACTTTAAAAATAGATCGTTTCGGGGTAGGAAGGTTTCGCTTACATTCTGGTAAAAAGTTTCCAGTTCCATCCATATAATGGATTCCCAATGCTCCTAAGTTCTTTTTATTTTTTACAAATTGAAGGAGGGTATCAAACGTATTTTCTGCCACCGCGGTATCTGGGTTCAAGATGCAGATATAAGTTCCCTTGGCAATTTTTACTGCTTGGTTATTGGCCTTACTAAATCCTACGTTTTCCTTATTTTCAATAAGTTTCACCCTTGGAAAATTCTTTTTTACCATCTGGCAACTATCATCCTTTGAAGCGTTATCCACTACTATAATTTCGGCATCAATTCCTTGAAGGGCGTGACCAACTGTTTTTAGGCATTGCTCTAAAAAATAGCGGACATTATAATTTAGGATGACGACGGAGAGCTGCAAGGGTTAAGAATTTTTAAGGGAAGATTCAAAAGGAATTCTATTGAGAATACT
Organism: uncultured Alteromonas sp.; assembly: GCA_964495885.1. Lineage (GTDB taxonomy): Bacteria > Bacteroidota > Bacteroidia > Flavobacteriales > Flavobacteriaceae > PALG01. Next base: position 13,677 of record CAZBWO010000007.1, on the reverse strand, counting down.
TCGGCCAAGGGTTACTTCATCTGCATATTCCAATTCATCGCCTACCGAAATTCCTCTAGCAATGGTTGTAGTAATGACCTTCTCACCCTCTATCTGTCTAAAAATATAAAAGTTGGTGGTATCCCCTTCCATCGTAGAACTTAAAGCAAAGATGAGTTCTTTTACCCGTCCGCTTTTTACTTTTTCCACCAACGACGGAATATTCAAATCACTCGGGCCAATTCCGTCCATTGGCGAAATTTTTCCTCCCAAAACATGGTATTGCCCTTTATACTGACTTGTATTTTCTATAGCCATCACATCACGAATATCCTCTACCACACACACCAAGCCCTCATCTCTATTGGGGTTTGCACAGATCTCACAAAGTTGATGATCTGATATATTGTGGCAATTTTTACAGAAATTAATATCCTCACGCATCTGCAGAAGACTTTTAGAGAGACGTGCGGTCTGCTCTGTTGGCTGCCGAAGTAAATGCAATACCAAACGCAAAGCAGTTCTTTTTCCAATGCCTGGTAATTGAGACATCTCATTAACTGCATTTTCCAATAATTTGGATGAAAATTCCATGTGATTATTATTCGCGGAAAGGTAAAAAAAAAGCCTCAGAAAATAGTTCCTCCAAGGCCTTTAATGGAAAAAACAATCTTTATTCCTTTAAAAATTTCTTGGTGATTGTTCCTGTTGTAGTTTCCATTCTAAGGAAATAAACACCTTGCTGAAAATTCGATACATCTAAGGAATAATTATTGGAAATAAACATCTTAGGGATATAGATTAATAATTTTCCGGAAGCATCAAAAATATGTAATGCCATTGGGTTCGTTTCTTTAGTAAATACATTTAATTGGTTTTTCACCGGATTAGGCACTATCCCAAAATCATTTCCATAGAAATCGCTAACAGCCAAAGTAGGGTCATAGGTTGGGGATGCCCAAAGTCCCCTACCATAAGTTCCTGCATAAATTTTACCGTCTGCGTTATTAATTTCCAACTCATTTACAATCACATTTGGAAGATTGGTGAAAAACGGTTGCCATTCAGAAAAAGTATCATCTATGTAGTAAATACCATAGTTGAGTCCCACATAGAGTCCATTGCTACCGTTGTCATCCCATACTACTGCCAAAGCACTGAATTCAGGAAGGTTTAATCGGTAGCTCTCCCAATTTGTTCCGCCATCATTTGTTACCAGTACCTTATGGGTTCCTGTATAGGCAATTGCAACTTTATTGGGATCTGATGGGTGAATTGCAATAGCATTGATTGAACCTCCCAAGTTGCCCAAAGAGGTCCAGTTGGAGGCACCACCATCTTCTGTTTTATATAGATTCACCGCTTGGGATGCATACAAAACTTGGTTGTTGGAAGGTGCAATTTTAAGTTCATCCAAATTTCCAAAATTTTGGGAGATTGCCGTCCAACTATTGCCTTTGTTGGTAGATTTATATACGATATTATACCCCAAATAAATGGTGTTATCTACTAAAGGATCTTGCTCAAATGGTGTTACCCAATTTCCAGATCCTTGACCAGGCTCTGGCGGGTAGTTAAGGCTGTTTCCACCATCATCAGTACGGTATATTTGCCCGTTCTGACTTGTTCCATACATGATATTGGTATTACTTTTATCAATAAATCCTTCCATGCCATCTGCACCCAGCCAATCACGCCAATCATTAGCTGCTGAGTAAAAAGAGGTCCCATTGTCTTGAGATCCTCCCGTAACCACCACATTCGGGGTTTGGGAAGTTCCTATTTTGTAAAATTGCCGAATACCAATTCCTGTAGTAAGGTCTTCATAATAATTAGCATTGAGGTTTTGGGTGTCTGCTGCTTTAAAAATACCACCATCTGAACCAACAAAGAGAGTAGTGCCCTCAAACTCCAAAAGATCTACATCTGCATGACAGTATCCTATATTCTGTCCTGCTGCATTTCCTGGAATCCAATCTGAAGTACAAGTAAAGGTGGCGCCACCATCCAAAGAGCGCCAAGTTAGAATACCAGCAATATGCACTTCATTTATGTTATTTGGGTTTACAGTCACATCCATATCCCTTGGCGCTTGCCCCCCGGGATCAAAGCCTGCAGTGTCATATCCGAAATAATTTCTTCCAGTGTGGTTCAATTCCGTGAAGCTCAATCCGCTATCTGTTGATTTATAAAACCCATTAAATTGTCCGCCATCTGCCTCAACCACATACACAACCGCTGGGTCATCTGCAGAAATACCCATCATCTTAGGGCCATTATCAAAACCTGTTGTTTCAGAGAAGGTAAGTCCGCCATCGGTAGATACGTAGAATCCGTTTCCAGAAGCATATACTGTTGAGGGATCCCCAGGTTTAAATTCAACATCATAAGCACGGTTTTCCGAAGGAATCAAATTATTCCAAGTAATGCCTCCATCGGTAGAACCAAAAATACCTGAGTTTTGGGAAGTAGCGAACATTATGTTGGAATTTGAAGGATGTATAAGAATCTTATTAATAATGGAAGCCCCTGCAACTCCCAATAAGTTCCAAGTAGCACCTGCATCTTCAGATTTATAGATCCTGCCAGACGTAGAGCCAAAGTAATAGGTATCTGCATCTAGAGGATCTATCCTAACAGAATACACACTAAGATTGGAAAAATAATCCCCCATTGGCGTCCAGCTACTGCCTCCGTCTGTTGTTCTCCAGACCCCTCCGGTATTTGCACCAATAATAATATGGTCATTGTTAGTAGACTCAATAGAGATGCCGGTAATTCTTCCCACCCCAGGATTCCACGATGTAGTGGCATTCCAACTAGTTGGCCCAAGCTCTTCCCAGTTATCCTGAAGAGGCATACGGTTTCCAGATGTTTGGTTCAAGTAAGCATTTTGACGCTGCAATTCATCAAGTTGCTCTTCAAACGAAGGCAAATAACCCGTTTCGTCCATTAGTCTTTTTGCCATATAGGACCAACGCTTGAATTGCACATATCCTGATCCCCTACCCTTGTCCTTATCTGCAAAATAAGCTTCTCCATTATCAATAATTTCTTGTACGGAATAGTTGCCTGCTTCAATCATTTGCAAGTACTCTTGAGCAGAAGATATTACGCTGAACAACACACAACATAAAACAGTTAAATATTTCATTTTCATAGCTTTGTGTAAATAAATTAAACTGAGGTTTCCAAAAATAAGGAAAAAAAGAATGTAGGGTAGGGAAACTTTGTATTTTTACCTAATACCGTAATCGCGCACTATGGCTCCTATTCATATTCTATTACTTATTGCTGGCTATTTTGGAATCTTACTAATTATTTCCTATTTCACTGGGAAAGATGACAGTAATGATGTTTTCTTTAAAGCTTCGAAACAGTCTCCTTGGTATTTAGTGGCTTTTGGAATGATTGGCGCTTCCTTAAGTGGCGTGACCTTTATTTCGGTTCCTGGTTGGGTTGAAGGAGCCAAATTTGGATATTTTCAAGTGGTTTTGGGGTACTTGGTAGGCTATTTTGTGGTTGCCTTTGTCTTATTGCCTATTTATTACAAACAAAATGTAACATCAATTTACCAATACTTGGAAACGCGCTTCGGAACCGTTAGCTATAAAACAGGAGCATTTTTCTTTTTTGTTTCTAGGGTATTGGGAGCTGCATTCCGGTTATTCTTGGTCGCTATTGTGCTGCAGCAGTTTGTATTCAATAGTTTTGGGATTCCTTTTGAAATTACCGTTGTCATTTCAATTGTTCTCATTTGGATTTACACCTATCGAGGGGGCATCAAAACCATTGTTTGGACCGATACCCTGCAAACCCTTTTTATGGTTTCGGCGGTATGCCTCTCCATCTATTTTATTACGAAGGAATTAAATTGGAGTTTTTCAGAATTTTTACATTCCGAAGAACTCAAACAATACAATAAAACTTTCTTTACGGAAAACTTTTTTAAGAAAAACCACTTCCTGAAATCATTCTTTGGAGGGATGTTTATCACCATTTGCATGACCGGGTTAGACCAGGATATGATGCAAAAAAACCTCACCTGCAAAAACCTGAAGGAGGCACAGAAAAATATGGTCTCCTTTAGTATTGTCCTTACAATCGTTACTTTTCTATTCCTTTTGTTAGGAGCCTTACTTTATATTTATGCAGATGCAAAAAATATTGCCATGCCGCTCTTGGACGGCACCCCAAAAACCGACCTCCTATTCCCTGAAATTGCACTTAATAGTGGACTGGGAGTTGTGCTGGGCATTACTTTTTTATTGGGGCTTATTGCCGCTGCTTACAGTAGCGCAGATAGTGCCCTAACTTCTTTAACAACTAGTTTTTGTGTAGATTTTTTGAATATTTCAAAAAGACCAGAGAAAGATCAAAAAAAAATTAGAAAACGAGTACATGTTGGAATGAGTGCCCTTTTGGTTGTGGTGATAATTGCTTTTAAATATATTCTCACCAGTAATGTTATTGATAGTTTGTTAACTGTTGCTGGATATACCTATGGCCCCCTCTTAGGACTTTTTGCTTTTGGAATTTTTACAAAATTTAAGGTGTGGGATAAATATGTGTGGGTGGTCTGTTTGATTTCGGTAATTATCATCACCATTGTAGGGAATATCCCTTCTGAAAGTTTAGGTGGTTACCAAATAGGCTATGAGCTATTACCTATAAATGGCTTACTTACATTTTTGGGATTAATATTGATTCGTAGCAAGAAGCACTAGTGTACAACTAGCTTCATAAGCAATTCCGTTTTCTTTCAATAATTCATAAAAAACTGGGTTTTCGGTCCCTGGATTGAAGATCACCCTTTTTGGGTGTAATGACAGTACATAATCAAAATAAGAAGCCTGATGTTTCGGCCCAACATACAAAGTAACTGTATGAATGTCCTTGAATTGTTTTAATTCAGTTGTAATGGGAACTTCCCCAATTGTTCCTTCCCGAAGTCCGTATGCTTCAACGGGATATCCCTTTTCCTGTAAACGCATGGTTGCGATATAGGCATATCTTGAAGGATTTGGGCTTGCGCCAATCACTAAAGTTTTTTTCATGCCCGAAAATTAACAAATAAACCATCATTCATATTAAAACTTCGTTAAAATAACCATGCATTGTAACAATTACATCATACCTTCGTCTATATTATGAAATATTTCCGGTCTTTACTGTGAAATTTTTACGTTGATGGTTAGTGTTAATAATTGCAGTAGAGACCTGCCCGAAGTGAGAGCTTCGGGCTTTTTTTTTGGGATGAAACAAGATGTTAAGAATAGGTTAAAATACACCTCTCATGTAACACAATCCGTTTCACTTCGTCCTATGAACGTTACTGTGTGTAACCATCATCAATCAAAAATCAAACAACCACCCAATGAAACAGTTATTTTTACTATTGGCTATTCTTGTATCTATTCCTACCATAGCCAATAATCCAGGACCAGAAGAAGACAAACCCGGTAAAATTTCAGGAACCGTAATTGACAAAAACTTGCAGGAACCAATTCCCTATGTCACCGTAGTTGTGAAAGACCTTAACGGAAACATCATCACTGGGGGTGTGACAGATGACAACGGGAATTTTGAAATCCCAGACATTCCGGAAGGGAAAAGTCAAGTAACCATTCAATATATAGGGTATAAAGCCTATAGTACACAAATTGAAATTTCAAAAGGAAGTAGAAGAATTGACCTTGGCACCATTCAACTGGAGGAAGATATTGCTGCTTTGGATGAAGTAGTCGTTCGTGCCGAAACCTCCACCATACAACAAAAAATGGATCGTAAAGTGATTACGGTTGGGAAAGACCTTATTACTTCTGGGCCTACAGCTTCAGATATTATGAACAATTTACCCTCTGTGAGTGTGGACCAACAAACTGGTGCACTTTCACTTCGAGGTAACCAAAACGTTCGGGTAATGGTAGATGGGAAACTTACCAATGTTCCCGTAGCACAACTCCTTAAACAATTACCCTCCAATTCCATTAAGCAAATAGAATTGATTACTAATCCTTCAGCTAAATACAATCCGGAAGGAATGAGTGGGATTATCAATATCATTCTCAACAAAAATGTGAAAATTGGATTCAATGGTAACGCGAGTGTGAACCTAGCCTATGAAAACCAACCTAAATTCAATTCCAATATAGATTTCAACTACCGTAATGGTAAGTTGAATTTCTACGGAAACTGGGGACATAACACCTCTATTAATGAAAACTACGGAAACATCCTTCGTATTGAAGAGAATTCAGAGCAGTTTTTCCGTTTTGATGATGACCGAACTTCCAACCTTTTCAAATTTGGAATTGATTTCTATTTGAATGATAAGAATACCATTTCGGTTTTTACCAATCAAAACCTTTTTGAAGGTGGAACCGCTGGCTTAACAGACATTGTCTATTACAATGACATGACCCTAAACCAAACACAGGATTTCTTCAATGAAACAGATAATATGTCTTCCCAGTACAACTTCAATTATAAGTTGGATTTTGACAAAGAAGGCCACAATATTGAATTGGAAGCAGATTACAATGAATTTGAAAACAACGAAGATGCTACATGGTTATTTTCAGGGGCTAGTTTTAGTGATGACTACTTAGACTTTGTAGATACAAACCGTGATAGGCTTACTGTTAATTTGGATTATGTAAATCCGCTTTCTGAAACTACCAAATTAGAATTGGGACTGGAAGCACGGTTGTTTAATTCAGACATTTCAAGAACTTCCACCCAATTAGTCGTAAATCCGTTTAATATTGAAGGTGCGCTTATTACTTCGCCAAGTACCGCGTTTGATTACCAAAGGGATATTTATTCAGCGTATGCGACCTTCGGAAAGAACTGGGAAAAATTTAGTCTACAAGTTGGGGTTCGCGCCGAAACCGTAGATGTTACTGCCAATACTTTGGAAACCTATACTCCTGGGATTGTAACCAGCGATACTTCTAACTTGGTTTCCAATGAAGGAATCAATCTTAGTGTGGATGGCGATACCGTACTGCGAACATTTGAAAATGACTATTTTCAAGTATATCCCTCGGCGTTTTTCACTTATTCCCCTTCAGAAAAAAACCAATACCAAGTAAGCTATAGCCGAAGGGTAGACCGCCCAGGCGTGAGCCAGGTGAATCCAATTAGGGAATGGAGCACTCCGCTAATTTCTTCTTTCGGAAATACCACCCTTATTCCACAGTTTACCAACTCGATGGAAGCGAACTATACCCGAAATCTTGGTAAAGGAAGCATTACGGGGGGTGTATTCTACCGAATTGTGGAAGATCAAATCAACCGAGCTGTTTTTGTAGACCGTACAGACCTCAACCGTTTGATCCTTACATTTGACAACTTTGACAATACTACGGCCTATGGAGTGGAACTTTCCAGTAACTACCGACCAACAAAATGGTGGAGTTTCAATGCAAGTTTCGATCTTTTTAACCAAACGCAAACAGGAATCACAGAATCGTTAGACAATACCATTCAGAATCCAACTGAAGCCGACATTGTACGACAGGAAATTGAAGTGGATAACCTTGCGTGGAATGTACGCATGTTCAACAATTTTAAAGTTGCGGAAAACTTAAGCTTTTCAGCATTTACCATGTACCGCGGAAAAAACAGGAATATACAGTTTGAAGTACAGCCCATGTTCATGGTTAATTTAGGAATGCGCTACAGCCTTTGGGACAATCGCGGAACCTTCAGTCTTAATTTCAACGATATTTTTGATACCATGTATTTTGCCTTTGAAGGAGAGCAACCCTTTAGACAGGACGGACAATTCAATTGGGAAAGCCGAACTATAAACGTAGGGCTCTCTTATAGATTTGGAGGCGGAAAGTACCGTGCAAAATCCAGAAAAACTAGGGATGATAGAACGAAAGATGATGGCGGCGGAATCTTCTAAACCACCTAAAATGTTATGATAACGTTAAAGTAACCAGGCAGATGAAACAAATTTCAAAAAAGCTAGTCTATTAAGATAGAAACCCTAAACAGATTTTATAATTTATTTGGATTAGCCTCTTTAATATTTTGAATGTTAGGTTGAAAAGCCCTTCGAAGACTCGGGGGGCTTTTTCAGTTACCACCGAATTATCACACTTCCCCAAGTAAAACCACTTCCAAAGGCGGCTAATACAACTAAATCCCCCTCATTGATTTTTCCAGCTTCCCAAGCTTCGGTAAGGGCAATAGGAATGGAGGCAGCCGTGGTATTTCCGTATTTCTGAATGTTGTTGTACACTTGGTCATCAGACAATTTGAATTTTTTCTGAATAAATTGTGCAATACGTAAGTTGGCTTGATGCGGAATCAACATATTAATGTCTGAAACAGAAAGCTTATTGGCCTGTAATCCTTCCATGATTACTTCCGAAAAGCGAACGACCGCATTTTTAAAGACAAACTGTCCGTTCATATACGGAAAATAACTTTCATCATTGGGATCATTCTCTTCAAGGATATCTGTCACCCAACGGGTACCCATCCCTGGTGCTTTTACAATTAGTTCTTCGGCAAATTTTCCTTCGGAATGCAAGTGCGTAGATAAAATTCCTTGAGAGGTATTTGAAGACCTACTCAAAACTGCGGCTCCAGCCCCATCCCCAAATATTACAGAAACGCCTCGGCCCCTAGTTGTTTTGTCCAATCCATGGGAATGCAATTCACTTCCAATTACCAAAACGTTCTTATACATACCCGTCTTGATAAAGTTATCTGCTACAGACAAAGCGTAGACAAATCCGGAACACTGATTTCTCACATCCAACGCTCCAACGGTTTTAAGCCCCAATGCCTCCTGCACCATTACTCCAGGTCCAGGAAAGTAATAATCTGGACTCAAAGTCGCGAACACAATAAAATCTATTTCGTCTTTTTCTATACCGGCACGTTCAATTGCTATGGTTGCGGCTTTGACGCCCATGATGGCTGTTGTGTCCTCACCACCATCAGCTACCCATCTTCGCTCCTTGATTCCTGTACGTTCTTGAATCCAAGCATCGTTGGTATCCATGAATTTTGACAAATCATCATTCGTCACTACATGTGAGGGCACATAGAAACCCAAACCCGTAATTTTTGAAGAATACATAAAATTTCAGTTAGATAAATCAAAGCAATATAATTATTCATATTGGTTTTTCAGAAAAATGCAAGGAATAAAAAAATTAGGGTATGCTGTTGCACACCCTAATTCAAACAACCTAACCAATAATAATTGTTAGAAAACATAGCTTCGTTTTCATAGCAATTGAAGTAAAAATACAAATTTGTTTAATTATTTGCAAATATCTTTAAACAATATTTGTGACAAGGTGTCATATTTGTAGAAATGGTATTCATTTTGAAATAACGATGGAAAACTTAAAATATAAAATCATGAGTCAAGGAACCATTAATGTATCTGTTGAAAATATTTTTCCGCTCATTAAAAAATTTCTATACAGCGATCACGAGATTTTCTTGCGGGAGCTCATCAGTAATGCAACAGATGCAACCTTAAAATTAAAACACCTCACCAACATAGGTGAAGCGAAAGTAGCATATGGGAACCCCATTATTGAAGTAAAAATTGACAAAGACAAGAAACAGCTTCACATTATTGATCAGGGAATAGGAATGACCGCAGACGAGGTAAAAAAGTATATCAATGAGATTGCTTTTTCAGGCGCAGAGGAATTCCTGGAAAAATACAAGGATAAGCAAGGGGAAGATACCGGGATTATAGGACATTTCGGCCTTGGGTTTTATTCTGCCTTCATGGTAGCAAATAAAGTAGAAATCATTACCAAAAGCTACAAAGATGAACCTGCAGCTCATTGGACGTGTGACGGATCTCCAAACTACACCTTGGAAAAGCACGCAAAAAAAGAACGCGGCACAGAAATCATCCTCCACATTAGTGAAGAGGAAATGTCATTTTTAGAGGAATCCAAAATTAGGGAACTATTGGTGAAGTACAACAAGTTTATGCCCATTCCCATTAAATTTGGAACCCGTACCGAAACTCTTCCAAAACCAAAGGATGCAAAGGAAGAGGATCCCGCTCCTATCAAGGAAGTAGATAATATCATTAACAACCCAAATCCGGCATGGACCAAACCTCCAACCGATTTGGAAGAGCAGGATTACAAAGATTTTTACCGGGAGCTCTACCCCATGCAATTTGAAGAGCCGTTATTCCATATTCATTTGAATGTAGATTACCCCTTCAATCTAACGGGAATCCTCTATTTCCCAAAAATGAGCAATGATCTAAATATTCAAAAAGATCGAATTCAACTATATCAAAACCAAGTTTTTGTCACAGACAACGTAGAAGGGATTGTTCCAGAATTTCTAACCATGCTTCGGGGGGTCATTGATAGCCCAGATATTCCATTAAATGTTTCTAGAAGTTACCTTCAGGCAGACGGAGCAGTTAAAAAAATATCTAGCTATATCACCCGAAAAGTAGCCGATAAACTAAAGAGCCTCTTTGATGAAAACAGGAAAGACTTTGAAGCAAAGTGGAATGATATTAAAGTAGTGATTGAATATGGAATGCTTACGGAAGATAAATTCTTTGATAAAGCCCAGAAATTTGCACTCTACCCAACTGTTGATGGCACCTATTTTACTTTTGAGGAATTCACCGAGAAAATTAAGGATTCCCAAACAGACAAAGATGACAAATTGGTAATTCTCTATGCCTCTAATGAAGAAGCGCAACATAGTTATATTGAAGCTGCCAAGGAGAAAGGCTATGAAATCCTACTACTGGATTCCCCAATTGTTTCCCATCTGCTTCAGAAAATGGAAAGCGAGAAAGAGAAAGTTTCCTTCGTAAGGGTAGATAGTGATACGTTGGAAAATCTTATCAAAAAGGAGGAGGAAAACCCATCAAAACTTTCCGAAGAAGAAACAGCTACGCTTAAAGAAGTACTGGAGGGAATTGTTCCTACGGAAAAATTCACAGTTCAATTGGAAGCTTTGGACAGCAACGCGCAACCTTTTATCATTACCGAACCAGAATTTATGCGCCGTATGAAAGAAATGCAGCAAACCGGCGGCGGCGGCATGTTCGGAATGGGCCAAATGCCAGAAATGTACCAATTGGTTGTAAACACCAATCATGAATTGGTATCGCAAATTTTGAATACCAAAACACAAAAGAAAAAAGAACGATTAGTGAATCAAGCGCTAGATTTAGCAAAGCTTAGCAAGAACCTTTTAAAGGGCGAAGCGCTTACTCATTTTATCAAGCGAAGTTACGATATGATAAAATAACGACTAATTCATAGACTAACTGCATAAAAAACCGTCCAAAGTGACGGTTTTTTATGTTATATCCTTTCCTATCTTAAGCTTTTCTTAGTAAATTTGAATTGACTAATAAAAAACTAAATTAATTCATTATGAGAAAAGCCTTATTTTTTATTTGGGCAGCATCCCTTTTTATGTTTTGCGGAATGGGAACTGCCCAAAATTCACTTACTTCAAGTGAATTAGAAAGTAACTCTGCTCAAGACTTTCAGACAGTCAATTTTGGCGAACCCGCCATTCTAAATTCTGAAAGTTATGTTGTTGGAGAATCTAATTCAACTCGAATGCCCTGCGTAGACGCAAACTGGTCTTGGGTTACAGAAATCACTATTGACAATGCGGGAGGAAATGCACTTACCAACTTTGAAGTGCCTCTTACAATAGATACCCAGAGTTTTGTAATGGCTGGGGAAATGAATTCCGACGGTAGTGATATTAGATTCACTGAATTTGGAGATCCTTGCGCAGGTATGCCTCACTACATTGAAAGTGGTATGAATACTGCTTCTACCCTAATTTGGGTAAACGTTCCAAGTATTCCCGCTGGAGGAACGGTAACCATTTATATGTATCACGGAAACGCTGGTGCTACCACTACCTCAGATGCAGAAATGACATTTTCCTTTTGGGAAGGATTTGATGACCCTACCATTAACTTTAGTACTTCTTGCGGTAGTGCTACCCCAACTGTGGGTGGAGGAAGCATGAACTTAAGTTGGAGCTCCAATGGGGTTCTAATTTCAGATGCTACGTTCCCAATTGGTGATGTATTCACCGCTGAAGCACAAGTTGATGGAGCTTCCGGAAACTGGCCTGGGATATACTGGGCAGAAGAAACCAGTACAGAGAACTATGCCATGCTCATCAACACTACGCAAGCTAGGCTTTCCGTTCGTGGTGGAGGAAGCACTTTTTGTTCAGGACATAATTGGGCTTCATCGCTTATTTCCTATGGTAGTGTTGTAGGTATTTGGTCTTTAACGTGGGAAAATACGGGTAGCGTATTTGGTGATTTTCCAACTATTGGAACAATCGTAAAAAGTACAGGTGTAGATTACACCAAAGACGAAAACCTAAAATTGAATATTGGAGGAATTAGTTCTGGAACTGGATCAATGCAAGTAGATTGGATTAGAGCTAGAAAATATGCAGCTACAACTCCAACTTCTACAACAGGAGCAACCAGTCCAGCATTTGCCCCACCAGTACCTCCAGTTATAAACTGTCCTATGGATATTGCTGTAGGGACAGATGCAGGGGTTTGTGGTGCTGTAGTAAACTTTACAGACGCAGTAGCAATTGACCCAGAAGGTGGTACTGTTACGGTTATGCAAACTGCTGGACCTTCCAGTGGTTCTGTATTCCCTGTTGGGCCTACTGTAATTGAATTTACAGCTACCAATGATGATGCACCTAATGAAACTACTACCTGTACTTTCACCATCACGGTTAGTGATGACGAAGATCCAATGATAACTTGCCAAGATATCACAGTAGATCTAGATGCTACCGGTAATGTCACTGTAGATGCTACTGCATTAGTAGCAAGTTCATCAGATAACTGTGCTATTGTTTCCACAGAATTTGGTGGATCAACTCCATTTGACCTCAATACCGGATTTACAAATGGAAACGGTGCTGCCGGAAACATGTTTGATATTAATGCAACCAATGATATTATTGTTGATTCCTTCGATGTGAATCTTGAGCCTTTCGGTGGAAGCCCTGGAGCAGGTGATCATGAAGTATTTGTGTATTGGAAAAATGGTACATTCTTAGGATCTGAAACTACATCTGGCGACTGGACCCTTGGAGGTAGCGCATTAGTTACTTCGCAAGGTCAAAATGTACCTACACCACTTAATTTAAATCTTGGAATACCTGTTAGTTCAGGACAAACCGTAGGTATCTTCTTAGTAACAATTACAACAAGTGCTATAGATTATTCAAATGGTGGTCCTGTTGGAGACATCTTAGTTTCTGATGCGAATATAGAAGTAACTAAAGGTGTAGGAAGAGGACAAAATGCTGGTAATCCTTTTGCAGGATCTGTCTTCCAAAATAGAGATGTAAATACAGTGGTTCACTATACAGTTGGAGGCACTGGAGTTGGTCCTACAGCCATGTTTGATTGTAATGACGTAGGCGTTAATCCAGTTGAAATTATTGTTACAGATTCAAGTGGAAACACTTCTTCTTGCTTAGCCAATATTACTGTACAAGATACCACAGCTCCTGTGATCGTTTGCGTTGGCGAGCCGGCTACTGCCACGGGGTCCGCTACGGAGTCCACTGTGACTGCTATCCCGGACAACGACCCTGCTGGTACCTCCATCACGCTTTCGGTGACCGATGACGTGACCATCACGGATTTGGACG
>CAZBWO010000006.1:0-169075 GCA_964495885.1 uncultured Alteromonas sp. | reverse complement strand
AACAACAAACTAAACGGAATGGTCCTCAACGGCGGCCCAACCGCTAGCTGATTCTCACGCAGCTTGAAAGCTGCTTCCCGCTTTTGCTCCGCAAAACTCGGACTTGCCGAATCAGCCGCCCTGTGTCTTCCTGTCGCCTACCCAGTGGGATTGTTGGATACTGTGCCAAGGAGATAAGACCATTGGCGGTATTATAACAGAACCGTAAACCGAATACTACTTTCCAAAATTTTAAAACGAAAAATTTGTGCAGTCAAATAGTTGCATTTATATTTGCAGTCAAATAACTGCGTAATGAAATTAAGACGAGATGTTTTCCAAGCCATTGCAGACCCAACTCGAAGAACAATCATTTCTTTGGTTGCAATACAAGCTTTGACACCAACTGCGATTGCTGAAAATTTTGATTCTTCAAGGCAAACGATTTCTAAACACATTCAAATACTCACCGAATGTGAAATTTTAGAACAGGAACAAAAAGGGCGGGAAATTTACTATCACCTAAACCCAAACGGAATGAAAGAAATAGCAGAATTTATCGAGCCTTTCAGAAAATTATGGGACGACCGATTTAACAAATTGGAATCGGTAATGAAATCACAGATTCACGAACACAAAAAATAAATATACAAGAAGTGAGTAAAAACTATCAATTAAAAAAATAGGTATGGAACTAAAAACAAAGGTGATAGCCGAAGATGGTAAACAGGAAATACTCATAACACGAACGTTTGACTTGCCTTTAGAACTCTTGTTCAAAGCCTACACAGAACCAGAAATAATTGAACAATGGATGGGAACGAAAGTGCTAAAGTTCGACTTTCAAAAACACGGCAGTTTCCAATTTCTAACTTCCGACCCAAAAGGCAACAAAATTGGGTTTAATGGTACGATCCACGACTTTATTACAAACCAAAAAATCATACGAACTTTTGAAATGGAAAGTATGCCTTTTGGCGTTCAACTTGAAATTTACGAATTCGAGAAATTGTCTGAAAACACAAGCAAATTAAAACAGCATGTGATCTATCAATCCGTAAACCACAGAGACCAAAACCTAAAACTTCCATTCAAGCAAGGTATCAATTGGGCACATAACCGATTGGAAGAAACATTGACTCAATCAAAATAATTGTACAATGGCAAAAACGAAAAAAATAACCTATTGGGTTTCAACAATCTTTCTTTCATTTGGAATGTTGGCAGGCGGAATACAGCAAATGCTTCAAATTGGTGGATACAACGAGATAGTTACCCAACTTGGCTACCCACTCTACTTGTTGTCAATTCTTGGGACTTGGAAAATTTTAGGCGTAATCGCCATTTTAATTCCTAAAAAAGCTTTGCTGAAAGAATGGGCTTATGCAGGGATTTTCTTTGCAATGTCTGGAGCAACCATTTCACATTTATCAGTTGGACAAACTATAACAGAAGCAATGCCTTCAATTATTTTACTTTTAGTAACAATTGCATCTTGGTATTTCAGACCGAACGACCGAAAAATCATTGAATTACAAAAACAAAGCTAAATATGGAAAAGGTTGACAGATACATAGAAAAAATCAAAAATTGGAAAGAAGAAACCATTTTGCTACGGGAAATTTGCTTGGAATGTGGACTTGAGGAAGATTTTAAATGGATGCACCCTTGCTACACTTTTCAAGGCAAAAACATTGTGCTAATTCACGGATTTAAAGAATATTGTGCTTTACTTTTTCACAAAGGAGTTTTGCTAAATGACACTGAAAATATATTGGTGCAACAGACTAAAAATGTACAATCTGCTCGACAAATGCGATTTACGGATAAAACCCAAATCAATGACTTGAAGGGAGTTATCAAAGCCTATATTTTTGAGGCAATAGAGGTGGAAAAAGCAGGTTTGGAAGTTAAAATGAAAAAGACTTCGGAATATGAAATGCCCGAAGAACTGGAACAAGCATTTGAGAACGACTCAGATTTTAAAGCTGCATTTTTTAACCTGACCCCAGGACGACAAAGAGGATATTTACTCTATTTTTCAGAAGCCAAACAATCCAAAACAAGAACTTCAAGAATTGAAAAGGCAAAATTGAAAATCTTTGACGGAAAAGGACACAACGAAAGATAAAAAAATACTACTGCAAACAACGCCTATCCCCTTACGGTGTTCATGGAGCCTAATCTAACTTTTCAGGACCTTGTGTATTGTTATTGATTTTCCAATGTTCGTCTTGAATAGACTTGTATTTAATTTCAAAATAAAGTCCGTTTTTAATAAGCTCTTCCAAAACCTGCTTATACAGGGTATAGTCTTTTTCTGAATTGTAGATTGAAAGTATAGTATGTTTTTCTCCAGCCGGGATTGCGACTCCCTTCTCTAAGGTAGAATACGAAATGGCCTTGATGCTATCCAATATAGGTGCCTTTGCTTTTAAATACTCAAAAAACGCATTCTCATAGTCGCTTAAATCTTCTTTATCGCCTAGGTAACTTAATGTTGTACTTTCAATAATTGCAGGGCCAACCCCATAATTATCCAAGGTAATAGAGAATGCATTATTCGCAGCATCGTCTGAAGTAGAGATGGATAGATAAGGTAGAATAGACAAATAGTTTTGCCTACTCATTAAATTGGTTTGATAAATAAAAATAATAAGGGTAATAAAGCTGATACTAATGGCAGAGATGCTTAGTATTTTATCTGGATTCCATTTTATTTTTCTAGCCATTGGTAATCTAAATAGTTCTGTTTCAGCTAAATTAATAAAAAAAAAGGGAGTTGCTGATGCATACCATTCATTGCCAGCTAAATGAGTTTCCAAAAGAACTGTTTTCAACATAAACCAACCCCTTCCCTATTAAAAAAATAAGTACCTTGAAAACCGCATTAAAAGTTATTCTATAAAACCGTTATACAAAATCTATATTTTGTGAGATCAATACGATTGAATTGGAAATATGGTATCTGGATGGTGATAGAGATTGGGCTACTAACCGCTATCTATTATCTATTTCAATGGATGCTACAAAACACGGCATTTCCTTTTATAGACCATATGATACTTAGCGTATTGATCCTCCTCCTCACACTAGGAACCATCTATATTTTGACCATCTTGGGATGCATAAAGCTGGAAGAGCGTATCACAAAATCCAAACCGAATGTGGCAAAAGGGTTGCTATTTTTTACAATAGGTGCTATGGTTTCCATCGTTGGAATGAATTTGCTCTACCAACTGAACATCATCAATAATGAGTTTCCTTTACTGCTATTTATCCTCATCATCATGTCTGTTTCTGTAGTTGGTTTGACCTACGGTTTACATTTTAAGAAAAAGAATGTCCAACAAAGGCAATAGGGAATTCCCAAAATAGTTTCAACAACCTACAGTAGGTTATATAATGGAGAAATTACATACCTTTAGCATGATTCCAAAACGGACAAACCACCTGTATGACCCGTGAAATCATAGACATTAACGATTATACCATTTTATTGGAAGAAGCCGCAACCGACAACACCTTGGTAGATGCATGCTTCTT
This sequence comes from uncultured Alteromonas sp., assembly GCA_964495885.1. GTDB lineage: Bacteria > Bacteroidota > Bacteroidia > Flavobacteriales > Flavobacteriaceae > PALG01. The sequence continues at coordinate 165,550 of CAZBWO010000006.1, read as the reverse complement.
TGATGAGCCTGTTGTTGCCATTGCTTTTTATGGTGCCGGGGATGTGGGCCTAAAGGTGAAATATGATGGAAAGACCAAAGAATTTCATCATACCAAGGGAATGGTGCTCTCCTTTTATGCCGATGAAAAGGTTGCATTTGAGCATCATGTTTCCCCCGAAAAGCCCTTACAATGCCTGGTAATTGCTACCACCGTTCGGAACTTGGATACCTTGCCCAATGGGGAAGGGCATTTCTTGGAACAGTTTTTACATCCGTTGGTCCATCCAACAGATCACTATGTAGAAGGGCCCGTATTTAATATGAACCCTGAAATGTTTCTACTGGTAGACCAATTCTTCAGCAACACCTATGAAGGGGGTATTAAAATGATGTTTTACAAAAGCCATATCACGGCTTTGCTTTCGCATTATTTTGGGCAATTGGCCAAGCAGGAAACCACAACAATTGATGCCTCCCAACTTGAACAAATCAACTTGGCGCAAGAAATCCTTTTATCTGATTTGGAGAACCCTCCCTCCCTCACCGAATTGGCCCACCAAATTGGAACCAACACCAACAAACTGAAAAAGGAATTCAAAGCACAATTTGGCGTTCCTGTATTTAAATACCTGCAAAACGAACGTTTAAAAAAAGCCTACCATCTTATCAAGCACGAGCAAAAATCCATTCAGGAAGCTGCTTGGGCCGTGGGCTACGATAGTTTGGGTTCGTTCTCCAATGCCTTTGAAAAGAAGTTTGGCTATCGCCCAAGTCAGGTATAAAATTCTTTTCGAATAAATCATAATTCTTTTTAAATAAGTCGCTGGCTTACAGCTGCAATAGATTTGCGTCATCATTAAAAATCAACCATTATGATCCGTAAAGTATTGTTTAGTATTGTCTGCGCCCTTTTAGTTTGGATATTGGGCGTGAGCTTTTACCTCCTATCCTTTTACCTACCCATTTTAGAAGATCCAGACCTGCAATCTACTATGGTGCTTGCCCTAGCCATTATCCCCAGTGCTTGTTTGGGAACCTATCTGTTCTATACAAGGAGCTACATAAAACCTTCCGTATTGGCAATCCTTTTCATTATGGTAGCCGTCCTATTGGATGCAATGATCACGGTTCCTGTTTTCATCATCCCCAATGGTGGGAGCTATTCCAGGTTTTTTGGAGACCCCATGTTTTACATGATCGTGTTTGAGTTTTATTTCATCGTATTGTACTTCGGAAAGTATTTAACCCAAAAAAGAAAGTCATGAAAACAATGGTCCTTTTTGTCACCGTTTTATTGAATGCCCTAGCAGCTGGTTTTTTTACCGCGTGGTCTGTTTCGGTCATCTTGGGAACCAAAAAAGTAGGCGATTTTACCTACTTGGAAACCATGCAGCACATTAACAAGGAAATCCTGAATCCGTTATTCTTTACCCTATTTTTCGGGAGCCTCATTACACTCATCATTACCACTACCCTGCAGTATTATCACAAACCCGCGTTTTGGTTTGTCTTGGCTGCTACCCTCGTCTACCTCATAGGTACTTTTGGGGTGACTGCCTTTGGAAATGTTCCGTTAAACAATGCTTTGGAGGCATTAGACCTTAACACAATGAGTTCCTTGGAGGTTCAAGACTTTAGAACCTATTATGAACATGCCTGGAACAAATTCCATCGCATTAGAACCCTTTCGGGTTTGCTATCATTCATCTTATTACTTATTGCCGTATTTATTAAACATTAATCTAAAACAACTTTATTATGAACACAAACATTTTAGTTATCGGAGGAACTGGTAAGACTGGTCGCCGAGTCGTTGAACAATTACAGAAAAGAGGAATCAACCCTAGAATAGGATCTAGGAATGCCACCCCCGGTTTTGATTGGGACAACAAGGATACTTGGGTCCCAGCCTTGGAAGGCATTGAAAGGATGTACGTTACCTATTATCCAGATTTGGCGGTTCCAGGTGCCAAGGAGGCGGTAGAAAGCCTCACCTATTTAGCAAAGGAACTGGGGGTGCAAAAGATGGTATTGCTTTCCGGTAAAGGCGAAACAGAAGCCGAAGCCTGTGAACAAATTGTCATGGAATCTGGTATAGATTACACCATTGTAAGAGCCTCTTGGTTTCACCAAAATTGGAGTGAGAGCTTTTTTCTGGAACCCATTCTTTCTGGGGAAGTGGCGTTGCCCATGGCAGATGTTTTAATTCCATTTGTAGATGCCAATGATATTGCCGAAGTGGCCACTACCGTTTTACTGGATGATAGCTATACAGGTGAAATCATTGAAGTAACCGGCCCAGAGCTGATTACATTTAGGGATATCATTGGTGTTATTTCAACCACCACCAAGCAACCGTTACAGTTCCATGCCATTACCCTGCAACAGTATGTAGACGGTATGAAACAAATGCAACTGCCTGAGGATGTTGTATGGTTAATAGAATATTTATTCAGTCATGTACTCACGAATCCTAATAACCAGAAAATCACCCACGATGTAGGAAGGGTATTGGGCAGAAAAGCCAAAACATTTTTGGAATATGCCAAGGAAACTGCAAAAACCGGGGTGTGGAATGTAACAACAACCAATACAGAACAACCCATCTAGACATCCTGTATTTTATGGGTAGATGCCCAGGTGCTAAAAAATCTAAAAAACAATCAAAATGATAACGATATATAAAATACTCCTCAATACCATCCCCTTGGTGCAACTTTTCTGTTGTGCAGGAATAGCCCAAAAGGAGGTGGCCGAAGCGCCCATTGTTACCAAAATTGACCAATACATTAGCCGAAGTGTAGAAAATGGGTATGCAGGAAGTATCCTTGTAGCAAAGGAAGGGGAAATCCTATTATCGAAAGGATATGGGTGGGCCAACAAGGAACACAACATACCCAACCAATCGCAAACCCTATTCAATATTGGCTCGGTAACCAAGCAATTTACCGCTGCGGCAATCCTAAAGCTAATGGAAAACGGTAAGCTGTCTGTTTCCAATACCTTAGAAGATTACTTCTCCATGGTTCCAGCAGACAAGCAGCAGATTACCATTCATCAATTGCTTACCCATACCTCTGGGATTTCCCCACAAACCGGTGGATTTAGGTATGATACTGCAACCAAAGGTCAATTTGTAGAGGAAGCCTTTGCTGCCGAATTACTATACCCACCCGGTACACGCCATACCTATGCCAATGCAAATTACATTTTCTTGGCAGCTATTATTGAAGCAGTCTCCCAACAGGAATATGAATCTTTTTTAAGGGAACATTTCTGGAAACCTTTGCAGATGAACGACACGGGGTACAAAAGCAATGGGGCTAGGGATGAACAACTAGCTCATGGCTATTATTTCAACGTGGTTGATGGAACATGGGCGGACTGGGGAACTACCCAAGACCATTTACCGCAAGAAGCGCACTGGTATAGCATTGGGAAAGGAGACCTGTATGCCAGTGTTGAGGATTTGTATAAATGGGATGTGGCACTTCGGGAATACAAAGTATTGAAAAAGGAAACGATACAACTTATGGAAATGGCATATGTTCCGGAAAATGATGAAAAAACCTCCTTTTATGGATACGGTTGGGCAATCTTCAATAGTGCTAAGGGCTCAAAAATCGTAACGCACAATGGCAGCAATGGAATCTATTTTGCTGATGTTATTAGGGATATGGATAATGATATTGTGGTTATTGTTTTATCTAACGTAATCCTTAATAGTCAATCTGAAACAATAGGTTGGGAACTACTGAAAATGCTATATGATGAAAATTATGAGCCCGAAATAGTTCCTAAAAATCCGTATGAATTGGTATTCGATTTTATGACATCAAATACACCCGAAAAAGTGACTGCATTACCTACCTTTTTGGAACGTAATTTAGGAAGTTCCCTAACTGATAAAGCCCTACTCAATAGGATAGGTTTTAAACAAATTTCTGAACACAAAGATTCAAATTGGGGAATCGCCTTATTGCAACTAAACACGCAACTGTTCCCAAACGATGGAAATCTATGGGATACCTTGGGAGAAGGGTATTTCATTTTACAGGAGCATGAAAAAGCGATTATGTGCTTTCAGAAAGCCATAGCATTAGGGCAACATGAAAATTGCTATTGGTGTGAGAATTCAGCAAAAAGATTGAAAGAATTACTTGAAGAGTAAGGAATCAATAAAAAGTACATTCGTGATAAACAAAGTCAAACAGATTGACTAATGATCCATGCAGCAAACAAATGCTAAAAATTGAGTATCTTGAATTGGATGACTGTATAGATTCATCCACAAAAAAATATTCAATAACACCTACACACCATGGCAAACTATATTGACGGATTCGTCTTCCCCCTTCCAAAGGCTCACTTAGATACCTACCAAAGCATTGCAGAAAAAGTAGCCGCAATCTGGAAAGCGCATGGCGCACTTGCCTATTTTGAATATGTTGGGGACGACCTCACCCTGGAGGGCACTCGTTCCTTTACCGAAGTAGTAGCCCTAAAAGCAGATGAAGTTATTGTCTTTGGCTGGGTGGTATTCCCATCAAAGGAAGTACGCGATAAAGCAAATGAAACCGTACCCAACGATCCCAACATGGCTTCGTTGGTGGCTCCCTTGATGCAGCCCGAAAGGCTTATTTTCGATGCCAGTAGGATGGTGTACGGAGGGTTCAAAAAATTAGTGCAATCAACCTAAGGTTTCAAGGCGCTATTCTCCCAAAGATCACTAAAAATCTTCGTCGAAAAGTCGTAACTTTATAGGATCAAAAACCCTAATGGTTTTTAGCATCCAATACAATTTAAAAAAATGGAAAAGCTCACCATTGACAATTATTTAGATCCGCATTACATCCATCGAAGCAACTGGCTTCGGGCGGCGGTTCTGGGTGCGAATGACGGGATCATTTCCATCTCTAGTCTTGCCATTGGGGTTGCCACTGCCAGTGCCACTAGGGAGCCCATCATTCTGGCTACGGTGGCAGGGCTTGTAGCCGGTGCCCTTTCCATGGCTGCTGGGGAATATGTTTCCGTAAGTTCACAGACAGATATTGAAAAGGCCGATATTGAACGGGAAGCTATTGAGCTTCAAGAAATGCCAGAAGAGGAGTTACAAATCCTAGCACAGATTTATGAAAGACGTGGACTGAAAAAGGAAACAGCCATGCAGGTAGCCATTGAACTCACCGAAAAAGATGCATTAGCCGCCCATGTACGGGATGAATTGGGAATCAATGAAGTATCCATGGCCAATCCGTTACAAGCGGCCTTGGCCTCTGGAGCAGCATTTACCATAGGCGGAATCCTTCCGTTATTGGTTGTCTTATTTGCTCCTCTTGAAGGAATGGAATATTGGCTCTATGGATTTACCATTGTTTTCTTGATTATATTGGGGATCACAGCTGCAAAGACGGGGGGCTCAAATATTATGAAAGGGATCCTTCGGATAACTATTTGGGGAACCATTGCCATGGTACTCTCTGGTTTGGTGGGATATCTGTTTGGGGTATCGGTGTAAACCAAGTATTTCAAATAAAAGCTTCGTTATGCTATCATCCATAGAATGACTTTACGCTTCTTTTTGAGCGTATTCTGAAGGCAAGCATCCATAAGCCTCCTTGAAGCATTTAGAAAAATAAGATGGGCTATTGAAACCTACTTGATAGCAAACCTCTGCTACTTGAACATTGCGTTGCTTGAGAAGTGTAGCAGCAACTTTTAGCCGTTCGGCCCGAACAAATTCTGAAGTGGTAAGACCCGTAAGTGCTTTTAATTTACGGTGTAGTTGCATCCGGCTCATTCCTACCTTGTTGCTGAAGGCTTCGGCACTAAAATCGGGATTGGTTAGTTCTTCATCCAATACCATTTGTACTTTTTCAATGAATTGCTCATCTACCTTGGAAATAGTAATATTCTTTGGTTTTAAGATTACCTCTTGGCTATAGCGCTGCTGCAATTGTTTCCTGGAAGCCACCAAATTATTCACTCGGGTTTGTAGCCATTTTGTCTTAAAGGGCTTAAGGATATAGTCATCTGCCCCTAACTCCAATCCCTCATATTGCGATTGTTCCTCTGCTTTTGCGGTTAGGAGGATGATGGGGATATGACTGGTACGTTCATCTGTTTTAAGGGTCTTGCATAGTTCCAGTCCGGAAACCTTGGGCATCATGATGTCTGAAATAATCACATCTGGAATACACTCAATCGCCTTAGCAATACCGTCTTCCCCATGTATTGCCTCTACCACTTGGTAATGATCTTTAAACGAATCCCTTACAAAATCACGAATTTCCTTATGATCCTCTACAATAAGTAAAATAGGTGCGTCTTCATCTAATTTGGTTTCAGTTTCGGTAGTCTCGCTCTTTAAAGGAGTTTCTACTGAAGGTAAAACATGCTTATTTGAAATCGCTTCACTCGTATCTATTGCTGCTTCGGAAAACGCATTCCTATGAATAGGAAGGTTCACTGTAAAAAGAACGGACTGTTGCGGAGTATTGACCACCGTGATCGTTCCATAGTGAAGTGTCACCAATTCCTTGACCAATGCAAGTCCTACTCCTACCCCTTCCTGGTGTTCGTCTTTTTGATGGAAGCGAAGAAAGATGTCTTCCAAGGGACCATCACCCGTAATTTGTCCGTCATTTTCAACTTTCAACAACAAGGAGTCATGGTCTCTTTGGGCATGCAAAGTGATACGGCCGTTTTTAGTCACATATTTAAAGGCATTTGCCAATAAGTTAACCACAATCTTCTCTAATGCATCAGCGTCAAACCAAGCTCCTTCCATTTCCGTTACCGAAAATTCATAGGATATTTGTTCGGTGGAAGCTTTATGCTGAAAGGATATGGCCAACGCCCGCAATAGTGAAGCCGGATTTCCTTCTTGTACTTTTAGGGTCATCTTTCCAGATTCCAGTTTGGAAAGATCTAACAATTGATCTACCAAGTTTAGCAAACGTTGAGAGTTGCGTTGTACCATTTCCAGGTTCCTTCTGCTGTCCTCAGATAGATTTTCTTCGGCTAATTGCTTTTCTACAGGTCCCGATATCAAGGTTAGGGGTGTACGGAATTCATGGGATATATTGGCAAAGAAATTAGATTTTGCCGTATCCAACTCCTGCAACTTACGCGTCGTTTTTTGTCGGTTACGGTACAGAAAGAAAAACGACAATCCTGCTATTGAAGTTAAGGCAATACCCCCCAGCAGTAAGTTACGCTGGTTCTTTTGCTTGGCTTCGGCCAGTTCGCTTTCCGATTTCAAAAGAGCGATTTCCCGTTCTTTCTTTTCGGTTTGGTATTTTGCCTCGATCTCCTGAGACTGCTCTAGGTTTCTAATCTTCAGTAATGAATCATTTACAACAAGGTATTTTTTATAGGTAAGATAGGAATCCTTATAATTATTAAGTGCTGCATAACTTTCTGAAATATACTTTAACGCCACTTCTTGATTCATTAACGATGACAACTTTTCAGAAAGCATCAAGGCCTCTTGGGCAAGCTTCAAACTTTGCTGGGGCTCCTTATTGCTAAGCCGCATGTCACTGGTAGCAAGCAAATTGGTAATCAACCCTAGCGTATCTTGAATTTGCAGTTTTAATTGCCTTGCTTTATCAAGAAATTCAAAAGCTTGACCCTTTCTATCTACTTCAAACAAGGCTTTTGCCAGTAGATTATAATTTTCCCCCGTTTTGAATTGATCCCCTATTTGTTCAAAATAAGCCGTAGTTTCTTCCAGATATTTTACAGCCTCTTCATATTCACCAACCTTTAATTTTAATTTTCCCAAATGGGCTTTTACCACCTGACTCCCATGTGCATACTCCATCTCATCAAAAAGTGTTCTTGCACGATTAAAGTAAATCCCTGCCTTATCATATTGATCTTGGTCAAAAAAGATAAGCCCAATGTTGGAAATGGCATTGCCTAGACTAACATCTTTCGGATTATGAATAGACAGAATACTGTCTACTTTTTGAAAATCCTTAAGCGCCAAGTTGTATTCATTATTATAAAAATGAATGTTCCCAAGGTTTAAATAGGCGTGTCCCACTCCTATCCAGTTTTCATTTTCACGGGAAACAATGAGTGACTCCTGCGCATACTCCAATGCTTTGTCTTTTTGCCCCAACATACTATATACCCCACTTAATTTGGAGTGTACCTCCCCAACCATTTCAGGGGCCTCCATTTTTTTAGCATAATGTAGAGCGGTTTCCAATTGGTGAATTACACTATCAAAACTGGAAGAGGTAAAAAAGTAAAATGCCTTGGAATAATGCGCTTTGAAGTAGCCATAATCCAAGTCTTTTTCTTCAGCAAACTTAAAAAGCTCTTTTGAGTAATACAGCGTGCTGTCCTTATTGCTATACATATAGTGGTTTACAAGATCTGTATAAGCCAATACCCTTGAGGTGTCTGCCATTTTAGGGTTTTGGGTAACCGTTATCAGGGAATCAACAGAGAGTTGCTGCTGGGCAATTAACGACGTGGTTAAGAAAAAGAAGACAATGTAAAGTTTATCCATAATTGCTATTGTATCTTAAAAATACACAATTTAATTATATTGAGTGTATTGTAGATGACGATTGATTTATACTGGAGGTGATGAATGGTGGAAAAATAAAAAACGTACCTTTATACAACTCAAAAAAACGACTGTTAGAGTAATTTGTTTTTGGTAAGAACGAATGTATACCCTCGTTTACACAAGCTAAAATGAACAAACTTGTTCAAAGTTTTTAAAATCACTGGCGATACTGCCAATAGTAGGTTCAGCAATGAGTTTAAGAAGTTTACATAAAATGACCGAAAATATGGGTAATACAGGCAAAATGCCTGTATTATTCCTAGGTCATGGAAGCCCCATGAATGCCATCGAAGAAAATGAATTTGTACAAGGTTTTCGGAATATTGGAAAAGAAATCCCACGACCCAATGCCATTTTATGCATATCTGCCCATTGGGAAACCCGAGGAACTTTCGTGACCGCCATGCAGCACCCAAAGACCATTCATGATTTTGGAGGCTTCCCACAGGCGTTGTTTGATGTACAATACCCTGCACCAGGAAGTCCAGAACTCGCAAAGGAAACCCAAAAGCTAGTTACCAAAGCATCGGTGGAATTGGATGATAAATGGGGGCTTGATCATGGCGCTTGGAGTGTGATAAAACACCTGTACCCCAATGCAGATATTCCTGTGATTCAAATGAGTATTGATTATTCGAAGCCTGCACGTCATCATTATGAATTGGCCAAGGAAATCAATAGTCTTCGTCAAAAAGGGGTATTGATTATTGGCAGTGGAAATATGGTACACAACTTACGCATGGTTGCCTGGAACAAATTGAATGAAGAGTTTGCCTTTGATTGGGCCACCGAAGCCAATGAAAAGATGAAACAGTTTATGCTGAATGGGGACCATCAAAAGCTAATCGATTACCAATCGCAAGGAAAAGCATTTGAACTGGCAATTCCCACCCCAGAACACTATATGCCCTTACTGTATACCTTGGCCCTAAAGGAAGATCATGAAGACATCACCTTATTCAACGATAAACCCTTAGCTGGATCCTTAACAATGACTTCGTTGAAAATTGGGGCATCTTAATATCAAAATCATTGGGAAAACAAGATATACTCTATAAAAAACCCGGTTATACCGTCTAAATATTAGGGACCTATCTTAGGTCCCTTTTTTTATATCCAATGCCTTAATCTGTGCTTGGTAATTTTTGGGCAGTAAAAGGTATTTCACCCAATGATCTATATGCAACCACCTACTCAATTTATAACCCGGTACCATTGGAGATAATAACGAAAACTTTCTAAAATTCAGTAATTCGATGATATACGGGGGGACAACCAATTTTTGTGCTTCCAATAACAGTTTAAATCGGATGGTTCCCAAATGCTTTTTGTACTGTTTAAAAAGGTCTTCGGTGTAATGGCTTTTCTGAAGGTCATTGTGTAAATGTTGTTCCCTACTAGGGAGCCATTGATCGTAATTTTTCGGTAAACTTTGTAGTCCCATCCGTGCTCCAACCCTAAAGAAAACTTGGTAGACCTCTTCCTTTTCCGAAGGGCTTAGTTTTCCTTCCAGTAACTCATGGGCCGCAATGGAATAGTAAATAAGCATATACAAAACATCACGATAGGCCCATTGTGGAATCGTATCCCCACGACTATTTTCAACCGCCTTATGAATGCTTGCCATGGTGTCAATTGCCTGTAATGCCTCATGCTCTGGAGCAAAGACAATTTTTCGGGCATAGGCTACGGTAGAAAATAATCTGCCTAAAGGATCTGTAGGGAGCCTTCCTGTAAAATAGAGCCAATCTACGGCCTTGTTCAACGCGAACTCTGCTGCTGCACCCGCAAAAATAAAAAGGATGGTATCACTAGTACCCCATATTTTTCGAACAATGGAACTTTTTTCCACAAAATAGATCATACTGTAAAATAGGCATTTAAACACAAAAAACCGTACCTTACCCATACTTTAAAATTGCTATCATGAAAACGTTTTGTTGCTTCATTCTGTTGTCTTGTTCCATTAGTTTATTTTCGCAAAATCAAACCATGAGTCCGCCCACTGAAGACTTGGTAGGTGAATGGACCATTGACCTTCGGCCCACCCCAGATGCCGAACCTTATTTTCAAACCTTTGCGGTATCAAGTGTGGCAGATTATTCCTTGGAAGGAACTTTTTATGGAAGTCCGTTGGAAAAGGCTATCCTGAATAAAAATTGGAACCGACTTTATTTTTCCTTCACCACCAAAGACCAAAGTAATGCCTACTATCATTCTGGATACCTGAAAGATGGAAAGGTATACGGAATTACCTACTGCCCAAACAGGTCGTTTATAGCCCCTTGGCAAGGGGAGAAAAAGGAGTAAGCCATACGGCAGCTTCCCTAATATTTCTGTATCTTCGGAATTGAAATTTGCATGCATGATTACCGTTTCCGAAGCACTACATACCATTGAAGAAAAGGTCACTCCTTCCAGAACTACCGAAACAATTTCCGTAGACAATTCACTGGGAAGAATTTTGGCAGCAGATTGTCATGCTCCAATTTCACTTCCTTCGTTTAGACAAAGTGTGATGGATGGCTATGCGCTATGCCTTCATGAGGCAACAACCTATACCCTTGTGGGGGAAGTAAAAGCGGGCGATGCTCCAAAGTACACTTTAAAACCTGGAGAGGCTGTGCGTATCTTCACGGGAGCTCCGGTACCCCATACCGCTCAGGCGGTGGTGATGCAGGAATATGTTACCAAACGGGGAAATGAAATTGCGTTGGAGCACAATCCAAAAGAAGGAACCCATGTTCGTGCCATTGGGGAGCAGATTAAAGAGGGTGCTTTATGCCTTTCCAAAGGGCATCGCATAAACCCTTCCTCCATTGCCTTGCTGAAAAGCTTCGGAATTCAACAAATAAGCGTAAGCACCTTACCCAAGGTAGCGATTGTAGTAACCGGTAGTGAACTTGTGGAAGCAGGCACTCCCCTTTCCGAAGGTAAAATCTATGAAAGCAATAGTGCACTTATACGGGCAGCCTTACAGCAAAAGGGCATTACAGATGTTGTCGTGCACCAAGTGGCCGATTCCCTTACTGCCACGCAGGAACTCCTTCAAGACCTAGTTGCCAAACAGGACCTAGTACTAATTTCCGGGGGGATCTCGGTGGGGGATTATGATTTCGTGGGAACAGCCCTCCGAAATCTTGGCGTCACAGAACATTTTTATAAAGTACTGCAAAAGCCCGGCAAACCCTTATTTTTTGGATCGAAGGATCAAACCTATGTGTTGGGACTTCCGGGGAACCCGGCCTCTACCCTCACCTGCTTGTATGTCTACGGATTTGCCTTATTGGACTTATGGCTAGGTGCCGAGCAGATTGGCTTACCCAAAATGGAATTGCCACTGGCAGAAACCATTGAAAATCCTTTTGGGAGGGCGTTATTTTTAAAAGCCCACATTTCTGGAAGCGAGGTCATGCCGCTGCATTTACAGCAATCTTCCACCGTCTTAAGTTTTGCACAAGCAAATGCCCTGTTGTATATCCCCGCCAACAGCACAACACAACCCAAAGGAGCCTTGGCCAAAACCTTACTACTTCCCTAAGCTCATCATGATGCCAGAAACCAATATCCTACTTATATTTTTGATGGTACTTCCCATGGTGTCCTTTTTGTATGCCAGTGTAGGCCACGGGGGAGCTAGTGGGTATTTGGCGCTCATGGCCCTATTTGCCTTTCCAAATGAGATGATGAAACAGACTGCCTTGTTACTTAATTTGTTTGTAGCAGGGATTTCCTTTTACCATTATTACAAAGCAGGGCATTTTAGGAAACAGTTGTTCCTTCCGTTTGCCATAGGTTCCATTCCCGCGGCCTTTTTAGGGGGTACGCTTAGTTTGGAACCCAGTATCTATAAAAAAGTATTGGGCGTTTTATTGTTGTTTGCCGTTGCCCGAATGGTATGGAAAGGACGTGTGAAGGATGAAGAAGTTAGAAAGACAAAATGGATCCCTGCCCTACTCTTGGGAATTGCAGTAGGCTTCTTCTCCGGACTCATTGGTATTGGAGGAGGAATCATCCTAACCCCCTTGATCCTGCTCCTGCATTGGGGAAACATGAAGGAAGCCGCAGCGGTTTCGGCATTGTTTATATGGGTGAACTCGGCTTCGGGCTTATTGGGGCAATTCAGTACAGGCGTTACATTGGTTCCGCTTTCAGCAGTAATGGTGGTAATTGCAGTCATAGGTGGAATGGCTGGAAGTTACTTAGGTAGTAAAAAATGGAAAACCCAACGACTGGAATATTTTTTGGCCTTGGTATTGACCACGGCATCCCTTAAATTGTTATTTTTCTAAGATGGAAGTACATTTTACGTATTATGGCAGGCTGGCAGAAATCACAGGGAAGACATCCGAAACGCTCTCTACCCAAAGTGATACCGCAAAAGATATTAAGGCGCTTTTGGGAAAGCAGTATCCTGCCCTTTTGGAAATGACCTTTACCCTGGCTGCCAATCATTCGGTTTTGGGGGATGAGGACAAATTAAATACAAACCAAGTAGATGTTTTTCCACCTTTTTCAGGAGGATGATGAACGCACGCTATACAAGACATATCCAATTAGCCGAAGTAGGCGAAGCAGGGCAACAAAAATTGTTGGATGCCCGTGTATTGGTCGTCGGGGCTGGCGGATTGGGATGTCCCGTGCTGCAATATTTAGCGGCTTCGGGAGTCGGCCATTTGGGAATTGTGGATGGTGATGTGGTGTCCCTTTCCAATTTGCACCGACAAATTCTCTACACCGAAAAAGAGATTGGACAACCAAAAGCACGTTGTGCAAAAGCGAAGCTTCAGGAACTCAATCCAAGCATTGAAGTGACTGCTTATCAGGAAGTACTTTCCGTAGCAAACTATAAATCCATAGTAGCGTCCTATGACATCATTGTAGATGGCACCGATAATTTCACCACCCGATACCTGCTAAGCGATGCCTGCCTTTTAGCGAACAAACCCTTGGTCTTTGGGGCACTGTATAAATTTGAAGGACAGGTTTCGGTGTTTCATTATCAAGAGGGCCCCAGTTACCGATGTTTGTTTCCGAAGCCACCTCAAGCCGGGGAAGTTCCTTCCTGTAATGAGATTGGGGTGTTAGGGGTGCTACCGGGAATCATTGGTATGCTACAGGCTACCGAAGTATTAAAAATTATCCTCGGGATTGGTGAAGTGCTTAGCGGAAAGGTGTTGTACTATAATGCCCTTCAGCAGCAACAACGAATCCTAAGGTTTTCAAAAAACAAGGCTGAAATAACACGCGTCTTACAAAACCAAAACCCCATTCCTATTGCTTTAAATGATTGCCTGAGTGTCCCCTTGATTTCTTTAGCGGAACTCAATAAAACGGAAAACCTGCTATGGATTGATGTTCGGGAAAGGGATGAAATCCCTATCTTCCATGAAAAGCACTTACTTCAGAATCCATTAAGTACCTTAGACTTTTCCAAAGACGCGTATCAAACCGAAGCCAAGAAAATCTTTTTTTGTACCTCCGGAATACGCAGTAAACAAGCGGTGCTCAAAGCACAAGAAGAAGGAATTACCGCATGTTATAGCTTGCGGGAGGGTGCTTCGGAATTAAATCAATGGTTAACACAGAAAGTATGAAAGACAAACCCATCAAGAATATATTTATAGACGGAGGCATTGCGCCCAGCTTTATTGCAGAGTCCATCGCAAAGCACCAGTCCAAAACGGGCATTGGCGCCCATGACATTTTTATGGGGCAGGTACGTGCAGATGAAATAGATGGCAAAAAGGTAACTGCCATTGAATTTACCGCCCAACAGGAAATGGCCAACAAAGTTTGTCATGAAATACGTGAAAAGGTATTTGAATTGTTTCCCATACACTGCATGCATGTTTATCACAGTTTGGGTACGGTAAAGAGCGGTGAAATCTGTATCTTCGTATTTGTCTCGGCGGGCCATCGGAAAACGGTTTTTGAAGCCCTTCCGTACTTGGTAGACGCCCTAAAAGCCCAATTGCCTATTTTCGGGAAGGAGCTTTTTGAAGACGATACCCATCAATGGAAAACCAATACATAAATGGTAGATATTACCCATAAAAATAATACCCTTAGAATGGCCATCGCACAAGCTGTTGTGAAAGTAAGCCATCAAGACACCATTACCGCTATACAGCAAGGCCGTGTGCCCAAAGGGGATGTCTTTGAAATGAGCCGCGCTGCCGGGCTGTTGGGCATCAAAAAAACCCCAGAGCTCCTTCCAGATTGTCACCCCCTGCCCATAGAATACGCACACGTAGGGTATGAAATCAACGGACTCGACCTCATCATTCAGGTAACGGTGAAGACCATTTACAAAACCGGTGTGGAAGTGGAAGCCATGCACGGCGCCAGCATCGTTGCCCTAAACCTCTATGATATGTTGAAGCCCATCGATAAAGGCGTGGAAATTCACCATATCAAGCTCTTGGAAAAACGCGGCGGTAAAACCGATGTCAAGATTCCTTCGGAAGGGATCAAAGCGTCGGTAATTGTTTGTTCCGATACGATTTCAAAAGGCGACAAAGAAGACCAAGCAGGAAAAGGGGTCATGGAATTACTGAAGCAATGGCATGTTGCAACCGAAACCTATGCGGTGATTCCCGATGAAGTTTCCGAAGTACAATACGCTACCCAGCAAGCCCTAAACAACAAACATGCATTAGTGATCTTTGTAGGTGGTACCGGGCTTTCCCCTAGGGACACCACCCCCGAAGCCTTAAACGGACTTATTGAAAGGCCCATTCCCGGGGTGGAAGAAGCCATTCGTTCCTACGGGCAACAACGAACGCCCTACGCCATGCTTTCCCGTAGCATAGCCGGAATGATTGGCAATACCTTGGTCTTGGCACTTCCGGGATCTACCAAAGGGGCACAGGAAAGTATTCAGGCTATTTTTCCTGCCATTTTACATGTGTTCGATATCGCAAAAGGAGGAAATCATTCGTGAGTGACCAAACCAACATATTAACCGATTCTTTTGGAAGGGAACATACCTATCTTCGAATTTCCCTCACCGAACGTTGTAACCTACGCTGCACCTATTGCATGCCGCAGGAAGGGGTACCCCTTTCCCCAAAGGAGCACTTGATGCAAACAGAGGAGATTTTTGAAATCGCAAAGCTGTTTGTGGAAGCAGGGGTAACCAAAATACGGTTAACGGGGGGTGAACCCTTGGTACGAAAGGATTTCCCAAAGATACTGGAACAACTATCCTCCCTACCCGTCCAACTTTCCATTACCAGTAATGGCATTGGGATTCATCGGCATTTCGAGTTGTTGAAGAAACACGGGGTAAAGACCATCAACTTAAGTCTGGACACCCTTCAAGCGGAAAAGTTCAAGAAGATTACCTTCCGTGATTATTTTGAGGAAGTGTATGAAAATATGTTCCAATTGCTGAAGGAAGGTTTTAAGGTGAAAATAAATGTGGTATTAATGAAAGGCGTCAACGAAACAGAGATCTCCCAGTTTATTGCGCTTACCAAAGCATATCCGTTTATCGTTCGCTTTATAGAATTCATGCCTTTTGATGGCAACCAATGGAATCGTGAGAAAACCGTTTCCTATGATGAAATCCTTACACAGGTACATGAGATGTTTGGAGCTTCCAAGACCCTTCGATTAGAGGATGCCCCTCATGACACCACCAGAAATTTTAAGATCAAAGGCTACCAAGGCAGCTTCGGAATTATTGGCACCGTCACCAATCCATTTTGTGATACTTGCAATAGAATACGGCTTACGGCTAACGGACAATTAAAGAATTGTTTGTTTTCGGGAGGTGAAACCGATCTTCTCACGCCTTTCCGCGAAGGAAAGGATATTCAACCCCTTATTCAACAAACTGTATGGAAGAAAAAGGCCATGCGGGCGGGCTTGTCTTCCCCAACCGAATTCAACAATCCCCAAAAACACCACAACCGTAGCATGATTAGGATTGGCGGTTAAATAATTGTAGTAAACTTTCATAGGCTTCTGGAGTATCCATATCGGCCAGACTTGAGGAAGATGTAATCTTTAAAACGTTTTCCTTGTATTTTTGCAGTAAAGGCTTGGCGCCATGGTCGCCTTCCAATTGCATCAGTTCCCCAAAATAACAGACGTCGAATAACACGGGAGGGGACGTAAAACCTTCTTCAGATTGCGATACCAAGATCTGCTGTTGATGGGCTTCAAATTGATCAAGGAGTTTTTGATACTGTTCAATGCCCACCAACGGCTGATCTGCCAATACCACAAGGATCCCTTCCAAATGGGAATGTTCCTCCGTAACTACTGCCACCCCCTTGGCGATAGAAGTTCCCAGTCCGTTTTGCCAATTTTGATTCATAATAATAGGTGATTCTGAAAGGTCCAAGCTCCTACGGATTTCCTCCTGATAAGCCCCTAAAACCACCGAGAAAGGAAGCTGCAATGCTCGTATTTTCTCTATCTGATAGCGTAATAATTTCTGTGGTCCCCAATCAAGTAATTGTTTGGGGGTGCCCATTCGCTTGGAATCGCCCGCCGCCATAATCAAAACATGCAACTTAGCCATGAATCTTCCCTTCTTTTTCCCGTAAGGCTTGTGGGGTCACCTTCCGAACCACGCTTAGGATTTCTGCAATGATAGAGATGGCAATTTCGGAAGCACTCTCTGCCCCAATATGAATCCCGGCCGGACCGTGGATCTGTTCAAAAAAACCATAGGCAACATCGGGCTGTAAATTCATAAACTCTGAAAAGAGCCGCTCCCTACGGTGCTTAGGCCCCAACAAACCGATGTACGCCAAGGGAACTTCCTGAAGCGCCTGCAAGTATTGTAAATCTTTGTGAAAGCTATGTGACATCAACATAACAGCAGTAGTGGCATCCAAATGGGAGGTATCAATGGCATCCAACAAAGGCGTGGAAAGGGTCTTGGCGCCTTTAAAATAGTCTACCGATTTCCCTTCGTCGGGAGGCGCAATGATGTGCACATCCCATCCCACCGCACTCGCCATCGTACTTAATTGAACCGCATCGTGTTCGGCACCAAAAATATAGAGTTGAAACACAGGATCGAATTCCTGGGTAAAGACCTGAAATTGTTTGTTGGTTACTTCGGGAAGGGAAGCTTGAAAGGAAAAAGAGCTTTCCCCCAATTGAATAATCGTTCCCATTCCCTCTTGTGTGCTGACTTCTTGCTGAAAATATACTTCGGAAGTAAATGGTATCCGTTGCTTAAAAACCACCTGAAAGTTTTGATACAACTCCTCCGAAACCACCATGGGTTCCAACAGGATATAGATGATACCCTCACAACCCAAACGGAAACGACCATCGTAGGTCATCATTTTAGGGATTCCATCCAAGAACACCCCCTGCGCCTGCCGAAGGACTTCTTTTTCCACACAGCCACCACTCACAGCACCACGCATCTGTCCGTCTTCCTGAATAAGCATTCGCACACCAGGGCGTCGATACGATGATCCTTCCAAAGCAACAACAGTAGCAAGGACTACTTTCTTTCCTTGTTGCTGCCATTGGTAGGCAACTTCAATAAGGTCCCTTAGTTCATGGGTCATACCCTAAAATCTTCCCGCTTTTATCCCAAGAAGGGTTTGTTTGATACAAATGGCTGGTGATAATACCGTTTCTCGGTTGCCTTATACAAAGCATTGGCCAGAGCCCCCATCACCGGTGGCAATGGTGGTTCTCCCAATCCGGTTGGGTCAATGTCATTTTGTACAAAGTAC
This sequence comes from uncultured Alteromonas sp., assembly GCA_964495885.1. Taxonomy (GTDB): domain Bacteria; phylum Bacteroidota; class Bacteroidia; order Flavobacteriales; family Flavobacteriaceae; genus PALG01. The sequence continues at coordinate 147,263 of CAZBWO010000006.1, read as the reverse complement.
ACCTCCTGCTTTTTGGGAGCTTCGTTATGACGTATGAGTCGGTACTTATCAAAATTACTGGCTTGTGGCACACCATCCTTAATGGTAATGGCACTGTACATAGAGTGGCCAATACCATCTACTACCCCACCTTCAATCATGTTGGTAGCGGCATCTGGGTTTACCACAATTCCGCAGTCTACGGTACTTACTACCTTATCTACACGGGGTCTTCCGTTTTCCATCACCACATCCACCACTTGGGCTACATAGGAATTATGGCAGTAATAGGCAGCAACCCCACGGGAAACCCCAGTATCCTGTTGCCCCCAATTGGCCTTTTCCTTCAATAGCTTCAGTACGCCTGCGTAGCGTTCGGCTTCGTAGTCATTGCTTTCGCCTACCGGATTGTTCATGGCTTTATCAAATAATTCCAGTCTAAAATCAATAGGGTCTTTTCCGGCCAATTCGGCTACCTCATCCAGGAAGGACTGCTCCGCTCCAGCAATGAAATTGGAACGCGGGGCACGCCAAGCGCCCACACTTACGTTCGACTTCAACGTCCAGTCTTCCGCTAGGTAATTATCAACGGCTCCTGCTGGGAAGCGATTGGCAAACAACGGACTTTCAGGGATTCCGCCCGCCCGAATGTGGAAGGCAATCAAGTTGTTGTCTTTATCCAATCCGGCTTTATACCGTACATAATAGGCAGGTCTATAGTTTCCAAAGGTCATATCATCCTCACGGGTATACACCAATTTAACGGGAGCCTTCACTTGCTGCGAAATCACCGCAGCTTCCGTAAGGAAGTGTCCGTACAATCTTCGTCCGAATCCCCCACCCATCCTACTCATCTGGATATCTACCTGCTCTAGGGTAAGCCCTAATCTGGCAGCCACACTCTGCTCCATAAATTCAGGTGTTTGGATAGGGCCAATCAATTCAGCATGATCTGCCGTAACATTGGCATAAAAATTCATGGGTTCCATGGTGTTGTGCGCTAAGAACGGACACGAATAATCACGCTCTATCACCTTTTCGGCCTTCGCAAAGGCTTTTTCCACATCTCCATCCTTGCGTACCACATTTCCTTTCTTGGCGGCCATCTCTGCCATTTTCAAGACATGAGACTGGGTGTTTTCCAGTCCGCCCGGATATTCCGTAGTCATGGTGTTACCAAAGAACTCAATATCAAATGTTTCATCTGGGGCTTCTTCCCACTCCACCGCAAGTGCTTTTTTGGCTTGCATCACTTGCCAGGTAGATTCCCCTACAATAGCCACTTTGGTATTGAAGGTCGCAATATCGGCAAAGCTTTTTCGGGAACCTTCGGTATAGGTTTCAAAAGTAAACACGTCCTTGATGCCCGGCATTCCCTTCACGGAATCAGCATCCATAGATTTAAACCGCATTCCAAAAGCAGGGGGATGCACAATCATGGCAATGAGCATTCCTTCTTTTTGAATATCCAACCCGAAGAGCGGTTGGCCAGTTACTATTTTCTTTCCATCTACATTCTTTCGGGAAGTCCCAATAATACTGAAGTTACTTTTCTCCTTTAATTCAACTTCCTCTGGCACTTCAATACTTGCCGCTGCGGAAGCCATTTCACCAAAATGGGCAGAATTCCCAGTACCTTCATGGGTAATGATTCCGGCTTTGGTGGTAATTTCTTCAAACGGAACTTGCCAAGTGTTGGCGGCTGCTTGCTTCAACATGTGAAGGGCGGTGGCACCAGCCATTCGCAGTCCTTCCCATCCTTGCCGAATAGATTGGCTTCCCCCTGCCAATTGGCGGGTGTATAAGTCGGTGTTAAGCGGCGCTTGTTCTACAATCACATTCTCCCAGTCGGTATCCAGTTCCTCTGCAATAATCATGGGCATGGATGTTTTTACATTCTGCCCAATTTCCGGATTGGGGGACATGATGGTCACAATGCCATTATCCCCTATCTTAAGATAGCCATTAATTTCAAACCATTCATCGGGCATTTGCATCACCACTTCTTCTTCGGCTGCTTCCTTACAAGAGGCCAACCAGCTAAAGCCAATCATCATTCCTCCGCCCGCTAAGCCTACTCTTTTAATGAAGGCACGTCTTCCAAATGTTGTTCTTACTTTTGTCATAATACCTATTTTTAGCTTTCAAGTGAGTTATTGGCAGCGGTTTTAATGGCTGCTTTGATACGGGTATAGGTTCCACAGCGACAAATATTGCCACTCATGGTTGCCTCAATATCCTCATCGGAAGGATTAGGGTTCGAATTCAATAAGGCCGAAGCTGTCATAATCTGACCTGCTTGGCAGTACCCACATTGGGGCACATCATGCTCCAGCCACGCTTGCTGAACGGGATGATCGCCTTTTTCTGAAAGACCTTCAATGGTCGTCACCTTGCTGCTTCCAATTGAAGAAACCGGAATCATACAGGAACGGGTTGCCGATCCATCTATATGGATGGTACAGGCCCCACATTGGGCGACGCCGCAGCCAAATTTAGTACCCACAAGGTTTAAATGATCCCGTAAAACCCATAGAATGGGCGTCGTAGGATCTACCTCTACGGAATGGCTCTTGCCATTAATGTTTAGTTGATATGTTGCCAGATAAAAAATTTGTATTAAGATACGGAATTTTAATAGTTATTGAACAGATGCTTTCATAAAAATCAAAGATAGTTTCACCCTAACGCATTGAATACAAAAAAAAGCCGAAGGTTTTCCTTCGGCTTTTTCAATTGGGGGCTTTGTATATAATTAGGCTTCCAAGTCTTCCAGACGTTCTACTTGGTTCAATGCGGTTTCAATAGATTGCTTCTGGTTAGAGATTACTTGCTGCAATTCTGGGGTAAATCCACGATTTTGCAGTGTTTTTTCATATTCCTGCACACTCGCTTTTTCTCCTCTAATGCATTCTTCCAATACGGCTTCGTCTGAATTACCAACCATGGTTTCCTTAAGGTTCATCCAGGTTCTATGAATCATCCCCGTGGTACTTCCGCTTTCCTTAGGGGTTTCGTTTAGTTTTCTAATCTCACGGTCCAGTTCCGTAGCAAATTCACTTCGCTGTGCGGCACGTCTTTTTAAGAAGTTCTTTAAACCTTGGCTTTCAGAAAGCTCCATGGCTTTTTTATAGCCAGCTTCGGCATCGTAGTTTTTTTCCAACAACCCTTGTAGGCTGTTCACCACATCATCGTGGTATTGTTGTTTTGCTTTTTCTCTTGTCGTTTCCATAGTCGTCAATTTTTTAATGAATAGTTTTCTTTTTCACTAATAAAGATAAGGCACATCCCATGGAAACTGTTTTAAAGGACTGTGAAATAATGATAGGGGTACGTTAAAGGTTTGTTAGGATGGTGGGGGTTCTAGCACAATCATCCTCGTCGGTGTCTAGAATATCTGTTTTCACTACTCACTACTAACTATTAACCTGCAACTTTCAACGTGCAACCGGACCGAGCGTTAAGAAAAGGTATGGTATACCTTTTTAGTGAAGGAGCCAGCCTGCCGCGCTGGCAACTATTCCAACCTGCAACCCACTCAATAGGCATACAACTTGGGCACAACTCCCACTTATACCACATTCATAGGTTACAGTACTTGCACTTAGAGGTTCTACCCAGCCTAGGTTATGCCATGGTTATGCCATGACTTTACCATGCTCTTACCATGCTTAAACCGTGATTAATAGAGGGATTACACTGGAATGAATCAATTTAGCATAAAAGGACCTTTATACCAAGAGGGAATGAACTACGGAAAAGTCTATACATACACCTTCCGAAATCCACAATATAGAACACAAAATTCCTGCCAAATTATCTACCACTGGCGCGCTTTTGTAAAGCGTGCCCATTGTATTAGGTATTTGAAATACCAAAAACCTGCAACCTGCAACATGCAACATTTAACTACTTACGTTTCACGTTTCACGTTTTACCACACGAGGATTACAAGCTATGCCTGTGATATGAATAGGTAAGGATTATTGCATGATCCCAAGAAGAGTATCCTACAAAGAAAAGCTTCCATCACCAAGGATTACAAGCTTCGCTTGTGATCCCCAGCAGGGAATCCTGCAAACACAAAAACCATCATGCTGCACATGCTGTCCTGTAATTCCCAAAGCTTAAGAAAGCAAACTTTAATGAAGGATTACAGGCTTTGCCTGTGATAAGAATAGGCAAGGATTATTGCATGATCCCAAGAAGAGTATCCTACAAAGAAAAGCTTCCATCACCAAGGCGATGGTGTTTTTTTAATCCCTCCAAAATAGCAAAGCAAGCTTTCCATTTTTCCGGGAATAAAAAAAGCTTCACCCAAGTGAAGCTTTTCTTTGCGGAGGAAGAGGGATTCGAACCCCCGGAGGTGTGACCCTCAACAGTTTTCAAGACTGCCGCATTCGACCACTCTGCCATTCCTCCAATGCGGGTGCAAATATAAAACCCTTTTTTATTTCCGTAAAGCTTTTGCTTTAATTTATTCCAAAAGCAACAAATTCATTAAAACAGCTTCTCATTGGGTGGAGTTACACCTGCCATACGCAAATAAATAGTGCTTTGCCCACGGTGGTGGGTTTGATGCTCAAAGGCCTTTCTAAATACATCCTCACGGGTAACATCAAAACGCTGGAACAACTGAATCATTTCACCCCCCTCAATGGTCTCCAATGTTTGAATACCCGCCAATACATAATCATAGGATGCCATCACCACTTTTATCACATTCTCCTTAGTGGGATCTTCGGTCTTTTCAACATCCCCAAACCCATAGGGACTTTCCTGTTCCAATGCCGTAGCAACAAGTCCGTAATTGGCATCGGCTAGATGCAACATCTGTTGGGCAAAGGAACGTATTTCGGGTGTAGGCTTATATGCATATTTGTCTTCGGGCATCGCTTCCAAATATTCCAAGGTGTAGGCCTTGGCACGTTCCCAATCGGTTTGTAAGGATGCGGTAGACAACTGTGCCATTAAGGAGCTAATACTTCCAACAAAAAAACAGCACAACAATAAATACTTAAATTTCATAATGATAAGGTGTTGAAGTGAAACATACTACGAAAAGGAAAGATACATCTTTTTGCCCCCTTCTTCTGTTAAACCCCCTAAAAGTTTCTTTCTTTTCCCTATTTTTAAAACATGAAAAAGAAAATACTCCTCGCCTTGTGCGTTTTGTTCGCATCCCTTTCTGCTGTAGGCCAAACAACCTATTCCAAAATTGCCGTCAATCCGCAACAACCGCAACTTATCAATACCCTCGTGGAAATGGGTATGGCCATAGACCATTATGAAATCACTCCCAATGGCCAATGGGCGTTTTTCGTCAGCCAGGAAGAGTTACAGTTACTGGAAAGCCAACAACTGCCGTTTACCATGCTAATTCCCAACTATAGGGAATACTACCAAAACCTATTGCAGCAGGACCTCTCCAACCTAGCACAGATGCAACGCTCCGCAAACGTGGCAGATGGCTTCGACCTGGGCTCTATGGGCGGATTCTATACCTATGCCGAAATGGAAGCCAAACTGGACGAGATGCGAACCAACTACCCTACGCTCATCACCCAAAAAACAAGTATTGGCACCTCCAATGAAGGAAGAAACATTTGGATGGTAAAGATTTCAGACAATCCCGATGTAGATGAAAACGAACCGGTAGCCTACTTTGATGGGGTGCACCACGCCCGTGAACCGCTTTCCATGGCAACCAATATCAACTTTATGTTCTGGTTGCTGGAAAATTACGGCACCAATGAACAGGTGACCTATCTCGTGGACAACCGGGAATTATACTTTGTACCCATCGTCAACCCAGATGGCTATGAATACAACCGAAGTACCGATCCCGATGGGGGCGGACTCTGGCGTAAAAACCGAAAGGTGATCACCGGAAGTTCCTGCCTAGGGGTAGATTTAAACCGAAACTATGCATTTGGCTATGCAAACGATAATTCCTGCTCCAGCCCAGATCCCTGCTCTGGGGTCTATCGTGGGGACATGGCCTTCTCAGAACCGGAAACTTCGGCAGTTCGGGATTTAATGGCAGTGATCAACCCAAATACTGCTTTTTCCATTCATTCCACTGCGGGTAGCTACCTCATGCCCTATGGCTATGATACGAGTCCGCCTGCGTTTGATATTTATTCAGAATGGGCTTCCGATTTCCTTAGTGAAAATGACTACCCTTATGGGGTGACCTTTCAGATGTTGGGCTATACCTCCTGTGGCACCACACGCGATTACATGCACTCTGAAGAGATCTACGGCTGGACGCCGGAGATAGACGGACAAGGTTTCTGGCCGCCTCCCAGTACCATATTTGATTTGGTAGGTGAAAATGTATATCCATTGTTCTTTCAATCCTGGATTGCCGGAGGGTTTGTAGACGTTCAAAGCCATCAAATTTTAGGACCTGTATCACCGGGTGAAGTAACTCCCTTGGCAGTGGAAGTAAAAAACACGGGGCTGGAGGAAGCACCCAATGTGACGGTAAAATTAACGACCAATAATCCGGAAGTGAATATCACTGTTGATGAAATAACCTACGGAAATATGCCCGCCCGTAGCAGGGAAGTCACATTTGCTACGCCATTTATCATTCAACTGCCAGTGAATTTCCTGGATACTTCCTTCGAGGTGACTATTGAAACCTATCAGGATGGGGTACTAAATAAATCCCAAACCCTTCGAATGTTTGTGGGCAATAGACAACTGCTATTTACAGATACCGTAGACAGTGGAAGCAACCCCTGGACACCTAGTGGAAATAATCTTCCTTGGGGAGTCGTCACAGACGATTCATATAGTGGCGACCTGTGCTATGGCGATAGCAACGGAGGCAATGGCATGAACGATACCCTCAACTTTTTTGAATTGAACCCAAGTTTTGATTTCAGCAATACGGTCACGCCTATCGTTGCCTTCGCGACAAAATATAGTATTGAGGAAGGGGATGCAGTTCATTTTCAAATTAGCACAGATAATGGGGCAAACTGGGAAACACTGGATACGTTTACTGGAAATGATGCATGGTTTGTCTATCAAAAATTACTCACAGATTATGTAGGCTTTACGGAAGTGAAATTCCGTTTTAGGATGCAAACCAACGGTTTCATTCCGGGTGACGGCTTCTATTTTGACGATTTTGAATTGGTGAATTACAACACCGAAATATTAAATACTCCCCAAGAAAGTTTCAGTGCATTTGCCATCTTCCCCAACCCCACCACGGGGGAGGTACAACTACGGCTTCCGCAGCAGTTTGCTTCAGGATGGACGCTTAACATATTCGATGTACAAGGAAGAAACGTCCTCTCCCCTACTTTCGGGGCTGGAATTCAGGGGGAGATTTCATTGACAAGCCTTCAAAACGGACTCTATTTTCTAAAGCTTACCAATACGGAAGGAAATTCCGTTACCAAAAGAATCCTTAAACAATAAAAAAAACGCCTCATAAAGAGGCGTTTCATTATCATGTTAAGAATTGGCGTTTAGTCGTAGAACGTAACAGAACCATCTGAAATATCATACATGGCCCCAATAATCTTTATAGCGCCCTCTTGTTCCATTTCCTTGAGAATTACACTCTGACTTCTAATATTGTCTAACGTCATTTCAACGTTTTTCTTGGAGACGGCGTCCACAAATTCCAAATTGGAGGAATTACGTAGATCTGCGTCTTTTGGCTCTTCCACCGCATATACAGCTGGTTCTATTTTATTGATTAGAGCAGTGAGATTTCCCATACGGGCATGATCACACGCCCCTTTTACCGCACCACAACTGGTATGCCCCAATACTACAATAAGCTTGGTGCCTGCCAGTTTACAGGCAAACTCCATACTTCCCAAAATATCTTGGTTACTAAAATTCCCTGCAATACGGATGCTAAAAATATCCCCTAGCCCTTGGTCAAAGACCAATTCGGCAGAAACCCGTGAATCAATACAACTTAAAATGGTGGCAAAAGGAAATTGTCCTTCAGCCGTATCATTCACCTGCTCCAATAAATTTCTATTTGCTTTTAGGTTATTCTGAAACCGAACATTTCCCTCCTTCAAAAATTGAAGGGCTTTCTCTGGGGTCATGGTGGCTTGTGTTTCTTTGGTATGTGCTTTCATTTCTTTGTTTTTAATTTTTAAAAATTACGCTCCTGTCATAAGGAGTGATACAGGAAGGTTTTGCATGACTTCCTTCATATTTGAATTACTGGCCGTAGCGTCAGTTTTTGAAGTTCTGTTTATACACAATAAATGTACATTATTTTTCAGGACATACTTAGAAAGGTTTTTAACCGCATCGGTTCCCTCACTAAAAACATATTGAACAGTCCCTGCAGGTGCTTTTTCTTTATCTGCTTCTTCCGTATTACTTTTTATCCTGAACGTTTTAAGGGGAACTTTTGAAGTACTTAAGAGTTCTTCCGCAAGTCCTTGAGGTCGCTCCAATGCACCACTTAACAATCCTATGGAAAGGTGTTCATTTGCTTCAAAACCTTGATCTAATGCACTCACCAACACCGTACCTTGAAACTGGTTTAAAACAAAATCTGTGAGCTGGTCCCCCATCAAAGGAAGACTAGACGAACTACGTTTGCCCATAACCACCAAATCTGGTTGATACTGGTGTAGCTGGTCTTTGATTTCGTTTTTGATGTTTCCAAAGGCAAAATGACTTTCCATTTTCACAGGGGTCTTTTCCTGATACGGCTGTAGTAATCCTTTCAACCGTTTCTCAACCTCAACATGCGCTTCGGTTACACTTCTAATTGCGGAAAATTGATTCGCATTCTGAACGACGTCTGCTGCTTTCCGTACATAGAAAAACAATAGCTTCCCGTCCATCTTTTGGGCGATATTGATGGCATTCTGAATAAGGGCTCCCTGAGGCTTATCCAGATTTATCAATACCATTATTTTACGTTGTTTCATCTTTTCTTGAGTTAGCATTACGCAGTCTTCTTCCGAAGCTTAAAAAATTCAATAAAACTAGGTGGATTCTCAACGATACCTCGTTCTGAAATAATCTTGATATCAATATCCCGTTCTCTCGCCTTAAAAGCAAAGTCTTCCAAAATTTCAATGATATCATTATCCAGATAACGGGTCTTTCGTACATCCAACTCTAGGTAGGTGTCATTTGGTAAACTATCCAATTCCTTGAGGATAGCTCCCTTATTGAAGAAGGTTACCTCTTCTGCCAAGGTCATTTTAATCTTATGCTTCCCATTGCTTTTATCTTCAATGTGCAAAAAGTGAGAATTTTGATAGCTTTTAATCAATATCACGGCAATTCCAACTGCAAGTCCGAGGCCAATTCCAATGAGTAAGTCAGTGAAAACAATAGCTACAACTGTGACAATAAAAGGAACAAACTGCTTCCATCCTTTTTGGTACATCGACTTAAACAGTGACGGTTTCGCTAGTTTATATCCTACAATTAATAAGATCGCGGCCAATACAGAAAGTGGAATCATGTTAATAATTCGTGGGATGATCACTACGGCAATCAATAGGAAGAACCCATGAATAATGGCAGACATTTTTGTGCGACCGCCAGACTGGATATTTGCAGAACTTCTAACAATTACTTGGGTAATTGGCAAACCACCAATCATTCCTGAAATAATGTTTCCAGTACCCTGTGCCAATAATTCCCTGTTGGTAGGGGTAACTCTTTTGTGAGGGTCTAATTTATCGGTAGCCTCTACACACAGCAAGGTTTCCAAGCTAGCTACCAAAGCAATGGTAAAAGCGGTTACCCAAATATCTGTATTGGTAATTACAGAAAAATTAGGGAAGGTAAACTGTGCAAAAAAGGAACTGGCATCTTCTGGTACAGGAACAGAAACCAAGTGTTGTGCACTAATTCCCCAGGAGCTTCCTTGTGTAAAAATATAATAGAAGATTCCTAAAACTACTGCTACAAGAGGTCCTTGTACCAATTGAAATATTTTATGTTTTTTGGTAAGTACACGATCCCAAAGGATTAATATCAATAGTCCTACTACAGCAATTAACGTGGCACCCGGACTAATAAAATCCAGCATATTTATGAGTTCCGAAAAGGTATTCTCACCATCTACCTGCATAAAGGCCAAGTCGCCTTCAGGGTCGGCATCGTAGCCAAAGAAGTGAGGAATCTGCTTCAAGAAAATAATGATTCCAATTCCTGTTAGCATTCCCTTAATAACTGAAGACGGAAAATAATATCCTATAATTCCAGCCTTCAGAAATCCAAACAATAACTGAATGGCTCCTCCTAAAACTACTGCCAATAGAAAATTTTCATATCCACCTAAGGTGGAAATAGCTGCCAAAACAATGGCCGCCAAACCAGCTGCTGGGCCACTCACCCCAATTTGGGAACCACTAAAAGATCCAACAACAATTCCTCCAATAATTCCTGCGATGAGTCCAGAGAAGAGAGGTGCTCCACTGGCAAGTGCAATACCCAGACATAGTGGGAGTGCTACAAAAAAGACTACGATACTCGCAGGGAGATCGTTTTTTAAATATTTAAACATGATAATGTATGTAAAAGTTAGTTTATTTCAAGAACTCGAAACTAAACCTTTACTTCTGGAGGGGGACTCAATATATCAAATGTAATATTAAGTAAGCGTTCCAAATACCTAAAATTGGATTCGGAAGTAGTATTTGTATCCATCGTCCAAAGAAGTGCATCGTGATATACAAACAGTTCTTTCTCTTTGGAGAGTTTTTCAGATTCCTGTTTATGGTTATTCTCCTCTTCATTGCTGCTGGACATTACCATTTTGTACCAGTCTTCAGCTACCAAAGGAGTAATGGTAGGCGTCATTAAACTGCACACCATTAAGAGTGAGAAAAAATATTTAAGAGTTGTCATTCTCATAAGCTGTAAAAATAACAATCCGTATGGAAAAGAAAAACTAAGCTTATGTTAATTTTTAACATTTTAGACTCAGTCAAAGGGAATTATCGTACTAAGTAACTTTTCGAAATCGTTTTCGAAAAAAAAGACTATTTTTCGCAAATCTTTAAGAAATAGAAATCCTTGAAATAGTATATTTACTCCCTAATTCTACTGAAATGAAATATTTAATTATTGCTTCCTTCGCTTTTCTAACCCTTGCCTGTAACAGTACAAAAGGACAAACCGATGGCAACAGCAAGACGATGAGCCGCGTAGATTACGCCAATACCATCACTTCCGAAGACTTAAAAACGCACTTGTATACCTTTGCCGATGACAAAATGCAAGGCAGAATGACTGGTGAGCCAGGCCAAAAAATGGCTGCAACATACCTTAAGGACTTTTATGTGAAACAAGGGATCATCGCACCGCGGGGAGCCGATAATTATTTTCAGGAAATTCCTTCCTCTTATTTCGGAAGATCCAACAAATATGGTGATTCTGAAAATGTGGTTGCATTTATTCCCGGTTCTGAAAAGCCCAATGAGATTATTGTGCTTTCTGCCCACTATGACCATGTGGGAACCAAAGGGAATGAAGTCTACAACGGTGCAGATGATGACGGTAGCGGGACAGTAAGCCTCCTGGAAATCGCCGAAGCTTTCCAAAAAGCGGTTCAAGATGGTAACGGACCAAAGCGTTCTATTTTATTCCTACACGTTACCGGAGAAGAAATTGGCCTATATGGTTCTAAATACTATACAGAACATCCCCTCTTTCCGCTAGAAAATACCGTTTGTAATTTGAATACTGATATGGTTGGACGTATAGACCCAGATAAAATAGACACTCCCAATTATATCTACCTCATTGGAAGTGATAAGCTAAGTCAGGATTTGCACGACCTTTCAGAAATGATCAACGAAGAGTACATTGGCTTGGAATTGGATTATACCTATAATGATGACAATGATCCCAACCGTTTTTATTACAGAAGTGATCATTACAACTTCGCAAAACACAACATCCCTATTATCTTTTATTTTAACGGAGTGCACGAAGATTACCACAAACCCACCGATACCCCAGATAAAATTGAATATGAATTGATGGCCAAGCGTGCCCAACTCATTTTCCAAACTGCTTGGGAAGTAGCCAATAGGGAAGAAAGAATTACCGCAGACAAATTGAAATAATTACCTCGGAAAGTATTTAAATAGACCCTTCTTCGGAAGGGTTTTTTTGTGGAAAACAGCAACAAAAAAAGCCTTCAACTACTGCTGAAGGCTTTACTTTGGGTGGAAGACCGGGTTCGAACCGGCGACCTCCTGAACCACAATCAGGCGCTCTAACCAACTGAGCTACAACCACCATATCGCTTTTTCTGAAAAAGAGCGGGTGCAAATATAATTGAATTTGATATTGTGCACAATACTTTTAAAAAATTATATCAAATCACTTAACGAATTTACCGCAGGATAACGCTCCACTGTAAACCCTTCCCCATATTCCGTGCCAATAAGCCTACCCAAGTTTCTATTTCGGTAGCGCAAGCTTTCCATGGTGTTCTTAGAAGAAATTGGAGTGTCTGGCTCTTTGCTGTTTTTGTCATAAAACTGACTTCCATACGCAAAGACAGCTTCCAATTTTTGATCCATAAAGCCAGTTACATCCACGACAAAATCTGGTTCCAGTTCCTTCCATTGAATGTAGTGATATACATGCTTCGGGCGCCATTCAGTTTGGTTTTCCCCGTCAAGGGAAGTAGCCAACTTCCGAAGTCCGCTCAAAAAACAAGCATCACTAACCAAGGCACTTCCTTTTCCGTGGTCAATATGTCGATCATCAATGGCATTGCAAAGCACGATTTCGGGGCGATACTTCCGAAGGATTTTAATCACTTCCAATTGATGGGCTTTATCATTCACAAAAAAACCATCAGTAAAAGCAAGATTCTCCCGAACCGTTACACCTAAAATTTCAGCAGCTTTTTTGGCTTCCTCATCTCTAATTTCAGCACTTCCCCTTGTTCCCAATTCCCCTCTGGTGAGATCCAAAATCCCAACCTTCTTCCCTGCAGCAATCTCTTTGGCCAAGGTTGCCCCGCAGCTCATTTCCACATCATCTGGGTGTGCCCCTACCGCTAAAATATCCAGTTTTATCATGACGGTGTATAAAGTTCTTTTTTCGCAATTTTTTCAAAGGCCTGTGCCAAATCGGTAATCAAATCCTTTCTGTTTTCAATCCCCACAGAAAGCCGAAGCAAGCCATCTGCAATTCCTTGCCTTTGTCGTTCTTCCGTAGACAATAATGCGTGGGAGGTTTGCGTAGGGGAAAGAATGGTAGATTCTACCCCTGCCAAACTCATGGAGGGCTTGATGAGCAGCAAGGCTTCAGTAAATTTTTTGGCATCAAGAGTGGGAATCAATTCAAAAGAGAGCATTCCCGTATATCCACGCATTTGTTTTTTTGCCAATTCATGATCTGGGTGCGACTTTAACCCAGGATAATATACCTTATCTACCAAAGGGTGATCATCTAACCATTTAGCCACTTTCTTGGCATTCCTATTTTGTGCTTTTACCCTAATGCCCATGGTTTTGATACTTCGCTCCAACAACCAAACGGTATAGTCACTTAAACTACCTCCGGTGTTTTTAGCTAAATGCCAAATGCGTTGAATATGCTCCTTGGAAGCCGCAACGGCCCCTGCACAAATATCACTATGTCCGCCCATGTATTTCGTAGCACTATGAATCATAATGTCTATTCCGAAATCGGCAGGATTTTGATTAATGGGTGATGCAAAAGTATTATCAATCATTGAAACCAAATCATGCTGTGACGCAAGGTTTGAAATCATTTCCAAATCGGTAATCATCATCAACGGATTGGAAGGTGTTTCCACAAAAATAACCTTGGTATTGGACTGTATTTTCTGTGCAAAATCTGCTTCGGTAAATCCATCGGTAAAACTATAAGCAATGCCGTATTTTGGAAACTCCTCTACGATAAAATTATAGGTTCCACCATAGATGGTCTTTTGTACCACAACATGGTCACCTTGTTGTAAAAAAGCCAATAGCGAAGTACTTACCGCGGCCATTCCGCTTCCAAACACCATTCCTGCCTCACAATGCTCCAAAGCAGCAATTTTCCTGCCCAATGCTTCTTGATTGGGGGTATTGAAATATCTGGGATATCGCTTCACGTCTACTCCATCATATGCATAGGAACTAGACATGTACAAAGGGGAAATTGCCCCTTTAAATTGTTCATCCTTGAGCTCCCCTACATGTGTACATACCGTATTGATACCCATCTTTTTTGGTTTCATATCACCTAATTTTTAGTGGTATAAATGTATAAAATCCTCCTTAGCTTTGCTATCTTTGAGTAATGAAAGTTTTGTTAAGTAATATTCAGGAACTACTGCAAGTTTGGGAGCATGCCCCAAAAAAACTACAGGGTGCCGAAATGAAATCCCTTCCCACTCTTAAAAATGCCTGGTTGGTATGTAACGAAGGAGTTATTGAAACGTATGGAACCATGGGCCAACCACCTTCTGGTGATTTTGATCAGGTAATAGATTGTACCGGTTCTGTCGTATTGCCAAGTTGGTGCGATAGTCACACCCATTTGGTGTATGCTGGGAATAGGGAACAGGAATTTGTAGATCGAATTCACGGACTTACCTATCAGAAGATTGCTGAAAAAGGTGGCGGTATATTGAATAGTGCCAAAAAACTCCAGGAAACTTCCGAAGTAGAATTATACCAACAAGCCGCAGGGCGTCTGGAAGAAATCATGGCAATGGGTACGGGTGCCGTGGAAATAAAAAGTGGCTACGGACTTACAACCGAAGCCGAACTTAAAATGCTTCGGGTGGCGAAAAAATTAGGCGAAAATTATCCAGTTGCCATCAAAACTACCTTCTTGGGAGCACATGCCATCCCAGCTTCTTACAAAAACAACAGGCAAGGATATCTAGAATTAATAGTACATGAAATGCTTCCGAAGATCGCAGAGGAACAGCTAGCAGATTATATCGACATCTTTTGCGAAGAAGGGTATTTCTCTGTAGCCGATACAGATTTCCTACTTTCCGAAGGAGCCAAATATCAATTAACCCCTAAAATTCATGTAAATCAGTTTACCTCTTTAGGTGGGGTCGCTGCTGGCGTAAAACACAATGCCCTAAGTGTAGACCATTTGGAAATCATGGAAGAGACCGATATCAAAGCATTGCAAGGGTCTGAAACCATGCCCGTTGCGCTTCCGGCATGTTCCTTCTTTTTGAGTATTCCGTATACTCCAGGGAGACAAATTATTGATGCTGGGCTTCCGCTAGCGCTTGCCACAGATTATAATCCGGGGTCATCCCCAACAGGTAATATGAATTTTGTGGTGGCCGCAGCTTGCATTAAAATGAAACTTACCCCCGAAGAAGCCATTCACGCAGCAACGATTAACGCTGCTTATGCTATGGGGCTAAGTAAGACCCACGGAAGCATTACCAAAGGAAAAGTAGCCAACCTCATCATTACGAAGCCTATTCCCTCCTATGGATACCTTCCGTATGCCTTTGGAAGTAACCATATCAAACAAGTTATTTTAAACGGCAAGCCTTTATGAGTCATCTTTTATTTTACAACCGCGAAAAATTGAAGCAACATACCCGTTGGCGCTGGGGCGAAGAGAAATTTGGTGAGAAAGTTGGGGTTGTAAATAACTGGCAGGAATTAAAGGAGCGTGATTCAAAATACGTCATTTTCGGAATCCCTGAAGATATTGGGGTACGCGCCAATTATGGTAGGCCTGGGGCAGCCAAGGCATGGAACGCATGTTTGGACGCTCTTTGTAATATTCAGGCAAATTCGTTTACGCAACCGGAAAATGTAGTCCTCCTTGGTGAGATAGATTGCAAAGCAGCAATGATGGACATCCAATCCTTAGAGGTTGACGATCCGTTTTACACAACGAAAATTGGGAGCCTAATTAAAGAAATAGATGAGAAAGTAACTTCGGTTGTCCAACAGATTGTTACCCTCAACAAAATACCCATCATTATTGGTGGTGGGCATAATAATAGCTACGGAAATTTAAAAGGTACCTCCTTGGCTTTTGACCAGCCCATTAACTGTGTCAATCTAGATGCGCATTCAGATTTTAGGTCTTTGGAGCACCGTCATAGTGGAAACGGATTCTCCTACGCTTTTGAAGATGGTTATTTACATCAGTATGTTATCTTGGGGTTACAGCGTAATTATACTTCGGAAGATATTTTTGAGAAAATGAACGAATTGAAAAGCTCCATCACCTATCTTCTATTGGAAAGTATTTTGGAAGGGCAACCAACTTTTGAAGAAGCGTTGGAAACAGCCCACAAAAAAGTAGCTGGACAACCCCTTGGAATAGAATTAGACTTAGATGTCATTGCCGGAATGGGAAGCAGCGCCCAAAGCCCCACCGGTCTTTCATTGGAGCAAGCAAGGCAATACATTCGTTTTTTTGCAAAGCGGAAACATCTGGCCTACATTCACCTCTGTGAAGGAGCCCCTGCATTTGAGCTGCATGAAAATCAAGTTGGGAAAGCATTGGCGACACTTATCAGTGATGTAATTTCAAAATAGCTGCATTCATGGAAATAGTTGATTCCCGTGCAAAAACACCGTATATTTAAAGAAAAATCATGAAAACAAAACTTACTATCCTTTTGTTTGCCTTCATTTTAGTAGGCTGTAAAAATGATAAAAAAGAACCCAAAACAGAAACCACCAACAAAGAGCAAACAGCAGATACTATTCAAAAGGAGAATCCAAAAGGATTTAAAATAAATCCCATTTCCCATGCAACTATGGTGCTTACCTGGAATGGAAATACTGTTTATGTTGATCCAGTGGGTGGTGGCGATCTTTTTTCTAATTACAAGAATCCAGATCTTATATTAATCACAGATATCCATGGAGATCACCTAAATGTTGAAACAGTACAAGCAGTACTTACTCCCCAAACCATAATCATAGCTCCACAAGCAGTGGCAGATAAATTACCAGAGGATTTAATCCCTCAGGTTAATGTATTGAATAATGGCGATGCAGCAACATCACTGGATTTTACAATTAAAGCGATACCCATGTACAATCTTCGGGAAGAGGCGCTCAAATTTCATGAAAAAGGACGTGGTAATGGGTATGTCATTGAAGGAGAAAACCGCAGGGTATATATTTCAGGGGACACAGAAGATATCCCAGAAATGCGGGCACTTGAAAATATTGATCTGGCGTTTGTGTGCATGAACCTTCCTTATACCATGACGGTAGAAAGTGCTGCAGAAGCTGTGTTGGAATTTCAACCGAAAATTGTGTACCCATATCATTATAGGGGCACCGAAGGACTTAGTGATGTAGGAAAATTCAAGGATTTAGTGAATGCAGGTAATGATCAAATTATCGTTACTCAATTAGATTGGTATAAAAGTGATAAGTAGCCTATGTCCAAAATAGACACCCTGGTTTTTGACCTTGGAGGGGTCCTCATAGATTGGAACCCAGAATATGTTTTTCTGAAGGAATTTCGTGGAAACCGAGAAAAAATGGATTGGTTCCTGAATCACATCTGTTCTTGGAGCTGGAACATGAACCAAGATGCAGGCTACCCCATTGCAAAAGCAACCCAAGAACGGATTGAATTATTCCCCGAATACAAATCACTCATTGAAATGTACTATGGGCGATGGGAAGAAATGTTGGGATATGCACATGAAGATACTTTGGAAATTCTACAAAAAGCAATTGAACATCCAAACTACAGAATATATGCCCTTACCAATTGGAGTGGGGAAACGTTTCCTAAAGCGTTAAAAAAATTCCCATGGCTACAATGGTTTGAAGGAATTTTGGTAAGCGGTGATGAAGGCATACGTAAGCCCTCAACCCAAATCTATGAGTTATTATGCAATAGATTTCAAATTAATCCTGAAAACGCCTTGTTCATAGATGATAGCCTTCCCAATGTGAAAGGAGCGGAAAACATTGGAATGAAGGCCATCCATTTTTCAAATGCCGAAACCCTGAAAGCACAACTTCAAGAAAAAAAGGTTTCATTATGGGATGCATAATTTTTTGAGCGATAAATAGGAGAATCTTATTTTTAAACAACTTTTTTAAGAATATTGTAAAGGAATTTTGTATTTTCAGAATTCATATCTACCGAAAGACTACAAATGAAAAATCATAAGATTGCTGTCTTAGGGCCTATCCCAAGAGACTATATTATTACACATAATAATGAAATCATCCAAAAATACGGTTGTGCAACCCACACCGCTATTGCGATTTCAAATTTACTGGGAGACAAAGGGGAAATCTATCCCGTTACCCACATCAGAAAACAGGATGAAGAGGGTATTAAAGCACTTTTTGAACCCTATAAAAATATTCATACCCAACATATTTCTTCCGAAGCAGACCAAGGCGACGTAATTCAGCTCAAATTTGTTGATCAAAACAAAAGACTGGAAACCCAGACAGCTTTTATGAAACCCATCATGCCAGAAGATGTAGCTCCATTACTGGATTGTGAAGTTTTTGTTTGTGTTCCGGTAACCGATTTTGAAGTGCCTCTGGAAACCCTTATCTACATAAAAAAACATAGTAATGCTTCTATTGTGTTTGATGCCCACGGCCCTACTACCGCGCTTACGGTAAAAGGTGAACGCGTTACCAAATTCTGGGTAGATCGCGATCTTTGGCTTCCCTACATCGATGTGCTTAAAATGAACCGGGAAGAAGCCAATTGTAGTTGGTTTCAAAAAGAATATGCATTGGAGGACCTTAAGGAAAACGAGGAAATTGAAGATGCGCAACTTCCAAAATTTGCGGAATACTGCCTTCAGCATGGGCTCAAGGCCTTATATGTTACTTTGGATGAAAAAGGCGTAATGGTTTATACCCTACAAAATGGAATGTTGCATCAAGAGTTGGTACCGTCGGTTCCGGTCTCCCATGTGGTAGATACTACCGGTTGTGGTGATTCCTTTGCGGGAGGTATTGCCTATAGCCTGTTAGATCATCCAAGTGATTTCATAAAAGCCGCTCAATTTGGGAACGCTATGGGGGCACAACGAACCCAAGGCAAAAACTTTGAAGTTTTTAAGTCGCTTTCGGAAACCCAAAAAATATTGGATAGGGTGTATTCCAAACAAAAGAGTTAATCCATGACCACTATTTATCATAATCCGCGTTGCCGAAAATCAAGGGAAACCTTGCAACTTTTGGAAGATACTGGAGAAAATGTAAAAATTGTAAAGTATTTGGAAGATCCACCTTCGGAGGCCCATTTAAAACAGCTACTCAAACAATTACAACTAAAACCAATGGAACTCATTCGGAAAGGTGAAAGCCTTTGGAAAGAACAATTTAAAGGCAAGTCATTTTCCGAAGAAGAACTCATTGCCATCATGCACCAAAATCCGAAACTCATAGAACGCCCTATCGTGGTCAAAAACGGGAAGGCCAAAATTGGAAGACCCCCTATTTCCGTTAAGGAAATCCTGTAGAAAGTTTAACAGAATATTGGCACTTATTGCTTAAACTGAAGGTTATTTTCGTAGTCAAAATTGCTAAAATAACCATGCGAAATTACCTCTACCTCCTACTCTTACTTACCACTTCCATAGTTTTCAGTCAGCGCGGAAACAGCCCTATTACCGTCTCTGGTACTATTTTGGAACAAGGTACAGACTACCCGCTGGAATACGCTACGGTATCGTTTATAGACCCAAATGGAAAGATAGCAACGGGAGGTGTAACCGATTTAAATGGAAAATTTAGTATTGAAGTACCGGCAGGTATTTATACCGTAAAATATGAATTCATCTCCTACGAAACCAAAGAAGTTCCCAATCAGCGCCTCACTAAAAATACGACCCTTCCTACCGTGTATCTTGCCCTAAATACGGAAAGTTTGGAGCAAGTGGTGGTTCGTGCTGAAACAACAGAAGTACAAATTCGCCTGGACAAAAAAGTATATAATATTGGAAAAGATTTGACCACTGGTGGGGCCACCGTGAGTGATGCATTAAACAATGTGCCTTCCGTAACGGTTGATGTGGACGGAGCCATCGCACTACGTGGAAACGAAAACGTGCGTATTCTTATTAATGGTAAACCTTCGGCAATTGCAGGGTTTGGTGATACGGATGCACTTAGACAGCTACCCGCTGAAGCTATTGAACGCGTTGAAGTCATCACCTCCCCTTCTGCCCGCTATGATGCAGAAGGAACCGCAGGGATTTTGAATATCATCCTTCGGAAAGAAAAAACCCTAGGGTTAAATGGATCTGTACAAACAAGTTTTATCCATCCCCTGGGAAGCTCGGTGACAGGGAATATTAATATTCGAACCGATAAGTTCAATATTTTTAATACTACAGGTGTACGCTATAACGAAACCCCTGGAAATGCAAACTTCAGGAACACTTACCTTTCTTCTTCAGTTGAAAATCCTTTGGTAATTGAAGACCGAAAGTATGATCGCCAGCGCCAAGGGTTTAATACAAATCTGGGGATGGAATATTTCCTTACTGAAAATTCTTCCATTACGGGATCTGTTTTCTACCGAATGAGCGATGATGAAGATCTAACCACCAATGTTACCGATGAATTTGACGCGAGCAGTGTCTTGGCTGTCACCCGAAATAGGAATGAAACCGAAACCGAAGATGATGAGAATCTTCAGTTCTCCTTAAATTATGTCAATAATTTTAAGAACGATGGTGAAAAATTAACAGCCGATTTCCAATGGGAAAAAGGAACCGAAACCCAAACTTCCTTTATTGAAGAATTCAATACCTTCCCAGTAAACGAAGAGCTGCCCGCTGAAAATATTATTGAAACAGAAGACAATACCGAATACCTTATCCAAGCCGATTACGTATTGCCCATTGGGGAAAACGCACAATTTGAAGCTGGATTTAGGGCCAACCTGGAAAACACAGTCACAGATTATCTTTTAAGGGAACAACTCACAACTGGCGGAAATTTTGTAAGAAATGACAGTCTTTCCAATACGTTCGATTTTTCAGAAAATGTATTGGCAGCCTACACCCAATACGGAAATAAATTTGGCAAGTTTTCCTTTCTTTTGGGATTACGACTGGAAAATACTCAATTGAAAGGAGAAGTAACGGCTACCGATGTTACTTCAACCACACAGAATAATTTGAATATTGATTTCGATAAAAATTTTCTAGGCCTCTTCCCTACTGTAAATTTAGTGTATGAATTGGGTGAGCGGGAAAACATCTCCCTAGGCTACAACCGAAGAATCAACCGCCCCAGAAGCTGGTTTGTAAATCCGTTTCCTTCCAGATCCAGTGAAGCGAACGTATTTCAAGGAAACCCCAACTTAAATCCCGCCTATGCAAGTGCCTTTGATTTGGGATATTTGAAGCGATGGAAAGACCTTACCCTTACCACTTCTGTCTATTATCAGTATGAAACAGATGCCTTTGAAAGAGTTCAGGAGGATACGGGGCTCGAAACGCCTAACGGAATCCCAATTATTAGAACCATCCCAATTAACCTTTCTACCAATCAGCGAATTGGTTTTGAAGCAGGGGTACTATATAATCCTTTGAAATGGCTTCGGTTAAATGGAAGTTTTAATTTCTTTCAATTTGAAACCGAAGGCGTATTCAATAATGTAGATTATGGGGCAAAAAACACGAGTTGGTTTACCCGTGGAAGTGCCAAAGTTACCTTACCGGCTAAAATTGACTGGCAGACCAATGTATTCTATCGAGGCCCACGTAATAATGCCCAAACAGAAACCGAAGGAATTGCTTCCGTAGATTTAGCTTTCAGTAAAGATATTATTGGGGATAACGGAACGATTGGTTTAAATGTGCGGGATCTCTTCAACTCCCGAAAAAGAAGGTCACTCACCGAAACTTCTAATTTTATTAGTGATAGTGAATTTCAATGGAGGGAACGACAAATCAACCTTACTTTTACCTACAGATTCAATCAGCAAAAGGAGCGTCAGCGAGGAAATCGTGGAGATGGCGGTGATTTTGACGGCGAAGGATTTGAAGGTAAACCCTAGATTTTCAGTGGTGTAAAACACTAAGGAGCCCAGTTTCATCGTTTTCATTGCATAGTTGAATGAATGATGAAACACTATTTACTCTTACTTTTCTTAAGCATATGGTATGTGGGTACTTCGCAAACCGAAGTCACCTCGGCATGTCTTTCGGATGCTGCCTTAGAGCTCACGCTTGATGAAGTAACCTATGACCCAAGTTATTTTTCCATTCCCTATCCCAATGGGGATGTCCCCAATGACAAAGGAGTGTGTACAGATGTAGTAATAAGAGCCTATCGGAAATTGGGAATTGATTTACAAAAAGAAGTGCATAAAGACATGCTGTCACATTTTTCCATATATCCCAAGAATTGGGGGTTAACAAGACCAGATACAAATATTGATCATCGTAGGGTGCCTAATTTGATGGTCTTTTTCAAAAGGCACGGGCACGAAAAACCAATAAGTAGGAAAGTAGATGATTATGAGGCTGGTGATATTGTAAGCTGGAATCTGGGCAATGGGCTCATGCATATAGGATTGGTTGTAGATCGTTTTGCGGCAGATGGCAAAAGACCTTTGATCGTTCACAACATTGGAGGGGGACAGGTGTTGGAAGATTGCCTATTTCGCTACGAAATTATTGGTCATTACCGATATCCAAAATAAAAAGGGCAGCCGAAGCTGCCCTTTCCTAACGACCAAAAATTAAAATCCAATTAACCGATTTTAACCTCTTTCTCAACTTTTGCTCCAGTATTGGAAACTACTTTAAAAGTATACACTCCATTTTCTGCAGTCTTAAAGTCGAATGCTTTCCCTAAACTAACCTCTTTTCCAAGGGTTCCTTTGAAAACCAAGTCCCCATTTTCACTATAAATGAACAATTGGTACTTAGCGTTCTCTGTATTCAATACAGAAACTTCTACCTGGGAACTGTTTTGGGTGATTGTTACATTGCCCTCTTTATTGGTAATTCTCTCATTATTTGCGAAACTTACCATGGATAGGGTAACTAATCCAATGAATAAGATGTTTTTTACTGTTTTCATAATTTTTTAGTTTTTAATTATTGAACAATACAAAGATGCGGCAAATAGTAAACCTATACTCCTACGCTATTTGCCAATATGTGTGGTATTTTAACGCTATTTTACTGTTAATTATAGTTAAATGTTAAAATAGCATATATTTAGGTTAAATTTGCATAGACAGGATTATGCTGGCTGTTGTATTTTTGAATGAAAGCATAATAAATACGAATGAAAAAGCCCTTATTTGAATCTATAGAACCTTCATTTGGAAGTTCCCTTTCGGTGAACAACTTCAAGGCTTTTAATGATGAGAATCCCGCTTCTTGGCATTACCATCCAGAAATGGAAATTGTCTATGTGAATGGAGGAAGTGGAAAAAGACATGTTGGCAATCATATTTCCTATTATAATGATGGTGACCTCATTTTTATTGGAGCCAACCTCCCCCATTTTGGTTTTACAGACCATTTTACTGAAAATAAAAGTGAGGTAGTCATTCAGGTACGGGAAGATTTCCTTGGGGAAGATTTTTTTGAAGCCCCCGAAATGGTTTCCGTGAAAAGATTACTAAACCGAAGTAAACAGGGAATCGTCTTTGATGAAGCAATTAAAAATACCATCGGCCCAAAGATTGAAGCGTTATTGGGGCTTTCCAATTTTGACCGACTTATCGGGTTTCTGGAAATTTTAAAGGAATTGGCAGAAACAGATGACTATATGTTGCTCAATGCCGAAAATGTGACACTTGAATCCCGGCCACAGGACACAGAACGGTTGGATAGTATCTACAGTTTTGTAGGAGCAAATTTTAAACAACATATTTCCTTGGATGAAATTTCAGATAAAGTGAGCATGACCCCCCAAGCCTTCAGTAGGTATTTTAAAAACAAAACCGGGAAAACATTTACGCAGTTTGTGAATGAATATAGATTGGTTCATGCTTCTAAACTTCTCGCCGAAAAACATTTGAGCATTACCGATATTTGTTTTGAAAGTGGTTTTAACAACTTTTCCCATTTCAATAAAAAGTTTAAGGACTTTACAGGTAAAACTCCTTCTCAATTTAGAAATGAAATCACTAAAGTTGTTTCATAAAAAAAACGCCTCTTGACGAAGGCGTTTTTTATATATATTGTTTCTAAGACTATTTAGCCCCCCACTCTGCAAGGGATTTTTTGTTCAAGGCTACATAATCATCATTTCCAGCAGCTTGAGCCAGCTCCAATGATTTTTTAGCGGCATCAATTGCACCTTTACGATCACCAGATTTAGCATAAATCAATGACTTCTGACGGTAATACCAAAAAGCTGGTCTATCACTCATCTCAATGGCTTTGTCAATCCACATTTTTGCCTTATCAATATCCTTATCGGCTGATAGGTAATATACTGCAGCATTATAGTAATCACCAGAGGAAGGCCCACCCATTACTTTTTGAATATTGGAAGTTACTTTGGCATCTGTTGGTACAGAAAAAGGAATTCCAACATAGGTGTTTTCCCAAATGATCCCAATACTGGCTCCATCATGCTTTACATCATCAAAACTCATAGTAAAAGTTTCTACGCCCATAGGCATAGGAAAGGACTGGGTTTGTATGGCAGCAGCCACTTTACTCTCATCCCATTCCTGAGGGTTACCCCAGTTATTGGTATCTGTATAAAAATATACTTCCCAATTTTGCTGACCTGGTTTGGTATAAATTGCATAAGACCCAGCCTTTAATGTTGTGCTACCAATCATTACATCATCACTAAATGTAACTTTGGTGTTTTGGTTGGCACCTGTTCTCCATAATTTGTCATAAGGAACCAATCCACCAAAGATTTTTCTTCCTTTCATGGAAGGTCTGGAATATTCCAAGGTTACATTGGTAAGACCTACTTTTTGTTCAATTTTCTGAAAGGGGCTTGGCTGTGGGGTTTCAATTTGTGCAAAACCTACTGAACTAATAAGCGCTACACAAACAAAGAGGAATACTTTTTTCATCGTCGAAATATTTGTTTAATTAATTACTCTACGAAGATACTATGCTAACGAGGTGTTTTTAGTTAACAAAACCTTAAAAACCATACGCTAAATTGAAGAATTAAAAAGAAAAGGTTTAGAAAGTGCTAATTATTGGTTAATCTTTAATTTACAGTACTATACTTAAAGAAATTCATATTATTTTTAAAATAAAAAAATGCTGAATTATCTAAAAATCATCTTCAGAAGAAAGGAGAAAGTCCAAAAGCCGCCTGTACGATTGTACCGACTTAAAACCATGAATAACAATTCTTTCGTGTACAGAAAGTAAAATTTGTTAAATAATGTTTAATCATTTTTAATTAAACTTAAACAATCTGTATATTTACGGAAATAATCTCCGTGAAAATATATTCTTTAGAGGCAACGCAATATTTACCCATCACCATTGACGAGGCATGGGATTTTCTTTCAAATCCAAACAATCTTAAAACCATTACTCCAGATTATATGGGCTTTGACATCCTATCTGGAAATGAAAGAGCGATGTATCCTGGCCAAATTATACAGTACATTGTGACCCCTGTTTTGGGTATCAAAACTAAATGGGTTACTGAAATTACTCATATAGTTCCTAATCAATACTTTGTAGACGAACAACGCTTTGGGCCCTATGCTCTCTGGCATCATAAACATTTCCTTACGGAAGTTGAAGGTGGTGTGAAAATGGAAGACATGATCCATTATAAACTACCGTTTGGATGGATAGGGCAATTAGCACACCCATGGTTGGTGAAACCGAAACTTAAAGAAATTTTCCAATACCGAGAAGAGAAACTAACTGAGCTTTTTGGGAAATACAAACAAAAATAATATGAAAAATATACTACTTATTGGTGGTTCCTATGGCATTGGTCATGAAATCACCAACCTACTTACTAAAAACCACAACGTATTCATTGCAGCAAGATCTTCCGAAAATATTCCTGATGGATGTACTTATTTAGCATTCGATGCTTTGAATGACGATGCTTCCGCATTAGATCTTCCAGATGCCCTAGACGGACTCGTATACTGCCCCGGAAGTATTAATCTCAAGCCTTTTAAGATGTTGTCTACCTCACAATTTTCCGAAGATTTAAACCTTAATTTTCTCTCTTTGGTAAAAGTAGTGCATGCATTATTGCCCAAATTAAAAAATGCTGAACTAGCAAGCCTGGTATTCTTCAGTACCGTGGCAGTTCAAGTAGGGATGCCCTTTCATACTAGCGTGGTAGCCGCTAAAGGGGCCATAGAAGGATTTGCGAAAGCACTTGCCGCAGAATATGCACCTAATTTTAGAGTGAATGTTATTGCTCCTTCCTTGACCGATACCCCATTGGCTTCAAAACTCTTATCTTCGGATGAAAAAGTTAAGAAAATGGGAGATAGGCATCCTTTGAAACGTGTTGGAAATGCAAAGGATATTGCACAAACTGCCGCCTTTTTATTGAGTGATCAGTCTTCTTGGATTACCGGACAAGTGCTGGGCGTGGACGGTGGAATGTCAACATTGAATATATCATAAATGGCAGAAAAGTTAAACGTATTTTGGTTCCGAAGGGATCTTCGTCTTCATGATAATAGGGGTTTTTATAAAGCCCTATGTGGAAAGCATGCCGTAATGCCCATATTTATTTTTGATACTGAAATTTTAGATTCACTCCCAAAAGACGATGCAAGGGTGACCTTTATTCATGATACCCTTCAGGAACTTCGAAATGAGCTTCAGGAACACGGAAGCAGTATTGCCATCTATCACGGTACCCCACAAAAAGTTTTTTCAGAAATCATTTCAGAATTCAACATACAGAATGTTATCACCAATCATGATTATGAGCCCTATGCCAAAGAACGGGATCAAAACATAAAAGATTTTCTGGCCGAAAAAAATATTGGGTTCCATACTTTCAAGGATCAAGTAATTTTCGAAAAAGATGAAGTAGTAAAGGATGATGGTGACCCCTATGTGGTCTATACCCCCTACAGCAAAAAATGGCTTGACAACTTCAAAAAATTGGATAATTTTAAGGTGTATGACCCTTCTTCTAAATGGAAGCAACTTTATCAACATTCCAGACTTTCCAATCTTACCCTTGGCGATATAGGATTTGAACGCTCTTCCATTAAGGTTCCAGATTATAACATTTCCGAAGAAACCTTAAAAAATTATAAAGACACCCGAAACTACCCAGCAAAAAGTCCTGGAACTTCTCATCTATCCCCTCACCTGCGCTTTGGAACGATTGGTATTAGAAGTTTGGTCAAAAAAGCTACTGAAGTAAAAGATCAAACATTCTTGAAAGAACTTATCTGGCGTGAATTTTTTATGCAAATTTTATGGCATTATCCAGAAACCGTAAATAATGCGTTTCGGGCTAAATATGATCGCATTGAATGGCGAAACAAAGAATCTGAGTTTGAAAAATGGAAAAAAGGCGAAACAGGTTATCCTTTGGTAGATGCAGGAATGCGGGAGTTGAATGAAACTGGATTTATGCACAACCGAGTGCGAATGATTGTGGGTAGTTTTCTTTGTAAGCATTTACTCATAGATTGGCGCTGGGGAGAAGCTTACTTTGCCGAAAAGTTACTGGACTATGAAATGTCCAGCAATGTGGGAAACTGGCAATGGGTTGCTGGAAGTGGGGTGGATGCAGCCCCATATTTCAGGATTTTCAATCCTACTACACAAATTGAAAAATTTGATAAAGACCGAAAGTATATAAAAAAATGGGTTCCAGAGGTTGATAGTGATTCCTATCCCGAAAAAATGGTAGACCACAAAAAGGCCCGTGAACGATGCCTAAATACTTATAAATCAGCGGTACAATAATTTGTAAGAATTTTCCGTTGATTAGGTATTTAATCGATAATTTATATATATTTAACGATGATTTAACCTATGAAAGTACACCAAACCCCCAAATTAATGCCTTATGGATGTAAACAGTAATACCTTCTCTAATGGAGAAATTACCGTACAGTATGAGCCCAAACTTTGTCAACATTCTGAGCGTTGTTGCAAAGAACTTTCAGAAGTCTTCCGCAATTGTGTCATTCCATGGATTGATTTGGAAGCTGCCGAAACAATTAAAGTTATTGAACAAATAAAGAAGTGTCCTTCGGGTGCTTTGAGCTTCTGTTATTCAGATAGTTTAGCGCTTGTTAAATAAATGATAAACTCAATCAAGCATTGGGTGCTCTCCGTATATTTTTTTAATGTTGCGGCAAATTAATACTTAACAATCCCCAAACCATGAACCACCGTAAAATACTTTTTATCTGTGTGGCATTAGTAAGCTTCCCATTTATGGGTTGGACACAAGAAAGCCTTGAGGAACAATTTACAGATGTAATTGAAAACTCCAACCGCTACCAAGACTATAAAGTGGTGAAAATCCACAAACTGAACTCCCTTAAACAACAGGTAAATGATAGTATTTCCGCACTTCGGAATACTATAGATACACAACAAAGCAATATTAATTCTTTAGAGACGAGTATAGATTCCCTTCAGCAAAAGGTAAGAACTACCGAAGAGGCATTGGCCGTTTCAAAAAAGAAGGTAGATGGGATTTACCTTTTCGGAATACTTTTGAGCAAATCTACCTACAATGCTATTTTGTGGACTATCATCGCATTAGCACTTCTCTTAACGCTTTATTTTTTCAGCCGTCAACGAAATGGTATTCGTGCAAGTAAGGAAGCACGGGAAAAATTATCTGAAACCGAAGCAGAATTTGAAGGGCATCGCCAACGGTCATTGGAGCGTGAGCAACAACTTAGAAGAAAGCTTCAGGATGAAATCAATAAACAGAAAAAGGCTTAATCCAAACGGGTAATTTTTGCGCCTATCGCCCTAAGTCTGGAGTCAATATTTTCATACCCCCTATCAATCTGTTCAATATTGTGAATGGTACTGGTACCCTTCGCAGACAATGCAGCAATCAATAAAGATATTCCTGCTCGTATGTCTGGCGAAACCATGGTAGTAGCCTTCAATTTTGATTGAAAGTTATGACCAATAACAGTTGCCCTATGAGGATCACAAAGAATAATTTTAGCCCCCATGTCAATTAGCTTATCAACGAAGAATAATCTACTCTCAAACATTTTTTGATGAATGAGCACGCTTCCCTTCGCCTGCGTACAAGTAACCAATACAATACTCAATAAATCTGGCGTAAAACCTGGCCATGGAGCATCGGAAATTGTGAGTATGGAACCATCCATATCACTTTGAATACAATATTCTGAATGCGAAGGAATATAGATATCATCCCCTTTTCGCTCTAGGGTGATACCCAGCTTTCGAAACGTATCTGGAATAATACCCAAATCATCCCAGCTTACATCCTTAATGGTAATTTCACTTTTGGTCATTGCTGCCAGCCCAATCCAACTCCCAATTTCAATCATATCAGGTAGGATTCTATGGGTACACCCGCCTAATGAATCAACACCCTCAATAATCAATAAATTAGAGCCTACCCCACTAATTTTTGCTCCCATGGCATTCAGCATTTTACATAGCTGTTGCAAATAGGGTTCACAGGCAGCATTGTATATGGTAGTAGTTCCTTTGGCAAGTACAGCAGCCATGACAATATTAGCAGTTCCCGTCACAGAAGCTTGGTCTAAAAGCATATAGGTGCCTAGGAGCCCATTTGGAGCTTCCACGCCGTAGAAACGCTCTTCCTTGTTATATCTGAAAGTAGCGCCTAATTTGATAAACCCTTCAAAGTGGGTATCCAATCTTCTTCGGCCAATTTTATCGCCGCCAGGTCTTGGAATATATCCTTTTTCGAAGCGTGCCAACAACGGCCCAACAATCATAATGGAACCACGAAGTGAACTGCCTTCCTTTTTAAAAAGTTCAGACTCTAAATATTCCAAATGAATATCATCTGCACGGAACTTATACTTTCCAGGTCCCAACTTTTGAATTTTTACCCCTAAATTGCCTAAAATGGTAATCAATTTATTCACATCCACAATATCTGGGATGTTTTCAAGAATGACTTCGTCTGGTGTTAAAAGTACGGCACAAAGAATTTGAAGGGCTTCGTTTTTGGCTCCCTGTGGACGAATTTCTCCCTTTAAAGGATGTCCGCCTTCAATTTGAAAAGTTCCCATAGCAGTTGGAGGATTTGAGGTTTAGTGTCGCTTTCGGTTTCTACCTTTGTTGTTGCTTTTGTTATTGTTCTTTTTGTAGCGCTTTTTGTTTTTCATCAGATTTTGGGAATCTGTGAGGTCTTCATCACTATTCTTTAAATTGATTTTACCTCCGGAAAGTTCATACAAATGTTGGAAAATCACCGCATCATCCACCGTGTCCTTGTTCCAATTCAGGAAACTCTTTTTCATATGATTTGCAATGGTAAGGATAAGTCCCTCTTTTTTATCACCATCCTCCCAAGTGTTCGCCACATCAATCATTCGCTTAATATTGTTTCCGTAAAAACGATATTTTGGATGATTCTGAGGATAAGGAAGAGATCCTGGACGTTCTGCCAGCTCCTCCCTGGAAGGTTTGGGGTATGGAGAATCAACATCCAGTTGAAAATCTGAAATGATAAAAAGTTGATCCCACAATTTATGCTGGAAATCTGGCACATCCCGAAGGTGTGGATTTAAATTACCCATGACGGCAATAATGCTTTTTGCACATTTATTACGTTCTTCACGGTCTTCCATGGAAAGGGCATGATCCACCATTTTTTGGATATGCCTTCCATATTCGGGAATAATTAAACGTGGACGCTCTGTATTGTATTCAATATTTTCAATCAAAATAATAAGGTATTTGGAAAAGGGTTCCTTTCTGAAAGGAATTGCAAAATAATAAATTTAAAGGGAAATCACTCCCTCCACTTTGGAAACTTCCTGATATTTTTCAACTACGGCACTGGGGGATTCCATTACGACACGAACCGAAATACTAGTGAAATTTCCCTTAGAGGAATCCCTCGTTTGTACCTCAGCCCCCATATCATTGAAAATAGCTTCAATCTCTGAAATTTTCTCCAAACTAGCCGGAACGATAAATTTGTACAAATAAGGGGAAGGCCAAGTACTATCTTGTTCCAGTTGAACCGTCAACCGTTCATAAAATTCTTTCTCCTTTGTTTCTTCGTTTTCCATAGCTTACAAGATTCTTTTTACAAAGATACGGCAAGATAGCAGTATTCACTAATTTTGTATAAATTACTAACGTTTGGAAACCAAAAGAATTGTCATAACGGGCGGACCCGGATCTGGAAAGACATCACTCATTGATGCTTTTAAAGAAGAAGGGCATCCCATCCTTCCCGAAATCTCCAGAGAGGTAACAAAAAAAGCACAGGAAGAGGGAATTGCACAATTGTTTTTGGAATCTCCTATATTATTCAGTGAAAAGCTATTGGAGGGGCGCTTGCAACAATTTCATCAAGCAAAAGAGTATCCTCCTCCCTTTCTATTCTATGACCGCGGACTCCCAGATGTGACGGCCTATATGGATTACCTTGGAACGGACTATCCCAATAAATTTACCGATACTTGTACGGAAAACCGCTATGATGCTATTTTTTTACTGCCACCCTGGGAAGACATCTATCAACAGGATAACGAACGGTATGAATCTTTTCAGCAAGCCGAAATTATTTTCAAATACCTACACAAGGGGTACCAGTCTTTTGGCTATGAGGTGCATCACGTACCTGTGGGTAGTATTCGCTATCGCTGCGATTTCATTTTACAAAAATTAGCAAAGCACTTTTGAAAGATCCGGTATCCATACTATATCAATATTGGGGACATCAAGATTTTAGGCCTCTACAGGAGGAAATTATACAATCTGTGCTGCAAGGGCAGGATACAGTAGCATTATTGCCCACTGGTGGTGGAAAATCATTGTGCTTTCAAATTCCTGCATTAATCATGGAAGGGATTTGCATCGTTATTTCACCATTAGTCGCCTTAATGAATGACCAAGTGGCGTCACTTAAAGATAAAGGTATTAAAGCATTGTCCTTAACTGGGGGGATTTCACAGGAAGAACTTACCACATTATTGGATAATGCGCTATTTGGAAATTATAAATTCCTGTATTGTTCCCCAGAACGGCTTCAGCAGGAACAGGTTCAGGAAGCAATACGAAAAATGCAGGTGAATCTCATCGCGGTAGATGAAGCCCATTGTATCTCACAGTGGGGAAATGACTTCCGACCTGCCTATCAAAACCTTCAAATTCTACGTGAATTACATCCTTATGTACCTACCATTGCACTAACGGCTACTGCCACCCCGGAAGTTCTTACAGATACCATTTCCCAACTTCAGCTTGAAGATCCACAAATCTTTAAAAAATCGTTCGCTAGACATAATCTTTCGTACCAGGTTTTTGAAGAGAGTGATAAGCTCAACCAATTGGTTCGGCTGATGGAAAAATACCCCGGAACGGCCATTATTTACCTTCGTAATAGAAAACAAACCGAATTCTTCAGCAAACATCTTAATAGCCAAGGTATTTCCAGTAGTTTTTATCACGGTGGTTTGCAGCCCAAAGAGAAGAGCAAACGATTGGAAGCTTGGAAAAATGGAGCCATCATTGCCATGGTTGCTACCAACGCTTTTGGAATGGGCATTGACCATGCAGGGGTTCGGCTAGTGGTACATGCGCAACTTCCAGACAGTCTGGAAAGTTATTTTCAGGAAGCCGGAAGGGCTGGTCGGGACGAAAAACCAGCGTATGCCGTATTGCTTTATGAATCCTATGACAAACAATTACTAAAAAAGCAATTTTTAGAGAGTCAGCCTTCCGTAAAGGAACTCAAAAAATTATACAGAACCCTTAACAATTACTTTCAAATATCCTATGGCGAGGGAGTGTTTACAGAACACCAATTTAGTCTAACCCGGTTTTGTCAAACCTATTCCCTTCCTATCTTGAATGTCTACAACGGATTGCAAGCCTTGGATAGAATTGGAGTCTTACAACTTTCCCAACAATTTGGAAGGAAGTCTAAAATTCAATTTTTGGTGACTTCAGAAGTGTTGTTGAAACGATTTGAAGAAAACCCTTCTTTTTCCATGATTGGAAAAACACTGCTTCGTATGTACGGTGGGTTATTTGAATCTGTCATCCCAATTAATCTAGATTGGGTTTCCAATAAATCTGGGATTGCTGCAGAGAGGATTATTTCTGTACTTCAGGAAATGGAAAAAGAAAACCTGGTGTCCCTTCAATTGTTTGATACTGATTCCCGAATTACATTTTTGGTTCCAAGGGAAGATGATAGGACCATCAACCCCTTCAGCAAAACCATCAAAAAATTATATCAACAAAAAGAAAAACAGGTAGACGCAGTGCTGAAGTATATTGAAAATGACCGTATCTGTAAGCAGGTACAATTATTGCAATATTTTGGGGAAACCGATGCATCCCCTTGTGGACACTGTTCGGTCTGTATGAAAAAGAGTGGAAAGGCTACAAATAGACACACTGAAAATATCCATACACAGATATTGAAACTTCTTCAGGAAGAATCAATGGATTCGCGAAGCCTTGTTGAAAGTCTTACCTTTGCTGAAGAAGAAGTCTTAAAGGCGCTTCAATGGTTGTTGGACCGGAAAAAGATTCGTATTAATGCAATCAATCAATATTATAAAAACGAATGAGAAATTTAAGCATCGTATTTATGGGGACCCCTTCCTTTGCGGTTGGGGTATTAAAAAGCTTGGTAGAAGATGGGCAGAATATCGTAGGAGTCATTACTGCTCCAGACAAACCAGCGGGTAGAGGCCGAAAGCTAACCCCCTCAGCCGTGAAGGAATATGCGGTATCCCAAAGCTTACCTGTTCTACAACCCACCAATCTAAAAGATCCAGAATTTTTAGACGCATTAAAAGCTTTGGAAGCAAACCTACAGATTGTTGTAGCATTTAGAATGCTACCCGAAATGGTCTGGTCCCTTCCAAAATACGGAACATTTAACCTGCACGCTTCCCTCCTTCCAGCATATCGCGGAGCCGCACCTATTAATTGGGCGATTATAAATGGTGAAACCGAAACAGGCGTCACAACATTCTTTATTGATGAAAAGATTGATACTGGAGCCATCATAGATGCCAAAATAGTACCCATTGAACCAAATGAAACGGCTGGCAGTCTACATGATAAATTAATGGAGGTTGGCAGTGAATTGGTGTTGGAGACGGTTGCATTAATTAAAAATGATAAGGCTGTTTCAAAACCTCAACCCGAAGCTACCCAATTGAAATCGGCACCAAAACTTCATACAGATAATACCCGAATTCAATGGAACCAACCAATTGAAAGTATCGATGCTTTTGTTCGCGGACTTTCCCCTTATCCAACCGCATGGGGTTTACTCATAAATGGAGAAGATGAATTGAACGTAAAAGTGTATAAGGTTTCTATGGAAAAAACCACTTCTGAAGGAGCTATTGGGCAACTTGTAACTAATAAAAAGATCATCAAAGTAATTGTTCCGGAAGGGTATATCATTATTGAGGAATTGAAGCTTCCAGGAAAAAGAAAAATGACCGCTTCGGAACTGCTGAATGGGTTTACATTTGAAAATGGGGCGCATTTCGCCTAACCCCTTATAAACAGTGATTTTGTTGAAATTCGCAGGAATTAAGCTTACTTTATTAACAAAGGCCTTAAGTTATCAACAAAAATGGCGTTTTAGCCCGTCATTCCTTGCGTGGTAGCAGAATCCGATTAAATTTGTAGAGCAATTATGTAATGTTTAACCAACAATTTTAATTTAAAAAGTAAACTATGAACAAATCAGATTTAATTGAAGCAATGGCATCAGACGCTGGAATCACCAAAGCAGCAGCAAAAAAATCTTTAGAGTCTTTCCTTGGAAATGTTGAAAAGTCTCTAAAAAAAGGAAATAGAGTATCTTTGGTAGGTTTCGGATCTTGGTCTGTATCTAAAAGAGCTGCCCGTGAAGGAAGAAACCCTCAAACTGGGAAAACCATTAAGATCCCTGCTAAAAAAGTAGTGAAATTCAAAGCAGGTTCTGATCTTTCAAACAGCGTAAACTAAGCGCATTACAAGTAACTGCAAAATATAGAAACCCCACCTCAACGGTGGGGTTTTTCTTTTAAAGGGATTCTTTGAAATACCCAAAAGCTTGTGTATTCAAAATTTAATACTTAGTTTTAAGTTAAGAATCGCGCGCATATGATCAGTGTAAAGCCAACCAAAGGAGTGCTACTCATTGCTGAGCCATCCATTATCGGGGACGTTTCATTTAACCGATCTGTGGTGCTTTTGGCTGAACACAATGAAACAGGTTCTGTAGGCTTTATCCTTAACAAACCTTTAAAATATACACTTCAGGATTTTATTCCCGAAGTTCCTTCCACTTTGAAAGTGTACAACGGAGGACCTGTAGAGCAGGATAATCTATATTTCATTCACCGGGTGCCGGATTTGATTCCCAATAGCATTGAAATTTCCCATGGTATCTATTGGGGTGGCGATTTTAGCACTATTCTGGATATGCTGAAAGAGAACGTGCTGAAACCAGATCAAATCCAATTCTTTCTTGGTTATTCCGGATGGTCTGAAAATCAGTTGGACGAAGAATTGAAACTCAACAGTTGGGTGGTCACAGAAAACAACCACAAGGATACCATTATTGGGCAAGTTGGCCCTGGTATTTGGAAGGAAAAAATGATTGAACTGGGTGGAGATTACCTAATTTGGTCCAATGCTCCCGAAAATCCTAGCTTCAACTAACCCAAACGGGCCTTTGCATTCAATTTACCTACCAATTCCTTTGCAACAGCATTCCCAAACGATTTCTTTCGGTATTGGGTAATGGGCTGAATCCCCACAATGGTATTGGTGATGAATAGTTCATCTGCTTTTTGTAAATCGAAAGGGGAAATACTGTCCTCTTCCAATACGTAATCTGGAAGTTGTGACAGAATACTCCCTATTTGCTTCCGAAGGATTCCTTGCAAACAACCATCACTCAATGGCGGGGTTTTAATTTTATAATCCTTCACCCAAAAAAGATTGCCGTTTAAAGCTTCGACCACCATTTTATGTTCATTCAACAACAGGCAATTAGCATAGCCATTTTCCTGGGCAAAAATACTTCCCAATACATTAATGGCCCTGTTATTAGACTTGATCGTAGAAAGTAGTCCGCTATTTACATAATGATCCTTGAACAATTCCACCTCGTAGGGTTCTTCGGAAAGGACATAAAAAGGATGTTGCAAGGGTGCAGCAAAAATTGCGAAGTCTACTTGCTGTGATGCGGGGGTATACGTTCCGCCCCAACTACGCCATACCAAAAGTTTTACACGTTGTGCCACATCTTTAGGAAAAGAAGCAATGGTTTTTTGTATTTCCGCTTCCAGGAATTCCATGGTAAAGTTCATGGGGATTTCCATCCGAAGGATGCGCATGGAAGCCATCAACCGGAAATAATGATCTTCCCAAAAGAGTATTTTTCCTGCAGAGACTTTTAGGGTTTCAAAAACGGCATCCCCATAGTGCAATCCCCTGTTCTGGAGGAGGGAAGTTTCGGTGGTTTGATCTGTAAGCGTTCCGTTAAGGTTGAGCATAAAAAAACCGCTTTGTTTAAGCGGTTCAAAGATACGGTTTATCCCTTAGAATTAAGTAGAACCCAGTATATGTTTTAGATTGGAAACCATGTTATCCCAAAGCATTTTTGCTTCGTCTATTTCGTCTTCTTCGGCAAAATCTGTGACAATAAGGGATACATCCTTGGTGATTTCATCTACCTGTATACGTAATTCAAAATAATAGTTGGTTTCCTCGTCATCTTCCCATTGAAATTTGACGCGTTCTCCACTCTTTTTACCAAGTAATTTGGCGTTTTCTTCACTTCCTTCCCAAATAAAGGTAAATTTTTCCCCTCGGGAATTCACGTTATCTGCATACCATTCACTCATTCCGGATGGAGTGGACATATATTGATATAACAAAGATGGAGACACGTGAATAGGAAACTCCATCTCAAATTTTACTTTTTCTTCCATAGGTTGCTGTTAGCGTTCGCCCAATATATATTTTTAATTTTATTTAGCAAAAGAGGTACGTATTTTTTTTCTCTCCCTTTCATTTGGCAACAAAAGGAATTCAAAAAAAACCATTTTCTATTTTTGGAAGCCAAATTTGTTGTTATCTTTGCCCCGCTAAAATGGCGTGGTAGCTCAGGTGGTTAGAGCGTCGGATTCATAACCCGGAGGTCGGGAGTTCAAGTCTCCCCCACGCTACAAAAACCCAACAGAAATGTTGGGTTTTTTTATGGGAAGTGAATCCAAAAAGACTCACCGAACAAAGTGAGGTAATTCTCCTACTAATTTCCTAATCCGTTACTGTAGTAATTTAGCTTATTGAAGTCTCTGAAGTAATTCCTGTAGGGCAAATGTCTCCTGCTCCCCAGACTTCATGTTTTTTAGGGTGTAACGCCCTTTCTGCATTTCTGAAGTTCCAGCCAACACTGTGTAAGGGATATTCCGTTTGTCTGCGTAGCCCATCTGCTTGCCCATTTTGGCATCATCTGGATAGAGTTCTGCGGAAATACCTTGCTTCCGTAGTTGGGTGATGGCCTTCATGGCATATAATGCTTCGGTTTCCCCGAAGTTGATAAACAACACTTTGGTATTGGCCGAAACGGTTTCGGGGAACAGGTTCAATTCTTCCAGCACGAGGTATATTCGGTCTAACCCAAAGGAAATCCCAACACCGCTCATCCCTTTCATGCCAAAGATACCCGTAAGGTCATCATAACGGCCACCGCCACCTATACTGCCCATGTTCACGCCTTGCGGAGCAGCCACTTCAAAGATGGCTCCCGTGTAATAGTTAAGTCCGCGTGCAAGGGTCACATCAATTTCCAGTTGGGCAGATTGCAGTCCTAAGTCATTAATGCTATTTACGATGAACTGTAACTCCTCTATCCCTTTTTGACCTGTTTCGGAATCTTGCAGGAGCTTGCTAAGCAAGTCCAGTTTTTCCTGGGCACTTCCGCTGGCGGTGAAGAGGGGTTGTACTTTTTCAAGGGCAGTTTCTGAAATCCCTTTCTCCCGCATTTCCTTTTTCACGCCTTCCTCCCCTATTTTGTCCAACTTATCCAACGCCACAGTGAAGTCTATAAGCTTTTCACTTTCCCCAATCACTTCGGCGATGCCACTTAAGACCTTTCGGTTGTTCATTTTAATGGTCGTGCCTTTCAGGTTTAATTGGGTAAATACGGCATCATATAATTGCACCAACTCTACTTCCTGCCAAAGGGAGTCACTCCCCACCACATCTGCATCGCATTGCCAGAACTCACGGAACCGGCCCTTTTGCGGACGGTCTGCCCGCCAAACGGGTTGCATTTGGTAGCGTTTAAACGGAAAGGTGAGCTCATTTTGATGTTGCACCACATAGCGTGCAAAAGGCACTGTTAAATCATAACGGAGGGCTTTTTCTGAGATTAATGGTGTGAGTTTGGAAGTGTCTTTTTCAGCATACACATCATCCCCTACCTTCCGAAGAAAATCCCCACTATTCAATATTTTAAAAATCAAACGGTCCCCTTCATCCCCGTACTTGCCCATCAAGGTCTCGCTGTTCTCAAAGCTAGGCGTTTCGATAGGCTGGTACCCATAAGCCGTGAACGATTGCTTCAGGGTTTCCATGATGTAATTACGCTTTACTACCTCCTCTGGGGAGAAATCACGGGTTCCTTTTGGGATGGATGGTTTTTGTGCCAAGGTGTACGCTTTAGGGTTGTGGTACAAATATCTTAATTTTAGCAGGAATGACGCAAGGTTTCGGCTGCAAGTTTTTAAAGGGTTGCTTCAAGGGTTTATGTATCTGCCATAGAGTTTTGCCCGTTCTAACCGTAAGAATCCGTACAGCGTGCATGAATCACCCATGGATGGTAGTCGCTATGGACTCGACATGGAGTCGACTTGCAGTCGCTTTGGACTCGCTATGGAGTCGCTATGGAAGTAGTTGAAAACGCATTCTATGCTCCTAAAATAAAGTGATGTACAGTTTCCGTAAAATATTGGTAACTTTAGGGAGTAAAAGCAGACCAATAGCCAAAACCACCACCTATGAAGGGTAGTCTTTTTCGGGAGAATGTTCGTATTGCGATGGATTCCATCAAAACGCAATTGTTGCGCACCATTTTGACCATCGTCATTATTGGGATTGGGATTTGGGCATTGGTAGGTATTTTAAGTGCCGTAAAGGCCTTGGAGAATACCATTTCGGGAAGTTTTGCCTCTATGGGTAGTAATACGTTCAATATACAGCGGTATGAGTTTGAAATACAATCTGGTGGCGGCGGGGAACGTAAGAAGATCAATCCCATTATTAGTTATGATAACATTCGCGAGTTTATAGACCGTTATGACTATCCCTACACCCAAACCTCTGTCTCTTTTGTGGGTACCCGAACTGCAGAAATTAAATATGAAAACGAAAAGACAGACCCCGAAGTTCCCGTTTATGGCGTAAATGAACATTATTTGGCTAATACCGGCACCAACGTACAAATGGGAAGGGAACTCAATGTATTTGATGTTCAGAATAACAATAAGGTGTGTGTAGTGGGTTCGGATTTTTTGAAAAGTCTATTTGAAGGGGTCAACCCCCTTGGCAAAACCATTAGTATTCGTGGTGCCAAATTTAAAGTGATAGGCGTATTGGAATCGAAGGGTTCTTCCTTCGGAAACAATCAGGATTTAAAGGTGCTCATTCCCATACAAGCTGCCCGCGGGATATTTACACAACCCAATATCAATTATACCATTAGTGTAAAAGTAGAAGATAAAGCACTTATGAAAGATGCCGAAGATGCTGCATTGGTTACTTTCCGGAATATAAGAAGATTGAGTCCGGTGGAAAAAAATAACTTTGGTATTGAACGTAGCGATGACCTTATTAACCGTATTGCCTCTATCACAGGCGTTTTGGAAACCGCAGCATGGATCATAAGTATCATTACCATCTTGGGTTCCTCTATTGCCTTGATGAACATTATGTTGGTTTCGGTGACCGACCGTACCCGTGAAATAGGCGTGCGAAAGGCATTGGGCGCCAAACGCAGGACCATTTCGCTGCAGTTTTTTATAGAGACCATTGTTATTGGTCAGTTTGGTTGCTTATTGGGCATTCTCTTAGGGATTATCACCGGCTTTGCCTTTGCGAAGATTGTGGATTTTGAGTACACGCTACCGTGGGGCGCCTTAATTGCTTCGGTGATTATTTCCTTTGTTGTTGCCGTTATTGCAGGCTCCTATCCTGCCAGTAAAGCAGCGCGGTTAGACCCTATTGAGAGTCTTCGGTACGAATAGATCCTTATTTCTTTTGATCAACAAACGGTTGCAATTGTTGGTATAATTCCCCTTTGGAAATAAACGCACCCTGTTGTATCAATTGAAAAATATCCTGCTTTTTATGTGCTGAATAGTTTCGGGTGCCTGAAAGCAGTTCTACCTCTTCGCCTTCCAGATGCTCCTGAAGCCATTGCCTTCCCTCTTGGGTAGTAAAATTGATGGAAGCTTCAGTTTTAATGATAATTACCTGCATATTTTCGGAAGCGAGATGAAAAAGAAACAGTTGTTGTGTTGCATGACTTTCCAGGTATTGGGCTTTCTCCAAAACGCCTTCCCACACCACATCGCTAAACACATCCAGAATTTGCTCTGCAACATCTGGCTGGC
The DNA here is from genome assembly GCA_964495885.1 of uncultured Alteromonas sp. Classification (GTDB taxonomy): domain Bacteria; phylum Bacteroidota; class Bacteroidia; order Flavobacteriales; family Flavobacteriaceae; genus PALG01. The sequence goes on along the minus strand of CAZBWO010000006.1, from coordinate 106,529 downwards.
TCGCCTTGATTTGGTCCCATTGTATTTTATCAATGGACTGTGCCGCCAAAAACATACTGAATTCTTGGTGAAGCGATTCTAATTGTTCTTTGGTAAGTCTGGTATATTTCATCGTGGTAAGGTATAAAAAAACCCTCCGTTATGGGGAGGGTTGCTATATTCTTCCAGAAAAGGCTTATGCCTCTGGTACTACATCAAAGGTGAAGTCTACAACCACTTCCCTGTGGAAACGGATTTGCGCTTCGTATTGCCCAGCTCTTTTGATCAAGCCACCGGCAATGCTGATGTATTTTTTATCTATTTCAACACCTTCTTTAGCTAGTGCATCAGCAAGGTCTGCATTACTTACAGAACCAAACAATTTATCGGCCTCTCCTACTTTCGCAGAAATTTTAATTTCAAGTCCGTTCAATTTTTCAGCCTGAGCTTTCGCGTCATCAATGACCTTTTGCTCTTTGTGTGCACGTTGCTTTAAGGTTTCCTTCAATACTTTTTTAGCAGAAGGAGTAGCTAGTTCTGCCAATCCTTGAGGGATAAGGTAGTTTCTTCCGTAGCCATTTTTCACGGTTACTATATCGTCTGTAAATCCTAGATTTTCAACGTCTTTTTTTAGAATAAGTTCCATTTCCTTGCTGCTTTTATTTTAACAAATCACCTACATAAGGCATCAACGCCAAGTGACGCGCTCTTTTAATAGCAACAGACACTTTTCGTTGGTACTTTAGGGAAGTTCCGGTTAATCTACGGGGAAGGATTTTCCCTTGTTCGTTTACAAACTTCATCAAGAAATCTGGGTCTTTATAATCGATATATTTAATACCAGATCTTTTGAACCTACAGTATTTTTTGGTCTTTGAAGTTTCAATGTTAAGCGGAGTTAGGTATCTAATCTCGCCGTCTTTCTTTCCTTTTGCTTGTTGTTCAATAGAGGTGGCCATACTTACGCTTTTTGTTTGTTACGGTTTCTTCTTTTTTCTGCCCAAGCAATTGCATGCTTGTCTAATCGTACGGTTAGATAACGCATTACACGCTCATCTCGCCTAAACTCAACTTCCAATTCGTTGATGGCTTCACCGGGAACGGTGTACTCAAACAAGTGGTAGAAACCACTTTTTTTGTGTTGGATAGGGTAGGCTAGTTTTTTAAGCCCCCAATCTTCTTTTGATACCATCTTGGCGTCCCTAGAAACAAGGAAATCCTCAAATTTCTTAACTGTTTCCTTTATCTGTTCTTCAGATAAAACGGGATTCAAGATGAAAACAGTTTCATAATGATTCATAAAATATGATTTAAATCTCTTGACTTTGTGCCAAGAGCGTGCAAAAATAATACATTATTTACAAACTACCAACGCTTTATTACATCTAATTTATCTCTTATATATTCCTACAAAAAGGAAACAAAATATAGGTGTATCACGTTAAAAGTTAAAAAAAGTTGCAGTTCATCGATTTTTTGACTAAAATTGTACTACTTAAACCTTACAGCTGTGGATAAACCATTACTTAAATGTGCTATTGTAGATGACTCTACCTTACAGCGCCTTTCTATTGTAAAGCTCATAGAAAACCACCCCTCCCTAGATCTAGTTGCAGAATACAATAACGCTATTGAAGCAAAAATGGGGCTTGCCAATAACGAAATTGATTTAGTATTCTTAGACATTGAAATGCCTATCCTTTCTGGATTTGACCTTTTGGACGACCTTACCCACAAACCACAAATTATTTTTGTAACAGGAAAAACCAAGTATGCCTTTAAGGCATTTGACTATGATGCAGTAGATTACCTTCGGAAACCTATTTCCAAAGAGCGTTTTCTGAATGCCGTACACAAGGCCATCACCAATTACAAAATGCGGAACGAAGACGGCTTTGATGATGAAGATTTCATCTTTGTAAAGAGCAATCTGAAAAAACGAAAGGTATTCCTAAATGAACTTCGGTATATTGAAGCCTTAGGTGATTATGTGAAACTGGTTACAGAACATGATGCCCTAGTTGTATTGTCTACCATGAAAGCTTTTGAAGCCTTGTTGCCTAGTGAGCGGTTTTTACGAATCCATAAATCGTATATCGTGAACCTGGACAAGGTAGAAAAGTACAATAGCAAGATGATCGAACTGGAGAACGAGCAGCTTCCTTTAAGTAGGAATCGCAAAGCCGACTTGGTAGAGGCGCTTGCCGCCACGATGCGTCAATAGGGATCTACGTCTACAATTACCCTTACCCTTGAAAATTCCTTTATGGCATTGAACCGTTTCAATCCCTGAAGCAGAAATTCCTTTGTTTTTCCCAGTGATTGCTGTTTTGGTATTTTAATTAGGATATTGGAAAGATATTCGTTTCGAATACGTCCAACCGGCGGTGGCACAGGCCCCAGTACATTTTCACGAAACTGTCTTCTATACACTTCGCTTAACCAAAGTGACGCTTTTTCTACGGTTGCTAATTGCCGATGTTTCATGGTAAACCGAATCATTCTAAAATGAGGTGGATAATGGAACTGATAGCGCTCTTCCCGTTGTTCCTTAAACATCTCCTCGTATTTGTTGGTGGTTACCTGCTGAAGGATTTGATGGTGTGGATTATAGGTCTGAATCAATACCTTGCCGCGTTTTTGAGTTCGGCCTGCCCTCCCGGAAACCTGTTGCAGCAACTGAAACGCCCGTTCATGTGCACGGAAATCGGGGAAATTTAAAAGGTTATCGGCATTCATAACCCCCACCAAGGTCACATCCCGAAAGTCAAGTCCTTTGGCCAACATTTGGGTACCCACCAAAATATCAATTTCCTTTTGTTCCATCTTTTCAATGAGCTTTGCGTAGGCATGCTTTTTCCGGGTAGTATCCTGATCCATACGTGCCACGGTATGGTTGGGAAATAATTCAATAGCCTCCGCTTCAATCTGTTCGGTTCCCAAACCCTTTTCATCCAAGGTTTCGTTTCCGCAGGCCTTACAGGAAATAAGCATGGGCATGTGATACCCACAGTAATGGCAACGTAACTGATTTCGGTATTGATGATAGGTAAGGCTAACATCACAATTAGGGCATTGGGGGGAAGTCCCACAAGTAGTGCATTCTACAACAGGTGCAAAGCCTCTTCGGTTTTGAAACAGCATCACCTGTTCCTTATTTTCCAAAGCTTCTTCCATGGCTTCCAATAACACCTTACTGAAATGCCCCTTCATTTCTTTTCTTTTGTGCTGCTCTTTAAGGTCGATAAGGCTCATATCTGGCAGAAGCACCTTTCCGTAGCGCTCTTTCAACGTTACCAATGCGTATTTTCCAGCGGTGGCATTCTCATAACTTTCCAAACTTGGCGTAGCCGATCCCAACAAGACCTTTGCATTGTGCTGTTTGGCCAACACCATAGCGGCATCCCTAGCGTGGTAGCGTGGGGACGGACTGTATTGTTTAAAGGAAGGTTCGTGTTCTTCATCTACCAAAATGAGTCCCAAATTCTGAAAAGGCAGGAACAACGAACTACGTGCCCCAATCACGATTTGTGCTTTCTGTTTTTGCTCCCGAACGTTATGCCACACCTCTACCCTTTCGTTGTTTGAGTATTTGGAATGATACACTGCTACTCTCTTTCCGAAATAATGCTGTAAACGGGTAATCAATTGGGTGGTGAGAGCGATTTCGGGGAGCATGTACAGCACTTGTTTCCCTGTATCCAATAACTCATTGATGAGTTTCACGTAGATTTCAGTCTTTCCACTGGAAGTCACTCCGTGCAACAACACAATATCCTTGGTTTGGAATGCAGTATCAATTTGCTCGTAGGCCAGCGCTTGGGCTTCACTAAGATCTTTGATATTTGATGGTGCTTCCCCCTTGTACTCCAATCGGTCCTGCTGTAAAAAATATTCCTGCAGAATACCTTTATCTATTAGCGACTTTAGGATGGCAGCACTACTTTGCGAATGTTTTTGCAGTTGTAGGGATTCTACATTTTTTTCCTTGGCAGACAAAGTGAAAAGAGACATGAGCACACTTCGTTGCTTGGGAGCGCGCTGCAAGCTATCCAATAGATCCCGCAAGGCATCTTCCGAAGAATACGCAGGGGCAAGTTTCAAATAGCGCTTTAGTTTGGGCTGGTATTGCTCATAGACTTCTTCTTGTACGGAAAGCACTCCTTTTTCCATTAAGTTTTGGATGACGCCCACGACTCTTTTTCGGTCTAAAATATTCCGAACGTCATTAATGTGAAGGGTCTGTTGGTTCTGAAGGGCTTCCAACAGCAAAAACTCATCATCTGAAAGTTTGGATTCATCTACTTCAAACTCTTTTTCCAAATGAATAATGGTTTCGCTTTCCAACAAAAAAGCACTTGGAAGCGCTGCCCTTACCACTTCCCCAAGGGTACACATATAATATTGCGCCATCCATTCCCAATGCCGAAGTTGTTTTTCAACAATAATGGGCTGTTCATCCAGAATTTGGTCTATAGACTTGGTTTCATACGCTTGCGGAGGGGTTTGGTGTACCTGATAGACAATTGCGGTAAAGATTTTTGATTTCCCAAAAGGAACCGAAACACGCATCCCCGGCTGCAAAAAAATAGCTTCATCCTTATTTACATGATAGGTAAATGTTTGCCGAAGCGGAATGGGTAATATGACATCTATAAAATACACTGAAAATACCTACTTATTCTATACGGTGCCAATATTGCGTTCTCCCCAATAATGAAAATCCGATAAAGCCACGTACTTTAAGTTTGTTTGGATCTTCCAAGGTAATGTAGCATTTGTAGAGTTTACCACTTTCTGGGTCCAGTATTTTCCCTCCATTGTACTCGTCACCATCCTTTTCCAGCCCCCGAATAATTTCCATTCCCAGAATTGGCTTATTTTCATCTGCTCCCTCACATTGATCACAAAGAGCATCCTGCCTATCCTTGTTTAATATTTCAACGACCTTTCCGAACACGAGTCCGTTTCTTTCATAAATCTCCAAAATTGATTTTGCCTCTCCAGTGTTGTCATCTATGGTTTTCCATTTACCGAATACTTCCTGTGAAGCACCTGTAAATACTTGAAAAGCAATAAATAGAAAAGAAATGATTTTAAATAGATTTTTCATGAAACAGAAAGATTATTAATTAAACAGGTTTACGTTTCAGGCTTTGTAAAGAAACATTCAACTCAAAGCCCAATAACAGCAAATTAGAGTTAATCCAAATATACACCATCATAATTAGCAATGCCCCAATGGAACCATAGAGTTCATTATACTGTGCAAAATTATTGATGTAGACCCCAAAGAAGTAGGTTGTAAGAATGAATAGAAGGGTCGTTACGGTTGCCCCTATGGAAAAGAAACGCCGTTTGGTTTTTTTTCTAATTCCGAAATAGTACAAACTGGAAACCACGATGTAGAGCATCACAAAGAAGAGTACAAATTGCAGGATGTTGATCCAAAAAATATCATTTTGAATATACGCATCTTCCTTGAGGATATTAATGGCATACTCTCCATACAAGATAATCCCCACTGTAACCAACACCACAACCGCCAGAAAAACGGCCACTAGGATAGATACAAAATACTGTCTAAAAAAACCCCTGTTCATATCTACATAAAACGAATATTCAAACGCACTGAAAATAGAATTCACCCCATTGGCCGTTAGGAACAAGGTAAGTACAAAGGTGAATGACAGTAAACCCGAACGCGGATTCAAAGCAATATCCACGATCACCGGATAGAAGAAATCATGGGTCTGTGCCGGGAGCATTTCATCAATAAACTGTAAAAATCGGTATTGAAAGTTTTCTATTTTGATATACGGAATAAGGTTCAGTATAAAAAGGAGGAATGGGAAAATTGCCATGAAAAAACTATACGCAATGGAACTAGCTCTGGATGAAAAAGTACCTTTAATAATTCCTATGATATAGGTCTCAAAAAAATCGTAGAGGGAATACCCACTATAGCCCGGCAATTTGGCCCACTGAAGCAGCTGCACCAAATTCCTCACCAAGGGAATTTTCTTTAACTTTTCCTCTACTTCGGCACTCATGAAATAGCTTTTAGGCTTAAGTCCATATTATACACCGAATGCGTCAAAGCCCCACTGGAAATATAGTCTACGCCACACTCGGCATATTTTCTCACGGTATCCAACGTAATTCCACCACTGGATTCGGTAAGGCATCGATCTCCTATCATTTCGACCGCCTTTTTGGTATCTTCATAATTGAAGTTGTCAATTAAAATTCGGTATACCCCTTCGCTCTTCAGTATTTCTTCAATTTCCTCCAAAGACCTTGCTTCCACAATGATCTTCAGGTTTAAATTATTACGTTTCAAATACGCCTTGGTCGTATCGATTGCCTTGGTAATGCTTCCGCAGAAATCAATGTGATTATCTTTCAACATAATCATATCATACAATGCAAACCGATGGTTTTCCCCTCCTCCAATCTTTACCGCCCACTTTTCCAGCGCCCTAATACCCGGGGTTGTTTTACGCGTATCCAGGATTTTGGTGTTGGTCCCCTCCAGTAATTTTACATACTCTTGGGTTTTGGTAGCGATGGCGCTCATTCGCTGCATGGCATTCAACACAAGACGTTCTGCTTTTAAAATAGACTGACTGCTGCCGGAAACATAAAATGCAATATCGCCATAGGATACGGCAGTCCCATCGGGTATTTTTATGTCCATTTCCAAACCAGCATCTACAAAATCGAATACCTGTTTGGCAAAATCCACTCCTGCAATTATTCCTTCATCCTTAACCAAAAGTTTGGCGGTTCCGGTAGCATCTTCGGGGATACAAGCCAAGGAACTGTGGTCACCTGCCCCCACGTCTTCCCGTATGGCATTGGCAATGATAATAGCAATTTCCTTATCAAATTGTTTTTGTGAAATCATATCGCTTTGTTTGTTGCTAAGGTACGAAACCTTGAGAAAGTACTATCTTTGATGCATGAAAATTGCATTGCTTGCCATAGGAAAGACAGACCGAAAGGAACTCTCCAAACTTATGGAAGATTACCAAAAAAGATTGGGGCATTACATTCGGTTTGATATGGAGGTCATCCCAGATCCGAAAAATGTAAAGAACCTTTCAGAGTTACAGCAAAAGGAAGTAGAAGGCGAACTCATTCTAAAAAAGATCGATTCCAGTGATTTTTTGGTGTTGTTGGATGAGGGGGGTACACAGTTTACTTCGGTTGGATTTTCAAAATACCTTCAAAAACACTTCAATAGCGGGCGAAAGCGATTGGTTTTTGTGATTGGTGGTCCGTATGGGTTTTCAGAAAGTGTTTATGAAAGAGCCCACGGAAAAATATCGCTATCCAAAATGACCTTTAGCCACCAAATGGTACGAGTATTCTTCTTGGAACAGTTGTATAGGGCGTTTACCATTTTACGGAATGAGCCGTATCACCATCAATGATTTATTGTACTATCAACTTAAGTGTCTCCTGAGAGTTTCCATCACTAACCTGCAGAAGGTATACCCCTGAAGCCAATGCAACTTCCCACTCCATTCGTGAAGAAGGATTAGACCAGTTTTTTGTTGCAACTTCCTGACCCGTTAAGGAAAATATACTTGCAGAAATGGTATTCTTTCCCATTGGTACCTTTAGAAGAATTTGTCCTTCAATAGGATTTTGCAGTAAGTAAAAATCTTTTTCAACCGTTGCTTCGGAAACGCCAAGGGTTTGTCTAATTTCATCCAATGCAAATTGAGCACTTTCCGCAGTAACCGTTACATGGTCTTCATTTTCATTTGGAATATAATAATTTACAAAAGGGGAATCGTTTACATCCGGAATTGCAAACCAATCTGGATTATCAATTGCCAAAGCACTCATGGTTGGAATAAACGAATAGGTATCCTGCTGTAAGGCATCTATAAAATCCTGAAGTACAGGATTTCCTCCTCCTCCACCTAGCGCAGCTGAAACACTCGCGGTTCCACCTGGAGAGCTATCTACTCCATCTGAAGCTGCCGTAGACTCTGCAAGTGCTTCATAGGTTTCAATGGGAATCCCGAAAAAGTTTACGGTAATGTCTGTGGCCGTATTGGTTTGTCCTGCAGCAGGAGTAAATTTTAAAGCAACATCAACATCAGTGGTGACATCAATTTGCAAATTGGTATCTACAAGGGTCATACCCGGAGTTCCGGTAGTGGTTCCGTTACCACTTCCATTAATCATGGTTACATTTCGTACATTCTGCGGGAAGCCCAATGCATCCAATTCACCTTGAAATGCATCCCGAAAATTTGGAGCACCCTCTGGGAGCAGTTTTGTAGGATCCTGTTCAAAAGGAGAACCCAATAGTAAGTGCCCCAATAAATGATCTATCAACATTTCCTTTGCCGCCGGGGAATTCAGTAAATCATCTACTACTGCAATGGCTGTTGGATCCCCAACTTGCTGCGCAAAATAATTGATGAGGTATTGCAGGCTAATAGGGATATTGGCCCCTCGATGCGGGGAATCAAATGAAATGTATAAACGGGTTTCATGCTCTAAACTGTTGTCTTCCATATACGCTAAGGCGTATCTTGCAATAAGTCCGCCCATACTTGGCCCCAGTACTACTAATTCCTCATCTCCCTGTTTTTGCGCATTAATTTCCTGAATAAGTGCAATGAGCACCATGGCATTCCGCTGAATATAATCTGCTCCACCATCTATAAACTTTCCTCCGGTGGTATATTGAGGAGCATTTAGAATGACAATATCATATCCTTCAGCTCTTAAAATATCTGCAAGGTTTTCACCACCAAAACCCAAACTGGCATACAGCCCGCTAATATCCCTTCCGTCTCCGGGGTCGAATCCATCCAATACAATAATTGGGGCATCCAGCACCCCATCTACCACATCCAAAAATATTTCATACTCCCCTTCCCCAAAATAGGCTTGGCTCTCGTCGTAGCCTTGATAAGCAATTCCAGCTGTGATTGGAATTACAGACCCTCGAACGGGATATTGATTTTCATTTGGTGGTTTTTGAAATTCATATTGAGACCATCCAACAAAGGTCATAGATAAGCAAATAAGGGTAAAAAATAATCTCATAGCGCGGTAGTTTTGGGAAAGATACTAATTATTTTGGTGTCTACAGTTTGAAGAATTGTTTGATCCACCATAATTTTTTGGGAGACAAGGGACTGTATTTCAAGGGGAGCTCCAACCAATTAGCCTTATGCAGGATACTTTTTTGGTGACTGAAAGCTAGAAATCCCGCTTCCCCATGGTAAGACCCTATACCGCTTTGCCCAACCCCTCCAAAGGGTAGATTAGGATTGGAAATATGCATTACGACATCATTTACCGCTCCTCCTCCAAAAGACAACTTTCGATGTACTTTTTTTCGTTCTGAAGCTTTTGTGGTGAACACATAACATGATAACGGTTTTGGCAATTGTAACACTTGCTCAATAGCATCATCTAATGTATCATAGGAAATCACTGGTAAAATAGGCCCGAAAATTTCTTCTTTCATGATAGGGTCCTCAAAACTAGTATTGGTTAGGATGGTAGGCTGTATATATCGCGAGTCCTTATCCATTTTTCCACCAAAATAGAGTTTTGTAGGGTTGATCAGTTTTTGAAGCCGTTGAAAATGATCGTCATTAATAATCTGTACATAATTCTGGTTTTCAAAAGCGTACTTTCGTTTTGTAATTTCCTTTGTACAGGCTTGTAAAAACTTATCATGTATACTTTTGTGCACCATGACGTAATCTGGCGCAATGCAGGTTTGTCCGGCATTGAGGAATTTCCCCCAAATTAATCGTTGTACCGTTCTTTCAAGTTGGCAACTTTCTGTTACGAACGTGGGGGATTTACCACCAAGTTCCAAAGTAACTGGGATAAGATTTTTAGCTGCGGCACTATAGACAATTTTCCCAACGCGGGTACTCCCGGTAAAAAATATCTTATCGAAGGGCTGGTTCAATAGCTCGGTAGTTTCAGAAACGCCTCCCTCAACAACAGCAAAGTATTCTTGAGGAAAATGTTCAACAATCATTTCATACATCACTTTTGCCGTTTCCGAAGGCAATTCACTAGGCTTGACAATGATGGTATTTCCAGCTGCCATTGCAGCTATAGCTGGACCTAAGGAAAGTTGATAGGGATAGTTCCATGCGCCAATTATCAAACAAACCCCATAGGGTTCAGAAAGGATATAACTTTTGGCAGGAAAATTAATCCAATTGGTGGCAACCCGTTTGGGTTTGGACCATTGTTTTAGACTGTTGAGCGAATCATCAATTTCTTTGTAGAGTAATACGATTTCAGTAGTGAAGGTATCAAATTCAGATTTTTTGAAATCACGGTATATCGCATCATACAATCGTGGCTCATAAGCCTGAAGTGCTTTCTTAAAGGTTTTTAATTGAGTAATGCGGAAGGAAATATCCTTGGTTTGATGGGTATTGAAAAAGGTTCTTTGTGAAGCGAATAGGGATTGCATGGTTTAAAGATACCTATTTCCTGCTATTTACCTTTTTCACGGTTTAAAACCCGATACTCTTCATAACATTCGCTAATAGCGTCCAAGATTTGAAGATCATTGGCGGTTTTGATAAAATCTTCGGAATAGCTACAATTATTCAGAATTTCATCAATATCTACCCGTTCCAACTGCAATACTGCCATCAAGGTTTCCCTGTCAAATTTAGATTGCAGCAAATTACGGATCTCATCATCCTCCTTCATTTTCCGAAGCTTTCGCATTTGCTTCGGTCTTTTTCCGAAGACATTGTAGAGGAAATCGGCAGGATTAAAAATAGAACTTAAAACTTTGGATACGGCTCCCGGCTGACTTTTACCCCCTTCGTATCCTCCACCAAGGCCTGCAACCCGGTAGCGATAATTATCATATATAGGAATAATTTTAGCGTCTACTTCCACATAACCCGTTAACTGCACTGGCTTCAGTACTACTTCTTCCAACGCAATTTGCAGTTCGGTCATCTTCACCTTAATGTTTCCATACTTCAACCAGTCATTGGTCACCCGTACACGAAGGGATTTAAATCCTAAGTATGAAAAATACAGGGTATCATTCACCGAAGCTCGAATTTTAAAAGCCCCTTCTTTATTGGTGGTTGTCCCTTTAACTTTATTGAGGTTGACGATGTTTACATTCTCCAATACTTGATCTGTGGCATCGTTCAACACCACTCCTTCGATAATTTTTTCTTCTATTTCTTCCTCTTGAGTCCAGCCAATAGCAGAAATGGGGAGTATAAGCAGTAAAAAGATAATTCTTTTCATGGTCATCTTTATGCGATAAAAGTACATATTTAGACGCTAAATTCCTGCCAAAGTTTCGTTAAGAGGAAAAAAACGAAAAAATAATTAGCGACGCCTTCTTTTTCCACCGGTCCCTTTTGGCTTAAATCCGCCTCTATCCCTGTCTTTTCCTCTTTGTTTTCCTTTTCCTGAGAAACCACCTTTGTTGTTAGATTTTCGACCGCCGCCACCTCTTCGGCCGCCGCCTTTGCCTTTGCCTTTTCCACCGCGGTTTCGGCCACCTTTATCCTTAGATATTTCAATTTCCACAGAACGATCTTGGAAAAACACATCTTTAAAGCTTTCAAATACTTTGTCTACGTATTTTGAATCTGTGTTAAAGAAAGAGAAACTATCCATGGTATCTACATGGAATACATCATCTTTCGACAATTCGGTTACTTCACGGATCAAATCCTTTAAATCCATCCATTCCAGTCCGTCACGTCTTCCAAGGTTAATGAAATACCGGGTACTATTTTCCGTATGGGGTGCAGCAGCACTACCACCGTCATTCTTTCCTGGAGCAACATTCAGGTCTTTGGCCTTTTTGTAATAATTAAAGAAACGGGTAAATTCTACCGAAAATACTTTTTTTATAAGCTCTTCTTTTGAAAAATCGGCCAGTACCTCATTGATCTTCGGAAGGTATAGATCTATCTCATGATTGATTTCCGTATCCTTTATGTTGTTAGCAAGATGAAACAACTGTCGTTCACAAATCTCCAATCCTGAAGGCACTTCCCTGTGGGCAAATTCCTTTTGGATGATTTTTTCCACCTGCTTTATTTTCCGAAGTTCACTCTTCGAAACAATCACCATGGAAACACCTTTTTTCCCAGCTCTTCCCGTACGGCCACTTCGGTGGGTATAGGTTTCTATTTCATCTGGAAGTTGGTAATTGATTACGTGGGTAATATCGTCTACGTCAATCCCCCTTGCTGCTACATCAGTAGCCACCAACATTTGTATTTGTCTTGTTCGGAAGGATTTCATCACCAAATCACGTTGATTCTGACTCAAATCCCCATGTAAGGCTGCAGCATTGTAGCCATCTTCAATAAGCATTTCGGAAACCTTCTGGGTATCCCGCTTGGTACGGCAAAATACCACTGAAAAGATTTCAGGGTTTGCATCTGCCAACCGCTTTAAAGCTTGATATCTATCACGAGCGTTGACCAAATAATATTCGTGGGATACATTTTCTGCCCCAATATTCTTTTGTCCCACGGTTATTTCCACAGGATGGTTCATGAAATTTTTAGCAATCGTGGCTACTTCCTTTGGCATGGTAGCACTAAAAAGCCAGGTGCTTTTGTCTTTTGGGCTGTGTGATAGGATATCTGTAATATCTTCATAGAATCCCATATTGAGCATCTCATCTGCTTCATCCAATACGCAATACTCAATTTTAGAAATATCTACAATTCCCCTTCTAATCATGTCTTTCATCCTACCGGGTGTCGCCACGATAACCTGAGCCCCTTTTTTGATTTGCTTGGCTTGCTCTGTAATGCTAGCCCCTCCATAGACTGCAACGGTGTTGAGCCCTTTGAGGTATTTTCCGTAGAGTTTTAATTCGGAAGTGATTTGCAAACAAAGTTCCCTTGTAGGCGAAAGGATCAACCCTTGGGTTGTTTTACTTTCCACATTAATTTTCTGAAGCATGGGAAAGCCAAATGCAGCAGTTTTCCCAGTTCCTGTCTGTGCTAAGGAGACGATGTCTGTTTCTTGTTGGAGTAATACGGGAATGGTTTGTTCCTGTACTTCGCTTGGACTTTCAAAGCCCAAATCGGAAATGGCTTGAAGGAATTTTTCCTCCAATCCCAAAGATTGAAATGTTGTCATATACTAAATAAGGTTATCCTTGTGTGCTGCTGGGAAGCAAACGACTCTGGATAAACCCTTACGCTTCATGCAACACTTCCCCACCCTGGGGAATTTTCGGCAAAGATAGTTTTAAATTTGAATCCAAGAAGGTGATTATGAATTATTTTCAGAAAGATACTGAAGGAATTGCCGCATGGCCTTCCCACGATGTCCTATTTCACTTTTTTGGGTGAGGGACATTTCGGCAAAGGTTTGAGTAGTACCGTCTGGCTGAAAAATGGGGTCATACCCAAATCCCTTTTCCCCTCTTGGTGAAAGGGTAATTGTCCCCGTGCAAATCCCCAGAAAAAGAGTCTGGTTTCCGTGTAAACTTAAGGCAATTGCTGTTTTGAACCGTGCGGCGCGATTTTGGTTGCCTTCCAGTTCCTTCAGTAATTTCTCCATATTAGCCGAAGCACTTTTTGCAGCTCCAGCATATCTTGCACTATACACCCCAGGAGCACCATCCAAGGCATCTACTTCCAAGCCCGTATCATCTGAAAAGCAATTATAGCCATAATGCCGGTTTACAAATTCTGTTTTTAGAATTGCATTTCCATCAATGGTTTCAGCTGTTTCAGGAATTTCTTCCGTACAGCCAATATCCTCAAGGCTCAATAGTTCAATATAATTTGGCACTAAAGCCTTTACCTCAGCAAATTTATTTGCATTGTGGGTGGCGAAGACTAATTTCATTAACTCATGGAATGTAATGCAACCCTATTTCCTTCAGAATCAATAAATACACCCATATACCCGTGTTCTTCAGAAATTTGGGTTTTGGGTTGGTAAATTTTGCCCCCTGCGGCTTCAACCCTATCCAACTCGTTTTGTACATCTTCACTGTAAAAATATACCAAAGGGCCTTGCGTGCTTGGGATATAGCTTTCCTGTTTTATAAGAGTTCCCGTAGCACCGGGTACTTCCCTACCCTGATCTGGAAACCAAGCCATGAGGAAGCCACCAAAATCTACCCGATGTAGACTGGTCTTAAAAACGGCTTCATAAAAGGTAACCGCACGATCCATATCGTTTACGGGAATTTCTATCCAAGCAAATGTGTTGTGTTTCATATTTTTTAGGTTTCCAATACTTCTTTCAATTTATGTAATCCTTCTTCAAAATCCTTTCCAACGGCCTTATCCATATTAAAAAACAGCATGAAGATACTCATTGGAAATTTATTGTTTCCGTGAAATCCCCAAACCACCTTGGTTTGGCCGTCTTTTTGTTCGTAGGTTTCAAAATATCCATAACTAACCGACTTCCATGGTTTAAAAAACCGAAGTTCTGTTTCAATACGGGAGTTGTTCTCAATTTTGGTAAGTTCCTGTTCCCCGGTACCTACATTTTTGTGGTCACTTTCCCAGGCAGAGATAAACCCAATGTGCCCATCTTCCCCTGTGAAAGTTTGTTTCATATCTGGATCCCTGGATTTCCATGGACTCCAATAATCTTGGTTCCTTATATATTTCAGATACTGAAAAACTTCGACTAAAGGTCTGTTGATAACAATACTCCTACTCACATTGTATTTATTGGGAGCAATAGCTGCCAGAATTAAGATAAGTGCCACAATTCCAGCCAAGATGTAAATGAGGATGAACATAATTTTTGGTCGTTTAGTGAATTTTAAAGTTACAAATTTTTTTCCTTGTAATACCTTTCGAGAATATCATCTATTCGTTTGATACTTTGCCGCGTCCAGTGCATCTCCAATTCCTGCTTTTCTACTTCGGAAAGTTCCCAACCAGTCACCTCCCTTTTCATTTTAGTAACCACCTGCTGTAGAATAATAGCTGCGGAAACTGAAATATTGAGACTTTCCGTAAATCCGTACATGGGAATTTTCAAAAACTCGTCTGCCTGCTCCATCACCTGTGGACTTAATCCTGCTTTTTCTGTTCCGAAGAACAAAGCACTCTTAGACTGCACATTGAAATCTGGAAGCAACTGGCTGTCTGAATGGGGCGTCGTAGCCACAATCTTGTATCCATCCTTCCGAAGCTTGGCAATACACTCTGAAGTGCTTTTAT
This sequence comes from uncultured Alteromonas sp., assembly GCA_964495885.1. GTDB lineage: Bacteria > Bacteroidota > Bacteroidia > Flavobacteriales > Flavobacteriaceae > PALG01. The sequence continues at coordinate 91,341 of CAZBWO010000006.1, read as the reverse complement.
GACGATGCACTGTCACCCACTTTTGTGCACCCATGGCAATTTCGCGGTCCATCCGCTTTCCAAAACGCTCTTGAACCACATGCAAATCCTGTATTCCAAAAACATCACAGCTTCGCAGTACCGCGCTGGCATTATGCATTTGGTAGAGATCTTCCGTAACCACCGTAAAATGACGGGTACGGTGTGCCATAACTTCCTTGAATAAGGCAATCCTGCGAGGGGTCAAAAATGTTTGAAGATATTCCAGTAATTGTAAATCCAAAGGGAATGTGTAATTTTAAAAACGAAGATATAAAATTCCATTTTATGAAAATTGTAGTACTCACGGGAGCGGGAATTAGTGCAGAAAGCGGACTTAAAACCTTTAGGGATAGCAATGGGCTTTGGGAAGGGCACGATGTGATGCAGGTAGCTTCCCCGGAAGGCTTTGCCCAAAACCCTGCATTGGTCTTGGAGTTTTACAATCAGCGCAGAAGTCAGTTACTGGAAGTTTCCCCTAACGCTGCCCATAAAGCCATTGCCCATTTGGAAAAAGACCATGAGGTGGTAGTAGTCACCCAAAATGTAGATGACCTTCACGAACGCGCAGGTAGCTCGCAAGTGATACACCTACATGGCGAACTACTAAAAGTTCGCAGTACGTATAATGAACACGACATCCTAGAATGGAAAAAAGATTTACGGTTAGGCGACTGCTGCAAAGATGGATATCAATTACGTCCGCACATTGTTTGGTTTGGAGAAGCAGTTCCAAAAATGGAAGAAGCCATCATGCATGTTCAGGAAGGTGATGCCGTACTCATTGTAGGAACCTCGCTTCAAGTGTATCCAGCCGCTGGCCTCATGCAATATGCAACCTCCTCTACCCCAATTGCCTTTGTAGATCCAAAGCCTTCCATAGGGAGCACCGGTAAAATTGAAGTCTTTGCCCAAAATGCAACGACAGGAGTCCCAAAAGCGATTACGCATTTATTGGAAAACGTATGAGCTTACGCGAAAAATTAAATTACAGGAATGCAGCTAGAAAATATCGAATGGAAGCCGCACAATGGGTGCTTGCCCATCCTGAAACGTTCCGGGAGCTATTGGAAATATCCCTCGCCAATGAAAAAGACCTTTCCCATAAGGCCAATTGGGCATTGGAGTTTGTATGCTTGGAGGAATTAGTATTGCTTTATCCACACCTCGATTTATTTTTTGATAAAATAGCAAGTGTGGAAGGCGATAGCTCCGTTAGACCCATATCTCACATTGCCGAGTTATTGGCACTTCAATATTACAAAAAGAAGGATGCGAAATTACGGGAACTCCTTTCCAAAAAACACAAAGAACAACTTACGGAATGTTGCTTCGACTGGTTAATTTCCCAACAAAAAGTGGCTTGCCAAGTTCGTGCCATGACCTGTCTTTACTACCTAGGAACTGAGTTTGATTGGATTCATCCCGAATTGAAAATCATCCTTGAACAAAACATGCACAAAGGAAGTGCAGGCTATTGTTCACGAGGAAAAAAGACCTTAGAACTCATCAAGAAAAGACAAAAGAAACAGTAAATTCAAATCCTACTTTCCCAACTCCTTGGGCTTCCGTATCTTTGCATTTTAATTTTTTGTCATGCCCAAAAAAGCCCTCCAAGCCATTTCACCCATAGATGGACGCTATGCTTCCAAAACAAAGGACCTCATCCCTTTCTTTTCGGAAAAAGCCCTCATCAAATACCGCATCCAAATAGAAATAGAATATTTTATCGCTTTGGTAGAATTACCACTTCCGCAGTTGGAGGATTTTGATCAAAGCCTTTTTCCGAGTCTTCAAAAAATCTATACCGATTTTTCAACCGAAGATGCTTTAAAGATCAAGGATATTGAAAAAGTCACCAATCATGATGTGAAAGCGGTTGAATATTTCATCAAGGAACAGTTTGATTCGCTGGGGCTTCAGAAGTATAAGGAGTTTATACATTTCGGACTTACCTCCCAAGACATCAATAATACTGCCGTTCCACTTTCGTTGAAAGATGCCATGAACGAAGTATACATTCCCTTGTTTTTCGAATTGAAAGAAAAATTGGCGTCCCTTTCCGAAGAATGGAAAGCCATCCCCATGCTAGCCAGAACCCACGGACAACCCGCCTCCCCTACCCGATTAGGAAAGGAAATAGCGGTATTTGTGACTAGACTGGAAGAGCAATTAGACCTCTTAAATGATGTAAAAAGTGCTGCAAAGTTTGGAGGCGCCACTGGCAACTTCAATGCGCATTATGTGGCCTATCCGCAAATTGATTGGAAAGTATTTGGAAGCCATTTTGTGCAGGAAAAACTAGGCTTACACCATTCGTTTCCCACCACGCAAATAGAGCATTACGATCACATGGCTGCCCTTTTTGATGGGCTGAAACGAATCAACACTATTTTAATTGATTTAGATCGCGATATTTGGACCTATGTTTCTATGGATTATTTCAAGCAGAAGATAAAAAAAGGAGAAATTGGTTCCAGTGCCATGCCGCATAAGGTAAACCCCATTGACTTTGAAAACAGCGAAGGAAACCTGGGAATTGCCAATGCCCTTTTTGAGCATCTTTCCGCCAAATTGCCCATTAGCAGGTTGCAGCGTGACTTAACAGATAGTACGGTGCTTCGGAATATTGGAGTGCCCATGGGGCATACCCTTATTGGATTTCAATCTAGTTTAAAGGGATTGAACAAATTATTGCTGAATGAAGCCAAACTTCGGGAAGATCTAGAAGATAACTGGGCGGTAGTAGCCGAAGCCATTCAGACTATTTTAAGACGGGAAGGCTATCCAAACCCTTATGAAGCCCTGAAAGGCCTAACCCGAACCAATGAAAAGGTTACAAAAGATTCTATTGCAGCTTTTATAGACACACTAGAAGTTTCCGAAGCGATTAAAAAAGAACTCCTTCAAATTAGCCCCAGTAATTATACGGGGATATAAAAAAAGCCCCGAATATATCGAGGCCTCTGTCTTTAATGTTTGGATGAAGGCTACATTTCATTGAACACTTCCCCAATTCCCGAAAGTTTGGAAAGGTCTATATCGCCACGTTCCATCGTACGCATGAGCTTCAGTGCTTGATCTGGGCGCATGTCATCACACAACAACCGGAAAACGCCAAATCCTTTATCATCACTGCTCGCAAAAACAATCACTTCGTCTATGGCAGTTTCTTCTCCTAAATATTTCATGGTCAAGTGCATGTCTTTCGACTTAACAGAACCTAGGGTCTTGTATTTCTCTTGGCCAATAATATTTTTTACAATGGTCTTTTCAGATTCATATTCTTCTGAATTTCCACTTTTTACGGGGTAGGCGACCACATTGATTTTCTTGATGGTATTCAAGATTTCCTTCTCTTCTTCCGTAAAGCTATTTTCCTCACTTTGGAACAAGCTCGTGGCGATGTCTACTTTTACAAATCGGTCATCTTCCTGCTTATCTACCAAGTAGCGTTGCAAGGAGGCTCCGTTATCACAGCTTACCAAAGAAAGCATTGCGATAACTAAAACGGTTAGGTATTTTACTATGGTGGTCATCTTATCCTTTCTTTTCAACGTTTTTCAATTCGTCACTACCAGGTACATTGAGTTCCTTGGTAAGTTTAGAGATTTGTTTCAAATCTATATTCCCTGTAATGCTCATGATGATGGTACCATTTTTTCCGTCTACGTCTCCTTCAAGGAACATCAACAACTCACTTACATGGCTAGAGGATTTTCCTTCCTTGGAATAAAACTTTATATTCTTTTTGTCTTCCTTCACGCGCATTAGTTCGTTCAATCCTTTGGAGGAAGCCAAATACTTGTCTACGGAAGATTTCATTTTCTGTCCCACGGTTGGGTTTTCGGTAATGAAAATTTTAATGTTATCCAGGTTGTTCACCATTTCCATATAGTCCTTTACTTCTGGGTCATCAGACTCAATGTCTATTTCCGCAAGAAGCTTAAACATGTTTTTGGTAACAATCACCGAAGTGACATCTGATTCATCCTCAAAACTGTCAAAAAAACCATTTTGGGAAAATGCCGCTAGAGGGGCAAAAATTAGTGCTAAGATTAAAAGTGTTCGTTTCATGATGTATGAAGTATTAAATAGTGATTATTTTAAATATTTACTTGTTGTTTCGTTAAATTGGTTTACGTATTGAATGGTTGCTGCATTCTCTGAAAATTCATCCAGATAGCCCACCTTGGAAGCTCCCTTGTTTAAGTTTTCTGACAAGAGCATCATGGTTGACCTGGCCTCTTCATAGGCAGCCAATGCCTGCTGTTCTTCTTGGGTCAAGCCCGAATTATTGAAGTAAAAGAAGCTTGATATTCCCAAAAGCAAGGCAAACGAAGCTGCGATACCCCATGCCCAAAAGCGGTTATTCTTTTTAGCTACTTCCGGAAGGACAATCTCCTTATTGAAAGTTTCTTCCTTGGCTATTTCAAAACCCTGAAACATTGGGGCCAAGGGCGATAAGTGCGACGGAACTTCCCCAGTGGCAAAAAAGGCCCTGAGCTCCTGCTCTTCCTTAAGTGTGGTATTGCCTTCAAAATAGGCTTCCACTAATTGTTCAATTCTAGCTAACTCCATAGTTGTATTGTTGTATTAAAACATCCCGTACGGCTTTTCGGGCCCGGGATAAATTTACCCGAATGGCAGTTTCGTTCATGTCCAGCATATCTGAAATTTCATGATACTCAAATTGCTCTACATCCCGTAACTGTAATATCATCCGTTGTTTTTCGGGTAATTCTTCCATAATTTTAAAGACCAGTTGTACGCCATCATTCAGCTCTACTTTTTTCTGAAGGTTGTCATCGTTTGAGTAATTACTGTGAACGATTTTTAAATTTGAGGCCTGCTTAGATTTTAACCTGTCCAAGCAATAGTTCTTGGTCATGGTCATGGCAAAAGCCTCCGGATTTTTATAATCCTTCATTTGCTGCTTCCCCTTCCATAATTTCAAAAAAACTTCCTGAACGGCGTCTTCCGCTTCTTCGCTGGAAACCAAGAGTCGCTTTGCCATACGGTACAGCTTATCCTTCACTGGAAGCAGTATCGATAAAAATTCCTCTTGTTTCATGTTGGTTAGTTGATACATCCCTAGGATGCCGTTCTGTTAGGATGACGAAGTACTTGTTATTTTGTTACATTACTTTTTTCAATTTACAATAATGTCACTACTTTAGGGGTTCTATTGTATGATAAAAAATTGTATTGTGAAAAAGTCCCTTATTTTATTCTTACTCATTACTTCCTTATGTAGTGTTTCTTGTTTTGAAGACCAAGATGATAATGTAATAGTTGCTTCGGCTTCGGAAATCAATGATTTTATCTACCGTGGCCTTAATTTTTTCTACCTCTATAAAGCAGATACCCCAGAATTGGCAGATGATTTCTTCGCTTCAGATGATGCATACACCAACTTCCTAAATGAGTACAGTACCCCCGAAGCATTTTTTGACTATCTAAAATCTTCGCAGGATCGTTTCAGTATTTTAGTAGATGATTATGTAGAACTTGAAAATACACTTTCTGGTATTACACTAAATAACGGAATGGAATTCGGTCTTGTCCTTTATCCAGATCAAAGTGGTAATGTCTTCGGATACGTTCGCTATGTCCTGCCCAATACCGATGCTGCACAACAAGGATTAACCCGAGGGGTTATTTTTAATACCGTAGACGGACAACAAATCACAGATACCAATTTTAGTACTATTTTCGAACCTACTACTTATACCATCGGTTTAGCAACTTTTGATGGAAATACCGTAACCCCCACAGGGGAAGAGATTACACTTACCAAAGCAGAATACACTGAAAACCCCATCTTTGTAACCAATACCTTCAACATTAACGGCAGAACTATTGGTTACCTAATGTATAATGCTTTCACCAATGAGTTTGATTCGCAACTCAATGCCGTATTTGGACAATTTATCTCTGAAGGGGTCACCGATTTGGTTTTGGATCTTCGTTACAATAGTGGGGGATCTGTACGTACTGCTAATTACCTTTCCAGTATGATCACCGGGCAAAATACCGGACAGGTTTTTTATAGCGAACAATGGAATGCAGACCGTCAAGAAGAATACGCCCAAAACGGGCTATTTCTGGATAGCTTTGTAAATGGCGGGGAAAGCATCAATAGTTTAATGCTGAATGAGGTGTATGTACTTACTTCTTCCAGAACCGCTTCAGCTAGCGAATTGGTCATTAATGGATTGTCTCCATACATCAATGTAGTACAAATTGGGGATAACACCTCTGGTAAATTTCAAGCATCCTTTCTTTTATATGATGCACCGGCTCCTAATTTTAGTAGGGCCGAAGCTAATATCAACCATACTTATGCCATGTTGCCTTTGGTTTTTAAAACCGCAAATGCAGATGGATTCACTGACTTCATCAACGGATTGGTTCCAGATATTGAACAAAAGGAAAATTACGCGAATTTAGGGGTTTTGGGAGATGCAGATGAACCTTTATTGGCTACCGCAATTGCCCAGATTACGGGACTGCCCATGCCTACCGTTCCAGATCTGCCTCAATTGGAGGTACTTTCAGAACGAAAGGCTGAACTACCTACCTACCAAATTATGTACGTAGAAGACTAAATATTCAATTGAAATCCGAAACGGATATTTCGTCCCTTCGTTTGATAACGGTACAATTCTGAAAATTCTTCATCCAATAGGTTATCTATGCCTAAAAAGAGTTTGACATTTTCTGAAATTTGCTGACTAGCCGTTACGTTGAATAAGGTATATGCTTTCAGCGCTATTGTATCTGAAGCAAAGGTTTCAGGATTGAAAAATTGATCGTCTCTTTCAGAAACATATTGAAACTGAAGACCTAGACGGGTTTTTTGAAAAGGATTATATTGAATGCTTCCGTTTAATTTATGAGTTGGAATACGAAGGGCAAAACGTTCCTCTGGCTGGGTATAGGTATAATTTGCAGTAACATTTACCTTTTCCCAAAGGCTTAGAGCTGTCTCTACTTCCAAACCCGAAGCTTCAAAACGTTCATCAATATTTCGGTATTGATATATAAAATTATCTGGGTCAACAGTCACGAAGTCTACAAATTGATCCACCCTTCGGTTAAAATAAACCGCACTTACCCTCCACTCATTGTTGGATGAAATTTCAAAACCTCCTTCTAAAGTGGCACTTTCCTCTGGCTGCAAAGCTACATTACCATACAACGGATCAAACAATTGATACAGCGAAGGGGTAATATAGGCCGTGCTATACGAGCTAAGTAATTTTACGGTAGTTCGCCCAATGTCTAATCGATAGGAAGGATTTACTTGATAAACAAAATGATTCCCATACAATTTATGTATATTCATTCTAGTGCCAGCATTGATATTTAGACCAAAATTAGAGGTGTACACTACGTTTATATAAGGATCAAAATAATTGAAGTTAGCCATATCTTCATTGATATCCTGATTAAATTCGGTTTCTCCAAAAGGGATGGTATAGGTATCCATTTTACTGAATGTCCCTTGAAGCCCCAATACCATCTTAAACGGTTTCCATAAATGGTGCTGAAGGTAATTGTCAAAAGTATAGGTCTTTGCTTCATACTTTGCAGGAAAAGAAGAGCTAATCTCCCGTTTAATGACTGAATAATTATCATTAAAGACATAGATCCCTTTGTTGTATTTCCATTCAAAATGACCGCCCGTTCGAAACTGTTTCGTCGTGTTTTGATAATTAGCATCCAAATACCCAAAATCATCAAAATCATTTTGCAGTCGGTCAAAACTTACAAACTCATTGAAGCGAATCTTCTCTGTAAGCTGTACTCCAAGATTCAGTAACGTATTGAAATTATTGAACGTATCTTCCTCAAAAGGAGCCTCTCCTTCTGGTGCCTCAATAGCAGATAGCCCATCGCTAAATTGGTGGTTTACGGAAGCCTTGTAATAAAACTTCCCTAATGTTCCACTAGCTGTGATATGATTGGAAAGCGCACGTAATGCATAACTTTTTTCTTCGGAAGCACGGTCTGTCCCCAATACAGATTGCACTTGTATTCCGAACGCTTTTTGAACCTCTTTTTTTGTGGTAATACTAATCACGGCAGTAGCAGCACCGCTTCCGTACAATACACTGGAAGCGCCCTTCATGATTTCAATTTTTTCAATACTCCCAACAGAAAGCAACCGAAGATCATAGTCATTGGCAATTTGTGAAGCATCATTCACGGGAACACCATCAATGACAATTAGAACCTGTCTATTTCCCCCTCCACGTATGTAATAACCAAGTGTCTGACCATTATTACTTTGGGATCCGTTGATGGTAATTCCAGAGACTTGATCCAAAACCTCCGCTACCGAATGCCCCAAATGTTGTTGTAATATCTTTTCATCCAATACGGTCACGGTTTTTCCACTATTCTTCCTTTTGGAAGGAATTTTAGTATCCACGATAACGTCATCAAGTTGTTGAATGGAATCCAAGGAAGTTTCTTGCTGAGCAAATAAGGTGAAGTTTAACCCAAAAGACACAGCCATTACTACTAATAATTTTCGCATTTTAAATTTTTTAAAACGGAAAAAGCACAGGAATACGATAACCATAGGTTATTCATTCCAAACCTTTATCCCGAAAGTTTGACAATTTTCTGAATCTGGCAGGTCTCCTGACTTACCTATGCACCCCTTCCCATTCGTTTTGAAGAACAGTGGTTGAAGTATGGTGCGACCCCAATGGGCGGCTTACAGTTGCGGGAACAGCTTCGGATTTACACCGAATTCCCTTTTAATTTTCACTTGGAACAAGTTGAAAAACCAAAATTCATTTCAAAATTACATTTTTATAAATTGTTATTGCCTCTCAAAATCCTTTATTTTTGAGCATGCGAATAATTCTACCTTTTATTTGGGTCATCATTTGTTGTCTTGGCTGCAAGCAAACAAAAGAAAGTTCCAAAACAAATACAGCTCCTGCTAGTGAAAAACCACTTGAGGTAAAGTATGCCCAGAGTTTTACCATAGCCTCTCATGAAAATGGTACGCTTCTCACCATAACCAAGCCTTGGCCACAGAGCGATGTAACCTATCGTTATCTACTTACTTCATCTGAGATTTCTTCGGAAAGTACTTCAGACTATGACGCTGTACTTCGGGTTCCGCTTCAAAATATGGTGGTGACTTCCACAACCCACATCCCTTCCCTAGAAATGCTTGGAGAAGAAGAAAAATTACTTGGATTCCCGAATCTAAATTATATATCTTCAGAAAAAACCCGTGCACTAATAGATAATGGCACTATCAAGGAATTAGGGAAAAACGAATCCCTTAACACCGAAGTTTTGATAGATCTCAACCCTGAAGCCGTAATCACTTTTGCGGTGGAAGGCCAAAATACCACCGTAGCCACCCTTCAGAAAACCGGGATTCCCGTACTTTACAATGCAGATTGGACAGAAACGCATCCTTTGGGAAAAGCAGAGTGGATTAAATTTTTTGGAGTCCTTTTGGGTAAGGAACAACAAGCAGATAGCATTTTTTCCCTCATTGAAAAAAATTACACCGAGGCTAAAGCAAAGGCGAAACAAGCACTTGAAAAACCAACGGTATTAAGTGGGGCAATGTTTCGCGATGTTTGGTATTTACCTCAAGGGGAAAGTTGGGCAGCTCAATTTATTGAAGATGCGCATGGCGAATACCTATGGAAAGATACCCAAGGAACCGGAAGCTTATCGCTCAACTTGGAAAGTGTTCTGGAAAAAGGACAAAACGCTGATTTCTGGATAGGCCCTGGGCAATTTCACAGTTACACCCAACTGAAAGAAGCACATGCTGTCTATAGTGAGTTTAGACCCTTTCAAGAAAAAAATGTATTTACATTTACTGCTAAGAAAGGAGCAACTGGCGGAGTGGTATATTACGAATTGGCACCCAATAGGCCCGATTTGGTCTTAAAAGATCTTATTAAGATAATGCACCCAACTATCTATCCCGAACATCCGTTTACCTTTTTTGAACCCTTACAGGAATGAACGTTGGTAAAAAATATTACAAAACATTTGTAGTGCTGGGAATCTTGTTGATTCTCTGCTTTTTGCTAAACATTAGCCTAGGTTCTGTATACATTCCTTTAGAGGATATTATTTCGATTCTAACAGGCAACCCCATTGAAAAATCCAGTTGGGAATTCATCATTTTAGACTATAGGCTCCCAAAAGCCTTTACCGCTATTGGGGTTGGGGCTGGACTTGGTGTAGCCGGTTTATTAATGCAAACCCTTTTTAGAAATCCGTTGGCTGGACCCTTTGTGTTGGGACTAAGTAGCGGAGCCAGCTTGGGAGTAGCGCTTCTTATCTTAGGGGCTGGAGCGTTTGGTGGAATTCTAAGTACTTTACTCGTTAATTCATGGAGTCTGGTCATTGCTTCTGCGCTGGGTAGTTTTATAGTTTTATTGGCTGTACTTGCTGTAAGTTTTAGGGTAAAGGATACTATGGCAATTTTAATTATAGGATTGATGTTTGGCAGTGTCACCTCTGCAGTAGTAGCGGTACTTTCCTATTTCAGTAATGCAGAGAGATTACAGCAGTATGTTTTTTGGTCTTTTGGAAGCTTGGGAAATATCTCTTGGGAAGGACTTTTTATTTTGGGATGTATACTCGTGATTGGGCTATTATTAGCTTTTATCTCTGTAAAGCCCCTAAACGCATTACTTTTAGGAGAAAATTACGCCAAAAGTATGGGGGTTCAAATTAAACAAACTACCCTTTTAATTATCATTGCTACGAGTCTTTTAGCTGGCGGAATTACCGCATTTGCAGGACCAATTGCATTCATTGGGCTAGCTATACCACATATTGCACGACAATGGATCACCACTTCCAATCACAGAATATTACTCCCGGCTGTTTTACTGTTGGGGGCTATTGTAATGTTGTGCTGTGATGCCATTTCACAGCTACCCTTCCAGGAGTATACATTACCCATTAATGCAATCACTTCTTTGGTAGGAGCGCCTATTGTGATTTGGTTGTTGGTTAGAAAAAGAAAGTTGTTATTTTAATGAGTACTTCGGAAAAAAATATCATCCTTGAAGCCATTGATCTTTCCATTGGTTATCCTTCCAAAAAAGGGGCTTCCAATTGTATTGCGAAAAATATCAATTTTCAAATACAGGCTGGCCAACTCATTGGCTTGGTAGGGCCTAACGGTATTGGGAAATCAACTCTGTTAAGAACATTAACCAAAATGCAGCCAGCCCTTTCTGGGACCATTGAAATTCATGGCAAAAAAATGGAAGCATACCATCCGATGGAATTAGCACAACTACAAAGTGTTGTACTTACTGAACCACCTAGTTCCAAAAATTTAACTGTACAGGAATTTGTTTCCCTAGGAAGACAACCCCATACCAATTGGTTGGGAAGTTTATCTGAAAAAGACTTTCAACAAATTGAATGGGCTATGGAAATGACAGAAATTTCGGCCTTTGCCCATAAAAAATGCTTTGAAATAAGTGATGGTCAATTGCAACGCGTAGCTATTGCAAGGGCATTGGCACAGGATACCCCATTGATTTTTTTGGATGAACCCACTACGCATTTAGATCTTTATCACAGGGCTTACATATTGAAATTATTAAAACGTTTATCCCAAGAAACCCAAAAGGTCATCATTTTTTCTACCCATGAAATAGATTTGGCGATTCAATTGGGGGATGCCATGATGGTTTTTTCGGAAGACGGATTTTTCTTCAACGATCCCTGCATGCTTATTGAACAAGGAAAGTTTGAAGCCCTTTTCCCAAAAGATTCCATTGAATTTGATGCCAAAACCGGTCGTTTTAAAATTAGGGATTAGTTATCTTTACCAAAATGATGAGTTCATGAACGAGACCTTTATTGTATTTCTAATTGGAGCCATTTCAGCATTAGCAGGGGCATATGTGGGCAATTTGATTGCACGCCTTCGGCATAAAACCGAATCGGGGAAGTTGGAGGAACGTATTGAGCAACTTCGGGAACAAGAAGAAAAACTTAACGAACGCTTTCAAGTGGCCTTGGAACAACGGGAGGCTATCCGTGGTGAAAAAGAGTTTCTCAATTCAGAATTGGTAAAGCGGAATACACAAAACGATCATTTAGAAAAAAAACTCAGCGAGCAACAAATGGAGTTGGAAAAGTTGCAAGAGAAGTTTACGAAGGAATTCGAAAATTTAGCCAACAAAATCCTTGATACCAAATCTGAAAAATTCACCAAACAGAATAAGGAAAACCTAGACGTACTCTTAAAGCCCCTTCAGGAAAAAATAGAAAAATTTGAAAAACGGGTAGAAGACACCCACAAAGAAAGTATTGATAGGCACGCCATGCTTCGGCAGCAAATCATAGGGCTGAAGGAACTCAACGAACAAATGAGCAAGGAAGCCACCAACCTTACCAAAGCGTTAAAAGGAGATAGTAAAATACAGGGAAACTGGGGGGAATTGGTTTTGGAACGTGTGCTGGAAAAAAGCGGATTGGAAAAAGACCGGGAATATTTCGTTCAGAATAGTTTTACCAATGAAGAGGGTAAACGCATCCTACCCGATGTGGTGCTGTACTTACCGGATAATAAAAAAATGATCATTGATTCTAAAGTATCCCTCACTGCCTATGAACGCTTTATTAACGAAGATGACGATGAAGATCTGAAGAATCGTTATTTAAAGGAACACATTAATTCCCTAAAAAAACATGTAGAGCAATTAAGCGCCAAAAACTATCAAGACATTTACAAAATTGAAAGTCCAGATTTTGTACTGCTCTTTGTGCCTATTGAACCCGCTTTTGCAATGGCTGTAAACCACGATACCAATCTATACACTTGGGCATTTGAAAAAAACATTGTCATTGTGACGCCTACTACCCTATTGGCTACTTTACGTACTATAGACAGTATGTGGACCAATGAGAAACAACAGCAGAATGCCTTGGAAATAGCTACCCAAGCTGGAGCACTCTACGATAGCTTTACAAACTTAACCGATGAACTCATCAAGGTTGGGAAGCAATTGGGGACCGTACAGGGAAGCTATGAATCTGCAATGAAAAAACTGACTGGTCGTGGTAATTTAATTAACCGGGTGGAAAAACTTAAAAAATTAGGGGCAAAAGCCAGTAAACATATTGACGGCAAATTACTGAAACGCGCCGAGGAAGATGAATAAAACCCATTTTATGTTCAAATCTATTGAAGCATCCCAAATCACCATTACCGAGTTAATGCTTCCCTCCCATTCCAATTTTAGGGGGAAAATACACGGAGGATATATCTTAGGGCTAATGGACCAGATTGCTTTTGCCTGTGCTTCAAAGCATTCACAGAATTATTGTGTGACCGCTTCAGTAAACAAGGTTGATTTTTTAAGACCTATTGAGGTTGGGGAATTGGTCACTTTGAAGGCTTCCGTGAATTACACCGGACGTACTTCTATGGTGATTGGAGTTCGGGTGGAATCTGAGGATATTAAAACCGGTGGAAAGAAACACTGTAATTCTTCCTACTTTACCATGGTCGCTAAAGATGACCAAGGAAACAATGTAGCAGTTCCGGGTCTCATCCTGGATACCGAAGAAAGTGTGAGAAGGTTTGCTAGGAGCATCGAGCGAATTGAACACGGAAAAAACCGTTCCAGCAAATACGATCCCCTCAATTTTAAAATAGAGGACTACTTAGCTATCGTAAAGCAGCACCACGCGAAAGTGGAACTATAGAATAATTACTTCTTTACTAATTTCTTTGAAGTTTTGGTACCGTCTTCAAAAGTAAGTTCCAAAAGATACACACCAGGATGTAGCATTGAAAGATCCAGCGAACCCTGTCTTGCATTAAAAATGCCTTCTTTTATTGTAGCACCCAAGGTATTATAAAGCATATAACTCTTTACAAAACCGCTGGAGAAAACCTGAATTTCATCCTTTACAGGGTTGGGATACAATTTAAAATCGTTTTCAAATTCTGGCGTATTCAATAATTCATATGAAATAATGGACTCTATCTGTAGCACTCCTTCCATTTGTTCCCCTTCATAAGCAACCGCTTCGCTGTGGAAAATCTTGAACTCCTCCACGTTTTCAAAAAGCTCATGAATTTGTTGCATTACTTCAGTCCAAGTCATTCCAGAAGTGTCATTCAACACTGAAATATTAGAAATAGACAAGGCTCCAAAATCTATATAGTAGGTAGTTGCATAATTTTCCCAGTCTGAATTGGCAGGAACTACAATTGGAACCGTAGTCACCACTTTCATTCCATTTGCACCTTTAAATCCATAACGTATTTTTAGATCGAAGTCGTTAGGATTTTTTATAAAAATATCATCTACGGTATGCAGTGTTTGCTCACCAATTACTGAATAAAAATAGTTTCCTGCCCAGTAGCCGGTATCTTGATTTACGATACTCATTCGTCCTTGAGCTGTGGAAGAACCATCGGCAACTTTCTGTATGATATTTACATTTCCGGAAGGTTCAACCGTTAGACCTTGGGTATCACCACCAACGTTGGTCCATCCTTCTAAAGTGCCATCTTGAAAATCGGTATAAAAGCTTTGCGCAGAAAGAAAAAAAGTAATGCCAATACAGGCAAAAAGTGTCAATAAATATTTCATCAATAGGGGCTTAGGGAGTAAAGATAATAAAAACAACCCTAAAAATTAGGGTTGTTTTTATGTAAAGGTGCTATTTTTTCACAATCTGGAACACCTTGGTAAGATTGGAAGAGCTTACTTCCACGAAATACACACCGGTTTTGTATGTATTAAAATCCATTTGGAGTAAATTACCATTAACCGCTTGGTTATACACCAATTTTCCGGTAATGTCATATACTTTTACGCCATCAAGCATCAACAGAGAACCAATAGTTAATTGTTCTTCTACAGGGTTGGGATAAAAAACGAGATTTTTCAGAAATTTGTCCTCCGTAGAAAGTGCTTCTTCCACCGTAATGGTTCCAAACATGTTTCCAGGATGTACGATACACTCGTAGTCATTTGTTCCTACATCACTAAAAGTAAATGAATAGGTAGTTCCATTACCCGTCAAGATGCCACTGTCAAAAGCTTCTGTGGCAGAAGGCATACTTGTTACAGAGTGTGGTAGTTCATCTGTCCAGGTCCACTCAACCGTGTCCCCTTGTTCAATGGTAACACTAGCTGGAGCGCCGTTAATACCTACAGCCCAATCTAAATTAAAAGTTGTTTGAGCTTGAATTGCTGAAATTGCCATTAAGGCTAGCATAAAAAATGTACATTTTTTCATAAGAATTGATTTTTATGGTTATTACTAATTATTAAAAAACTCTACTTAAATTGAAACCAAAGAAAAAGTCTCCATCTCCCCAGTCTCCTTGGCCTTGGATGAGAAATCCTTCTTCAAACATAGCTTGCGCATTGGTAAAATGCATCTGAAATACGTGTCCGCCCGTTTCCAAATCAATCCCAATAGAAAGCGGATTCTTAAAATTGGAATTATCATTACGGTTAAGATGGGCACCATAGTCCATATTAAGGCTCCATCGTTTACCAAGTTTATACCTCGCCCCTAAACCAATGGCAAACTGATTATTATCTTCATCATGAAAAATTACCGTTGTTTCATCTACATTTTCAATGCTTCTTGTTGCAAGATTCTCATGAATGAATGTAGGGGCCAGCAATACAGATAGGTTATTGTTGACTTTTCTAGACACAAGAATCTGAGAGGTATACGCTAGTCTATCCTGAAACTCTAAATTGGGGAGTAAATCCTTTTCCAACGCTGTGTTAATGGTTCCTAAATTATATCCCACTATCGTCACAGGCATCTTTCCTTCTTCTTGCTGAAAAAGCCGGTATTTCACATGAAATCCATACTTCTTTTGAAGGGAACTTCGTGCAATCCCAATATTCAATCCATCACAAATACCGTATACGAATTTGAGTTGGGTTACGGCATTATCTAACCCGAACAGATCATCAAATCCGTTTTTAACGGTGCCAAAACGGTGAGAGACTATGAAATAAAAATCCTTTTTAGCAGCAAGTTTTGTAGATTCAAAATTTACCACCTTCAACCCTTTAAAGGCTGCCGTAACTTGTGTATCTGGAGTGGCTTCACTTTCAAGTTCGTTTAATAAATCCTCTTGTGCCATTAGCCACATGGGAGTAAAACAGAATAGAAATAGTAACTTTTTCATTTGGTTGGTAGTATAGCGCATTGGTCGATTTTTACAATTTCGAAAAGCTCATCATAGCCTACGCAGCGGCCTTTCAAGTTTATATTTTGCTGTAGGGACAAGGTCTCCGGAAGGCTATCAAAAGTAGCTTGGACTACTTCATTTAGGGTAATGGCCTTTCCTTCAATTTGTGTAATTACCCCAGAGACCGTGAGTGTTTTATTTAGATATTCGCTTGCATCTCCCTCTTGGAAAAGTGTAAGCAATGCTTCAGCGGATGTTTCCACCACCGAAGTTTCAGCAGCAATATTGCGATGTTCTTTATAAAGGTATTGATAGCCCGAGAAAGCAATAACTCCCAATAAAATCAAAACAATAAATAAAACGGTTCTCTTTTTCATATTACTTTGCTTTCAAGAGATAGTTACATTCTACTTGTACACTTTCGGCAATTTTCTTCCGAACCAAAGATGGAATTTCAATTTCAAAATCCTCTGGGTTCAGTTGAAGTGCGGTTTTTAATAATACTTGATTGCCTTCTTTGGAAACCATAACAGGAGTGTTTAGATCTTTAGTAACCCCATGAATGGTAATCGTCCCTAAAAGCATGAATTCATTTGGCGTTCCGGATAGGGTCTCCATGGAAAAATCCTGAAGCTTTCCTTTGAAAACCGCCTTTGGATATTCACTGGATTCCATATAATTTTCGTTGAAATGCTCTTCCATGAGCGCTACTTTAAATCGGAAGCCCCTTACAAGTACAAGGGAGGCAAAAGTACCATCTGCTGTATTTAAAATGGCACTGGCATTTTCATGTTTAGCTTTAACCTCTTCAAAAGATGGAACCGAAGCTTCAAACGAAACCATACCCGTTTGAGTGGCATATTTATCTTGTGCCGAGACAATTACAGTGTACATCAAAATAGCTAAGAGGAAATAAATTTTCAGTTTCATAATCTGTGTGTTCTTAGTTTTCTGTTAATCCATCTTCATTCCACTGAAATATCAAATCAATGGATTGTTGTGGCAATCTTGGACCCCCCAAGGGCATTAACCCTGGGGCACCTTCCTCCCTACTTATTCTGTCCAACAATCCTCTGTTTTGGATGGCCTCCTTTACATTTTGAAAACTCACCAATGGCATTGGAGCCCCATTTTGTGGCGGATTTGCATGACATTGCACGCAAGAGGTCTCAAAAATAAATTTCACCTCTTGATAGGTGACCAAATTAGGTTCTTGTTCCTGCGGCACTTCTTCAATCACATCTTCATAGGTGTGGGAAGTACATGCTGTGAAAAAAAAGAAAAGGGAACATAAATAAAGTGGCAGTAAAAAACGTGACATATGGTTGATTAGTTGAGTTCTTTTGTATTTGAAACAGGCAACTTGAAATTTACCCTACCCTCAACCAAAAAAAAGACCTCTTTTCAGAGGCCTCTTTAAAATATTGAATAATTGTCTATTTATTAAGATACATTCTACGCCTGGAATATAGCTCATAAAATTCATCATCTTTCAAGCTTTCAATAAAGAGGATGCTTTCCCCTGTACTCTTCATTTCCGGACCTAACTTTTTATCTACATTAGGAAACTTATTGAAGCTAAAGACAGGCTGTTTAATGGCATAGCCTTCCAATTGTGGGTTGAAGGTGAAATCCTTTATTTTGTTTTCACCCAACATAAGTTTGGTAGCATAATTTACATATGGTTCTCCATAGGCTTTTGCAATGAAAGGAACTGTTCTTGAAGCCCTTGGATTCGCCTCAATGATGTACACGTTGTCATCCTTAATTGCAAATTGAATGTTTATAAGTCCCACTGTATTTAATGCCAAGGCGATTTTTTTGGTGTGATCTTTTATTTGCTGAATCACTAAATCTCCAAGGTTGAACGGTGGAAGGGTTGCATTGGAATCCCCTGAATGCACACCGCAAGGTTCAATATGTTCCATGATTCCAATAATGTAGACCTCCTCCCCATCACAGATGGCATCAGCTTCAGCTTCAATAGCGCCATCCAAATAATGATCCAATAATAATTTATTGTTAGGAATCTTCCGAAGCAAATCTACTACGTGCTCTTCTAGCTCCTGTTTATTAATGACAATCTTCATTCCTTGTCCACCCAATACATAGGAAGGACGAATCAGCAATGGGAAATCCAACTCATCTGCAAGTGCCAAAGCCTGGTCTGTTGTTTCTGCCGTTCCAAATTTTGGGTATGGAATATTGTTGTCTTTCAGCAAGGTAGAGAAGCTTCCACGGTCTTCAGCTAAATCTAACGATTTGTAGCTGGTCCCCATGATTTTAATACCATATCGGTCTAACTTTTCAGCTAACTTCAAAGCAGTTTGCCCTCCTAATTGTACAATGACCCCTTCTGGCTTTTCATGACGGATGATATCATAAATGTGCTCCCAAAAAACAGGTTCAAAATATAATTTATCGGCTACGTCAAAATCGGTGGAAACCGTTTCCGGATTACAGTTTATCATGATGGTTTCGTAGCCACATTCCGCAGCAGCGAGCACACCATGCACACAACAATAGTCAAATTCAATTCCTTGCCCAATCCTATTGGGACCAGAACCAAGTACCACAATTTTTTTCTTTTCGGTGACTTCACTGTCGTTTTCGGAAAGTGTTTTACCATCTGTTGTGACCATTTCATTTTCAAAAGTGGAATAATAGTATGGTGTTTCGGCACGGAATTCTGCCGCACAGGTGTCAACCAATTTGTAGACCCGTTGAATATTGAGTTCTTCCCGTTTTTTATAGACTTCACTTTCCAAACATTTCAGCATATGGGCAATTTGTCGGTCTCCATATCCTTTTTGTTTGGCTTCCAAAAGTAATTCCCTTGGAAGGGATTCTAAGTTGTATTTGGAAATTTCTTTTTCCAACAGGTATAATTCCTCATACTGCTTCAGGAACCACATGTCTATTTTGGTAATATCATGTATGGTTCGAAGTGGGATTCCCAACTGAATTGCATCGTAGATGACAAACACACGGTCCCAACTTGCATTTTTAAGCTTATCTATGATTTGCTCATAATTGGTGTAGCTTTTTCCATCAGCTCCCAGTCCGTTGCGTTTTATTTCCAAAGATTGTGTTGCCTTGTGCAATGCTTCCTGAAACGAACGGCCAATTCCCATTACTTCCCCTACGGCTTTCATCTGAAGCCCAAGTGTTCTATCTGCCCCTTCAAACTTATCGAAATTCCATCGAGGAATTTTTACGATTACATAATCCAGCGTAGGCTCGAAGTAAGCTGAAGTTGATTTGGTAATTTGGTTATCCAGTTCATCCAACGTGTAGCCAATGGCTAATTTGGAAGCAATCTTAGCAATAGGATACCCGGTAGCTTTGGAAGCCAATGCGGAAGATCTGGACACCCGTGGGTTTATTTCAATAGCGATGATTTCCTCTTCTTCGTCTGGGCTTACAGCAAACTGCACATTACAGCCTCCTTCAAAGTCTCCAATACTTCTCATCATTTTGATGGCCATATCCCTCATGCGCTGAAATGTCCTATCGCTCAAGGTCATGGCTGGGGCTACAGTAATAGAGTCTCCTGTATGGATTCCCATGGGGTCCATATTTTCGATGGTACAAATAATAACTACATTATCATTTCTATCCCGAAGCAACTCCAATTCATATTCCTTCCAACCCATCATCGCCTTATCTATCATCACCTCATGAATTGGCGAAATTTCAAGTCCGCGTTTTAACAATGCGTCAAAATCTTCCTGTCTATATACAATGGAAGCACCTGCACCTCCTAACGTATAGGAAGCCCTAATCACTAAAGGAAACCCAAATTCCTGTGCAATTTCCTTTCCTTTTAGATAGGAATTTGCAGTAGCTTGAGGCGCCATGGGCACTCCAATTTCACCCATAAGTTCACGGAACTTTTCACGGTCTTCAGTAATATTAATAGCATTGATATCAACTCCAATCAACTTTACACCAAAATCTTCCCAGATTCCTTTTTCATCTGCTTCAATACAGAGATTAAGTGCGGTTTGCCCTCCCATGGTAGGTAATACTGCATCAATTTGGGGGTGTTCCCGTAAAATCTTGAGAATAGATTTGGTGGTTAACGGCAATAGATAGACATGATCTGCCATGGAGGGATCTGTCATAATGGTGGCTGGATTGGAATTGATAAGAATAGTTTCAATTCCATCTTCCCGTAAAGACCGAAGGGATTGTGATCCAGAGTAATCAAATTCGCATGCTTGACCAATGATGATAGGACCAGAGCCTATGATTAGGATGGATTTTAAATCTTTATTCTTGGGCATTTTTGTATGGAATAATTTTGGGATTTAAAAATACGATTCGTTGGGGTATAAAAAAAAGGTGCTGCTTAAAAACAACACCTTTTTTATGATTAGTTATCAACATTACTTTTTGTGACGGATTTCAGAAGATACCGTTAATTTCTTTCTACCCTTCTTTCTTCGGGCAGCTAGTACTTTTCGTCCATTAACGGAAGACATCCGCTCTCTAAAACCGTGCTTATTTCTCCTTTTCCTTTTGGATGGCTGATATGTTCTTTTCATATTCCCTTAAATTAATGCTTCTGAAAATTTTTCCGCTTGTTGACCTTTTTTCAAAGTCGGGTGCAAATATACAATCATTTTTAACTTACACAAACCCATTTAGGAAAATATTTTGGGATGTTTTTAGTACCTTTGCAGCCACTAATAAAAGACCTTTATGTTCAACAAAAATATAAAATTAGTTCTTACGGTTCTAATCCTAGCCCTAGCGGTATGGCAATTTGTGGAAGGAAACATCGGAAATGGCATCATGTTTATACTATTATCTGGAATTTTTGTCTTTCTATATTTCAAAAACGAAATGATTTTGCTGGCATTTTTAAAACTTCGGAAGCAGGATTTTCCGGGAGCCAAAAGTTGGTTGGACAAAATCAGGAATCCGGAAGCCGCACTGGTGCCCAAACAGCAAGGATACTATTATTACCTTAATGGTCTTATGGTTTCACAGACCAATATGAATGAAGCCGAAAAATATTTCAAAAAGGCCGAAAAATTGGGGTTGAACATGACTGCAGACATGGCCATGGTTAAATTAAACCTTGCTGGAATTGCCATGACCAAAAACCGAAAGCGGGAGGCAGAAAAACTACTTGCCGAAGCCAAAAAAATGGATAAACACCAAATGCTTACGGAACAAATCAAAATGATGCAGCAACAAATGAAAAAAGCAGGCATTCCTAAGCAGCAATTTGGAAGAGGAGGACGTGGCGGGCGCTACAGGTAGGCAATCACTACTATTATAGGATTTAGCCGGCAACCATTTTCGTAAAGTAAATCCTTTTATTTATTACAATCCAAAGCTTCAGGAATAGCCACATAAAAAACTGATTCTGTAGTCTTTGTCTGTACATTTTGAAAATGTTTTGTAGCTTTGTGTTGCCGACCAAACCACGTGCCTATGGGTAAACTACTACTTGCCCTGTTTTTATTGGCCACTTTACCTACTATTTCCCATTCCCAAGAATCGGGTAAGTCATCCTTATTCTTTTCAGAAGCAATTGGCAAGAATATTAGGAAGTATCGTATTAATTCCCGTAAAGCATATATTCGGAAAGATGAGGAACGTGCACAATTCTTATTTGATTCCCTTGTAAATCATGTAGTAAAAAATACCTACTTGGATAATTTCAAAGTTCGCAAGTTTTCTGGAAGGAAAGTAAGCATGAATGATTTTGAAAAACCAATGTATCTCATCACCTATGCTTCTTGGTGTACCCCGGGCATTGGGGAAATTCCTGCACTTAATGATATTGTGGATGCGCACTACCAAGAAATTGATTTTGTGATGCTCTTCTGGGGATCGAAGAAAAAAATTAGACGAATGAAGCGGGGATTAAATAATAAAATCACCGTTTTGTATGTAGATGAGAAAGAGAACCGCAGTGATTTTGTCATTCGTTGTATGAAGCACAGTCTTGGGTTCCCAACCTCATTTTTTATTGATGCCGATAAAAAAATCTTGGATGTTAGGCGGAATTTCTTTCACCCGTACAGTGAAGATTATACCTCTTCCTATAATAATAATTATCAAACATATTCCAGTGGAATATCTCTTTTAACCACTGAGGAGTAAGTTATTATTTTGAAAAAAATAATTTAATGGCTGCTACCACCAAAACAATCGCAAAAATTCGTTTGAGCAACAACTGATCTATTTTTACGGCCAACTTAGCTCCAAAATACCCCCCTATCACAAAACAAGTTGCAATAATAAGGGCAAATTTCCAATCAATGGGGTGCCCAGATTTATGATAGGTATATGCTGCAACAAAAGTAACAGGGACTGCCAATACCGCTAGGCTCATTCCTTGTGCTTGGTGTTGGTCATACCCTAAAAAAAGCATCATTAAAGGAATCATCACTACACCTCCACCAACTCCCATAAAGCCACTGAACATTCCCGCTAATATTCCAATAGTTAATAATGATATAACTGTTGTTAAAGTCATTTTCTTAATCTGCATTATAATAACCCTTTTCAGGAATTTCAATCATATATTCCTTCCCGGAAACATTTTTTAAATACGTATCCCGAAGCCAAGGATTGTGGATTTTAAGTATTTTATAATTGATTCCGAATTGTTTGGCAAAATCTGAAAAATCTGTAACTGCCGTATCAACCTTTACCCTAAAAGTAGGAACCTGTGTGTATAAATCTTTTTCCCGATAGTTAAACCCATATTTCTGCGGATTACTTAAAATCTCCTTGAATGCCAATATCCGAAACACATACCTACTCGTTTCATCATTCAACAATAAATCATAGTAGTTATTGGTGGTTAAGCCCTGCCTTTCAATCTGTCTATTTACTCCTGCATTTCCAGCATTGTAAGCAGCAGCTGCCATTGTCCAATTTCCAAATCGTTCTTTGGACTTCTTTAAATATTCAGCGGCTACTTTTGTGGAAAGTTCCAAATTGTAGCGCTCATCCACGTAGTCATTAATTTCGAGCCCGTATTCCCGTCCGGTACTTTTCAGAAAATGCCAAAAACCTGCAGCTCCCGCAGGAGAACTATTATTTTCAAGAGCACTTTCGGCAATGGCCAAATATTTGAAATCATCTGGGAGTCCGTACTTTTCCAACAATGGTTCAATGATTGGAAAATATTTATTTGCTCTTTTCATAATGAGCAATCCATTGGACTGCCAATAGGTATTCACCAACAATTCGCGATCCATGCGTTCCCTAATATCTGGTTCATTCAACGGGACTGGTTCCCCGGCAAAATCCATTGATTCTGGTAAATCAAGAGCATATACGTTGTAGTCATTTAATAATCGCTCTTCTAAATTTTCATTCTGCGGAACTAAGGTTTCCTCCTTTTGCTCTTGGGTAGCGTCTGTACTAATCCATGCTACTCCTAGCAGTACAGTTACAAATCCTATTTTAGATAAAATACTCATGGCTTCAATTTTTTCTTAAAGATAGGAAATTGTCAAGGCCTCATGAATTGTTTTCCAGAATATTTTGAAGCAATTTGGAAATTTTACTTCCCTTATTAATAATCATCGCATGGGTACCTCCTTCAATACAGATAGGTGCTGGAATATTTTTTATTGGAAATACGGGGTCCTGATCTCCATGTATCTGGATGATATGGGCTTTTGGATCTTCCCTATCCCAATTTACCATTTTTTCAATGGCCCAATCCAGATACTCCTTATCCCTAACGGAAAGATATTCATTGTATAGGCGCAATCTTTTTTTACTTCTGGGACCAATGGCCAACTTGGTAAAATCATCTACCGTAGAAACCAAACTTGTTGGCACCAACTTATATGCTTTGGTTTTTTTGGCAAAAATCAATCTAGAGGGCAATTCCTTATTACATTTTACACTAGAAATAATAATCACTTTCCCAGGGTTTAGAAAGGCTTCCATTTCTTGAACCATAACTCCCCCAAAAGAGACACCCACAAGCACCGGATTCTCATGGGTAACCCTAGCTGCCATACGTTTGGCATAGGCTTTTATGGTTTCATTTTTATTGGGTATTAACCACTCTAAAATGGTTACTTCATAACGATCTTCTGGCAAGTTAATATTCCTAAATATTTCTTTTCCAGCTGCAAGTCCGGGTACAAAGTAGACGGATATTTTAGTCATACTATAGCTTCTTTAACACACTTTTAAAGCCCTAAAACTTATAAAATTTGTAACTTTAAGGTGTGAATATAATGTTATGCTTAGATTGCTTTTAAAGCTATGAAAAAGATTTTACATCCATCAAACTCACGTGGTGAAGCCGATTATGGTTGGTTAAAAGCAAAATATTCCTTCAGTTTTGCGAACTTTTTTAATCCGGAACGCATTCAATTTGGTCAGTTGCGTGTTCTGAATGATGATACTGTGGCACCCTCTATGGGCTTCGGAAAACATCCACACCAAAATATGGAAATTGTTACCATTCCGCAGTCTGGCGCGGTAAAACATAAAGATTCCATGGGAAATGAAGGAGTGGTTTCCGCAGGTGAGATTCAGGTGATGAGTGCTGGAAGTGGTGTTGAGCACAGTGAAGTAAATAATAGCACCAAAGATTCCCTGAAACTTTTTCAGATATGGGTTTTCCCAGATACAGACAACGTCACCCCCAGATATGATCAAAAAACAATAAAGAACATTATTAAGCCCAACACCTTAACCCCAGTTGTAAAACCCAAATCTGCAGCTGCAGATGGGGAACTATGGGTGCATCAACAAGCCTACTTTAATCTTGGAGAATTTACAGAAGACCTTACCACGACCTATTCTTTTCAAAAAGAAGGACACGGTGCCTATTTAATGGTTATTGAAGGTACAGCCGTGGTAGATAACGAAACCCTTGAAAAAAGGGATGCGATAGGAGTTTGGAATACTAAATCCTTTTCCATTTCCGTTACTAAGGGCACAAGCCTATTGTTAATTGAAGTACCAATGAATTAAAAACAAATCCCTATGATTGAAGATGTTGAAATTACAGACAACGAATTCCTAAGACAATTTGAATTGGAAGTAGGAGACAATATGGCCCGTATTGAATATGCCCTGCAAGACCGTAAGATTTTTCTCACCAAGTATGATATGCCAGATGATATGGAGGAACAAGGGTTCAGGGAAATTTTTATTAAGGCTGTTTTTGAGGAAGTTAGAAGTCGGGGAATTAGCTTGGTACCTACCAGTCCTGAAATTGCTGGTTTTTTAAGAAGAAACCGAAGAAAATACAAAGACCTTCTCCCTGTAGGTATTAATATTTAGGCCAGCACAGGGGCTTCCACAAAAGAAAATCGAACCAAACCATCTTCATCAATTTCGGTAAGTTTTACCTCGTGAAGGGTGTTTACCAATTCTGGATTCCACGGATATTTTACTTTTACATAGTTTTCCGTAAAACCGTGAATGTAACCTTCCTTATTTTCTCCTTCAAAAAGAACGGTTCTTTGCGTACCCAACTGTTGCTCATAAAAAGCTCTTCGTTTTTTAGCCGAAAGTCCGCGTAACATTTTGCTTCGTTTCTTGCGCACCTTTATAGGTACCACTGCATCCATTTCTGCAGCAAGGGTGTTATCCCTTTCAGAATAGGTAAAAACATGCAAATAGGAAACATCCAATGCATTTAGAAAATGGTACGTTTCCAGAAAATGCTCTTCGGTTTCACCGGGAAATCCAACAATCACATCCACACCAATACAGGCATGGGGCATTGTTGATTTGATGCGTGCTACCCTATCTTCATACAATTCGCGCAGATACCTTCTTCGCATAAGTTTCAACAATTCATTGCTTCCACTTTGCAACGGAATATGAAAATGGGGCACGAATGTACGGGATTGAGCAACAAAATCAATGGTTTCGTTTTTCAGTAAGTTGGGTTCAATGGAGGAAATACGCAATCGTTCAATCCCAGGTACTTTATCCAATGCTTCGCATAACTCAAAAAAGGTATGCTCGTGCTTTTTGTTTCCAAACTCCCCTTTTCCATAGTCTCCAATATTCACACCAGTTAACACAATTTCCTTGATATCCTGCGCCGAAATCTCTGCGGCATTTTTCAATACATTTTCCAATGTATCACTTCTGGAAATCCCACGGGCCAATGGAATGGTACAATAAGTACATTTATAATCACAACCATCCTGCACTTTCAAGAAAGCACGTGTACGGTCGCCAATAGAATATGAACCCACATAGAAATCGGCTTCATCAATCTCGCAACTGTGAATCTCTGCTTGAGTTCTAATGGCCTCAGGCTGACTTAACAGCTCATTCACGTAATGGCTCACCTTAAATTTTTCGGTCGCTCCCAAAACCAAATCCACGCCATCTACTGCTGCCAACTCCTCCGGTTTCAATTGTGCATAACACCCAACTGCTACAATAAATGCATCCGGATTACTTTTCAGGGCTTGCTTAACAATACCTTTAAAACGCTTATCTGCATTTTCGGTAACACTGCAAGTATTGATAACGTACACATCGGCTTTTTCAGTAAAATCAACACGCGCAAAGCCCTCCTTCTCCACATTTCTTGCGATGGTGGAAGTCTCACTGAAATTAAGTTTACAGCCCAAGGTGTAAAATGCCGCTTTTTTGGTACGTATCATTCTTGTATTTTAGCAAGCAAGGATGCAAAAATACAAACTATAATTGTATCCCAAAAACCTATGTTCCAGCAATTCTTCAAGCTAACTTACTTTTTATCAATTGTTTGTGCTACTTGTGCGATGTATTCCTGTGATTCCAATAAAAATGCTGAAAGGGATCACCTTGTCTTCCGTTACAATGAACACAGCAATATTTCATCATTAGATCCTGCGTTTGCCAGAAATCCACAAAATATTTGGCCTACCAATCAATTGTTCAACGGACTCGTACAGCTGGATGATTCATTGCATGTTCAGCCAGATATTGCAACCCATTGGGAGATTGTGGATAGTACCAATACCTATCGATTTTTTCTTCGGAAAGATGTGTATTTTCATAAAAACGCAGTCTTTGGAGAAGATTCTACCCGCACCGTCACAGCATATGATTTTGCATATAGTTTCAACCGATTGATAGACCCAAAAGTTGCTTCCCCTGGAAGTTGGGTGCTTCAGAATGTGGAGCAGTTTTATGCTGAAAATGATTCGGTGTTTACCTTGCAACTAAAACAACCATTCCCTGCATTATTGGGCTTGCTCTCTATGCGCTACTGTTCTGTAGTACCCAAGGAAGCAGTGGAATATTATGGAAATAGTTTCCGAAGCCATCCCGTGGGAACTGGTCCTTTTCAGTTTAAATTATGGGAAGAAAATGTAAAATTGGTTTTCCGAAGAAACCCACTTTATTTTGAAAAAGACGACCAGGGCAACCAACTTCCATATCTAGAAGCAGTAGCCATTACCTTTTTACCAGATAAACAGGGAGAATTCTTGCAATTTGCACAAGGAAAAATTGATTTTATTTCTGGTTTAGACAATTCATATAAAGATGAAATTCTTACGAGTAATGGGCAGCTACAGCCTAAATACCAAGATTGGGTAAGCTTGGAAACCTGCCCCTATTTAAACACGGAATATCTTGGCTTTTTCATGGATGCCGAAACCACAGAAATTCAAAATTTAAAATTGCGACAAGCCGTTAATTATGGTTTTGACCGAAACAAAATGGTGACCTACCTTCGAAATGGTATGGCTATTCCTGCAGAAAATGGTTTCATTCCCAAAGGCTTACCGGGTTTCTCAAATATTGAAGGCTATTCCTATCAACCCGAAAAGGCAAAACAATTGGTACAGGAATATATTCAGGAAACGGGCGATACGCAACCAGAGATCCTCATTGGGACTAATAGTCAGTATTTGGATATTTGCGAATACATACAGCGTGAATTGGAAAAGATTGGCATTGCGGTAACGGTAGATGTAATGCCGCCTTCCACGCTTCGGCAGATGAAAAGTAGCGGTGAGTTGGATATTTTTAGAGCTAGTTGGGTAGCAGACTACCCTGATGCGCAAAATTACCTTTCCTTGTTTTACAGTCCGAATTTCACCCCCAACGGCCCTAACTATACCCATTTTAAGAGTGCCATTTTTGACAGCCTCTACCAAAGATCCTTAGCGATCACACAAATTGAAGACCGAAAAAAACTCTATGCCCAAATGGACTCCCTCGTTATGAGTAAAGCTCCTGTAGTTCCTTTGTATTATGATATGGCCATACGTTTTGTGAACAAGAAAGTAAGCGGATTGGGAGTGAATCCACAGAACTTTTTGTTTTTGAAAAAAGTGAGAAAGACCCGCTAGCCGTAACATTTTCAAGGGTTTTGAGACTTATATTTCAAAGCTGGGTCTATGAAATACAGAACAAAAGGCGTACGGTTAGGGCATAAACTTTTTAATCGGGTTCGAGTAACTGAATTTGATAAGGAAAGATTTTATGTAACAGACCGTTCCTATTCTTTCACAGACCATACCCAAATGAAAAGCCATGAATATGCTGCTTTTCAAAAACGTCTATTTCAGCAGCGCAAAAAGGACCAAAAACGGGAGAAATGGATCTATGTAATTTCGGCTATTGTCACCATTATCCTTATTGTTGGTTTTCTTTGGTATTGGGAATTCTTGGATTTTGAAATGTTGTTTTCCTCCAATCCTTAATTAATCCTTCCGCCATTGGGCGGTTTGCTCAAAAACGGTTTCAAGGATGCTGGCTTCCTCTTCGGAAAAATCAATTTTCCTACGGGACATCATGGCTTTGGCAGTTTCAAAGGCTTTATCGGTTCGGTAGGTGCTCATACCGGCACTACCTCCCCAACTGAAACTGGGAATGAAGTTCCTTGGGAAACCACTTCCGAAGATATTGGCACTTACCCCAACAACTGTCCCTGTATTAAACATGGTATTAATGCCGCATTTACTGTGGTCCCCCATCATGAGTCCGCAAAACTGAAGGCCTGTATGGGCAAACCGTTGTGATTCATAGTCCCAGAGTCGCACGGCCGCATAGTTATTTTTTAAGTTAGAGGTGTTGGTGTCTGCACCAATGTTGCACCATTCCCCCAATACGGAATTACCCATAAACCCGTCGTGGCCTTTATTGGAATAACCAAAAAATACACTGTTGCTCACCTCACCCCCTACTTTACAATGAGGGCCCACGGTGGTACCCGTATAAATTTTGGCGCCCATTTTAATGGTGGCGTGTTCACATAGTGCAAAAGGTCCGCGAATTATGGCACCTTCCATGATTTCGGAGTCTTTTCCAATATAGATAGGTCCTTCGGTTGCATTTAGTGAACAAAGTGGAAGTGTTGCCCCTTCTTCTATAAAAATATTTTCTGGATGAAAGGCTACGGTGGTCTCGGGGATGGGCTGTGAGGTTTTTCCATCTGTAAGCCATTCAAAGTCCCTAGCTATAGCTTCATGATTTTTACTGAAAATATCCCAAGTGTGTTCTATCCGAAGGATATCATCATAGGTATATTGAATGACTTCGTAGTGATTAAAATCCACTTCTTGGCCTTCCGTAGTAAAAAATGCAAGGGGTTCATCTTCCCAAAAAATTGCCTGATTTTCAGAAAGCCCTTTTATCAAATGTACCAAATTACTGGAAGGTATAAAACTTGCATTTATGAGTACATTCTCCTCCAACTCTACCATGGGCCATTTTTGGGCAAGGTAATCCTCTGTCACGGTGGTAGTGGTAGATCCCAATAGCAATTCCCATTTTTCCCGTATAGTCATGATTCCAACGCGAATATCTGCAACAGGACGTGTAAAAGTAAAAGGGAGTAATTGATTACGAACGCTACCGTCAAAAAGAATGTAGTTCATGGGCTAAAGATTAATGCTTTAAAGGTAACAATTTTAGTAATGGAAAATAAAAAAGCCTCCAGTTTCCCAGAGGCTTGAAATATATATAGAAAGTTTGTTATTACTTCTTGAATTTTGCGTACTTGCTCTTGAACTTGTCAATACGTCCGGCAGTATCCACCAATTTGTGCTTCCCAGTATAATAAGGGTGGGAAGATCTGGAAATTTCCAGTTTTACCAAAGGATATTCAACGCCATCTACCTCGATAGTTTCCTTGGTATCTGCAGTAGACTTGGTTAAAAATACATCGTCATTGGACATGTCCTTAAAGGCAACCAATCTGTAATTCTCTGGGTGTATATCTTTTCTCATCGCTAAATCGTATTTATATCCGCTCAAATTTTGAGTGTGCAAATTTAATCAATATTTATAAATCAACAATAGTTTCTGGATTTTTTTCATAAAAAAATACCGTAACATTTTACTACCTTTGTGGACTAACTGGCAAACCAAAACCAAAAAAATATGGACACTCCAAAAGCTTCTGTAAAAAAAGTAGCCCTTAGTTACGGCTTGTATCTAGGACTGGCTTCAATTGCCCTATCTGTTATCACCTATGTTATGGGGGTACACTTAGAACGCCCTTGGTGGGCTTCTGTGCTTGGAATTCTCATTATGATTTTATTTGTTGTATATGGAATTAAAGCATTTAAAAAAGACAATGGTGGGTTTCTTTCTTTGGGAGAAGCCATTAAAGTTGGACTTGCCATTTCTTTAATTGCTGGAATTTTAGGGGTTGTATACAATTATATCTTCATGAATTTCATAGAACCCGATACTATAAACCAAATGCTTGAAATGACAAGGGAACAAATGCTTGAGCAAAACCCAGATATGCCAGAAGAGCAAATGGAAATGGCCATGGGAATTACAGAAAAAATGATGAGCCCAGTTATTATGGCTGCAATGGGAATTATATTTTCACTGTTCTTAGGGTTCATTATTTCCTTAATTACCGGAGCCGTTATCAAACAAAAAAGGCCAGAACATTTATAACATGAACCTCTCTATCGTCATTCCGCTCCTCAATGAAGAGGAGTCGCTCAACGAGTTATACCATTGGATTGCAAAAGTCATGCAATCCAATGGCTTTTTATACGAGTTGCTGTTTATTGACGATGGAAGTACAGATCATTCCTGGGAAACCATCGTATACCTTTCACAAAAAGATCCAGCGGTTAAGGGTATCCGTTTTTTGAAGAACTTCGGAAAATCGCAAGCCCTACATGCAGGCTTTGCCAAGGCACAAGGGGATGTGATCATTACCATGGATGCCGATTTACAGGACAATCCTGAAGAAATCCCCGAACTTTACAACATGATCATACAGGAAGGCTATGATTTAGTTTCGGGCTGGAAAAAGAAACGTTTTGATCCGTTCTTCGGAAAAAACCTTCCTTCCAAACTTTTTAATTTTGCTGCGCGGAAAACTTCCAAAGTAAAATTGCATGATTTTAACTGCGGACTCAAGGCCTACCGAAAAGAGGTGGTGAAAAATATTGAAGTAACCGGTGAGATGCACCGATACATACCAGTTTTGGCAAAGAATGCCGGATTTGGAAAAATTGGTGAAAAAGTGGTACAGCATCAAGCCCGTAAATACGGAAAAACCAAATTTGGTATGGAACGATTTGTACGGGGGTTTTTAGATTTGGTCACTATTTCCTTCCTGTCCCGTTTCGGGAAAAGACCCATGCACTTTTTTGGCGCTTGGGGAGCTTTCATTTTGTTTATTGGCTTTTGTTTCGCTTTGTATTTAGGCATCGACAAACTTTTCATTAATCCTACAGGGAGACTTATCACAGAGCGTCCCCAATTTTATATTGCCCTAACAGCGATGATCTTGGGGAGTCAGTTTTTTGTCGCTGGTTTTTTAGGGGAATTGGTCCTTAGAAACAAAAGGAACCTCCCAAATTACCTTATTAAAGAGGTATTAAATACCAAAGAATAACACAAGATTCGCTAATTTTGTGCGTTCAACAAAGAATGTATCTTCCATGCGTTATATAGATCCTGATATATTGGAAAAAGCCAATCAATGGCTCACTCCCTTTTTTGACGAGGAAACCCAACATGCCATTAAGGAATTAATTGCCTATGATAGCGAAACCCTAGAGGACAGTTTTTATAAATCGCTGGAATTTGGTACTGGCGGTATGCGCGGTATCATGGGTGTTGGTGATAATAGGATTAATAAATATACCCTTGGAAAGAATACGCAAGGGCTCTCTAATTACCTTCAAAAACAATTTCCAAATCAAGCATTAAAAGTAGCCATTGCCTATGATTGTAGGCATAATAGCAAGGAATTAGCACAGGTAGTAGCCAATGTTTTCTCTGCGAATGGCATAAAAGTGTTTCTTTTTTCTGAATTACGACCCACCCCAGAGCTTTCCTTTGCAGTAAAATATTTAGGATGCCACTGTGGAATCGTTTTAACCGCATCCCATAACCCTCCCGAATATAATGGTTATAAAGTCTATTGGCAGGACGGAGGACAGCTGGTACCGCCACAGGATGGAGAAATTATTGCTGAAATCAATAGCCTCAACTATACCGATGTAAAATTTGATGCAAACGAAGAGTTGATACAATCAATAGATACGGATGTGGATGAAGCTTTTGCAGAAGCTTCCGTAAAGCATGGTAGTTTCGGGACTCCTTCCGAAGCAAAAAAAGCACTTAAAATTGTCTTTACCCCTTTGCATGGTACTTCAGTGACCATGATTCCGAAGGTATTGGAAAAAGCAGGCTACTCAAGTCTTTCCATTGTAAAGGAACAGGCAACCCCCAATGGCGACTTCCCTACGGTGGAATCACCCAACCCCGAAGAACCCGCTGCACTTAAAATGGGCTTGGAACAAGCAAAGGAGGAACAAGCAGACCTTGTGATTGGCACAGACCCAGATAGTGACCGATTGGGAATTGCAGCTAGGGACGCAGATGGAAACCTCACTATTTTGAACGGGAACCAAGCCATGGTCTTAATGACTCATTTCCTGTTGGAACAATGGAAAAATGAAGGGAAAATTAAGGGAAAGGAATTTGTAGCCTCTACCATTGTTTCTACTCCATTAGTGCAAAAAATTGCCGAAAATTATGGCGTAACCTACATGGAAGGGCTCACCGGTTTTAAATGGATTGCCAAAATGGTAAAAGATCATCCATCATTAACTTTTATTGGTGGCGGGGAAGAAAGCTTCGGATTTATGGTTGGAGATTTCGTAAGGGATAAAGATGCGGTTACCGCTACCCTACTGGCCTGTGAAATGGCAGCCCAAATGAAACAAAAGGGAAAAACCCTTCATGGGTATCTGGAAGAGATTTCTGAAATCTATGGGCATTATTTGGAAACCCTCATTTCCTTTGTAAAAAAAGGAAAAGAAGGTGCAGCGGAAATTCAGCAAATGATGAAAGACCTTCGTGAACAACCACCCAAAGCTATTGCTGGACAATCTGTAATACTAATGGAGGATTACCAAACGGGAATTTCCACAAACAAGGTAACAGGTGAAACCAAAAAAATGGAGATACCCAGTTCCAATGTGCTTATTTTCTATACGGAAGATGGTAGCAAGATTGCTGCTAGACCCAGTGGGACCGAACCTAAAATCAAGTTTTATATAAGTGTCAAAGGACCTGAAAAGTCAGTGCTTCCTTTAAAAATAGAAGCCATTCAAAAAGATCTTAAGCTTTCATGAAGTACTTCCGTAAAATATTGGGTTATGCAAGGCCCTACGCCAAATACGCATGGTTAAATATTATTTCCAATGTGTTTTATGCCTTGTTTGGAACACTGGCGTTCGTGTCTTTGATGCCCATGCTGAAAGTGCTTTTTGACAATTCAAAAAAAGTAACTCAACCGCCCATATACGAAGGTATTGGCAGTATTGGCGATTATTTTGAAGGGTATATGAATTACTTTATCACCCAACAAATTGAAACTGCAGGTGAGCTCAATGCATTGATGATCATGATTGCATTGGTTATTGGAACTTTTTTATTAAAAAATGTATTTGGGTATTTGGCGATGTTCTTCATCACTTTTCTTCGGAACGGGGTATTGAAAGATCTTCGGAATGAC
Source organism: uncultured Alteromonas sp. (assembly GCA_964495885.1). Lineage (GTDB taxonomy): Bacteria > Bacteroidota > Bacteroidia > Flavobacteriales > Flavobacteriaceae > PALG01. The sequence continues at coordinate 57,154 of CAZBWO010000006.1, read as the reverse complement.
CTCTATAAAAAAACGGTTTCCCTACCGGTCTCCTTCTTTTCAGAAAAAAGAAAGGGCGATACTATTGCTAGAATTTCAACCGATGTACTGGAAATTCAGCATTCCTTTTTATCCATCTTGGAATTAATCATTCGGGAGCCGCTTATGATACTTTTCACCATCATTGCAATGTTGGCTATTAGTGTGAAGCTTACCATTTTTGTATTTATTTTCATTCCTGTCTCTGGGATTATTATTTCCCAAATTGGAAAAAGTTTAAAGCGTAGAAGTGATAAGGTACAGCAGGAACAGGGGTATTTCTTATCGATATTGGAGGAAACTTTGGGCGGACTTAAAATTATTAAAGGTTTTAATGCTGAAAAGATTTTCAATCAGAAATTTCAAACCTCCACTACCCGATTTTTTAAGTATTCCAACAGCTTACTTAACCGGCAAAACTTGGCATCCCCTACAAGTGAATTTTTAGGAATTGTAGTTATCGCTATATTATTATGGTATGGAGGATCTATGGTATTGGTCGAAAAAACCTTGGCTCCAGAAGCTTTTATTGTATACATGGGATTGGCTTACAATATCCTTACGCCTGCGAAAGCCATTAGCAAGGCGAGCTATAATGTGAAGAAAGGAAATGCAGCTGCAGAAAGGGTATTGGAAATATTAGAAACGAAATCAACCATAGAAGATACTCCTTCAGCGATACAGAAAGAAGCATTTGAAAACGAAATAGGACTCACTAATATTTTCTTCAAATACGAAGACGATTGGGTATTGCAGGATTTTAATCTTAGAGTTCCAAAAGGCCACACCGTTGCGCTGGTAGGACAAAGTGGGAGTGGTAAAAGTACCATCGCCAATTTGCTTACCCGTTTTTATGACGTAAACAAAGGGAACATTACGATTGATGGTGTTGATGTAAAAGAAATGTCACTTGCTTCCCTTAGGGGTTTGATGGGTTTGGTAACACAGGATTCCATTCTCTTTAATGATACGGTAAAAGGGAATTTGCAGGTGGCCAAGGAAGATGCTTCCGATGAAGAAATTATTGCAGCATTAAAAGTGGCAAATGCTTGGGAGTTTGTGGAGAAACTACCTAAAGGGATCCTTACAAATATTGGAGATAGCGGAAATAAGCTAAGCGGCGGACAAAAACAACGACTTAGTATTGCAAGAGCCGTACTTAAAAATCCGCCAATCATGATTTTGGATGAGGCGACTTCTGCCCTTGATACCGAAAGTGAACGATTGGTACAGGATGCCCTGGAAAAAATGATGCAGCACCGAACTTCGGTTGTAATTGCACACAGACTTTCTACGATTCAAAATGCAGACCTTATTGTTGTACTATCCAATGGTAAAATTGTGGAACAGGGAAAACACCAAGAGCTTCTAGATTTAAAGGGTACGTATTATAGTCTGGTTGAAATGCAATCTTTGGTAAAATAAAAAAGAAGCGGAGACCGCTTCTTTTTAAATCACACTGCTTTGGGGCTGCAGTGATTTTTTTTCACATAAGTTGATTCAAAGATACAGTAATAAATCAATTATCCAAATTTTTTTTGCATTTTATCTAATAACTATGCATTTCATCGATTTTTTATATAGCAACTTGTTGTACATTCCTACAAATAAATAAAACTAAAAATATTAGGAATAAAAAAGAAAAAAACGGGCCAGCCCCCGCCAAGGCCCGTTTAATGCGGTTCTAATTACAGTTGGGGCTGATAACTAAGAACCTATACATAAGAAGTATGATGTAAATTTAGTAAATATTTTCTTACAAAATACACTTTATCGATGTTTTTTTACTTTTAATCGTTGAAAAGTTATATTTCACCGAATTATTATACCTTGAAATCAACATTAAACCTTTTTGATATTGCATAGTCAAACACATAAAATAACTCCTTGTTGACAAAAAAACCATCGCTACTAGAGGCTTTACAGTCTGAAACGCATAAAGAAGCAGCGTTTGGAGAGCTTGTGTCTACCTACAAGGAACGGTTGTATTGGCATATACGAAAAATTGTTTTGAACCACGATGATACAGACGATGTGCTTCAAAATACGTTTATAAAGATTTATAGGAATATTGACAAATTTAAAGGAGACAGTAAATTATACACTTGGATGTATCGCATAGCTACAAATGAATCTATCACATTTATCAACAAAAGGGCCAAAAAATCAATGGTCTCTTCTGAAGAATTACAGCAACAAGCAATACAAAACCTTTCTTCGGATGTCTATTTTGAAGGAACCGAAATTCAGCTGAAACTACAAAAAGCCATTGCACAGCTTCCCGAAAAACAACGATTGGTATTCAATATGAAATATTTTGACGATCTTACCTATGAAGAATTATCTGAGATTTTGGACACCTCTGTGGGCGGACTCAAAAGTAGTTATCACATTGCCGTTAAAAAAATTACCGCTTATTTAAAAGATGAAACCTTTTTGCAATAAAAGGGTCTAAAACGACAAATGGAAAAAGAAAAAAAATACTCTAACGGATTCAAAACGCCACCTAATTATTTTGAAAGTGTGGAGGATGCGGTATTTCAAAAAATTTTAGAAGAGGAATTACCAAAAACTACCGGTTTTGAAGTACCCGAGGAATACTTTTCTACTTTCGAAAAGGAGCTTTTTGAAAAGATACGCAAGGAACCAAAGAAAGTGAATGTAAAGCAATTGTATCGGCAAAATTGGTTTCAATATAGCATTGGTATTGCAGCTTGTTTGGTGATTGGACTTGTGTTTTTCTGGGATTCCACTTCGGTAGAATCGCCAGAGGCAACAGAGATTGCTACTTACATTCAAAATGACGGGCTGGATCTTGACAGCTATGATATCGCGCAGCTTCTTTCCGAAGAACAAATTGATGAACTCATTGATGAAAACAATCTGTTTTCTGAAGAAAGCATGGAAAATTATATATTAGAACATTTGGATGACCCATCCTTATTAACCGAATAATCATGAAAAAAATTCTATTCATATTGGTCATTTTAACTCCTTTCCTAGCAATAGCACAAAAAGGAGACAGAGGGGAAAAACTAAAAGCTTACAAAACCGCTTTTATCACAGAAGTATTGGATTTAACCTCTGCTGAAGCTGAAAAGTTTTGGCCCGTGTACAATGCCCATGAAGACAAAATGATGGAACTTCGAAAAAGCGAGCGAAGTGAAATCTTCCAAATCGTTAGGGGTGATCTGGACGGACTTTCGGAAGCAGACGCAAATGCCTTATTGGATAAGGCCATAAATTTTAAATCTAAAGAGCTAGATTACGAAAAAGAACTGGTGGCCAATCTTAAGGGGGTCATTTCTTCCAAAAAAATCCTGAAACTTAAAAAAGCAGAGGAAGAATTCAAAAGAATGCTATTGGATAAATTTAGAGGTCGGGGTAAAAGACCTTAGCTAATTACTTAAAAAGCAATCTAGCAATTCTATTAGGACCACTCGCAAATGCAATGGAATCATTCACAAAAGCAATAGCATAGAATGGCTCTTTAGATAATTCCGTCCATGTTGATCCTTGGTCTGGAGAATAGGAAATCCCTGGAGAGCCAACCGCAACAAACTGTCTTCCCTTTCTGCCCGGTACAAAATCAACCGAAGACCGGTAACCAGGCCCTTCCCCATTTGCCAGTAATGTCCAAGTTTTACCTCCATCTTTGGTTATTGCCTTATTTCCTTCATTAAACGATTTATCTTCCCAGTTTCCGCCAAAAATCACTCCAATTTGTTCATCATAAAATCTAATGGAATAGATTCCAGTCATGGCCTTTCCTTGAAGCATTGGAGTATCAAACACTTCCCACGTTTTACCCTTGTCTGGTGTATGGAAAACCCGAGCTAACTTACCACCAGTTGCAATCCAAGCATGTTCACCAATTATAGCAATATTACTATTACTTGCAGCAAAACCTGCTTCCCCATTTTCAGTGTTTGGCAATAGGTCACATGATAACTTCTCCCAAGTGTTGCCCCCATTTCGGGTGATTAAAATGGAGAGACAATCATCTGTGGGATCTCCCATCGCAATTCCTTCCTCATCGTTCCAAAAAGCCATGGAATCATAAAATACCTTATCATGGTTTTCGGTATAGACCTCTTCAATATGGGTTGCTTCTTCCCCATCAAATCCTATTTTATACAAAACAGCAGGGTTGGCAATACTTAATACAAAAACCGCCTCTTTTGTCACAGCCAATGATCTAAAATGCAATAAGGAGTCCTGATATTTTATTTGAGCAAGTTTGGGTTGACCATGATCTATTAGTCCTATCATCCCCCTATTGGCAGCAAACCATACCCGTTCTTCATCCATTGGGGCAATAGCCCGAATGCTAAGGCTGTCTGTATATACATCCTCAATGATCACTTCACTGAAAGTTGGAGTGTTTTGAGTACACGAAATAATAAATACAGAAAATAAAATGATGGAAAATACTTTCATGAAAAAAAATTTACGCAAAAGTAAGCAAACATAGAAAGAATGCTACCTTTGCAGTCAATAATTAGGTATGAGACTGCACCGAAATTTGGTATTTGCCACTGTAGATTCACTGCACGAAATCTTCAATAAAGGAAAGCAAGCCGATAAGGTTTTGAAAAACACCCTGAAAAGGGATAAAAGATGGGGCGCCCGTGACAGAGGATTTATTGCTGAAACGACATATGACATCGTTAGATGGAAACGATTATATGCAGAAATTGCCGAAGTAAACCCTCCTTTTGATAGAGACAATTTATTTAGATTGTTTACCGTATGGGCTACCCTTCGCGGGATTCGTTTACCAGATTGGAAACAATTTGAAGGAGTACCTACCCGGCGAATTAAAGGACGGTTTGATGAACTTAGTAAAATACGTCGCTTTAGGGAATCCATCCCAGATTGGTTAGATCAATTAGGTATGGAAGAGCTTGGAAAGGACCGGTGGGAAAAAGAGCTAAAGGCACTTAATGAAGAAGCGCAAGTAGTCTTAAGGGTGAATACGTTAAAGACCTCCAAAAAAGAATTGCAGGAAGCATTGCAGCTTCAGGAAATTGCTACCAAAGACCATCCAAAACTTCCCAATGCATTGATTTTAGAAGAACGCCAGAACGTTTTTATCACCAAGGAATTTAAGGATGGATGGTTTGAAGTTCAAGATGCTTCTTCACAGGAAGTCGCTAGGATATTAGATCCCAAACCGGGTATGCGTGTCGTGGATATGTGTGCGGGTGCGGGTGGAAAAAGTCTTCATCTAGCGTCCCTCATGGAAAATAAGGGGCAAATCATTTCCATGGATATTCACGAATATAAATTAGCTGAATTAAAGAAGAGAGCCCGCAGGAATGGTGTTCATAACTTGGAAACCCGAACCATTGAATCTTCCAAGTCCTACAAAAAATTATATGGAAAAGCAGATAAGGTATTGATAGATGCTCCTTGCAGTGGATTAGGCGTTTTAAAGAGAAACCCAGATACCAAGTGGAAGTTGGATTCAAGCTTCCTGAAAGAACTGCAGGAAACACAACAAGAGATCCTTCAATCTTACTCTAAAATCGTAAAACCGGAAGGGGAGCTTTTATACGCCACTTGTTCTATATTACCTTCGGAAAATCAACAACAAATTAAAACCTTTTTGAATTCTGAATCTGGAAAAGAATTTACCCTTCAGAAAGAGGTTACGCTTTTTCCCAGTGAAACAGGTTTTGATGGATTTTACATGGCATTGCTAAAAAAAGAAAAAGAACATTCATGAAAAAAATTCTATTCCTAAGTATTTTCAGCATTGGATATATTGTAACTGCACAGCAACCCTATTACAATGATGTAAACTTAAATTTAACAGGCCAAGACCTCTATTTTGAGCTTCAGTCCAAAATAGATCAAGCTAGTAGTAGTTTTACGTATGGAGATGTAAGGGATTCTGCATTAATCACAGATGAAGATCCACAAAATAATGCCAATGTGCTTTTAGTGTATGGTTATAATGATAGTGATGGCAATTGCACCACAGATAGAAGTCGCGACAAGGATGATTTTGGTGGTTTAAGCTGTGAATGGAACCGTGAACATGTTTTTGCAAGGGGTAATACCAATCCTCCCATGGGAAGCGTAGACAATAACACTACAGGTATTGCAGCAGATCCACAGAATATCCGCCCTTCAGATCAACAAATGAACAATAACAAAGGCAATAAAAAATTTGGCGATGGAAGCGGTAATGCCGGAAATGTTGGTAGTGGAAATTGGTATCCTGGCGATGAATGGAAAGGGGATGTTGCCCGTATGGTGATGTATATGTATACAAGATATGGTGACCGTTGCCTCCCGTCATTAACTGGGGTTGGCCCACTGCAAGGAACCACAGACATGCTTCAGCTTTTTTTAGAATGGAATGCTGAAGATCCAGTGAGTGAATTGGAAGATCAAAGAAATCCGCATTTGGAAGCAATCTACGGAAACAGAAATCCTTTTATAGACAATCCCTATTTAGCTACGATTATTTGGGGTGGGCCACCTGCAGAGGATCGTTGGGACTTATTTGATGTAATTGATATAGCTAGTAATGAGATTCAGCTATATCCGAATCCAACCAGTGAATGGGTGTACTTCTCATCAACCAGTCAAACTATTGATGAAGTAATTGTTTTTGATATCTTCGGAAAGAAGGTAGCAGAATGGCATCCAGTAAATTCTGAAGGAAGTCTAAACGTTTCTTCCCTTATGGCAGGTTGTTACTTTTTTCAATGGAAAACCGAAATTGGAATGATTACAAAAAAAGTGATTATTCAATAAAATATAGTTCAAATAAAAAAGGCGGGCAAATTGCCCGCCTTTTTTATTTGTTTCCATAAACAATTATCGCACTAAGAGTTTTTTGCTCAAGGTGTTTTTACCATTATTTAGCTCAACAATGTAGATTCCTTTGGAAACGCTACCCATATCCACTTGGGCTTGGTAACCATTACCAAATTGCTCCATCGCTCCATAGAATACTTCCTGCCCAAGGACATTAAGAATTCTATAATTCACATTTCCGAAATCTTGATAGGTAGAAACCTTAATTTCATATACTCTATTCTCTTTAGGGTATACCAATAATCTGGTATCCTCAAAAGCTGCATTATCTATAGATAATACTTCATTAAAGAATTCTTTTGAAACTGGATCGTTACTGCTATCTTGATCTCCACCCAATATAGTTCTCACTTCCAACTCATAGGTTTCATTAGGTGTAGATAAATCGACTGTTTGGGCAAACGTAAAAGATTGAGAACTATTAGGTGCAAGGGTTCCTGTAAAAGTTTCCGTAGCTACCAAAGTTCCATCTAGACGTAACTCAACATCAAAATTAGATTGTGCAGTATTTCCGTAGTTGTAGATCATTACTTCAACTGTTTCTGCAGTTGTATAAGGAGTGGTTGGACCAGGACTCACGAAACTGTAGGCACCTACATCATCTGCAAAATCTGATTCCAACTGAAAAGCAGCAATTCTTGTAGCCCAGTTATTTACGGTTTGTAAATATTCTCCTGTATACCAGAAAGTTTTCCCGTCTGGGTCTAAAGTCATTTGTGCATAATCACCAAAACGATTGGAAGTTGTAAAACTGGTTCCATCGTGAATTAATGTTTCTGGGAAAGTCATCATATTAAGTGGATCACTGGCCAACCTTCCGGTATAGCGCAAACTTGCAAAAGTATCTTCACTACCAATATTGTATGCTAATGCAATATTTCCATTGTCATCCATACACATACTTCCCATAAAACGGCTTTCCCCATCATTCATGCTCCAGGTACCTTCTTGATGAATTGAAAAAGGTCCGGTTCCTGTATTTCGAAGTTCAATCCAACGAATTCCAGAAGTAATTCCACCAATATCAACATTAAAATTGATTAGGAAGGAATTATGCCCTGCAAAACTTCTATAGTTTGCCATGTAAGAAATCACCCCTCCAATTCCATCAATTCTTTGGGAAGTAACAGGTTGGTTGATATCCCCAGACCCAAATGGTCTAAAATAGCTATCAAAAGGTTCTGTAATAATTTCCTGTGGAGCTGATATCGTACTGGAACCTCCCCAGTTGATATCCAACTCCCAAATTTTTATATGATCTTCAGAAATTCCACTCCAAAAGTTATCTTGCAAGTAAACAATATAACCAGGTGCTCCTGCTGGAAAACTGGTCCCTACTAAGTTTGCAGGTTCTGGGCTAAAAACGGTAGCAGGATTACGAACTACGCCCGGAAGGTTAAAACCTAATATTCCAGGACTTGGCCCACCTGCAATCATGACACTTTTTTCTAATGCATAGGTGGTGTTTCCAACAAATTTATTGGCAGTTAGGAAATACGCATTATGCCATACTGCATAGTGTGGATAATCTGGAAAAGCATCTAATGGAAAGGAATACACATTGTAGGTCCCTGTTGGATCTGGAGTAGTAGACACCCCAATAATCAACGCGTCATCACTAATACGAAACTGACTTACAAAATACCGGTCTTCCAACTGGTCATACATTACAATGGGGTCTCCATTACTAGCCCCTGAACCCAAAAAGCTTCCCAAGGAAGTTGGGCCTGCTAATAAGTTTCCAGATTTATCAAAAATCTTTACTACAACATTCACAGCATGTACATAGTGGTTAGGCCCTACTGCACCAGATGGATCTGGTGGATTGGCACCACCTTCTGAAACTTCAGTTCCTTTAAAGTTTTGTAATAACGAAACAGGATCCCTGAATGTAGGTTCTGTTTGAATCACAGGATCCACAAAGTTACTTGGAGCATCTACAAGCGCCCTTCCAGTTACCCTGAAATTTTGTTCTATTGTTCTTACCTCTCCATTTTCTAAATTCGTTTCATCAATGGTTGGCATATCCCTTAGGGGAATTGTTTCTCCTAAAAATACCCCTTCCCCAATGATAACTGGAGGAAACTCTTCCTGAGCCCAGTTTATAAAAGGTAAAGCGAGCGATAGAAATAAAAAAGCTAGTAATTTTTTCATAATCGTTTTTTAAATGGTTAAATGTGAGTAGTTACTCATGGTTTAAGTTTAAAAGTTTAGGTTTATTCAACTATAATCCTTGCAGTCTTATATGTTCTTAAATCGGCGCCAGAAAGTTTAATTAGATAAACTCCTGTTGCTGCTTGAGACATATCCAAGTTGATTTGGTAGGTATCCTCCGTTGTCCTTGTTAATGTCTTAAACTTCAACTGTTGGCCTAAAAGATTGTATAAGGCTGCATAGGTTTCTTGGTCATATTGCGTAGTGAGGGTGATTTCAAATTGTTTGTTTGGAAGTGATACAACCACCAATTCCGAAGCACCAAAAATCTGATCATTTAATCCTAGTTCACCAGTATTAGCGGTGTAATCTTCGGTCTCGCCAAAAGTTGTTTCATCACAAGCATTACTAGGCACTGGTGCATCCCAATTGGTTTTAGCACGCATTAAGTGATTGCCAGGAGGAGCTCCTGCTGGAATGAACAAATCCATGGTTTCTGTATAACTTCCTTGGCCTTGACCAGGAGCTATAACATAATTATCTACCACTTTTTCATCATTGGTAAGATTATAATCATCATTAAAATCTATCCAAACAGTCACGTACTGGTCTCCATATCCTGTGGTTACTGTAAGGTCATAGGTGGTATCTGGCTCAAAATTGGCAACTTGGTTTGTGAAATTTCCGTATCCTTCACAACCAGAAGGGTTATTAATTTCATTTACAGAAAACAATTGAAATCCGTCTCCAAAGCTACAATCCATGGAAGGTTGACAAAGCTGATTTTCAACATCAATTGTTAAAACATCATTTGCAGTATCTTGATCACCTGAAAGATTGGTTGTAATTTCAAATGAGTATACGCCAAGATCAGAGAGATCTGCTTGCTGAGTAAAACTAAAATCGGTAGTTTCCCCAGAATTTAAAGTCCCTGTAAATGTTTCCACTACAGGACTTCCTCCATCAATAGCATACTGTACATCAAAATTAGATTGGGGGTTCGCCCCAAAATTTGTCAAAGAAACAGTTACGGTTTGTATTCCCAAACCTTCTCCGGAAACTGGGGCAACTAATTCAACTGGTCCAACATCTGTAGCAAACAAGTGGGTAACATCCTTTGTGTAACTATCATTCCCTGCAAATTCATCACCACTTAAAACAGTTTTTGCTTCTAAAGTATAGGTTTCCCCAACATTAGATAGGTCTACAGTTTGCGTAAAAGTATACGTAGCTACATCATTAGAATTAACTGTGCCTGTAAAGGTTTCAGTGGCAACTAAAGTACCATTCAAACGAAGCTCAATTGGAATATTAGATTGGTTTGCTAACCCAAAATTTCGAATACTCACTTCTACCGTTTCCGAATTAGTAAGTACTCCATCATTAGGCTGCGTAATATCGTTTATTCCAACATCGGCAGTAAAACCACCCGATAGTGTAAATGAAGCTACCCTAGACATCCAGTTGTTGTTGCTTGTAAAATATTCAGCAGTAAACCAAAATGTAAAATTATCTGGATCCATCGTTAAGTGGGAATAATCCCCAAAACGATTTGAAAATGTTTGAACACCTATTCCATCTACAATGGTTGTTTCTGCAACGGTCATTTCCCCAGCAGGGTCTCCATCAAATCGTCCCGTATATCGAACTCCTGCCGGAAGGCTTCCACTAGCAATGTTGAATCCCAATCCAATATTCCCAGCTGCATCCATCGCTGCACTTCCCATAAAACGACTATGACCATCTACGGGTGCATACGTACCTTCCTGAAACAAAGACCAAGCTCCTGTTCCTGTATTTCGAAGTTCAATCCATCTAATTCCAGAAGTGTCATTTCCGTCAACGTCAACATTAAAAGTAATAACCCAAGAATTATGGGAACCGAAACTTCTATAATTTGCGGCATAGGAAATAATCCCTCCAATCATATCTATTTTTTGACCAGTTCCCGGTTGGTTTACGTCACCTGTTCCAAAAGGTGCAAAAACCGAATCAAACGGGTCAACCGGAATTTCCACAGGTGCAGAAATAGTAGAATTTCCAATAGTTGTCCAATCTACATCTATCTCCCACACTTTTAGATGGTCGTTGGTAATAGCACCACTCCAACCATCATCCTGAAGGTATACAATATAACCCGGTACATTTGCAGGAAAAGAAGTTCCTGTTAAATTGGCGGGTTCCGGACTAAAAACCGTATTAGAGTTATTTACTACCCCAGGGAGGTTGAACCCTACAATTTGCGGACTGGCGGCTCCAGCCAAAATAGCATCCCGTTCCATCACATAAGTCGTGTTACCAGAAAACTTATTGGCTGTTACATAATAGCCATCTGGCCATACGCTATAGTGTGGATAATCTGGAAAAGCATCTAAATTAAATTGATACACAAAATAAGCACCTGTAGGATCTGAAGTTTCAGAAACTCCTAATAAAAGAGAGTTCCCTGTTCCAAATTCACTTACAAAAAAGCGATCTGCCAATTGATCATACATCACAATAGGGTCACCACTGTTACTGGGAGAGCCTAAAAAGTCGCCAATACTTACAGGGCCAACCAAGGTATTTCCCTGCTTATCAAATATTTTAATAGCTACATTTACCGCATTTACATAGTGATTGGGGCCTGCAGCACCTGTTGGATCTGGAGGGGTGAATCCGCCTCCTTCATTCCTAGCGATTCCATCAAAATTCTCTTCAATGGGCATTAAGTTAATTTGCCCAATCTCTTTCTGTCTTAGAGGATCCTTTCCATTTAAAGGATAGGCATTCTCATTTAGCTTTTCATTAGCCCTTAAATTGTTTTCAATGATTTTTATTTCATTGATTCGGTAATCCTCTTCAGTCATTGTAGGAAAATCGCGCAAAGGAATAGTTTTCTTAATGAGAGTTCCTTGAATTACAGTACTGGGAGGAAATTTTTCTTGAGCAAAAAGAGATGCAGTAGCAAAAACTACCATCATCCCCGCAAGAATAATTTTTTTCATTTTTGAATACGTTTAGGGTGGTTTTAACAATTTTTTTGCAATATACCACTATTTATCCAATTATAACTTCAAAATTCATATTGAAAACCTATCAAAAAACACATTTCCTAAAATATTCAAGTGCAAAAAAATAAGTACCTTTGGCTTTTCAAAATTAGCATTCATGATTCATTTTTTTGGGAACCAAAAAAGCAAAGTTTACGCCGTTCAATCACTTGGCGAATTCTCTAAAGAAAATAGTCAAAAACTTACCTGGTTGTTTGGAAATCAACCAAAAATAGAAGAGTCCGCTATTGCGGATTTTTTTGTGGGCCCTAGGGCTGCGATGATCACCCCTTGGAGTACCAATGCCGTAGAAATCACTCAAAACATGGGTATTGAGGGAATACAGCGTATTGAAGAATTTCAACAAGTTGCTGAAGACTTCAAAGATTTTGACCCCATGCTTTCCCAAAAATACCAAAGGCTGGATCAAGACATTTTCAATATCCACATTCAACCTGAACCTGTAAGGGAAATTCACAATATTGCAGATTACAACAATACCGAAGGGCTTGCGCTTAGCGAAGAGGAAATTGAATATTTAGAACAGCTTTCCACTAAATTAGGAAGAAAACTTACAGATAGTGAGGTCTTTGGTTTCAGTCAAGTAAACAGTGAACACTGCCGACATAAAATCTTCAACGGAACATTTGTGGTAGACGGAAAGGAAATGCCTAGTTCACTTTTCAAACTCATAAAGAAAACATCGGAAGCACATCCAAATGAAATTGTTTCCGCATACAAGGATAACGTTGCATTTCTAAAAGGTCCTAAAGCAACTCAGTTTGCGCCACAAAAAGCAGATGTTCCCGATTTTTATTCGAAACAGGATTTTGAAAGTGTCATTTCGTTAAAGGCAGAAACCCATAATTTCCCTACTACCGTAGAACCTTTTAACGGAGCTGCTACCGGAAGCGGAGGGGAAATCCGTGATAGATTGGCAGGTGGAAAAGGCTCAGTGCCTTTGGCCGGTACTGCCGTATACATGACCTCCTATTCCCGCCTTGAAGAAAACAGGCCATGGGAAAAAGGGATGAAAGAACGTGATTGGCTATACCAAACACCCATCGATATTCTTATCAAGGCCAGTAACGGGGCTTCAGATTTTGGGAACAAATTTGGCCAACCGTTAATTACCGGTTCGGTACTTACGTTTGAGCATGAAGAAGAAGCTAGAAAATTAGGCTTCGATAAAGTAATCATGATGGCAGGCGGAGTTGGCTACGGAAAGCTAAATCAAGCCTTAAAGGATATCCCGAAGGAAAACGATATGATTGTGGTGTTGGGAGGTGAGAATTACCGCATTGGGATGGGCGGTGCTGCAGTTTCCAGTGCAGATACAGGAGCATATTCAAGTGGGATTGAATTGAATGCTGTACAACGTTCCAATCCAGAAATGCAAAAAAGGGCTGCCAATACCATCCGGGCACTTGTAGAAAGCAAGGAAAACCCAGTAGTCTCTATCCATGATCACGGAGCGGGCGGTCACCTCAACTGCCTTAGTGAGTTGGTGGAAGAAACAGGTGGGGTGATTGATATGGATCAACTTCCGGTTGGGGATCCTACGCTTTCCGCAAAAGAAATCATTGGAAATGAATCCCAAGAACGTATGGGGTTGGTTATTGCTGAAAAAGACATCGACTATCTTGAACGCATTGCCGAACGGGAACGTGCTCCGTATTACGAAGTAGGAAAAGTAACGGGCGATCACCATTTTAGCTTTGAAAGCAGTTCCAAAGGAATTAAACCTATGGACCTGCAACTTTCCGACATGTTCGGAAGTTCCCCAAAGACCATTATGGAGGATACTTCTGTAAAGAGAAACTATGAAAATGCTGCCTATACCAAAGAAAAAATTCATGAATACCTCTCACAGGTCTTACAATTGGAGGCGGTAGCCTGCAAAGACTGGCTTACCAATAAAGTAGACCGCTGCGTTGGCGGTTTGGTTGCAAAACAGCAGTGTGCGGGTCCACTTCAACTTCCATTGAACAATTGCGGGGTAATGGCATTGGATTATCAAGGGAAAAACGGGGTGGCAACCAGTATTGGACACTCCCCTGTTAGCGCTTTGGTAGATCCTGTGGCAGGTTCACGGAATTCAGTCACGGAAGCACTTACCAATTTGGTATGGGCTCCGTTGGAAAAAGGATTGGAAAGTGTTTCGCTATCGGCAAACTGGATGTGGCCCTGTAATAATGAAGGGGAAGACGCCCGTTTATACCAAGCAGTTGAAGGCATTAGTGATTTTGCTATCCAATTAGGCATCAATATTCCTACTGGAAAGGACTCCCTTTCCATGAAACAAAAATATCCTAATGAAGAAGTCATCGCTCCAGGGACCGTAATTGTTTCTGCCGCTGGATATTGTAACAGCATTGGCAAAGTAGTAGAACCAGTTCTTCAACCGAATGCTGGAAGTATTTACTATATTAATATCTCTCAGGATGACTATAAAGTGGGCGGTTCTTCTTTTGCTCAAATACTGAATAAAGTAGGGAGTGAAGTTCCCACCGTAAAGGAAGCATCCTACGTAAAAAGTGTTTTCAACACGCTTCAGGAGTTGATTGCTGAAGAAAAAATAGCTGCGGGTCACGATGTGGCTTCAGGTGGTTTGATTACTACCTTATTGGAAATGTGCTTTAGCCATCAAAATGTTTCAGCTTCGTTTGACCTCTCTTCCCTTTCGGAAACAGATTCCGTAAAGCTATTATTTGCCGAAAATTGCAGTGTGGTATTCCAAGCATTAGATGATTCAGCGGTAGAGAACCTACTTTCAGAAAATAAGATTGACTTCCATAAAATTGGAAACGTCACCGAAGGTGCTACCCTAAAAATTAAAAATGGGGAGGATCAATTCTCTTTTGATATCCCCGAAATGCGGGACCGTTGGTATAAAACTTCGTATTTACTAGACCAACAACAAACCGCCAACGGCTTGGCAAAGGATCGCTTTTATAATTACAAGCATCAGCCGCTACAATTTGAATTTCCAAAGGGTTTTGAAGGAAAATTACCAGCTTCAGCAACTTGGAATAAAGAACAACGAAAAATAAAAGCAGCCATTATTCGCGAAAAAGGCAGCAATAGTGAACGGGAAATGGCCCACGCCATGTATTTGGCTGGTTTTGATGTAAAGGATGTGCACATGACCGACTTGATTTCAGGGCGTGAAAACTTGGAAGACATTCAGTTTATTGGTGCCGTGGGAGGATTCTCCAACAGTGATGTACTAGGTTCTGCCAAAGGATGGGCTGGTGCATTTCTTTACAATGAAAAAGCCAATACCGCACTAAAAAACTTCTTTGAACGTGAAGACACGCTTTCCGTAGGGATTTGTAATGGGTGTCAATTATTTTTGGAATTGGATCTCATCAATCCAGAGCATGAGCAGCTTTCTAAAATGCATCATAATGATTCCCATAAGCACGAAAGCAACTTTACCAGTGTAAAAATTCAGGAGAACCATAGTGTCATGCTTTCTTCACTGGCAGGAACTACCCTTGGGGTTTGGATTAGCCACGGGGAAGGGAAATTCCATTTACCCATGCCGGAAGATGCCTATGATATTGTAGCCAAATACGGTTATGAAGACTACCCCGCCAATCCTAATGGCAGCGATTACAATACCGCCATGCTATGTGACAAAACGGGAAGACACTTGGTAACAATGCCGCACATAGAGCGTTCCATCTTCCAGTGGAATTGGGCCAATTATCCTACCCAACGGAAAGATGAAGTGTCCCCTTGGCTGGAAGCATTTGTAAATGCCCGCAAGTGGCTGGAAAAGAATTCTTAAGACTAAATATCCAAAAGTCGGCTTTTATAAATCATGTGAACCCATTTCTATTTGAGGGGTTTATTTGCATCCTAGTTCATTACATTTATAACGAACCAATCCATCAGCGTCATGAAAATAAGTACTCCCCTATTTTTAATTACTATCCATTTTTTATGGGCAAGCATAAGCCTTACTGCACAAAGTACGGTTTCAAATGATGATTTTGAAGCGCTTTGGTATCCGTGTATTGAATACATAGATTATCAAGTTCCATCCAACTTTCACATGGGATCGATGGGAGGTCATTACACTTATCAGGAGCTATTGGATGAGTTGGATAGAATGTATGCCCTTTATCCCAATTTAATTACTGAAAAAGCCAATATTGGAAATTTTTTAACGGAAGGTGAACCAGATAATACCACTACTCCTCCTATTGGCGGAAACGGCATCAAGTGGGTCAAGATTAGTGATAACCCCAATGATAATTCGGAAGGGGAACCACAAGTTTTATACGTTTCCCTAAACCATGCCCGGGAAGCCATTACCTTAACCCAACTAGTGTATTTTATGTGGTATCTCTTGGAAAATTATGAGACTGATACCAACATAAAAAGCATGTTGGATAATACTGAACTATATTTTGTTCCCGTGGTAAATCCCGACGGTTTGCTATACAATGAGAAAACACACCCCGATGGGCTTGGACCTTGGAGAAAAAACAGAAAAAACAATGGGGATGGTGCTTTCGGGGTAGACCTCAACCGAAACTATGACTATTATATAAATGGTGATCCCAATCAAAGTACTTGGGGTAATAGTGGTAGCTCCAGTGATCCTTCAGCAGATAATTATCATGGCACGGGGCCTTTTTCCGAGGTGGAGACACAGGCCATCAAATGGTTTGTGGAAAATCACGATTTTAAGTTTGCCGTAGACCACCATGCCGCAGGCGGACAGGTTTATTATCCTTTTGCATATACAAACCCAGCACCTTCCCCAAATGAAGAACTATATCACAGCTGGGAAACTTCTATGTTTTCACAATATAGATTTTCCATTGAGCAAGCAGGACAATATACTTCTAATGGTATCTCTGGAATGTCAGTTGATTTTTATTCGGGGTCTGTAGGAACCCATAGCAGCTTCCCATCTATATTGGTAGAAAACCCGTCGGTTATGTATGTTGCTCCAGAAGAATTAACCCTAGCTTGCCAAAGAACAATACACCTAAATGTGATGGCTGCTAAGGTGGTAAACAATTTTGGGGTTATTACACAATCTGGGGAAACCTACCTAGGCAATGCGCTAATCCATGAGGCACTTTTTTCTATTCAAAACCAAGGTTTGGATGGTAATGGGAGTTTTACGGTTAGCTTTGAGCCCATAACCAATAACATTATCAGTTTTGATCCTCCAATTGAAATAAACGGTCTGAACCAATTGGAAATTCAATCTGGTTCCCTAACCTATAATTTGAGCCCTTCAGTTGGCATTGGTGAGGATATAATGTATGCTCTTATTTTAGATACAGGGCTGTATAAAGAACGCATAACTGTAAAAAGAAGGTATGGGAATTTAAATAATTTGGTATTTGAAGAGAGTGGAGAAAACTTTTATGAGACTTTTATCAATGATGGATGGGATATCACAACCGAGGATTTTGTATCTGGACCATTTTCAATAACCGACTCCCCAAACTCCAACTATCCCCCTAATTCATATAAGTTCTTAGAACTGAAAGGCAACCTTCATCTGGAAAATGCAAGTAGGGCGCAGGTAAGTTTTTGGACCAAATGGGAATTGGAGCAATACGCCATAGATTTTGTGCAATTTCAGGTATCAAAAGATGGTGGAGATAATTGGTTTGCCCCTTGTGGGATATATACAACCTATACGCCCAATGGTTTAGCGACACCCAGTTTTGAGCCTGTATACGGATGGGTTCAGGAGGACTGGGTGCAGGAAAAAATAGATCTAAATGATTTTTTAGGGGAAACTATTAAAATTCGCTTTTGGTTTGATGCTAACCCATGGGAAGAATATGACGGTTTTTATTTTGATGATTTTAAAATTGAAACAATTGGGGATGCTTTTTTGGAAACTACGCAAGAGGAAGTGAACAACATAGCTTTATATCCCAACCCTACTCAAGGTATTCTCAACATTCAAACAACGCTTCAAGCATATCAATTGGAAGTTGTGAATACTCAAGGGCAACAAATACTTCAAACGGAAAGACTTTCCGGGAACCAGCAAATTTCGCTGGAAAGATTGGCTGTCGGATTGTATTTTGTAAACATCATTTCCGAAGAAGGAAAGAATACCTTTAAAATTATTAAAAGGTAAAGCACATCCTAATTATATTTTTACTGGGAGGTTATTTCAAATAAGGAATGACCTCCTTTTTATATTAATATTCTCGAAACTAAGCTCATGAAAGCATTAAAAATTGAAGTCTTTTCAATCCTAATGGCAGCGATTACAATACCGCTATGCTATGTGACAAAACGGGAAGACACTTGGTAACGATGCCGCACATAGAGCGTTCCATTTTCCAATGGAATTGGACCAATTATCCAACCCAACGTAAGGATGAAGTCTCCCCTTGGCTGGAAGCATTTGTAAATGCTCGCAAGTGGCTGGAAAATAATTCTTAAGACTACATATCCAAAAGTCGGCTTTTATAAATCATGTGAACCCATTTCTGTTTGAGGGGTTTATTTGCATCCTAGTTCATTACATTTATAACGAACCAATCCCTCAACGTTATGAAAAATCAATTTTACTTTTCGTTATTATGTGCCTTTTTAATGGCAATGAACCTTCAAGCCCAGATAACCATTACTGGGGAAGACACTGGTCCTTTATGGAATCCATGTATTGACCATATTGAATACACCACCCCTTCCAACTTTAGTTTGGGATCAATGAATGGTATTTACACTTATCAAGAAGTATTGGACAACCTAGACCAAATGTATTCGCTTTATCCAAACCTCATTACGGAAAAAGCCAATATTGGAAATTTTCTTACACAAGGTATTCCAGACAATACCGTAACGCCTTCCATTGGCGGAAACGGGATTAAATGGGTAAAGATTAGTGATAATCCTACAAGTACCAATGAAGGCGAACCACAAGTGCTATACATTACACTTATAAGCGGTCAGGATAGGTTCAATATTGCTTCACATATGTACTTTATGTGGTATCTTTTGGAAAATTACGATAGTGACCCACAGATTAAACAGCTATTAGACAACACAGAACTGTATTTTATCCCTGTTGCAAACCCTGATGCCCTATTATATAATGAAGTTTTATTCTTAAATGGGGAAAATCTTAATTGGCATAAAAATAGAGTGGATAATGGAGATGGAACTATTGGTGTGAATATTGCGCTTAATTTTGACTATTATGTTAACGGGGATCCTACTCAAGGTGTTTGGGGAGGAGGACCAATTGGTGCTTCAGATCCTTCAATGCCCTCTTCAGGTCTTTATCATGGAACAGGCCCTCTCTCTGAGGTGGAGTCCCAAGCAATTAAATGGTTTGTAGAACAGCATAACTTTAAAATCGCACTTAATCATCGCTTTGGACAATATGATTTTCACCAGCCGTTTATCTATGAAGAAAATGCACCAACCCCAGAGAATGATCTTTTTAAGGCATTCTTTACTGGAATGACTTCGCAAATTGATATGCGATTTAGGAAACCACCTCACATTTGGCCTGGAAGCTTAGTAGATTTTTTGTATGGCACTATGGGTACGCACGAAAAAATATATGCAATAGATATTAGGCAAGGTTCATACTCCTATGTTATTGATGATATTACAACTAGATTAAACTTAGTTGCAAAAAAAGATATGCATCTCAATCTTGTAGCGGCAAAGAATGCGTTAAACTATGGATATATAGAATCTACCGGGGAAAAATATCTGGGCAACTCTTTAAACCAATTCGCGCCTTTTGATTTTCAGCGAACGGGTATAGGAGGAAATGGAAACTTTACAATTTCTTTGAACCCTATAAGTGATAATTTTGCAACGGTAGGACCTGAGGTAACTTTCAACAATTTAAGCGAAGCCGAAACAGTAAATGGAAGCATTGATTATACCTTAGAGCCTAGCATTCAGAATGGAGAAAGTATCGTTTATCAACTTATCGTGGATTCCGGCATTTATGAAGATAGGATTCTTGTTGAAAAACGGTATGGTGCATTGGATAGTTTGGTTGTATTGGAAAACGGCCAAACCTTTGAGGAAACTTTTATTAATGATGGATGGGGTACTACCACAGAATCCTATGTTACCTCTTTTGTTTCTATAACCGACTCTCCAAATGGACCATATCCGGTTGGTACTTACAAAACATTAGAGCTTCAACAAGACCTAGACCTCACTGAAGCTGCCCGTGCCCAAGTAAGTTTTTGGGCCAAATGGGAATTGGAAGATTTTGCTTTTGACTTTGTTCAATTCCAAATATCCTTAGATGGTGGAATTAGTTGGGAAGCTCCATGCGGGTTATACAATACCCAAATAATGTTTGATGATTTTTTTGCCCCAGATTTTGAACCATTATATTTTGGGCAACAATATGATTGGATACATGAAAAAATAGATCTGCAAGACTATTTAGGCAATGTTGTGCGATTGCGTTTTTTATTGGATGCTGATGGCTTTGAACCTCTGCGTGATGGATTTTACATAGATGAATTTAAAGTAGAAACCATTGATGAAAGTTCCCTTGGGGTTTCAGACACCCAATTGGAGGGTATCAATATCTATCCCAACCCCACCCAAGATATTCTCAACATTCAAACAACGCTTCAAGCATATCAATTGGAAGTTGTAAATATACAAGGACAGCAGATCCTACAAATGGATGGGCTTTCCGAGAACCAGCAAATTTCCCTGGAAAGATTGGCTGCCGGATTGTATTTTGTAAACATCATTTCCGAAGAAGGAAACAATACCTTCAAAATTATTAAAAAATAAATCACATCTTACCCATTCAAGCATCGGGAGGTTATTTCAAATAAGGAGTGACCTCCTTTTGTTTTCACCCTAAATCTGAATATTTTTTCCTATTTTGCAAGACCATATTTTTCGTTCATGAAAGACATCAAGCGACTTTTTGATATTCCCTATCTCCAACTGGAAAAATATAACTTGGATAAGGCACTGATTACCAAATATGATGGTGAATGGAAAGCCACTTCCACCAAAGAGTATCTAGATAAAGCCAATGCTATTAGTAGAGGATTGCTTCGATTGGGGGTTGGAAAAAATCAGAAAGTAGCTATTATCTCCATGAACAACCGCACCGAGTGGAATATCTGTGATATTGGCATTTTACAATTGGGTGCCCAAGACGTTCCCATCTACCCTACAATTTCAGAAGAAGACTACGAATATGTGCTAAACCATAGTGAATCGGTCGTGTGTTTTGTTTCCTGTGAAGAGGTTTTCGAAAAGGTGAAAAAAATTCGTGACAATGTTCCTACACTTAAAGAGGTCTATTCTTTTGATAAAATTGAAGGATGCAAGCCTTGGCATGAATTACTTGAATTAGGAGAAGATCCTAGCAATCAGGATGAGGTAGAGACTCTCATGGAAACTGTAAAGGAAGAAGATCTCGCGACACTCATCTATACCTCTGGAACCACTGGTAGGCCTAAAGGGGTCATGCTGAACCATAAAAATATTGTAAGTAATGCCATTTACAGTGCAGATCGATTACCTATTGACTTAGGGAGATCTAAGGCTTTGAGTTTTCTTCCGGTTTGCCATATTTACGAAAGAATGCTGCTGTATATGTATCAATATTGTGGCGTTGAAATTCACTTTGCAGAATCTTTGGATACCATTAGTGAAAATTTAAAAGAGGTAAAACCCGAAGTCATGACAGCGGTCCCTCGTCTTTTGGAAAAAGTGTACGATAAAATCTATGCACGGGGGGGGGAACTTTCCGGCATCAAAAAGAAATTATTTTTCTGGGCGATTGATATCGGCTTAGCGTATGAGCCTTATGGGCAAAATGGTTGGTGGTATGAATTAAAACTGAAAATTGCCCGAAAACTTATCTTTAAAAAGTGGCAGGAAGCTCTTGGCGGAAATTTAAAAGCCATTGCCTCTGGAAGTGCCGCACTTCAACCAAGATTGGCGCGGGTTTTTAATGCAGCCGGTGTTCCCGTAATGGAAGGGTACGGACTTACGGAAACGTCCCCAGTGGTTTCCGTTAATGATATGCGGAATCGCGGATTTAAAATAGGTACCGTTGGAAAGCCCATTAAGGAAACCGAAGTTAAAATAGCCGATGATGGGGAAATCCTTATCAAGGGCCCGCAAGTCATGATGGGTTATTACAAAGATCCTGAGCTAACTGCGGAAGTATTGGATAATGGTTATTTCCATACGGGAGATATTGGAGAATTGGATGAAGAAGGCTTCCTAAAAATCACAGACCGTAAAAAAGAAATGTTTAAAACCAGTGGTGGAAAATATGTAGCGCCACAATTACTTGAAAACGCCCTGAAACAATCTAGGTTTATTGAACAGGTCATGGTCATTGGGGAGGGAGAAAAAATGCCGGCAGCGCTCATTCAACCAAATTGGGACTTTGTAGAAGAGTGGAGCGAACGTAAACATAAAAACCTACCAAAAGATCCCAAAGCACTTGCGCAAAACCCCGACTTAATTGCTCGTATTCAACAGGAAGTAGACTTCTATAATGAACGTTTCGGGAAATGGGAAAAAATCAAAAGATTTGAACTAACCCCAGAAACCTGGACCATTGAAGAAGGCCACCTCACTCCTACCATGAAACTTAAACGCAAGGTGGTAAAGGAAAAATATAAAGACCTCTACAACAAAATCTACGAGAAAGAATCATAATCTTTTTTTCTGAAGGTTAGGAAATTCAACTCCTTCCATTAATAATTCACGCATAATAAAAACTTAACACAAAAATTTTGATTTGTTTCTATGCGAGCATAGTATAAATTTTGTATATTTGAAATCAAACTTCATTCTATGAAAGAAAAAACCATAGATTATCTCTTACGAGCAACATGGATTTCTGTTGCTAAAATGTACAACGAACAAGCTAGAACTAAAGGAAGTACCATGTCTACCGGATTTACACTTATAAGTATAGATCCAGAAAATGGAACTCCCTCTACCTCCTTGGGACCTAAAATGGGAGTTGAGGCAACAAGCCTCTCCCGTATATTAAAAACCATGGAAGAAAAAGGATTAATAGAACGCAAGCCAAATCCAGATGATGGACGTAGCGTATTGATTCACCTTACTCCTTTTGGAAGAGAGATGAGAGAATTTTCCAAGGACGTTGTTTTACGGTTTGATAAGGCCGTGCAAAAACATATATCACAAAAAGATTTAAATACGTTTAAGAAAGTTGCGCACACCATTATGGATATTTCGCAATCCAAAGAAACGTACACCACCAACAAAGAAGAAGAATATGCCAAAAAGAAGAATTGAAAAAGTTGCAGTAATTGGCTCTGGTATTATGGGAAGTGGCATTGCATGTCATTTTGCCAATATTGGAGTAGAAGTATTGCTGCTGGATATTGTTCCGCGTGAGCTTAATGATGCCGAAAAAGCAAAGGGGCTTACACTAGAAAATCCTAGGGTTAGGAACCGCATCGTAAATGATTCGCTTACCAATGCTATTAAAAGCAAGCCTGCACCACTTTACCACAAATCATTCGCACAAAGAATCACCACTGGAAACTTAGATGATGATATCCATAAAGTGAAAGATGTAGATTGGATCATTGAAGTGGTAGTTGAGCGTTTGGACATCAAGAAAAAAGTCTTCGAGAACCTAGAGAAATACAGAACCCCAGGAACACTTATCACCTCCAATACTTCAGGGATTCCCATTCAATTTATGAGTGAAGGAAGAAGTGAGGATTTTCAGCAGCATTTCTGCGGAACCCATTTCTTCAATCCGCCACGATATCTGAAACTTTTCGAAATCATTCCCGGACCTAAAACCAAACCGGAAATTTTGGAATTTCTGGATGGGTATGGAGAACAATTCCTAGGGAAAACCACTGTGGTAGCAAAAGATACCCCAGCCTTTATTGGAAATCGAATTGGAATCTTCGGAATTCAAAGCCTTTTTCACCAAGTGAAAGAAATGGGGCTTAGCGTAGAAGCTGTCGATAAATTAACCGGCCCCGTGATTGGAAGGCCAAAAAGTGCCACGTTTAGAACAGTGGATGTAGTAGGATTGGATACCCTTGTTCATGTTGCCAATGGAATTTATGAGAACTGTCCAAAAGATGAGTCACACGACCTATTTAAACTTCCAGATTTTATCCAAAAAATGATGGATAACAACTGGCTGGGAAGTAAAACCGGACAAGGATTCTATAAAAAAGTAAGAGAAGAGGATGGTAGTAGCAATATCCTTTCCTTAGATCTGGATACGTTAGAATACAGTCCGCAGAAAAAAGCCTCCTTCCCTACCCTTGAATTAACCAAAAGCGTGGATAAAGTGATTGACCGCTTCCCTATTTTGGTAAATGGAAAAGATAAAGCGGGGGAATTCTACCGAAAGAACTTCGGTGCCATGTTTGCTTACGTGACGCACCGTATTCCAGAAATCTCAGACGAATTGTATAAAATAGATGATGCCATGAAAGCTGGCTTCGGGTGGGAACATGGCCCGTTTGAAATTTGGGATGCTATTGGCCTCGATAAAGGTTTGGAGCTTGTAAAAGACCTCAATAAAGAAGTAGCAAGCTGGATAACCGAAATGAAAGATGCAGGTGTGGAAAGTTTCTATACTGTGAAGGATGGAGCCACTTATTATTATGACATTCCGAAGAAAGCCCACGTTAAAAAACCAGGGCAAGATGCGTTTATCATTCTGGATAATATTAGAAAAAGCAAGGAAGTCTTCAAAAACTCTGGTGTAGTGGTAGAAGACCTTGGTGATGGAATCCTTAATTGTGAATTCCAGAGCAAGATGAACAGCATAGGAGGTGATGTATTGGCAGGAATTAATAAAGCCATTGACCTTGCGGAAGAAAAATATGACGGACTTGTTATTGGCAACCAAGGAGCTAACTTCTCTGTTGGGGCCAACATTGGAATGATTTTCATGATGGCCGTAGAACAGGAATATGATGAGTTGAATATGGCCATTAAATATTTCCAGGACACCGTGATGCGATTGCGTTATTCTTCTATTCCAACGGTAGTCGCACCACATGGTATGACCCTTGGAGGTGGTTGCGAAATGACTCTTCACGCCGATAGGGTGGTCGCTGCCGCGGAAAGTTATATTGGTTTGGTAGAGTTTGGAGTAGGTGTCATCCCTGGAGGTGGCGGAAGCAAGGAAATGGCGCTTCGGGCTTCTGATGGATTCATGAAAAATGATGTGGAGCTAAACCGACTTCAAGAATACTTCCTCACCATTGGAATGGCAAAAGTATCTACTTCTGCACACGAAGCCTATGATTTGGATATCCTGAAAAAAGGAAAAGATATCGTAGTAGTAAACAAAGACAGGCAAATTGCCACAGCGAAAGCGGTCGCCCGTTTAATGGCAGACCAAGGCTATACAATGCCTCCAAAAAGAAAGGATGTAAAAGTACTTGGAAAACAAGCATTAGGAATGTTCCTCGTAGGAACCGACTCTATGGAAGCGGGACATTACATCAGTGAGCACGACAAAAAAATTGCCAACAAACTAGCCTATGTAATGGCCGGTGGGGATCTTTCGGAACCTACCCTAGTGACAGAACAATACCTGTTAGACCTTGAGCGTGAAGCTTTCCTTAGCCTTTGTGGTGAACGCAAAACCTTGGAACGTCTTCAGCATATGTTACAAAAAGGAAAACCGCTAAGAAATTAAAAACATGAAAACAGCATATATAGTTAAAGCATATAGAACAGCAGTTGGCAAAGCACCAAGAGGATTGTTCCGTTTTAAAAGACCCGATGAATTGGCTGCGGAAACCATTCAACACATGATGAATGAGCTTCCCAATTTAGATAAAAGCCGAATTGATGACGTGATGGTAGGAAATGCCATGCCCGAAGCAGAACAAGGATTGAACATGGCCCGATTGATTTCCCTTATGGGACTTAAAATTGAAGAGGTTCCAGGAGTAACGGTAAATCGGTACTGTGCCTCGGGAATTGAAACCATTGCCATGGCGAGTGCAAAAATACAAAGTGGCATGGCAGATTGTATCATCGCTGGTGGTGCCGAAAGCATGAGCTACATCCCAATGGGAGGGTACAAACCTACCCCAGATTACAAAATAGCCAAAGAAGGCCATGAAGATTACTATTGGGGAATGGGACTTACCGCCGAAGCAGTTGCCCAAGAATTTAAAGTATCCCGGGAAGACCAAGACGAGTTCGCCTACAACTCACATCAAAAAGCCTTAAAAGCACAAGCTGAAGACCGTTTTCAAGCGCAAATCGTTCCTATTGAAGTGAATCATACCTATGTAAATGAAAACGGAAAAAAGGAAACCAAAAGCTATACCGTAACAAAAGATGAAGGACCAAGGGCAGATACTTCCTTGGAAGTACTTGGAAAACTTAGACCTGTGTTTGCGCAAGGCGGGAGTGTTACCGCTGGGAATTCCTCACAGATGAGTGATGGTGCTGCGTTTGTGTTAGTAATGAGTGAGGAAATGGTAAAAGAACTCAATTTAGAACCCATTGCAAGGTTGGTGAATTTTGCCGCTGCAGGAGTTCCGCCACGCATCATGGGTATTGGCCCCGTTAAGGCCATTCCAAAAGCGTTAAAGCAAGCTGGACTGAAACAAGAAGATATTGATCTCATAGAACTTAATGAAGCCTTTGCTTCTCAATCCCTAGCAGTCATAAGGGAATTAAACCTCAACCCAGAAATTGTAAATGTGAATGGTGGTGCCATTGCCCTAGGACATCCACTAGGATGCACCGGTGCAAAACTTTCGGTACAACTATTTGACGAAATGCGAAAGAGGGACATGAAAGGAAAATATGGCATGGTGACCATGTGCGTAGGAACCGGACAGGGAGCTGCGGGAATTTATGAATTTTTAAATTAAGACATTTTATCATGGAAACTGCAAACAAAAATCTAACTAGGGGCGGACAATTCCTTGTAAAGGAAACCCCCTGTGAAGCAATCTTTACCCCGGAAGACTTTTCCGAAGAACAAAAAATGATGCGTGACTCTGTGAAGGATTTCGTGGATCGTGAAATCTGGCCTAACAAAGAACGCTTTGAAAAGAAAGATTATGCCCTCACGGAAGAAATCATGAAAAAAGCTGGGGAATTAGGACTATTGGGCATTGCCGTTCCTGAAGCCTACGACGGACTGGGAATGGGGTTTGTGACTACTATGTTGGTTTGCGATTACATTAGTGGTGCTACCGGTTCCATTGCAACGGCATTTGGAGCCCATACGGGTATTGGCACAATGCCCATTACACTCTATGGAACAGAAGAGCAAAAGAAAAAATATGTTCCAAAATTAGCTACTGGTGAATGGTTTGGAGCTTACTGTCTTACCGAACCGGGTGCCGGTAGTGATGCTAACAGCGGAAAGACCAAAGCCGTGTTAAGTGATGACGGAACGCACTACAAAATTAGCGGACAAAAAATGTGGATATCCAATGCGGGATTCTGCAATCTCTTCATTGTGTTTGCACGTATTGAAGACGATAAAAACATTACTGGATTCATTGTTGAAAATGATCCTGAAAATGGTATTTCCCTAGGTGAAGAAGAACACAAACTAGGGATTCACTCCTCCTCTACCAGACAAGTATTCTTCAGCGAAACCAAAGTTCCAGTTGAAAATATGCTTGCGGAAAGAGGACACGGTTTTAAAATTGCCATGAATGCCTTAAACATTGGTAGGATTAAATTGGCAGCTGCCTGTTTGGATGCTCAAAGAAGGGTGATTACCAATTCGGTTCAATATGCTAATGAGCGTATCCAATTTAAGACCCCTATTGCAAAGTTTGGTGCCATTAAAGCTAAAATTGCTGAAATGGCCACTGCTGCTTTTGCCGGGGAAAGTGCTTCCTATCGGGCGGCAAAAGATATTGAAGACCGAATCGCCATACGCTTGGAAGAAGGGAATAGCCATCAAGAAGCAGAATTGAAAGGTGTAGAGGAATATGCCATTGAATGCTCTATTCTGAAAGTTGCCGTTTCTGAAGATATCCAGAATTGTAGTGACGAAGGAATTCAGATTTTTGGCGGTATGGGCTTCAGTGCAGATACCCCAATGGAATCTGCCTGGAGGGATGCCAGAATTTCAAGGATCTATGAAGGAACCAATGAAATCAACCGAATGCTTTCCGTAGGAATGCTTGTGAAAAAAGCGCTTAAAGGCCACGTAGACCTTTTAGGCCCAGCTACGGCAGTTGGAAAGGAGTTAACGTCCATTCCAAGTTTTGAAACACCAGATTATAGCGAAACTCTTTCCGAAGAAAAAGCGATGATTGAAAAGCTCAAAAAAGTCTTTTTAATGGTCGCGGGAAGTGCGGTGCAAAAGTATGGCCCAGACTTGGAAGAACACCAACAGCTACTTATGGCAGCAGCAGATATCCTTATTGAGGTATACATGGCTGAAAGTGCGGTGCTGCGTGCAGAAAAGAATGCAAAACGCAATGCTGAAAATGCCGATTACCAAGTAGCTATGGCTCAATTGTATTTATACAATGCAGTGGATATTATCCTAAGAAAGGCTAAAGAAGGGATTGTAAGTTTTGCTGAAGGCGACGAGCAACGCATGATGCTCATGGGATTGAAGCGGTTTACCAAATACCAAAATATGCCCAATGTAGTGGCGCTTCGCAACAAGATTGCCGAAAAAGTCACTGCAGAAAACGAATATTGTTTCTAAGGAAACACGTTTAGAAGTGGAAAGCCGCCCTCAATGAAGGGCGGTTTTTTTATGTGAAATTGTAGCTAATCGTATTGCGATAGGTGGTACCCGGAAAAAGAACAGAACTCGGGAAATTTGGCTGATTTGGAGCATCCGGAAAATTTTGACATTCCAAACAGATGGCGGGAAAGCGTTTATATTGATGGGCATTGCGCACAGGTATATTGCCCAAATCGTGAGGCGTGAATAAAACCATACAAGGTTGATTGGTACTTACCGTCATGGTGATGCCAGAATCTTCTGAATGCAAAATAGCTTGCGGCCCCTCTCCTTTTAGGGAAAATGGAGTGTCCAAAGGATACTGCTCGAGCATTTCCAATTTAGAAGGATTCCTAAAGTCAAATTGACTCCCGGTTGTTTCAAAATAGTTTCCAGTTGGAATTAAATGGCTATCTACTTCCAAATAACTAGGAGAGTGTAATTGTAAAATATGGTTTGCTACACTGCCAGTTCCGTTAAGGTTAAAATAAGCATGGTTGGTAAGGTTGATTACGGTGGGAGCATCTGTAGTTGCAGTATATTCTATATGAAGTGCGTTATTTGAGAGTTGGTATTTTGCAAAGATTTCCAATGTAGCAGGATACCCATTTTGACCAGCAGGACTGTGGGTTTTCAGTACTACCGAAGGATTTGCTCCTTCAGTAATTGATACTACCTCCCAAACCTGTTTATCCAAGCTATTGGGACCACCATGTAATTGCTCCTCTCTTTCACTTACTAGCGGATAGAACTTATTGTCAAGGGTAAAGCCCCCCTTTGAAATCCTTCCTGCATATCGGCCTATGGTCGCACCCAAATAAAATTTCTTTTGATGATAGCTTGATAACATATAATCTTCTGCTTTCGGAAGCCCTATAACAACATCCACCAATTTTCCATTTCTATCAGGAACTTGCAATCGCATCAAAGTGGCACCATAATTGGTGATTGTAGCCCGTATTCCGGAAGGGTCTTCTAAAATGATAGATTTAATGTTCAATTTTTTTAGTATCTTCGATATACTCCCCGTAAATGTACAAATCCTATGAAGAAAATTTTTCTAATTCTTTTTTTTGGGAGTATTCCTATGCTTTCCCAAGAAAATAATGGCCTACTATTCTTTGGAGAATATGTTCAAGCAGCAACCTTTTTAGAAGATAATGGAGGTACTGCATATGGCGGAACCTTAAACCTTCAAAAGAATACAAATCTGTTTACAGGAAGATATATGTATCATGATGTAAATGATGTGGAAACTTCCGGTATAAATTTAGCGCAGCAACCATCTGTGAGGACAGATACCCAGTGGAATTTACACGAAATTGCCCTATTGTATGGAAAAAGATATGTAAAAAGGGGACACTCTTATTCTTTTTCGGCAGGTGTTTCATACAATTCATTAGATATTGAAATTGTAAATACTATTTCGGCGACAGCTACCAATCAATTTTCCGAAACAAGGGTTTCTGAAAATGACAACTATATTGGAGTCCCATTGGAAGTGAACATCAAATGGTTCAAAAAGAAAAAAAGTCCGTATCGTGTATTGGAATTATTTCCGGTTGGAGAAGATACAGCCGTAGGTAATAGCATTGGCGTTAAACTCTTTGGAACCATTTCAAAAAGTAGCGTCATTGGTGTTGGATTAACCATTGGTATAGGTTCCCATAAATATTACGAATAGCAATTTGAAAACATTCCTACTTATGAGTTTTGTCTGGATTGGTCCTTTACTTTGGGGCCAGTCCAGTACAGAGCTTTATCTACTGAATATTGAGCAAGAAGATAACGAATGGTCATTTGGGTCACCCGAAAATATTTCTAACAATACGGGATATAACAACCAGCCCTATTTTACAAATGACAGCACCCTATTATATGCCAGAAACAACAACGGACAAACAGATATTGCTTCCTATGCCATAAAAAATAGATCGACCATTATTTTCAATACCGAAACACCCGGAAGCGAATATTCACCACAACCCATACCTAACAGTAATGAGGTGAGTGCCGTACGATTGGACCTTGATGGAACACAGGCTTTATATCGATACCAGAAAAAAGGAGAATTTACTCCCTTTATCCCAAAAGAAGAAATTGCTTATTACGCTTTTCATACAAAAGACACCTTGGTTGCTTCTATCCTTTCGGAAGGGGAATTAGACCTAGTAGTCTTTTTTCCAAAAGAAGACAAAAAGTATACCTTACTAAAACAAAGTGGCCGTTGCATACAAAAAGTCCCTAATAGTAAGGCAATTTCATATACCGCCGTTAATGAATATGGAAAACTAGACCTTTACCAATTGGATATGGCTAGTTTGGAAAGTTATTTTGTGTGTGAGTTGCCCATAGGAATCCAAGATTATATCTGGATGAATGACTCTCAAATACTCATTGGTAGTGGTTCTCAGCTCTTCCTCTATGATTTATTTGGCGATGGGGATTGGCAATCTGTACATGATTTTTCAACCTTCGGAATCAAGGAGATTACCCGTTTGGCGATAAGTCCAAATAAAAAGAAGCTTGCCATTGTTGCAGCAGCTCAAAATGAATAAGCTCCTATTTCATATCATTTTGGCAATAGTGTTGGTATTTGGTTCCTGCGATAAAAAAGATGACAGCCCTTCCGAAACAATCACCCAACAAAACAATCTGCCTTCTGATGAGGATCCCAACGAGGGTACAGAAAATTTTTGTGAAAGCGTTCCTTATCCAAATTGGACCTCTTCTCCATATGTACTCCCCTATCCCGTAGGTAAAATCTACACAGTAAATCTAGATCATTGCAGTAGATCTTACCACGCACCTGGTCAGCCAGATCAATATGCAATAGATTTTGACATGAGCATCGGAGAAATAATTACAGCTTCCCGTGAAGGCATAGTAGTATATATTGAAGAAACCGGATTTGACGGTGGTTTCCCCAATAATTTGGTTATCATACAACATGAAGACGGAACTTTTGCTCAATATATGCATCTCACAAATAATGGAGCTACCGTTGAAAAAGGTGAAAAAGTATTCAAAGGAGATACTATTGGATTAAGTGGTGTAACAGGTCTAGCAGGATATCCACATTTACATTTTGTAGTCACCAAAGCTGGAGATTTCAACTATCCCTATGAATCTATTCCTTACAACTTCAGTAACACCATTGAGAATCCAAAAGGCCCACAAACAGGAATAGCGTACGAAGCATTTCCTTATTGATTTATATGAAAGGCATTTA
Organism: uncultured Alteromonas sp.; assembly: GCA_964495885.1. GTDB lineage: Bacteria > Bacteroidota > Bacteroidia > Flavobacteriales > Flavobacteriaceae > PALG01. The sequence continues at coordinate 25,179 of CAZBWO010000006.1, read as the reverse complement.
GTATCTTTCAGCAAAAAACAAATATGCCTAATTATTTTTTATTACTCCTTTTCGTTTTTATTTCACTTGGCATTCATTCTCAAGAAGATACAAGACTTTATGAAATTATAGATGCAATCTCTGTAGATAGAATTGAAAGTGACATTACTACCCTTGCAAACTTCGGAACAAGACATACCCTAAGTGACACTATTTCCAACACTAGGGGGATTGGCGCAGCCAGAAGATGGATCAAAAAGGAATTTGAAACCATTTCTGCAAATTGTAATAACTGCCTAGAAGTTTTTTACCAAAAAAATCTTGTATCGAAAGGGGAAAACAGGAGAATTGTAAAAGATGTATGGGTAATAAATGTGGTTGCCGTTCAACGAGGAACCAAATATCCAAACCGTTACATTATCATGAGCGGGGACATAGACTCCAGGATTTCAGATCCAAATAATTTTACAGATGACGCCCCAGGAGCCAATGACAATGCCAGCGGGATGGCAGGCACCCTGGAAGCAGCTAGGGTGCTTTCTAACTATTCTTTTGAAAACAGTATTATTTACCTAGGGCTTAGCGGTGAAGAGCAAGGACTGTTTGGGGGTAAAGGTTTTGCGGAATATGCCCAACAACAAAATTGGGACATTATTGGTGTATTGAATAATGACATGATCGGAAATATTAAAGGCGTAGATGGGGTCATCAATAATAGGGAGTTTAGGATTTTCAGTGAACCGGTTCCCCCTACCGAAACCGAAAGGGAACGCACTGCCAGACGCTATTATGGAGGGGAAGTAGACGGAGTTTCCCGTCAACTGGCACGGTATGTGCACAAAACCACCCAAACCTATATGCCAGAAATGAAGCCTGTGCAAATTTATCGGCTTGACCGTTTTGGAAGGGGTGGCCATCATCGGCCTTTTAATGATGTAGGCTTTGCCGGAATTAGAATCATGGAAGCTCATGAAAATTATACCCAACAGCATCAAGATATTAGAGTGGAAAATGGCATTGAGTATGGAGACCGACTTAAATTTGTAGATTTTGAATATGCTAAAAAACTTACTGCTGTGAATGCCATCAATCTTGCTAGTTTAGCTTGGGCGCCACCTGCCCCAGAAAACGTTAGTATTGGAGGAATTGTAGAACCTTCTGTGAAACTGCAATGGGATAAGGTAGATGGGGCTGTAGGTTATAAAATCTATTGGCGCGATACCACTTCGCCAACTTGGGACAATTCCCGTTATGTAGGAAACATCACAGCATTTACCTTAGAAGGTATTGTGATTGATAATTACTTTTTTGGGGTAGCTTCCGTAGGACCCAATGGTCATGAAAGTGTGGTACGGTTTCCAAATTCTATTATGCGATGAAAAAATATATAGTGTTTTTAATGTGCTTGGTTTTCTTCGGAAATACCATCACGGCACAAACTTTCAGTAGGCAGGATTCGCTTCGGGGGAGTATCACCCCTGAAAGGGCTTGGTGGGATTTGCAGCATTACCATTTAAAAGTAGAAGTTTTCCCAGAAAGCAAATCCATTAAAGGAAGCAACACTGTTACCTTCAACGTATTGGAGCCTAAACAAATCCTTCAAATAGATTTGCAGCCTCCTATGCAATTGGATAAAGTAGAACAGCTTGGGGAGCCACTAATAGTTACTTCGGAAGGGAATGCACATTTTATTCAACTTAAAAGCCTTCCGCAACAGAATTCCACGCAGCAAATTACACTGTACTTTTCGGGAACACCCAGAGTAGCTAAGCATCCCCCATGGGATGGTGGTTTTACCTGGAGTAAGGATAAAAACGGAACTCCATTTATTGCAACCTCCAATCAAGGAATTGGCGCAAGTATTTGGTGGCCCAACAAGGACCATCCATATGATGAACCAGATCAGGGAATTGATTTGGAAATTACGGCTCCAAGTAATCTGGTTGCGGTAGGCAATGGCCGTTTAAATGAAGTAACAGAAGGTAAAAACAATAAAACTTGGCATTGGAAAGTGGTAAATCCCATTAATAACTATGGGGTAAACATCAATATTGGGGATTACGTGCAATTTTCGGAAGAATACAAAGGATTGAATGGTACATTGGATTTGGATTATTATGTTTTGAAAAACAATCTTTCAGAAGCTAAAAGACAATTTAAGCAAGTTCCAAAAATGATGAAGGCTTTTGAATATTGGTTCGGCCCCTACCCTTTTTATGAGGATAGTTTTAAATTAGTGGAAGTTCCTTATTTGGGAATGGAGCACCAAAGTAGTGTGACTTATGGAAATAAATACCAAAATGGGTATTTGGGAAGGGATTTAAGTTTAACAGGTTGGGGATTAAAATTTGATTTTATCATCATCCACGAGGCTGGCCATGAATGGTTTGCTAACAATATTACGAACAGGGATGTAGCCGATATGTGGATTCATGAAGGGTTTACGGCGTATTCGGAAAATTTGTATTTGGATTACCATTTTGGCCCCCAAGCAGCTTCAGAATACGTGATTGGCACACGCCATATGATTCAAAATGACAGACCCATTATTGGGCAGTATGGGGTGCATCATGAAGGTAGCGGCGATATGTATTACAAAGGGGCAAATATTTTACATACCCTACGACAACTACTGGAAGACGATGAAAAGTGGCGGAACATACTCACAGGGCTTAATACCCACTTTCAACATCAAACAGTTTCTTCAGTACAAGTGGAGGATTATATAAGCGAAAAATCTGGAATTGATTTAACCGAATTTTGGCAGCAGTATTTACGAACTACTATGATTCCGAAACTAGAATACCAAAAAGTAAATGGAGAATTGAAGTTTCGGTATACTGATATCATAGAAAAATTTGACATGCCCATTATTGTTCTTATCAACGGAAAAGAAGAATGGATTTTTCCAACAGCAGATTGGAAAACTAAAAAGTTCCAAAGTCCTGTTGAATCTGTGCAAGTAAAGGCAGATTTTTTTATTAATTCCGAGGAAATTAAGTCCTAATGGAAAAACCACAACTATATTTCCCAAGAGATGTGGAATGGAGGGAATGGTTACACCACAATCATAAAAAGCACTCTCAAGGCGTATACCTAATTTTTTATAAGCTGGAAACCAACATCCCTACCATGCGATGGGAAGAAGCGGTGCGGGTAGCACTTTGCTATGGCTGGATTGATAGTACGGTGAAAAGTTTGGGGGATGGAAAACGCCATCAATATTTCTGCCCTAGAAACCCCAAAAGTTACTGGAGTGCCGTTAATAAGCAATATATCATAGAATTGGAAAATGAAGGGCTTATGCATGAAAGCGGACAAGAAATGATTGCCTTAGCAAAACGTACGGGAACTTGGTCTGCGATGGACGATGTGGAAAATTTAGTGATCCCAGAAGATTTGCAAAAAGCCTTCAATAGGGCTCCAATTGCTTTTCAGAATTACCAAAATTTTGCAAGAGGCTACCGAAAATCCTATTTAAGTTGGCTCTTTCAAGCAAAGAGGGAGGAGACCCGAAAGAAAAGAATTACAGAGATTATTCAATTTTGTGAGAAGGGACAAAAATTGAGAGGATAATATTTTTATTGAAAAGTTTCAGCTATATTTGAATCCCAAAGCAACGATCTTTACAAAAACCAGGCACCTTATTTCTTGATCTCAGCCGTCTCCCCAGATGAACCGCAAGGTTTCTCCGCTGAACTTGAAATGGGTGCCATTTTTTTGGGTTAAGAAATCATTATTACCCAATAATCGGTTTTTCAATAAATTAAAATTTGTAACTTTATAATGTTAACATAAACCTTTTAAATCATGGTGAAGCAGAAATATCAAAGTGTCTTGGATCTTGGAGAAAAACTTAATGTTCAAGATGGAGACGTAAAAGTAGAGAACGGCCAATTAAAAGTTTGGGGGACCACCCAAACCCAATATGAAAAAGACCTTCTTTGGGATGAAATTAAAAAAGTAGGAGGAGAAAATCCTTCCGATATCATGGCAGATATTAAAGTAGCAGATGATTCCGTCTATGCCAGACATACCGTGGAAAGCGGGGAATCCCTTAGCAAGATCGCTAAGCATTACTACGGAAACGCCATGAAATACAACGCTATTTTTGAAGCCAATAGAAATATTCTAAGTAATCCGGATATCATCCATCCCGGACAGGAATTGGTAATCCCAAACCTATAAACAATTTAAAAATTGTACATTCATCCCGCTTATAGCGGGATTTTTTTATGGATTTCCTTTCCGAAATATCATGGGTACTTCTTATTGGGCTCTTCTTTTTGGGAACTGCTACCTTTACCCTATCTACCATTAGCGGCGGCGGCGGGGCCATGATGCAAATTCCCATCCTAAATTTTTTGATTGGTACCTCTCAAACAGCCCCTGTTATTAATCTAGGTGCATTCATTAGCAGACCGGCACGCATTGCATTATTTTGGAAATACATTAATTGGAAAGTCTTCTGGTATTTTGTACCCTCTGCCATGATAGGCGCACTAATTGCCGCTTGGTGGTTTTCTGAAGTAAAGATTTATTGGATTCAAGTCATTGTGGCTCTTTTCCTAATTAGCACCTTTTTTCAATATCGCTTCGGAAAGAAAAGCAGTTCTTTCCCCGTGAAACTTTGGCACTTTATACCCTTGGGGTTTTTTATTTCTATTGTAGGTACGTTTACAGGAGGCATGGGTCCCATTCTCAACCCTTTTTTACTCAATATTGGTATTGAAAAGGAAGAACTAGTTGCTACCAAGGCTGCACAATCCTTCTTTTTGGGACTTTCACAAATAAGCGGTTATGCATTCTTTGGTTTATTGAGTCCAGCACTATGGACTTACGGTATTGCATTAGGACTTGGTGCTTCCTTGGGAAACTACTTTGGAAAACTCCTATTAAAACGGATGACCAAACTAGCGTTTAGGCGATGGGTCATCGCCATTATGGTAATAAGTGGTATTGTTTTATTACTGAAAGCAATTCCAGAATTACTGTAGCCCACTTATATATCCCCCATACACATCTTTAAAATGAAGGCCGTCCCCCACAGTATGTCTGCTTAACTTTTTATGTTCCGAAAGTGCCCAAAGCACAAATTCCTTAAAAAAATGACGGTCGGCGTTTGAAGTTTCCGGCGCGTATTTTTGAAGTAAAGTTTCCAACGGCCCAATTCCATCCAATTTCTCCTGATATGCGGCATCTCTCATGGAGTCCAACAATTCAAATCCGCTTTGCTCAAAAAACCAAGCCACCAAATCATCGTAAGGATCTTTATCGGTTTCCTTTTTTAGTTTTTCAATTTTGGGGAAATACAGTTCAAATTGTGTTTTAACGGCTTCGGCAATTAAATTTTTGGCCACTTCAGCAGCCCCTTCCTGTTCCCCTTCGTATACCAATTCCACTTTCCCGGTAATGGCAGGGATAATACCCATAAAATCCCCTAATCGCACAACGGTTTCCTTATCCCCATTAGCAATAGCCCTTCTTTCCGCGGTACTCAACAAATTTTCAAAAGCCGTAATACTCAAACGGGCACTTACTCCACTTTTCACATCAATGTAAGGACTCTTTCGTGCTTCAAAACTTATTTGCTCCAAAATATCCTTTGCCAATTCAGGCACATGGATATGTTCCTTTTCGGAAAGTGCTTCGGAAGTTTCCTGTGCTGTAATGGAACGGGCAATGGCAATATCTTCAGGATAATGAGTAAGGATTTGGGAACCAATTCTATCTTTCAGTGGGGTGACAATACTCCCCCTATTGGTATAATCTTCCGGATTCGCCGTAAACACAAACTGAATGTCCAACGGCAACCGAAGCTTAAAACCACGAATTTGCACATCTCCTTCCTGAAGGATATTAAAAAGCGTTACTTGAATGCGTGCCTGTAAATCTGGAAGTTCGTTAATGACAAAAATACAACGGTTGGCCCTTGGGATCATTCCAAAATGAATCACCCGATCATCTGCATAGGTCAATTTAAGGTTTGCCGCTTTAATAGGATCTACATCGCCAATTAAATCGGCTACCGTCACATCTGGAGTTGCCAATTTTTCCGCAAAGCGGTCCTCACGATGCAACCAAGCGATAGGCGTATCATCCCCTAGTTCGTCAATAATATCCTTGGCAAAGCGTGAAATGGGTTTAAAGGGGTCGTCATTAATTTCACTCCCTGCTACGTAGGGAATGTATTCATCCAAGAGTCGTACCATCTGTCTTGCCAATCTGGTTTTTGCTTGTCCGCGCAAACCTAGTAAGTTAATGTTATGTTTAGAAAGAATGGCACGTTCCAATTCTGGAATCACCGAATAATCATAGCCGTGAATCCCTTCAAACGTAGCTTCCTTTTTCATGAGCCGTTGCAGCAAATTTCGCCGAAGTTCTTCCTTCACAGATTTGTATTGATATCCAGCGGCTTTTAGTTCGCCAAGTGTCGTAATTGTATCCATTTCCTTTTTCATCCTCTAATTCTTTTTCGTCTATTGGTTTCGTAATCGGTAAAAATCATTTCGCCCAGTCCTTTCAATCCGGTGTAAAATGCCTTTCCTTGATTTGCTGCGGTAAAATGGTCTACAAACCGCATTAAATAAGGGTCTTCAGCAATCATAAAAGTAGTAATGGGGATTCGCAACTTCCGGGCTTGACGGGCCATCATATAGCATTTATTCACAATATGTTCATCCAACCCTACACTGTTTTTATAGTAGCGCCCATCTGGCAATTGCAAGCAGCTGGGTTTTCCATCTGTAATCATAAAAATCTGTTTGTTGGTATTGCGCTTCCTTCTAAGGATATCCATCGCCAATTGCAAGCCTGCCACAGTATTGGTATGGTACGGTCCCACATTTAAATAGGGTAAGTCTTTAATCTGGATGGGCCACGCATCATTTCCAAAAACCAAAATATCTAATGTATCCTTTGGGTAGCGGGTAGTAATTAATTCTGAAAGAGCCATCGCCACTTTCTTTGCGGGCGTGATACGATCTTCCCCGTACAAAATCATACTATGACTTATGTCTATCATCAAAACCGTACTCATTTGGGCCTTATAGGTAGTTTCCTCCACCACCAAATCATTTTCGGTAAGGTGGAAGTTGCCCAAACCATGATTAATTTGCGCATTCTTCAAACTTTCCGTTATGGAAATCTGTTCCAAGCCGTCTCCAAATTGATAGTTTCTGAACTCCCCTGCCTGCTCATCCCCTTTACCGGTATATTTTGTTTTATGATTTCCTTGCGTACTTTTTTTTAAGTTTCCGAAAATTTGTTCCAAAGCGCGTTTCCGAAGGGAACGTTCCAATTTTTCAGACATTTTCCATTGCCCTTCCCCTTCTCCACTGCCATTACCACTAGGTTTAATTTCCTCCCGAATGAATCCCTTTTCCTTTAACTCTTCAATAAAATCATCAATGGTGTAATCTTTTGTGGTAAGTTGGTATTCCTCGTCCAACTGGCGAAGCCAATCTATTGCTTCGTCAAAATCCCCAGAAGTATGTGTTATCAATTCCTGAAAAATCTCAAAAAGGCGTTCAAAGGGTGTTTGCTCCTCTGGAATATGCTTCGTAAATACAAATCCGGTAGGCCTATTTTTCTTTTCCATCCCTTAAAATTATAACTTTCCCTTAGAAATTCCGAAGTCCTTAACAAGCTTTTAGGAATCCACAATGGATATTTTCTTAAATTTAAGGATTATTCAAAATACCAATCAAAAATCCTCCTTAAGGAGTCTCTTACACGTATGAAAAATCTAGCTCTTTTGGTGCTTCTTAGCATCCCAACTTTTTTATGTTCCCAACAAATTTCCATGGACTTGTTAAATGACATGAAACCCCGAAACATTGGACCTGGCGGAATGTCTGGAAGGGTCACGGCCATTGATGTTGTAAATGACAATCCAGATGTTATGTATGTAGGGACAGCTTCAGGTGGTCTATGGAAAACTACCGGGGGCGGCACCTCCTGGAAACCTATTTTTGACAATGAAGTTACTGCTTCCATAGGGGCCATAGCTATTCAGCAAAGTAATCCATCTGTAGTTTGGGTTGGAACCGGAGAAGGAAACCCTAGAAATAGCCTCAACGGTGGATATGGTGTATACAAGTCATTGGATGGAGGCCGAAGTTGGCAATCTATGGGACTTGAAAAGACAAGGCATATTCATAAAATTATTATTCACCCCAACGACCCAAATACGGTATATGTTGGTGCTATTGGTTCTCCGTGGGGCGAACACCCAGAACGTGGAGTTTTTAAAACCACCGATGGTGGCAAGAGCTGGAAAAAAATTCTCTTTGCAAATAATAAGACCGGGGTTGCAGATATGGTGTTGGACCCAAGTAATCCTAATAAAATAATTGTAGCATTATGGGAACATAAGCGGGATCCTTGGTTTTTTACTTCTGGAGGGGAAGGTAGCGGAGTTTTCATTACCCATGACGGCGGGGAGAGCTGGGAGGAGCGCACCGATAAGGACGGGCTTCCCAAAGGGGATTTAGGAAGAATAGGTTTGGCTATTGCAAAAAACAAGCCTAATGTAGTGTATGCGTTGGTTGAAGCAAAGAAAAATGCACTTTATCGTAGTGAAGATGGTGGTTTTAGTTGGAAAAAAATAAACGACAAAAACGATATTGGGAATCGCCCCTTTTATTACTCTGATATTTTTGTAGATCCACAAAATGAAAATAGGGTTTATTCGGTATTTACCTATGTAAATGTTTCCGAAGACGGCGGAAAAAACTTCCAATCTTTGATGCCGGCTTATGGAGTAGATAATGGTGTGCATCCAGATCACCATGCCTGGTGGATTCACCCTGAAAATGGAAACTTTATGATGGATGGAAATGATGGTGGACTTAACATTACTCGAGATGGTGGTAAAACATGGCGTTTTATTGGTAATCTTCCGGTTGCACAATTTTATCATATAGCCGTAGATCATGAAATTCCCTATAATGTATATGGAGGGATGCAAGATAATGGAAGTTGGCGCGGACCTGCCTATGTTTGGAAAGCCCAAGGCATTAGAAACAGTTATTGGCAGGAAATTTCTTTTGGTGACGGATTTGATGTCGTCCCAGATAAAGATGACAGTCAGTATGGATGGAGTATGAGTCAGCAGGGCTATGTAAGTCGGTATGATTGGAAAACCGGAAACAATTACACGGTTCGGCCTACCCATCCAGACCCCAACATGCAACTACGTTTTAATTGGAATAGTGCCATAAATATTGACCCGTTTGATAATAGCACGCTTTATTTTGGGAGCCAGTTTGTACATAAAAGTACAGACAAGGGACTTAGCTGGGAGATTATTTCCCCAGATTTAACTACGAACGACCCCGAAAAACAAAAGCAGGATGAAAGCGGTGGATTGACCATGGATGCTACCGGTGCCGAAAACTATACCACAATTCTGGTCATTGAGCCTTCCCCTATGGAAAAAGATATGCTTTGGGTAGGAACAGATGATGGAAAAGTGCAATACACACAAAATGGAGGGCAGACATGGAATGATGTTTCCAACAATATCAAAGGACTGCCGAAGGGAACATGGATTGTACAAATAAAAGCTTCCAATAAAACCAAAGGAGAAGCCTTGTTGGTTGCAAATGATTACAGAAGGTTTAACTATTCGGCGTATGTATTTCGCACCAAAGACTACGGAAAAACATGGGAACGCATTGTAAATGATGGTGATGTGGAAAGTTATGCTTTAAGTATAGTGGAAGATCCCGAAGAACGCAATTTACTATTTTTAGGAACCGATGATGGACTCTACGTTTCTTTGAATGCAGGACAGGATTGGACCAAGTGGACGCATGGATTCCCAACCGTTTCGGTGAAGGATTTGGTCATTCACCCTAGGGAGCATGATTTGGTGATTGGCACCTTCGGAAGGGCTGCTTGGGTGTTGGATGATATCCGTCCGCTTCGGGAATGGGCCAAAAATTCAAGTTTATTGCAACAACAAATAAAATTATTCAATCCTCCAACTGCATATCAAGCCGCCTATCAACAACCAACTGGAAGCAGGTTTGGTGCAGATGCATTATACAATGGTGAAAATAGAAATGGAGGGGCGCGTTTTCGGTATTACTTTCAGAAACAAGAAACCAAAGACGAAAAAACGATGGATGGGGATGATGAGATAGATGCAGACACTACCGTTGTTAAGGGCCCCAGTAAAGATTCGTTGTATTTAAAATTATATGATGGTGGCAGGCTTATTAGAACTCTTTCAAGAAAAGTCCCCGATAGTTCTGGAATCTACGAATGGCGATGGAGGATGGATGAAGCTGGGGTAGACAGACCCTCTAGGCGTATTAGGGAAAGTAATCGCGAACCAGGAGGCACTTCTGTTAAACCTGGAACCTATAGAGCTGAGTTGGTCTATGGAGATCTATCATCTTCCACAAGCATTGTTGTGGAAAGTGATCCAAGAATTACTATTCCAGCAAAGGCGATTGAAGAAAGTTACGCGGTAAGCAAGCAATTGGAGAAAATGACGCAAACTGCTGCCGATGCCGTAAAGCAATTAGTGGAAAGCAAAAACACTGTGGATTATTTTTCCAAACAAATGAAAAAAGAAGATAAGGAAAAGTTTTCTGAAGAAATCAAACTTGGAAAAGAAATGAACCAAAAGATTGATTCCTTAATTGCTTTGTACCTTGGAAAGGAAGATAAAAGACAGGGAATCACCCGAAATCCAGATCCCACGGTAATGCAACGTATTGGTACTGCTAACTGGTATGCCAGCAGTAGGCCCACAGGGATTACAGCTACAGAAACACGCCTCATTACCCAGGCTAGAAAAGCACTTGAAGAAGCATTACAGGAAACAAATGCATTCTTTAATAATGAATGGCCTAGCTATCGTGAAAAGATGCAAACAATTTCAATTTCTCAATTTAAAAACACTAAAATTTTTAGTACTAATGAATAGACCATATATTCTTCTTTTTATTAGTCTTTGCTTTTTGTGTCATACCAAATTACTTGTTGCCCAAGATAATGGAGAGGATGATGTTGGGGCTTGGTGGATGGTTTTTGGAACCCATCAATTTGCTGAAAAATGGAGCCTTCATACAGAAATTCAATACCGAACCTATGAATTTGGGCAGAATTTCAACCAGTTATTGTTAAGAACCGGAGTTAATTACCACTTTACGGATAATGCCTCGGTTACTTTTGGTTATGGGTATATTGCCACAGATCCTACTTTTATAGAGCCAGAACAAACCGAAGACACCTTTGAACATCGAATCTTTGAACAGTTGGCCTATAAAAAACAACTAGGAAAATTCACGCTATCCCATAGATATCGGTTGGAGCAACGCTTTCTAAATGCTCCCAAAAGACCTTCCAAAACGGAGCATCGTGCCCGTTATTTACTTCGGGTAACCTATCCAATAAACCAAAAATGGTTCATAACAGCCTATGATGAAATTTTTATCAATTTACAAAAGCCCCTTTTTGGACAAAATAGATTATATGGAGCTTTAGGAAGAAATATTTCACCTTCTATTTCTGTACAAATAGGATATTTAAAAAATCATTTTGATAATGCTCACTACGACCGGTTTCAATTAGGGGTGTGGATTACCACAAATCTTAAAAAAGATTTAAATGAGCCTTAAAACTTGTAGCTTCCCTACAAACCCATTAACTTTAGTATACCAACAAAAAACAATATCATGAAAAAACAATCAATATTTTTGGCCCTATTCACTGTAATAGCTTTTACAGCCTGTAAAAATAACGCCGAAAAAGAATCCGAAGACGAAACTACAGAGGTAGTGGAAGAGGTAACAGAAGTCACCCAAGAGGAAACCGCAAAAGAAGTTTCTTTTAGCTTGGAAAGCAAAAGCGGAAGCAATGCCAGTGGAAAAGTAACCGTTACCGAAAATAACGGCACGGTAACCTTAGAAGCAATGCTTTCTGGTTTGGAGCCAGGCACCCATGCTATTCATATTCATGAAAAAGCCGATTGTACTGCGGAAGATGGTACTTCCAGTGGTGGTCATTGGAACCCAACTTTTGAACAACACGGAAAATGGGGAGATGAAACAGGCTACCACAAAGGAGACATTGGTAATTTTGAAGCAGACGATGAGGGGAACGCTACGGTAAATTTTAGTACAGATGAATGGTGCATAGGATGTGGAGATGAAAAGAAAGATATTCTTGGGAAAGCAATTATTGTTCATAAAGGAGCTGATGACTTCACTTCACAACCCAGTGGTGCCGCAGGTGCCCGAGTAAGTTGTGGAGGAATTATAGAGTAGAAAAAGCATTTATTTTCAGAATAGATAAAAGCACCCCTTGTGGGGTGTTTTTTTTATTTCACATTTTCTTAACATTTTATATCTTTGGCTGTGAACAAACTAGCTAATCTTTTATGAAAAAAATAGTTCCCATGATTCTGTTGGTGCTTTTCATTTTTGCAGGATGTAAAAATGAAAAGAATCAAAATACTACTTCAGAGATTACAGTTGAAGAACCTAAGGGAGTAGACAATGTAGCATACCAATGGAGCGAGATGGCCATTGAAGGTACCGCAAAAGATACCGATCGTTTTAAACCTCGTCCAACGATTACTTCTAGGTATCTCGGACTTATTTTTACATCGATATTTGATGCATGGTCCAGATATGATGAAAAAGCAATTCCAGTATATCTGGAAGGCGTAGAGCGCAGACCTACTGAAGAACAAACCCTTGCCAATAAGGAAATTGCTATCAGTTATGCAGCTTACAGAGCTTTGAATGAATATTACTTTACAGATCAACAAATTTGGGAGGACAAGATGATTGCATTGGGATTAGACCCTAACAATGAATCCTTAGACCCTACCACTCCTGAAGGAATTGGGAACTTAGCTGCCAAAATGGTGATTGAAGCCCGTAAGGGAGATGGTTCCAACCAATATGGGGAAGAAGAAGGAAGTAATGGAGAATCGTATTTCAACTATGTTGGATATGAACCCATTAATTCCCCTGAAAAAAATGTGGATATTGATCGTTGGCAACCCAAATACTTTTCAGATGGAAAAGGAGGTAAATTTGCTCCAGCTTGCCTCACCCCCTATTGGGACAAAGTAAAACCAATTGCCTTAAAATCTGGTGATCAATTCCGTCCTGGACCTCCACCTAAGGTAGGTTCCAAGGAAATGGAAAAAGAAGTAAAAGAAGTTATTGAATTACAAGCCAATCTTACCGATGAACAAAAAGCATTGGTAGAATTCATGCGTGATGGTCCCCAGTCTGTTCAGCAAGCGGGGCACTGGTTAAAGTTCGCCCAAAAAGTGTCTATACGTGATAATCACACCTTGGATGAAGATGTAAAGATGTTTTTTTATAATCAAGTGGTTGCCATGGATTCTTTCATTGCTTCTTGGGATTCAAAGATGTTTTATGATTCTGCTAGACCCTATGCATTGGTTCACGATTATTATCAAGACCAAGTCATCAAAGCTTGGGGTGGTGTTGGCAAAGGAATGGTAGACATGGATGGCTCTGAATGGAGGCCTTACAGTCCGGATACTTTTTTATGCCCCCCATTTCCTAGTTATACTTCGGGACACAGTACCATTAGTGGTGGTTGTGCCGAAGCATTAAAACTTTGGACAGGAAGTGATGAATTTGGGGATAGTGTTACACTGGTTGCAGGATACCTAACAGAACCAGACAATTTAGGCGATACCATTACTTTAGAATTCCCCACTTTTACCAAAACAGCTGAAATGGCTGGAATTTCACGTGTATTAGGAGGATACCATATTCAATCTGATAATATTGCCGGACTTCAATTAGGAAGGGATGTAGCACATGAAGCGTGGAAATTTTATAAAATGCATGTTGGCGAAGTAGAATAAACAACCCATTAGATTATATAAAAAAAACCTTCCCTGATGTGGGAAGGTTTTTCTTTTTCATAGCAAATGTTTCTTTTTAGAGGCACCTTCGGTTGTTCGATGCTTACTTTATGTTTCATTTACGCAGTGCTGACTAATCCAATTCAAAAAGCTTGCCATAATGAAAAAAACACTTTTAAGAACATTCTGTATATAAAACAGCTATCCACTTATAGACCCTACCTCCTGAAATAAAAAAAGCCCGTTCATACAACGGGCTTTTGTTCATACAATGAATTATGTTTAGCGTTTCACAACCCTTTTTACAATACTTGCATCTTGGGTTTGAATACGTACAAAGTAGGTTCCAGAAGCTAAATCGCTCATGGAAATCACTTCCATAGCCTGCTTTTGGGTAAGTACTTGTACAATTCTACCATTGATATCCATAATTGTGATTTGTTGCAATTCAATATTACTTGGATTTGCAATATTCACCAACCCAGTTGTTGGGTTAGGATATAGTGCAATAGACCCAATCTCATACCCATTCGTTGCTAAATCCTCGTCAACCGTCAAGGTAAAGTCACAATCTACTTCATTTCCACTATCATCTGTAGCGGTAATGGTAATTGTATGTACCCCAACTGGTAAGTTGGTTCCAGCAACAGGCGATTGTGTTAAGGCCGGAGTAGCTGCACAATTATCTGTAGCTGTCGCATCTACCGTGTAATCTGGTAATGTAAATGACGTTCCAGTAGGAACGATGACAGTTAGATCTGCAGGACAGGTAACCGCAGGATCAATGCTATCTTCCGTAACGATGGTTTCGGTACGTGCACCTAGACATCCATCAATTCCTAAATCAATGTCACTATTTGCGGTTCCGAAGTCTGATGCCAAACAAACATCTGGCCAGTTGGAAGCATCGTCATCATCATCTACCCTTCTGTAAGATTGAGAACATCCTTGGGTGAAACTAGCTCCAACTCCAGTCCAGTCTAGATCTGCAGCCGTCACGTTAAATCCATTAATGGTTACATTTAAGGTAGCAATTTCAGCAGCAGAAGTATTCCAGAATACAGAGTCTACTACATTTCCTTGGTCATCAATGATGATAATCCATCCTGGCTCATTATCGTTCCAGAATAGGTTACTTCCCCAATATCCAGCACCTCCGTCATCATTCCAGTTTTCTACTGAATCTGCACCCATATTTCCTAGGATCTGTACTACAGAATTTACGGCATTGATGTTTGCATAAGGGGTATCACTTACCGCAACAGCATACCCTGTATAATCAGCCGCCAATCCTACATTTTGAATTTCAAACTGATCTGGTGTTTGCAGCGTAACTTCTGAAATCACCAATTGAGAAAGTGGTGTATCTGGTGTTTCCTGTGCAAAAACACTAGTATCTCCTGAAGGAGTAAATGCATAGGTATTTCCTTGTGCAAGGAAGTTTCCTCCCACTTCAGCATCATACCAACGTATCACATTGGTTGGCTCTACAAGAGTTGCTGAAACCGTTACCTCTTCACCAGGGCAGAAATCATTTACACCCGTAGTAGTTGGCCCAGCAGGAATTGCCAATACCTCAATGGTATTACTATCACTTGAGGCAATAGAACAATTGGTTGCAGGAACATCATAAGTAATGGTATGCACCCCTACTCCTGCAGCTGCAGGATCAAAAGTAAAGGTAAGTCCGTCACCATTATCTGTTACTCCAGGCCCACTGTATGTTCCTCCAACTGGAGCTCCTCCAGTGAGGTCTGTAAGAGGTACTTCATTTTCACATACGTCATCTTGGGCCGCCATACTAGCCGTCTGGCTTGGCGTATCGAAAGCTTCGGTTCCATCACTTCGGCTAGAAGAAGAACCTTGGTCTGCGCTTACTCCTAATCCACGTTTTGCAAATGCATCCCAAATAATACAGGTATTTGCACCACCATAAATCGCTTGATCTGCTGCGAAGATTGCATCCCTTCCGTCTACAAAACCAGGACTGCAAGGTTGTAATTTCAACGCTTCGGTTACTAAAGCCATTGCTTGAACGTTACCCGCATCTAGGTTAACATCACCCGTAAAGTTATAGATATCTGCATCCCATCCGTGCTCATCAATCAATCCCCAAGTTAGTTCCCAAAGCATGGTAGCCCATACAGAACCAACTCCGTGAGGAACTGCCGCAGATTTAATATCATCATAGGTTTGTGGGTTTACGGCCATATCTGTGTTGTAAGGGAATGGTCTTATCCCATTACCGCCTGGGCCTTGCCCAAACAAATAGGTCCCTACTGCACGAGAGTCTGTACCTAAGTCACCAGGCTCCATGGTCATCAACACTCCGTACCAATCACTCCATCCTTCTCCCATTTGTTCAGAGTTTCCTAAACAACCAGAAGCACCAGGACCACCTGTTAATCTATTTGAAATCCCATGACCGTATTCGTGGATAATTACCAAGTTATCAAAGTCTCCATCTTTATCACCACATACATACATTTGCATTCTTGGGTTACTACCATCAGAAGGAGTTCCGAAGTTCGCATTACAAGTTCCAGAACCGTCTTGGGCTTCAGCATTTACAGAATCACTTCCAGCACCACCGTTTCCGTAGTTATTTTCCTGGAAGTTTCCAGAAGCTTCGTCAAAGCCGTACATGTACATTACATCATGGATGATGTTGTTCCAGTAAAATAGGTTGGTAATAGCTGCTGATTCGTATTGGTTTCCAAATGAATATACCTGACTAAAAGGATAGCCGGTAAAATCCAATGTAGCACCACCATCTGGTTGGAACCCTGGGTTGTCTCCATCTTCGTAAGCATCTACGTTGTTTCCTTTGGTCACGGTAAACTCGGCACCGGAAACCCCGTTGGTATCATGCCATCCAAAAGGAGAAGCGGTAAGATTCCAAGGGCTGGTCTCTACAGTTCTAGTTCCAAAGTAAGGGCTTTCAATTGGCATTGCGATGACCTCATAGCTATTTGGCGGTGCCATGGTTGACGCATTTTCCACCAATTCGCAATAATTAGGAACATCAAAAAGATTTTTATTGTAATCCAATGTCTCATGGATGCTATGATCGTGATCAAAATTACAAGAAGACATCCAATTGTTTTGATCAAGGATTTGTCCGGTAGTAGCATCTACACGCACACTCCACCAGTCTTGTTGTCCTTTTTCTTCAATAGAAAGATCCCAAGCCAAGGCAAGATCTCCTTCATTGGTAATTTGGTACACCAAGGCAACAGGAATGTCACTTAAGGAAATCCCTCCTTTACTAATGATCACCTCTTGTGTAGCGTTATTACGCTGTGAGATGACCGAAAGATCCTCGGTTACCCGATAGCCAAAATAGTTGGCAGCATTCTGTACTGCCTGAAGGGCTGTAAGCGACGGACTTCCGCCAGAACGTTGCTTATCTGAAGCATTTCCAACAAAAGGCACATTGGCTTTTAGTACCGATCCGTTTGGTAAAAGGTGAATACTGGATTGAGTGCCATTAATTGGAATCCCGTTAAGGGTTTGTTGAAAATACACGTGTTGAATTCCACTAACGGAACTTACGTGCTGGCTCGTCACCACCCAGTGAAGATCATTTTCAGAAATTTTGTTCTCTTCCTGCATTTGAAGGAAGACAGTATCCAAAGCATTCTGAAATGATTGTGAAAAAAGCGATGTGCTTCCTAATAAAAAGAGCATAAGTACGCCTAAGTAGTTCAATTTCATAGTTTAGGGTTTTGAATTTTGGTTAAAGAAAGCTAATCTATTAAAACGTTTGGTGATTTGAAAAATTAATAGACCATTGGCCTATAAATTTAACATATTATCAGTCTATTTGGAGTATTCTTAAAGAATACTGAATAAAAATCTACAATTTTTCTATATTTAGTTCCGCTAAAAAACCGCTATGGAACAACCCAATGACCTAATCCTTAAAATGCAACAAGGAGATGAGCAGGCATTTTCTAAAATCTATGAAAAGTATTCACGGGCCTTATACACTGTCATAATTGTTATTGTGAAAAGTGATGAACTATGTGAAGAAGTGTTGCAAGATGTCTTTGTGAAGGTTTGGAAAAACGCACATACCTACAACATAGAAAAAGGCCGTTTCTACACTTGGCTTTTGAACATTGCCAGAAATAGTGCCATAGATAAGACACGTTCCAAAGCATTTAAGAATACCCAGAAAAACCTTCCTACTGATAATTTCGTAGATATATTAGCAGGTCATGATTCCTTAAAAAACAAGACTGACACTATTGGGATTCGTTCCATGGTAAGCAAACTCAAACCTCTTTGTATAAAACTAATAGACCTCTTGTATTTTAAAGGGTTTACCCAGGCGGAAACTGCCGATGAATTGGCGACTCCCCTTGGAACCGTTAAAACGAGAATACGGGGTTGCATCAAAGAATTGAGAAAATTGACATTAGATAACGTATCATGAACATTGAAGAAATTATAGAATCCGGAACCCTTGAGCTCTACATTACCGGCTCCCTTTCCCAGCGGGAAGCCATGGAAGTAGAGGAGCTATTGGCATCCCACCCTGCCGTGCTGAAAGAGGTAGAAGCCATTGAAGCCTCTCTTTTGGGATTGGCAAAAGAGGATATTGAAATACCCCCTCATGTTTGGGAATCCATACGGGATTCCATAAAAGGTGTGAGGCGATTACCGGTTGAAAAGCGCAGTACCCCTTGGAGCAGTATTACTGGCTGGGCGGCAGCCATCCTTTGTTTCCTTGGCGTTTTCTGGATGATGCAGAAGAATGCCACCCTACAGGATGAATTGCAAGTAACCACTACCCAAAAAGTAGTTTTGGAGGATCAAATAGAGCAAACAGAGAGTGCCTTAGCTTCTTCCAATGAATTATTGGATATCCTGCGCTCTAAAGACTACCGTTCTATTTCCCTTCCCGGAAATGATGCAGTCTCCACTACGGCTTACGCAAAGGTGTATTATAACGATGCCGAAAAAGTAGCGTATGTAGATGCGCGCGGACTTCCAACCCCACCACGTGGAAAGGTATATCAAGTATGGTCCTTGATCATGCAACCGCTTACCCCACGTAGTGTAGGATTGTTAGACGGATTTGAAACTTCGGAAAGTAAGGTCTTTAGATTGGAGAACATTCCAGATCCTGAAGCTTTTGGAATTACCCTTGAGCCAGAAGGTGGAAGTGAAAGTCCTAACTTAGAGCAACTCTATGCGTTGGGAACGGTAGCTCCCTAGTGGCTAATAAATAGTAAACAAAAAAGCGGGCTGTACAGCCCGCTTTTTTGTTTACATACAATCTATTCTTATAGCTTTTCGATGTCCTGTACAAGTACAGGCCCCAATTCATAAGCCGAAGCCAATAACTCTTCTTTTAGCGGAGCTACTTTCTCTTCCATACCATTGGCTTTATAAATTACCGCCATATGATAAAACGCCATAGGTTCGTAGGTTTTTCCTTCTACATGCTCCTGAATGATCTCTAGCGCTTCTTCTTTTTTGCCATCCTTCAGTAGTGCCCATGCCAACAAATGATAGGTCTCTGGTGTTGCCCGGTTTTCTATTTCGTTTTGGGCAGTGGTTAACGCCTTTCCCGAATCCTTTTCAGCATAGTATTCAATGAGGTAGGTATTGTACATCTTTCCGTAGGGATTGTTTTCCACGGCAGTGATAAAACGTTCTTCCTCTAAAGCGGCATTTGCCATATCGTTTTCATAGGTGTACAGTTCTGACTTGAATAAGTGATAGTCTGGCGCTTGGTGTGTTGCCATCACGGAATCCAATATACGGTGTGCCTCTTGGGTATTCCCTTCTGAAGCATAGAGTACCCAGGCAATTCCCTTTTTGGCATAGGCATTGTCTGGTTGCAATGCCAAGGCCTTTAGGTAGTGTGTATACGAATCCTTTATTCTCCCCGCATGACCGTAATAATCGGCGATGTTGGTATAGGTCCAGATCTTCATGGCTTTATTATCGCCAGCTTCCGCAAGAGCCTTCGCCTGTTCCATGTATTTAATGGCACTATCCAAATCACCCTTGTAATCACTCCATTTAGATAATCTTAGCAGGTATTGCATGTCACTCATATCCTTCAAGCTACTTAGCAAGTTATAGGCCTCGTCGTATTTGCCCAATTCCATTGCGGCATCGAACAGCATGAGTTGGGTGGTTCTTTTATGGGATACCCCTTCAAGGCTTTCGTTTAGTAGTTCGTACGCTTCCTGAAAGCGATGCTGGGAAATGTAATTATGGGCGAGCCCCCTTTCGAATCCATCACGGAATTGTACCGCAGCAACTGCTATCCCTTTTTTATAGAGGGATTCGGCATCCTTGAGGTAGGTTACCTTTCCGGTTTCCGTAAAGAGGCTTTCATAAGCAGCTGCCAAGGGACCAATATCCCCTACCCCTGTGGTATCTTCCTTTAAGCGCTTAGACCAGAACTCCTGCTGGTATTTGGCTTCCTTGAGGGTAGGTGCCTGTTGGGTATTTAAATAGGCATTGTACTCCTCTGGATTGGTAATCGTTTCTTTCTTTGGGGTATCCTGGCATGCAAACAGCAATCCCAGGAGCCCCAGTATCATTATTTTCTTCATTTGTAGACGGTGTTAACCAAAAAGAGCAACCCAAGGGCTGCTCTTTTCTTAAGTTTCTATTGGTTTATTGGGCAACCGGAGTTTCCAAGTAAGGAAAAGGGAGTCCGAAGTCCCTATCACCAGGCCCTACCCCATCACTGGTAAGTTGTGGGGTTCCATTGTTTCCATCGAAACGCATGCCATCTGTTCCTCCAAACATAAGAATTAGGGAAATGTCTATCACATCATCACCAAGGGCACGTCCTGTAAGCAGGTTGGTCCCATCAAAATAGGTTGTAGGTGCATCTGGTGCAACTTGAAGTGCATCAAATTGTGCCAAGACCGTGGTAAAGGTAGCCGCATCGAACCCAAGGATATTGGTTTCATAATCCAAATCAACCCCTAAGGCTGTTCCATAGACATCGTGGTATGCCTCTAGGGTAGCTTCAAAAGTAGGTTGGAAACTAGCCCTATCGCTTACCACAGACACGTTAAAGTCATTCTTTACCATATCTGTCCCACTGAATACCGTATTCACTCCTGGGCGGCCCATGATATCCTGTTGTGCAAAGGTTCCGCTAAAGTCAAGGCCATCAAAACAAGGCACACAGTTGGCCCCGCCACAGTCTATTCCTTCTTCATCCCCATTTTGGATTCCGTCGTCACAGGTGGCTACTTCCAGTACATTTCCGTTATCGTCGTCATCGGCACATTGAGCAAAGAAGAGCCCAAGGCAAAGTGCCATTGCAATTACTTTTATATTTCTAAGTTTCATCTTCATCAATTTTTTTGGTTATTGTTTTTGCTTCGTTGTGACCCATACATTGTAGGCATTCGGTAGCCCCGTTAGACCTACGGCTCCCCCTACGTGTGCAGGTGCATCGCCTAATAAGGTGTTGGGTACTTCTACCACAATGGCCAATACGTTTAGCGCTTCAAAGAAATCTGATGCCTCCCCGGGAGGAAGGAACCCATCTGGCGCTGCTTGGCCTGAAACCACCAAGTTAAACTGGTTAAAATCAAAGAAGAACGGATCTCTTCTTGGTCCTGCAAAAACCCGCATTCCGTTGTCTGTTGTTCCGGAAAAGATATCGGTTTCCGTGGAAACGCCTACTTGTCCTGCAAAATCATCTACGTAGATGGAACTATTCAATCCTGCATCTTCACTAGCCACCGTTGAGGGGCCAAAGAAATACATGATGGAATCCCTACGGATGGCTTGAATGACCAAGTCTTCCACAAAATCACCTGTGTTGTCTATGTTGAATTCTACCAACACATCCTCATCAAAGATGGCATTTTGGGTAACGTCACCCGGGGTTAGGGGTCCTTGTAGTGTTGCTACGAACACCGTGCTGTTTGGGTTGTCGCCTTCAAAAGCGTAGAAGTCGGCGATGTCTACCGAAGTAGCGCGTACGGAAGGAGAATCGATGTGGTCTGCAGCCAATAGTACCACAGATGCGACCAGTAGGCCTACTCCTCCAAAGAGTGCATAAATTTTAGTCTTTTTCATTAGATTTCATCTTATTTGTTAACTTTACTTTCCCTTACGTACGAAGGAAGTATGCTTTTGGTTTTAAATTACAAGGAAATACCTATTAACCCCAAGGCCCTACAAAAATAACAAATGAACCCATCTTCTGCAGGTTGGATCCAAAAATTTCTAAAAGCATACCCTAAAGAGGGCTTGTTATCTAGCTTTAAGAGCCTTCGGGAATGTTACCAAGGACTGAAGGAAGTAGGCTTTTTATATGGGGTTTCGGTGAAAACCTTATTTCCGGAACCGGTAAGCACCTTGAAACTCACCAAGGAAGAATTGACCAAGGTAAACCTCTTCCATGCGTTGCTCTATGTATACTATAGTGAATTTCCTATGGGCACCCCAAAAGCTGCCATAGAAACGCTAGTCGATTTTTATCAGCATTTGGAAAAGGGGAAACCAGGGTTCTTTCAGAAGCTAACCTTTACCAAAAAAGCCAGCGATAACCTAGAGCGTATACTTGGCGCCCGCTTGCAGGAATCTAATGCGCTCATTAAAACCGAAGCCGCTTCCCTGTTTACCTATGCCCTGCTCTTTGCCGATGTGTTGGCCTTCCGGTATTTCCTGACGCACCAAAACGGACTGAAAAACTATATGGAGGCGTTGGAAGAGACGCTCATTCAGTTTAGTATTTGGGCACTGAACAGCAAAATAAATAAGAACAAGTACGATTTGCTGGTGATTGAAATGGTGACCGAATCTTCCCAATACCTCACCCAAGCCGAGTCTTTTGACCATAGTATTGTAGACCAGTTGAAGGATATGACCTATTTGGAAAAATACTATGTACTGGACATCTGTTGCTTGGCCGTTTGGGACGATAAGAAGATTGATGCCCACGAAATGGCCTTCCTAAAGGATATTTCGGTGCATTTGGAATTGCCAGCAGAGTTGCTTCCGAATAGTGTAAAGACCCTAAAGGCTTTCTCTAAGGAGAATGCCCAGAAAATAAACTTATTTGAATACCAGCACCCCGTTAAGCAATTGTACAAACAATCTACCCAGACGGTACGGCTGTTGATCCTTCGGAATAAAAACCGATTGATGCTGGAACTGGCCGAAAGCGGGGAACTGCTGAAACTGTTGAGCCAGTCTACCGTACGGGAGCTTACCCCCGAAGAGAAAGGCAAGGTGAAGGACCAGCTGCTGGATATATTCAAAACCATTCCTTCCCTTACCATCTTTATGCTGCCGGGAGGAGCGCTACTATTGCCCCTTATGGTCAAGCTCATCCCGAAGTTATTGCCTTCGGCGTTTCATGAAAACAGAATAGACGACTAAACCTTTATACCCATGTACAGATCTTTGTATTCCCTTTCTATTGTATTGTTCCTATTTCTTTCAGTATTGCTTAACGCCCAAACCCCAACCATGGAAGTGGGCACCCATGACTACCTATTGAAGGAGGACGTGTTGTGGGCTTCCCCCAAGGGTTTCGACCTTACCATGGATATCTATACCCCGCAAACCGGAAAGGATTCCTACCCCGTGATTGTGATGTACCACGGCGGTGGATGGCTCATTAACAATAATAGTATTATGGACCAAAGTGCGGCCTACCTTGCCTCCCATGGGGAGTATGTGGTATGCAATGTGAATTACCGCTTGTTGGGGGATTTGGATAATACCACCACGCTGGATGAGATTGTGGAGGATGCCCTAGGTGCCTTTGTTTGGGTGAAGTACCATATTGCAGACTACCAAGGGAATCCGAACCAGATAACGGTAACGGGCGATAGTGCCGGAGGGCATTTGGCCATGATGGTGACGCAGCAAGGCACGCACCTGTCCAATAATGGGTTTGATGAAGGCCCCAACGGATTTGCCCCTACCTGGCTTCCGGAAGGGAAACAGGCGGAAGAACTAAGCGACCTTATGGAAGTACAGGCAGCCATCCTTAGTTATGGTGCTTTTGATATGTATGCGGTGGGGCAAAGTGGTTTTGAAACCTCCGCCAATTTCTTTTGGCAAATGGGCAATGCCGAGGCCCGAGGGATCTTTGGAAGCGATAAAAACGCGGAGACCCACCCCGATTACTACAAAAAGATTTCCCCTATCTACAATATTCCCAGCCCTGCGGAAAAGGACCTACCCCCTATGCTCTTTACCGTTGGGGAGTTGGACCAGACCACCCCTGCGGTGTCTATTGAAGCGTTTATGGACAAACTAAAGGAAGCGGGACATGATGAGATGACGTATTGGGTACATGAGGGGCGTCCGCATGCGTTTTTAGACAGCGGAAGTAATGAGTTCTTGGGGATTGTCTTTGAGGAAGATGCCATTCCGGCGTTGGAGGTGATGTTGGATTTCCTTAATGGAGTGTTTTATGAATAGTGAAGTGTTGCAGGTTGCAAGTTAAATGGAAACAGGAGTCAGGAGGCAAGAGTCAGGACTGTGAAGTGTGAAACGTGAGACGTGAAACGTGTTGCATGTTGAAAGTTGCAGGTTGAAGGTTGTCATACTGAGCTTGTCGAAGTATGAAAGGTGAAATGGAGTCACGAAACACGAATCACGAGTCAGGACGGGGAAGCCTGAGAGGTGAAATGTGAGAAGTTAGACGTGAGACGTTGTAGGTATGCGGATATTGCCCGCGCGGCAGGCTGGCCCCTTCGCTAAAAAGGTATACTATACCTTTTCTTAACGCTCGGTCCGGTTTAAATGAAACAGGAGTCAGGAGGCAGGAGTCAGGACTGTGAGTCAAGAATGGTTAAAAATATTACCAAACTGTATCTACCTAACGCTTTCAACCGACTTACAACGCTTTTATATCGCCTTTATACCGCCTTTGTATCGGCTTTATACCGCCTTTATATCGGCTTTAATACGGCTTTGTGATAAGCGGTTGGTCATACAACCTGCAACCTGCAACCTCATTTGTCTTGTTTCTTGATTCCTGGTTCTTGGCTCTACAATAACCCCTGTATGGTACCTGAATGGGAGTACTAAGGGGGTTGTATGTGGGATAATTGGGGTGAATATGGGAGGATACTGGGGTTTTACTGGGATGTGGGTCAGCTTAGAGTCAGCATGGACTCAGTATAAGGTCAGCATAGGGTCAGCATACCTCTGGTGGTTTTTTGGTTATTTCTTTTGCGTTGCTTTCTTTCTGTTCTTTTTCCCATTGCCGGAAAAATGCCTTCCTCTCGCTTTGCTCGTCGGAGGCAAGCAAGGGCTAGCGCTGCACCAGCCTTTCCTAAATTGCTACTTCGTCTCCGCTACAGCTTCCT
>CAZBWO010000005.1:0-191408 GCA_964495885.1 uncultured Alteromonas sp. | reverse complement strand
CCCACGACCTCTTGACTGCCAGTCAAGCGCTCTAGCCAGCTGAGCTACATCCCCTTGATCATTGGTATGGGTGCGAAAATACTAAAAAAAATCAATCCACCCCTTTTAAAATCAATAAAGGTTTGGTGGTGTGAAAATCCTTTTTTGAAATGGTATTCTTTTCCCAAAGCTTGGTGAAAAATCCTCGGTTTCTTCTAAAAACACACAAAAGATCTGGATGACTAGATTGAAAATGCTCTAATACGCCTTGATAAATAGTGGCGTTCTTGGTTTGAGTATAAGTATCTTGAATGTCTTCCAAGACTTTGGAAAGCGGAGTTTCTTCTTGAGCCATGTCTGGAGTTTCTACCTGTAAAAGATTGATTTTTGCGCTAAAAAAACCAGCCAATTCTTTTAAAGGTTTCACAGCGTCTTCGGTTACTTGTCCGTTTTTAAATGCTAACAAAATGGTTTCAATCTTTCTAAAGATATAATCCTTTGGAACTAAAAGGACGGGGATTTCTGTCTGCTTTACAAGTTTCCCAGTGATATTCCCTAGATATAATTCATCTACTATTTCCACACTCTGTGGTGATAAAATAAGTAAATCAATTGCTAATTGCTGGGAAATTCGTTTAATCCCCTCAAAAGGATCCCCTTTTAATGAAATGGGAAGAATTTCTACCCCTTTGGTATCAACTTCTTTAAGGACTTGATCCAAAATCTCTTCACTATCTTCCACAATCAACTGATTCACCTTTGTCAAGGCTCCAACCTTAGAAAACTCTTTGTAGGTGTTCACCAAATATACCTTAGCTCCAGAGATAGATGCTAAATGCACCGCGTATCTTGTGTTGGTAATTGCTTTGGAAACATCATTTACAGGAACCAAAATATTTTTCATAATTGCTGTATCTTGACTGCAAAAATAGGCTTTATTTATGATTCGGAAGGCAGAACCCACTGAAATTGACATGCTGTTGGCGCTTACACAGGCTTGTGCGCAAAAAATGATACGTGATGGAATTTTTCAATGGGATACAGATTATCCAAGTAAGGAGGCCTTTTCAGAAGATTGTAATAGGCAGGAACTCTATGTGCTACTGAAAGCAAAAGAAATTATTGGGTGCATTACTCTTTCCGAAGTAAAAGATCTGGAATACGACCTAGTGCAATGGCTTTCAAACGATGGCCGAAACCTCTATATTCATCGGTTGGCAATACATCCCAATCATCAACACCAAGGGCATGCCAAGTCGCTTATGGACTTCGCCGAATCCTACGCCCAAGAAAGTGGGTTTGAATCTATACGGTTAGATACTTTCAGTGAAAATAAGAGAAACCAACGATTTTATCTGGCCAGAAACTATACCAAAGTGGGTGAGGTATATTTTCCAAGACAAAGTGTTTATCCTTTTTATTGCTATGAAAAAATGCTACCGAACTAACGAAAAATGACCCGTAATTTCCCTGCCATCATTCAAAATTGCTTTGTACCAGTAGCCATCGGCAGGCATATCAATTCCGTCAAGTTTTCCATCCCAACCCTCACTTACACGGCCCACACTAGCAATCAACTTCCCGTATCTATCATAGATGTAAATCACTTTTAACGGTAAAGGATTAATATTTGGAGGGCGGTAGTGCCACAAGTCATTGATTCCATCACCGTTTGGTGAAAAATAGGGAGGAAAGCCCGGTAGTTGATAACGCAAACGAATTAATTGCTCAACTTCCCCACATCCATTTATATCCCGCACTTTTAGATAGTAATCTCCTTCCGGAAGATTCAGGAAAAAATTATTAGCAGTATAGGGGCCATCATCCAAAGCATACTCATAGTCGCCTAATCCCGAAACCATTACCGTAACCGAAAAAAAATCCCCTATTTGTTCTTTAAAGATATTGTCTATTGTTGGTTTGGAAGATTCCGTCACTGTAAATTCTTTCTGATAAGGGCACTCCAACTCATATCCGCCTTGAACAATTAAATTATATACTTCATACAGATAAATACCCGTTTCTGAAATTTCCACGGAACGCATTTCAGATATTAATTCATTCCCCCCTGTAGGAAGTTTGCGGTACCAGCGGTAGCCATCAGCCACATCTGGAGAGACGATAGTTGTTGGAGTTTGGCCTTCGCATATTCCTACAAAATCTGGAAAGGTACTTTCTGGGTAATATGTAATAAGTTCTCCCGTATCTGGGTCATAAAAGGGGCCACACCCTAAAATAGTTGAAAAAGATTCCTGCGGACAACTCTGGGCTTCCCCCGCTTGATTAAATGGGACAATCCTCACATAGTACGTATTGTTGGGTTCAAAATTAAAAACATACGTAGAGGTGTCTGTAAATGTACTTCCATCCAAAATATCATTGATGTAAGGGGTTCTTCCAACATACAGTCGGTAACCATCGGCATTTTCAACAGGATGCCAAGCTACTAAAGGAGAAAGAGGTACATTAAACGCCCCATTTTCAGGAGTGATGAGTGAGGTACAGGTAGGAGGCTCCCCAAGGGAAGCAGTGGTAAAGAATTCTTCCAAGCAATCTAGGGCTATTCCGTTTTCATTATAAGGGCTAATAGTCACATAAATTGTCGTTTCCCACGGGAAGTCTGCTGGGGGATCATAAAAAAGCTGGTTTCCAACATCTTCATTATCTAGTATATCGTTCGCCCCAGCAGCCGTGCCTAGCGTGAGTCTATATCCCGTTGCTTTAACGGCATATTTCCAGAATAAGGATGTGGCAACGTTTACGTTTTCGGCTCCATTCAAGGGGTTTTCAAGAAAAGTACACTCAGGGGGAACCGCGACATTTTCAGTATTAAAGAATTGACTAGAGCACACAATGTTGTCCTGATCAAAAAAGAAAAGAGTGATGGTCACATAAACCCTTGTGTTTTCAGGAAGGCCTAATGGCGGCGTAAAGTTTGGGTCATTCCCAATCTGTACCTCATCAACAATTTCAGTACCTCCGGGGGTTGTTCCCAGCGAGATGATATATCCATTAACCCCAGTTACTTCTTCCCAAGAAATCGTGGTTTCTACAGGAACATTGGTGGCGCCTTGCAAAGGGACAATCAAGTCTGGGCAATCCTGTGCCCGTAGACCTAAGATCATAGAGAAACAACATAGCAACAATACGAAACGTCCCATGGGAAGTTGCAATTTTTTTGAACTTTGAAGATACATAATAATCCTGATTTTATTGTGGCAAATTGGGAAGTCCTATTGGATTCATTTGGTTTCTGTAATTTTACAGCTTGTCTCGTACGCCAACCAACATATCATTTGGAAGAATCCAACAACTGGCAATTCCTGCAATAATAGCTGGTATCGCAGAACCTGTTTTATCTAGTACAGATGCCGCAGTTGTAGGCAACATTTCCTCCTATGGAACAGAATCACTAGCAGCCGTGGGGGTGGTAGGCTCTTTTTTATCAATGCTCATTTGGATATTGGCCCAAACCCGAACGGCCATTTCCACCATTGTTTCACAGAATCTGGGTGCAGGAAAGCTGGAAGATTTGAAGGATTTCCCCGCTCAAGCAATTTATTTTAATATTTTATTGAGCTTGGTGGTACTGGGTGCCACCTATTTCTTTGTAGAGGAAATCTTTCGTTTACTCAATGCCGAAGGACTCATTTTGCAATTCAGTATTGATTATTACAATATTCGTGTATGGGGGTTTCCCCTCACTTTGTTCACTTTTGCAGTTTTTGGTATTTTCCGTGGCCTGCAAAATACATTTTGGCCTATGATTATTGCCATTATTGGAGCTTCCATAAACATAGGCCTAGACTTTGCCATGGTATATGGAATTGAAGGATTTATTCCTGCTATGCATATTAAAGGTGCTGCTTGGGCAAGTTTTATTTCACAAGCCATCATGGCGATTTTGGCATTCATTATGCTTCTTGTTAAAACACCCATACATCTAAAGTTTCGATTCCCTATTCATCCTGAAATTAAAAGGCTTGTTTCCATGAGCCTAAATTTATTTGTGCGAACCATCGCGCTTAATATAGCCCTAATGCTGGCCGTTCGTGAAGCAACCGGATTGGGCAAAGAATACATAGCGGCACATGCTATTGCCATTAATATTTGGCTCTTCACGGCGTTCTTTATTGACGGTTATGGAGCCGCAGGTAATATTCTGGGTGGAAAGTTGTTGGGCGGAAAGGAATACCGTTCTTTATTAAAACTTACCAAAAAAGTAACCCTCTATAATCTTGGCGTTACTGCTATTCTGATGCTTGTGCTTTGGTTCTTCTACAAACCCATTGGGCTTTTATTTAATAAAGACCTAGCCGTATTGAATGTTTTCTACGGAATGTTCTTTATGGTGATTATTTGTCAGCCGTTTAATGCACTTGCTTTTACCTTTGATGCTATTTTTAAAGGGCTTGGGGAAATGGCCTATTTACGGAATGTACTTATTGGTGCCACATTAATTGGATTCCTTCCGGTGCTTTATTTTGCAAAATTCATGGAATGGGGACTTTGGGGAATTTGGCTCGCCATCATATGTTGGATTGCCTATCGGGGGATTGCATTGGTTGTCAAATTTAAAAACAAGTATTTACCACTTGTCAAAAATTCTTCATCCTAGCGGGTTTTCAACCATCCAGTAATGCTTAACCTTTCAGCGGAATTTACCATGACTACTTCATGTTCTAAAACCTGACTTTCAAAAATGACGATTCTCCCAGATAAAGGCAAGATATCCAACTCCTTTTCGTCTAGAAATAACCTTAGTTGACCTCCCCATTCCGTTGGCCAAGGAGATTCATTTAAATAGCAGACAATAGATAATTTTCTACGGTCATCATTTTGAAAGGTGTCTAAATGACGTCTATAAAAAGTTCTTTTGGGATAAAGTGCGTAATGAAATTCCTTCTCAAGGATTCCTAAAAAACAGGTTCGGTTGAGGTAGTTTACTAACTCATTTACTTTTGCAAAAAACAATCGTTCAACAACATCTGCCTTTTGCTCATCTATCCACAAAATATAATCCCCGCGAACGGTTTTATCAATAGATTCTTGGGTCTTACTGCCAATAGCCGATTTCTTGAAGCGGTCTGCTTCAAACTTGGCAAGGAGGTTTTCCCGAAGTAATAGCACCTCTTCTTCAGCAAAAAAAGTATCTACAACCGCATACTTTTGGGTTAGCAAATCGTTGATTATCGATTCGAACAATGGATTCTCCTGAAAATCCAGTTGTTCAAAAAGCTCTAGATTCATTCAATATTTCAAAAAAAGTGCGCAAATATAGTTTTTAAATGAATCCGAAGGTCAAAAAATTGATTGCAAAATACTGTATCTTTGACGCATGAGTACTATTCGCATTACCAAACAATTTTCTTTTGAAACCGGCCATGCCCTCTATGGCTATGACGGCAAATGCCGAAATGTACATGGCCACAGTTACAAACTTTCTGTGACAGTAATTGGAAGCCCCATTCAAGACTCCAACCACGTAAAATTTGGGATGGTGATTGATTTTGGCGACCTAAAAAAAATCGTAAAGGAAGAAATTGTTGATGTTTTTGACCACGCTACGGTATTTAACAAAAATACACCGCACGTAGAATTAGCTCAGGAATTAAAAGATCGTGGACACCATGTCTTACTGGTAGATTACCAACCTACCAGCGAAATGATGGTGATTGATTTTTCAAAAAAAATACAGGAGCGACTTCCCAATCATATTAAGCTTCATTCCCTAAAATTACAGGAAACCGAATCTAGCTTTGCAGAATGGTTTGCTTCAGACAATTAGGGCATCTTCTTTTTAGCTATCTTTGAACCATGCAAATTCCGGAAGGAAAGAAAATTTATTTTTCAAGTGACAATCACTTAGGGGCACCTACCCGTGAAGCTAGTTTTCCCAGGGAACAAAAATTTGTGGCTTGGCTGGATGAGGTTCAAAAAGATGCCGCCGCTATTTTCTTATTGGGCGATTTGTTTGACTTTTGGTTTGAATATAAAACCGTGGTTCCGAAGGGATTCGTTAGGGTGTTGGGAAAACTTGCCGAAATTTCAGATCGCGGGATTCCAATCCACTTTTTTGTGGGTAATCACGATTTGTGGATGCGTGATTATTTTGAAAAGGAGCTAAACATCCCCATTTATCGGGATGTAAAGGAGTTTACCTTTAACAACAAAACCTTCCTAATAGGCCATGGAGATGGAAAAGGGCCTGGTGACAAAGGATATAAACGGATGAAAAAAGTGTTTATCAATCCGTTTTCAAAGTGGTTGTACCGATGGCTCCATCCAGATTGGGGCATGAAACTGGCCCAATATCTTTCGGTAAAAAACAAGCTGATTTCTGGAGATGAAGACCGACAGTTTTTAGGGGAGGAAAAAGAATGGCTTGCCCTGTATTCGAAACGCAAATTAGCAGAAAAGCACTACGATTATTTTATTTTCGGGCACCGCCACCTTCCTATGGAAATTCAAATTGGGGAGGGTTCAACCTATTTTAATTTAGGTGATTGGATTACCCATTTCACGTATGGGGTTTTTGATGGGGAGACATTTCAACTCAAGACCTTTACTCCTTAAGATCCTTAATTTTCAGCTGAAGACTAACTCGTCCCTGCCATTCATTTTCATCAATGGTATACGCCACTTTGAACGGTCGGTTTCCTCGGGCAATTTTTTCTTTTTCGGCCAATCCAAATCCAATTCCTGTAAAGAGTTGGGAATCCCCCTGCCGAAGTTCCAACCGCAAATGACTTTGATCTTTCCCAACTAATCTTCCGCCTCCTGTATCTACCACTCCCTGTGTCATAAAAACAGGATGCATATTTCCTGGACCAAATGGAGCAAATTGTTTCAGGATGCGGTAAAATTTAGGAGTAATCTCCGTGAAGGCTAGCTCGGCATCGATTTTCAGCTCTGGAGTTAATAATTTTACGTCAATCGTTTCAGCAACGACTTTTTCGAAAGCATTCTTAAAACCTCCCAGATTCTCCTCCAAAAGGGTCAATCCCGCGGCGTATTTATGTCCTCCAAACTGTTCAATATATTCCACGCAGCCTTCCAATGCTTCATAGACATCAAACCCCCGCACTGATCGTGCTGAGGCCGCCAACTTCTCCCCGCTTTTGGTAAAAACAACCGTTGGGCGGTAATACGTTTCGGTTAACCTGGAGGCCACAATTCCAATCACTCCTTTGTGCCACGAAGGATCATAAACCACTGTAGTCTTTTTATTTTCTTCATCGTTCGCGAGAATTTGCGACAAGGCCTCTTCTGTAATTGTTTGATCTGCCTCCCGACGCTCTGTATTGAAGACTTCTATTTCGGAAGCACGGTGTTTTGCTTCTTCCAGATTGGTTTCGGTTAAAAGCCGCACCGCATAGTTTCCGTGTTTCATCCTTCCTGCAGCATTGATTCTTGGAGCTATGATAAAGACCACATCTGTAATTGTGAGGGTTTTCTTTTTTACTTGTTCCAATAGCGCTTGAAAACCCACCCTTGG
Source organism: uncultured Alteromonas sp. (assembly GCA_964495885.1). GTDB lineage: Bacteria > Bacteroidota > Bacteroidia > Flavobacteriales > Flavobacteriaceae > PALG01. The sequence continues at coordinate 183,931 of CAZBWO010000005.1, read as the reverse complement.
ATGGGCATTCATCACTTGAAGTCCGTAATACGCTAAAATCCGGTTTTCCCCCGTAATGGGGACAATATCTGCTCCAATGGCCGTGGCTACCAAATCTAAATACAGTACAAGTTCTTCTAGGGGCTGCCCCCGTTGTTGCGCCAATGCCTGAATGAGTTTAAAACCCACTCCGCATCCACAGAGTTCTTTGTATGGGTATTCGCAATCTTCCCGCTTAGGGTCCAGCACTGCTACTGCGGAAGGAATTTCGGGTCCGGGACGGTGGTGGTCACAGATAATAAAATCGATATTTTTTTCCGAAGCATAGGCCACTTTATCAATGGCTTTGATACCACAATCCAGTGCAATAATTAAACTAAAATCATTGTCTGAAGCAAAATCAATTCCTTTAAACGAAACACCATACCCTTCATCATAACGATCTGGAATATAGGTCGCTACGTTGGGATAGTATGATGTAAGATAGGAAGAAACCAGTGCTACGGCTGTAGTGCCATCAACATCATAATCGCCATAGATAAGGATATTTTCGTTATTTTGAATCGCCCTTTCAATACGGGTCACCGCTTTATCCATGTCCCTCATTAGAAAAGGGTCGTGCAAATCTTCCAGGCTTGGCCTAAAAAAGGCTTTGGCGTCTTTGAAGTTCTCTATTCCCCGCTGCCACAATAATTGAGCGATGATGGGAGGAACTCCTAAAGCTTGTGATAATTGATGAATATTGTCTTTTTCCGGTTTCGGTAAAAGGGTCCAGCGCATGTGTAAAAATACCTTGTGGGAAGTTGCTTGGTAAAGGTACAAAAATCATAGTATCTTTAGTGGCATTCTAAATTTTAAACTATGCCCTTAGTCCCTCCCCTTTCCCCTGAACACGATTTGGAAACCAAGGAACTCGCCAAATTTTTCAACGAAACCCTTGGCTTCTGTCCCAATAGTGTATTAACCATGCAACGACGTCCTGCCATTAGCAAGGCGTTTATCAACCTCAACAAAGCAGTAATGGCCAATGAAGGAAGGGTCACTTCTGCCCTCAAGCGAATGATTGCTTGGGTAAGTAGTAATGCAACAGGTTGCCGTTATTGCCAAGCACATGCCATTCGTGCGGCAGAACGCTACGGTGCCGAACAGGAAAAACTAGACAATATCTGGGAATACCAAACCCACCCCGCCTTTAGCGAGGCCGAACGTGCCGCATTAGACTTTTCCCTAGCCGCAAGTCAAGTCCCCAATGCAGTAGATGCCACCATTCAAAAACGGCTTCATGAACATTGGGATGAAGGCGAAATTGTAGAAATGCTGGGCGTCATTTCCTTGTTTGGATATCTTAATAGATGGAATGACAGCATGGGAACCTCCATTGAAACAGGTGCGGTAGAAAGTGGCCAAAAGTATTTGGGAAAACATGGCTGGAATAAAGGAAAGCATGTTTAGCCTTTCTTTCCTTCCATCACAATCACTAACTCTCCTTTTGGTGGTTTTTCTGAAAAATACTGAAGGACTTCTGCAATGGTCCCCCTAACGGTCTCTTCGTATACTTTTGTGAGTTCCCGCGAAACTGAAATCTTTCGGTTGTCTCCAAAATACTCCTGAAACTGGGTAAGTGTTTTCACCAATTTATGGGGAGATTCATAAAAGACCATCGTCCGGGTTTCTTCGGTAAGTGCAATCAAACGGGTTTGCCTGCCTTTCTTTACAGGTAAAAATCCTTCAAAAACAAAACGGTCGTTGGGTAATCCGCTATTGACCAATGCTGGCACAAAAGCAGTAGGACCCGGAAGACATTCCACCTCAACCCCAGCGTCTACACAAGCACGGGTTAACAAAAACCCAGGGTCGCTAATTGCTGGCGTTCCTGCATCACTTATTAAAGCAACGTTTGTTCCCGCTTGAATCTTTTGTACAATTCCCTCCACCGTTTTATGCTCATTGTGCATATGGTGGGAGTGCATGGGGGTATTAATTTCAAAGTGGTTAAGCAGTTTACCACTGGTACGGGTATCTTCTGCAAGGATCAAGTCTACTTCCTGTAAAATTTCCACGGCCCTAAAAGTCATATCCTTTAGGTTTCCGATGGGAGTGGGCACTAAATAAAGTTTGGCCATTTAGGATTCAAATTTCTTTTCTATTACGGCCATAAAACGTTCAGCAAACTTATCCTTCTGTAACCAATAGTTATAATCTGGCTTTACCTTGGTTTTAATAAAGTGCAATGCTTCTTCATGTGATTCCATGGTGTTGAGTTGCGACATCACCCGTTTAAAATCATCCTCATTATCATCAAAAAGATGCTTCACAAAGGCCAATCGGTCATTAAGCCCTATGCTAAATCCTTTGGAAATACGATCATTCAATGACTTTACTTTTTCCCCTTGTGTATTAAGCGTGGCTTTTTCTTCGGAAATACTTTCCGTTTCCAGCGAAGTTGATGTTGTTGGTTTCACCGTTGTTTCTTTTCGCTCAAAAACGGGAGTATCCTTGTAGTGTGATGCAAACTCTTCCAAATCGTTTTTCATCACTTTCCTCTTGGGAAGGACCTCTTCCAATAACTGATCTATTTCTTCAGATCCGGTTGGCATCTGTGCGACAATATCTTTAATTTTTTCTATGGCAGGCTCAATAAGTTCTTCTTTGTTTTCGGGCTCTGGCAAAGGTTCGGGGTCTTTAAACCAATTGTGTTCCCGGTAACTTTTAGAATCTAGGGATTCATCCAGAAACTGTCCGCCCATTTGCTTTTCAAGATATTCCAGCACCAAAAGGTTGTCATATAATTCGCGCGCTATTTCCTTTAATTGAGTAGTATTTTTGGAAGATGCTTCGGAAAGTATTTGCCCTGCCAGTTGCTGTAATCTGCTTTCAAGTTTCTTTTTCATAACTTTTGCATTTATCCTACGGTGCTATTTTTTTGTTTTGTTAAATTTACGCATCCTTAACCGAAACGTCAAAAGATTCCGTTTTATTCTAAACCTAACGTATGTTTCTCGAAAATACAGTAAACCAAAAAGAGCAATTCGGGTGGATTGAAGTAATCTGCGGGTCTATGTTTTCGGGAAAAACCGAAGAATTGATCCGTCGTCTGAAACGGGCGCAGTTTGCGAGACAAAAGGTAGAAATCTTCAAACCGGCGTTAGATGTTCGGTATGACGAAGATAAAGTGGTCTCTCACGATAGCAACGAGATTAGATCCACTCCTGTACCCGCTGCAGCAAATATTCCTATTCTAGCAGATGGGTGTGATGTGATTGGTATTGATGAAGCTCAATTTTTTGACGATGAGATTGTAAAGGTATGTAATGATCTTGCCAACCAAGGAATGAGGGTCATTGTTGCCGGACTTGACATGGATTTTAAAGGAAACCCCTTTGGACCCATGCCCGCATTGATGGCTACCGCAGAGTACGTTACAAAAGTACACGCCGTTTGTACTAGAACAGGGAACTTAGCACACTATAGTTTTAGAAAAGCGCAAAGTGATGACTTGGTTTTATTGGGGGAAAATGAAGAATATGAGCCTTTGAGCAGGGCAGCCTATTACAAAGCCACGCTACGCGAAAAGCTGAAAAAAATGGAAGTAAAGGATCCTGAAGAACTTCCAGGAAAAAAGCAAGCTTGATATGTGTCCCTTGACATCCCATACCGAAGAAACTATCCTTGAAATAGACCTCAATGCCCTAGCGCACAACTATGCCTTTTTAAAATCGCACCTAAACCCTTACACCAAAATGATGGCTGTGGTAAAAGCGTTTGGCTATGGAAGCGATGCTGCCGAGGTTGCTAAAGAGCTTGAAAAACTGGGGGTCAATTATTTTGCTGTCGCTTATGTAAAAGAAGGGGTTAGCCTAAGGGAAAACGGTGTGAAATCCCCAATACTTGTATTGCATCCTCTTCCCCATCATTTTGAAGAGCTCATTGATAATTGTTTGGAACCTGCTATTTACAGCACACGAATACTAGACGGTTTTTTGAAAATAGCTTCGGAAAAAAAACAACAGAACTATCCTATCCATATCAAAATAAATACCGGATTAAACAGGCTTGGTTTCACTGCTGCTGAAATGGCATTGGTAGCAGAAACTTGTACTGCTTCAAATACGCTGAAAGTGAAATCGGTTTTTTCACATTTAGCAGCAAGTGAGGACCTTTCGGAAAGAGAATTCACCCTTCAGCAAATTAAAAATTTTAAAAAAATTGCTTCAGATTTTATTGAAAAGCTTGGCTATCCTGTAATTCGGCATCAAAGCAATACCTCTACAATCATTAATTATCCAGAAGCCCAATTTGAAATGGTACGCACCGGTATTGGACTCTATGGTTACGGGAATAATGCAAAAGTAGATCAACAACTGCGGCCCGTTGCCACCTTGAAAACAGTCATTTCCCAAATTCATTCCCTTAAACCCGGGGATACCGTTGGATATAACAGGGCCCATGAGGTAACAAAGCCAACCCAAACAGCAACACTGCCGCTTGGCCATGCCGATGGAATTTCAAGACAATATGGAAATGGAAATGGCTGGGTCTTAATTCACGGGAAGAAGGCCCCCATTATTGGAAACGTCTGTATGGATATGCTTATGGTAGATATTACGAATATCCCCTGCGAGGAAGGAGATGAAGTAATTGTAATTGGAAAGGACCATAACGCAGAAGACTGGGCAAAAAAAGTAGGAACCATTTCTTACGAGCTGCTTACTGCACTTTCTCAACGAATAAAAAGGGTTACTTGCCGAAAATAACACCCTAATTCTAAAAAATTAACAATCCAAATGTTTTTTTGTGTAAATTAGTTACTTATTAACATAAAAACTAATCGAATCATGCTTAAGGAATTCAAGGAATTTGCAATGAAAGGCAATTTGGTAGATATTGCCGTAGGTTTTGTAATGGGTGCTGCTTTCAACAAGGTAGTGGCTTCATTTACAGGAGGAATCGTTTCTCCATTAATAGGTCTAATCTTTGACTCAGATTTTAAAAACTTGAGATATAAATTACAAGACGGAACATTAAATGATGCCGGTGAAATGGTTGGAGAAGTTTGGTTGGAATACGGAACTTTCCTAACCAATGTTATTGATTTTATCATTGTAGCATTCGTAATGTTTATGGTGGTAAAAGGAGTGAATAGAATGAAAAAGAAAGAAGAGGAAGCGCCTGCTCCAGATCCAGGACCATCTGAATTAGACCTGTTGAAGGAAATTAGGGATTCCCTTAAAAAATAATACAAGTAGAGACCGCTACACTGCATTGTAACCCTAAACCCCTCTTTTTTGGAGGGGTCTTTTTTTTAAGTTCTGAAAGGTTTTCCAATTCTTTCAACTATTTTTGAATCCTTAAACTTTTTACATATGAAAGTAGCGGTTGTTGGGGCCACAGGAATGGTAGGCCACGTAATGTTACAGTTATTGGCTGAGCGGAATTTCCCGGTTTCGGAATTGTTGCCGGTCGCTTCAGAGCGCTCTGTTGGCAAAACTATTTCGTTCAAAGGTAATGCGTACCCCATCATTTCCATGAGTGCAGCAATTGACCAAAAACCGGATCTTGCGATTTTTTCCGCCGGAGGAAGTACTTCCCTGAAGTGGGCGCCAAAATTTGCCGCTATTGGAACAACGGTTATTGATAATTCTTCGGCTTGGAGAATGGATCCAAGCAAAAAATTAATTGTCCCCGAAATCAATGCTTCCATACTCTCCAAAGAAGATAAAATCATTGCAAACCCCAATTGTTCTACCATCCAGCTGGTAATGGCTTTATATCCGCTACATCAAAAATACCGAATGAAGCGGGTGGTGGTGTCTACCTATCAATCTGTTTCAGGAACGGGTAGTAAAGCAGTACAGCAAATGGAAAATGAAATTGCTGGCATAAAAGGGGAGATGGCCTATCCCTATCCTATTCATAAAAATGCTTTACCACATTGTGATGTCTTTGAAGAAAACGGTTATACCAAAGAAGAAATGAAACTGGCACGGGAACCCCAAAAGATATTGGATGACCGAACATTTTCGGTCACGGCAACTGCTGTTAGAATTCCTACAGCCGGTGGGCATAGCGAAGCGGTGAATGTTGCATTTGAAAATGATTTTGACCTTGCTGAAGTAAGGCAGTTACTCCACCAAACTCCTGGTGTAACCGTCCAAGACAATCCAACCACCAACACGTATCCCATGCCTATGTATGCGCATCAAAAAGATGAGGTTTTTGTAGGGCGTATTAGACGAGATGAAACACAACCCAATACTTTAAATATGTGGGTTGTGAGTGATAACCTTCGGAAAGGAGCAGCCACCAATGCCATTCAAATTGCTGAATACCTGTACAATAACAACCTGCTACCATCTTGAGGATATGTAAGGTTACATGAATAGGTTCGTCTACAAGCACATAACTTTAACGACGACTCTCATGAAGCTTTTTCAAACAATCCTTACCATAGGCCTTGGCATCATGCTACTTGCATTTGGCCTCAACAAATTTTTTTGGTTTCTCGCCGACTTTGATTTTACCGGTTATCCAGAGGCAGAATATCTTTTTAAATCCCTACGTTTCTCTGGAGGAACACCAACTGGCAAAGGCTATTTGATGCACTTTGTTGGCCTCACTGAAGTTATTATAGGAGTGTTATTGGTTATTCGAAAATGGGTTTCATTTGCCCTTATCATGTTAGTTCCCATTTCATTAAACTTGGTTGCGTTTCACTTATTCGTAAATCTACCAAACATTGGCCCTGCAATTTTGGTGCTACTGGTAAATGCATTTCTCATGTACAAAAACTGGTGGGCGTATGAGCCTCTTTTCCAAAACAAAAGCGAGAAAATAACTCTGTAAATCTCTAAATAAACAACTTTTTATTACATTTAGGGCAGTTTTAAAAATTGCTAATCCCTTATTAATGAAAAAATCCTATTATTACATAGGTGTAACGATGTTGCTTTTAGCGTTATTTTTCGCTTGTAAGTCTGATGATGACTCGCCTATTGCTAATACAGATGATGACGATTATGTGCCAATCAATATTACGATTGAAGCAGATGCTGGAGAAACTTTTCAAGATGAATCGCTTTTTATAAGTGTTTTTGAAAATGACACCAATATTCCCACTGATGGTACCGTGACTATTAGCGCTATGGGTACTGGTTCTGTTGAAGTGGTTGATATCAATGATACTCCTGCCAACCTGTTAGATGACGTATTGCAATATACCGCAAGTACAACCTATACCGAAACAGATTCTTTTGAATATACGGTCTGTGATGCCGAAGGATTAAGTTGTGCTTCTGGCCAAGTTTCCATAAAAATATTTAAACCCATCGAAATAAATTTGGGGGAATTGCCCTACCCAAAATTATCAGATTATAACTTTTTCTACGGAGAGCTCTTTGATCTTGAATTAGTGCCAACTGTCATTCCCTATGAGCCCATCAGCACGCTATTTACAGATTATGCGCACAAACAACGCTTTGTTTGGATGCCTAAAGGAGTGGCTGCAAATTATGTAAGTGACGGGGATATTCTTAATTTTCCTGAAAGCACCATTTTGGGGAAAACATTTTACTATGATAATGTGTTACCGTCCAATACGACAAAACGTATAGAAACGCGTTTGCTTATTAAAAAGGGGGGCGAATGGATGTTTGCAGATTACATTTGGGATGAAGCCCAACAGGAAGCATTGTTGGATACCGAAGGGTATGGCCAAAATGTTCCAATTGAATGGGTACATGAAGGGGAAACAAAGTCTATTACCTATCGTATTCCCTCTGCTTCAGAATGCTTAATCTGCCATAAATCCTATAAGTTGCCTACCCCCATCGGGCCCAAGCCACAGAACCTTAATGGAGATTATGAATATGGAGACGGAACTACAAATCAGCTTCAAAAATGGATTGAGGCTGGCTACCTATCCAATTCCCTTCCCGGAAGCATTCAAACCGTTATCAACTGGGAAGACACTTCCGAAGATATTGAACTTAGACTACGATCATATGTAGATATTAATTGTGCGCACTGTCACGTAGATGGAGGGCATTGTGGCGCACGTGAGCTTCGCTTGGCATTCCGGGAGAGTACCATCTATGAAAATCTAGGTGTTTGTGTAACTCCAGACATGACAATTCCTGGATATGACGAAACTACATTGGTGGTTCCTGGTGATGCAGAAAGCTCTATCATGCTTTATAGGGTTGCTACTTCGGAAGAAGAGTTTAGAATGCCAATGGTTGGAAGAAGCATTGCCCATGATGAATTCGTAGCACTTTTAACAGATTGGATTAACTCGCTGGATGTAACCTGCGACTAACTATAGATTTTAATACAAAACATCCCTTATGAAAAAAATTATTTTAACAATGTTGCTACTAGCATTTCTATCTGTTGGAAATGCACAGGTTAGCTTTACCACACAATCTATTCCTACCTCTGGTACAGAACGTGCCGTTGTAGACATGAATGGTGACTACTTGGATGATATTGTATCTGTTACAGGTACCAATATCCAAATTTTCTATCAGCAAAGCGGCGGTGGATTTACAGAAGCCAATATTACCACAGACCCTGCAGATAACGGTCCTTCTTGGAGTTTAGCAGCTGCAGATTTCGATGATAATGGATATACAGACCTACTCTATGGAGGTGGTAGTGGTGTAACATTTATGAAGGCCAACGGAAACGGTAGTGCCTACACCGAAATTAGTTACCCTCAATTTGTCTTTTCACAGCGTTCAAATTTTGTTGACATCAACAACGATGGGAATCTTGACGCCTTTGTATGCCACGACGTTGAACCAAATGTTTATTATATCAATGATGGTTCTGGCAACCTAACTTTTTTCCAAGGGGGAATAGGCGACTATCCTTCTGGAGGACACTATGGTTCTGTTTGGATTGATTTTGATAATGATGGGGATATGGACATGTTTAATGCGAAATGTAACGTAAGTGGAAACCTAAATGAAAGAAGTGAAGATGAACTTCACGAAAACGACGGATCCGGTACATTTACTGAAATTGGAGAGTCTGCCGGCCTTAAGGATCAAATGCAAACATGGTCTTCTGCTTGGGCTGATTTTGACAATGATGGAGACATGGATGTGTTCGTTGGAAGTAGTGACAACGGTGCTCCCCACAAACTTAAAATAAATAACGGAGACGGAACCTTCACCGTGGTTGCAACGCCAAACGGAATTGAACTCCTTACCGCTGTTGGTATTGAAAACTGTACCTATGATTTAGACAATGATGGGTTCGCCGATATTATTTCCAACGGAAATATCCTTTTCAATAACGGCGACATGACCTTTACTTTAGTTAGTGGAGCACTGCCTAGTAACAACGGATCTTTTGGAGACCTCAATAACGACGGGTTTATTGATGGCTTCACTGGAGGAAACATCTATGTAAATGGAGGAAATGCTAATAATTGGATTACAATCAATACGGAAGGAGTGGAAAGCAACCGAAATGGTATTGGGGCACGTGTAAAAGTTACATCTGCGCTAGGATCCCAGATTAGGGATGTAAGAAGCGGTGAAGGATTTAGGTTCATGAGCACCCTTAACACCCACTTTGGGCTGGGGGCAGATACCGAAATAACCAACATTACCATTACTTGGCCTTCTGGAATTGTAGACACGCTAGATGACGTTGCTGTAAACCAAGTATTAACAGTTGTGGAAGGCTCTACTGTTTTAGGAACACAAGACTTTGAAACAAATTCCTTAGTTGTATATCCAAACCCTGTGGATGATATCATTAATCTTTCTCAAATAGAGGACTTCAATAATCCGGCATTCGCAATTTATGACCTTCAAGGGAAGCTTATTATGGCAAGCACTATTAAAAATGCTTCCATAGATGTTTCTACACTTGCTTCCGGGAACTACATCCTTAAAGTTTACGATGGGGAACAAACCAAAACCCAAAAGATTATTAAAAGATAACTTTTCAGGGCTATAAATCGTACAAAAACCGTTAGTGAATTGCTAACGGTTTTTTTTTGTATCTTTATGTATACCCACAAAAAAAACACTAGCCATGAATGCAACTTTTACCAAAATAGTAGGCTTTTTATTGGCCTTGATACTAATTGTATTTGGACTTCATAAGTTTTTTCAATTTGGTTTTCTTCCGCAGCCAGAGCTACCCCAAGAGGCATCCAGTTTTATGAATTCCCTTTCGGCTACTGGCTATGTCTTACCTTTTCTAGGGTTTTTAGAGGTGTTGATTGGTCTCCTCCTTTTATTAAGAAAGTGGGTTGCGTTTGCATTGCTATTGTTAGCGCCAATATCATTAAATATTTTATTGTTTCATCTATTTTTAAATATTTCAGATATTCTACCCGCCATAATCATTGTCTTATTGAATACAATTCTTATTTATAAATATTGGAAGGCATATAGGCCTATCTTTAAGTACTAAGGTTCTTTGCTTCAATTCAAGAGGAACTTTTAGTACCTTTATACTTTAAATTTTCGAGAATGAAATATTCGTTATTTGCCCTTATTGCATTTGTGCTGTTCAGCTGTGCAGAAACCCAAAAAAAAGACCCTATTAACGTGACGTACCCTACTACCAAAAAAGTGGATACTGTGACCACTTATTTTGGCACCGAAGTCCCAGACCCCTATCGTTGGCTTGAAGATGACAGAAGCAAAGAAACCGAAGCTTGGGTAAAATCCCAAAACGAAGTTACTTTCGAATACCTTGATACAATTCCCTTTAGAAGCGAACTCAAAGAGCGGCTTACCACCCTCTGGAATTATGAAAAAATTGGAGCTCCCTACAAAGAAGGGGCGTATACCTATTTCTTTAAAAATGATGGCTTACAAAACCAGTATGTGGTGTATCGTTACAAAACTGGAGATGATCCTTCTACCGCAGAGGTTTTTCTAGATCCCAATAAGTTTAGCAAGGATGGAACTACTTCTCTAGGAAACCTTAGTTTTTCGGAAGATGGAAAAATTGCAGCTTATAGTATCTCTGAAGGGGGAAGTGACTGGAGAAAAGTGCTGGTCATGGATGTAGAAACAAAAGCCATTACGGAAGATACCCTTGTGGATGTAAAGTTCAGTGGGCTTTCGTGGAAAGGAAATGAAGGGTTCTATTATTCAAGTTATGATAAGCCCGAAGGAAGCGAGCTTTCTGCAAAGACAGATCAGCATAAATTGTATTATCATAAATTGGGAACGCCCCAAAATGACGATATTTTAGTGTTTGGAGGAACTCCTGAAGAAAAACACCGTTATATAGGCGGCTATGTCACCGAAGACAATAAATACCTAGTAGTAACGGCAAGTGTTGCTACCTCTGGAAACAAATTGTTTTTAATGGACTTGGAGGCTCCGCAAAAAGGATTTGTAACAATTTTGGATCATACTGATAGCGACACTTTTGTAATCGAAAATTGGGGAAGCACTTTGTATTTATCTACAAATCTAGATGCACCTAATCGAAAAATCGTAAAAGTAGATGCAGCTAACCCCACGCCAGAAAAATGGGTAGACGTCATTCCAGAAACCGAAAATGTACTTACTCCATCTACTGGCGGAAAATATATTTTTGCTGAATATATGGTAGATGCTATTTCAAAAGTATTCCAATATGACTTTGACGGAAACCTCGTTAGGGAAATAGAATTGCCCGGAATTGGTAGTGCAGGTGGCTTTGGTGCCAAAAAAGAGGAAACAGAGTTGTATTATTCTTTTACCAACTATACCACCCCAGGAAGCATCTATAAATTTGATATGGATTCTGGAGAATCTACACTCTATAGAAAGCCTAAAATAGACTTTGACCCTGAAAATTACGAAAGCAAACAAGTATTTTTCACTTCTAAGGATGGGACAAAGGTTCCCATGATCATCACTTATAAGAAAGGCCTTAAAATGAATGGGAAAAACCCAACCATCCTGTATGGATATGGAGGATTCAATATTAGCCTTACCCCATCATTTAGCATTACAAATGCTGTTTGGCTTGAACAAGGAGGTGTTTATGCCGTTCCTAATATTCGTGGAGGTGGAGAATACGGAAAAGAATGGCATAAAGCTGGAACGCAAATGAAAAAACAAAATGTTTTTGATGATTTTATTGCCGCCGCAGAATATCTTATAGAAAACAATTATACCTCCAAAGAATACCTTGCCATTAGAGGAGGCTCAAATGGCGGACTGCTAGTAGGTGCTGTAATGACGCAAAGGCCAGATTTAATGCAAGTGGCGTTACCCGCCGTTGGGGTTTTAGACATGTTGCGCTACCATACCTTTACAGCGGGTGCTGGATGGGCATACGACTACGGAACTTCAGAAGACAATAAGGAAATGTTTGAGTACCTTAAAGGATATTCCCCTGTTCACAATGTGGTTGAAGGAACCACTTATCCAGCTACTTTAATTACAACTGGCGACCATGATGATAGGGTGGTGCCCGCACATAGCTTCAAATTTGCTGCCGAATTGCAAGAAAAGCATGTTGGTAATAACCCCGTGCTCATACGTATTGAAACAGATGCCGGGCATGGCGCTGGGACACCTGTTAGCAAGACTATTGAACAATATGCAGATATTTTTGCCTTTACCCTCTATAATATGGGCTATGAGGTACTCCCTGAAAAAGTCAACGACGGACTTAAACAATAAGGGATTTTTTAAAATTATTAAAAGCTGCTAAGTTCCGTTTAAAATTGATTCCTTAGCGGCTTTTTCACTACATGACTTTACGTATAGACATAGAGGAATTCTCATATCAAGAAGTTCCTGTTTTAAAAGATATACATCTTGAGCTAGCCAAGGGTGAGCATATTGCAATCTTAGGGGAGAGTGGCTGCGGAAAATCTACATTACTACATCTTATTTATGGATTACTACATCTAGAAAAAGGTTCCATTTACTGGGGAGACAAAGAATTGTTAGGGCCTAATTTCAATTTAATTCCGGGGGAGGAATTTATGAAATTGGTCGCCCAGGATCCTAACGTTATGCCCTACACTAAAGTTTCAGAGAATGTTGCCACCCACCTTTCCCGTATAAATTTATTTTCAGACCAAAAAAGGGTAAAAGAGCTATTAAGGGTGGTTTCTTTGGAAGATTTTTCCGAAACCATGGTAAAACATTTAAGCGGCGGTCAAAAACAAAGGGTGGCATTAGCCAAATCGCTTGCGAAGACTCCAAAGCTGCTACTCTTGGACGAGCCGTTCAGTCATATTGATAGTTTTAAAAAGAATCAACTTCGGCGAAACCTATTTGAGTTCCTAAAAAAAGAACAGATTTCCTGTATCACTGCCACGCATGATGCAGAAGAGGCATTGGCCTTTTCAGATCGAATCCTTATGCTAAAAGGAGGTATTCAAGAGCGGTTAGACCATCCTGAAAAAATCTTTAATCATCCCGAAAATACTTATCAGGCTAGTTTTTTTGGAGAAGTCACTAAAAATATTCCTGCGTCAGGTTTTCCCAAAAAATTTTGGCTCCCTCATGAGATTAAAACTTCCAAAAATTCCACGCCTATTAAAGCTACCGTAAAAGCATCTTATTTTAAGGGTACCCAGTATGTAATTCATGCTGTTTTCAAGGAAAAGGACATCTTCTTTAACCACTCTAGATCACTTGAAAAAGAAAGTCAGGTTTTTTTAAAATTTAAAAACACTTAGCCGTATCTTTAAGGAAGCATCAAAATTTTAAATGATGAAAAAGCTTCTCTATTTCCTTGTGATAATCTTACTCATGAATCCTCTAAAATCAAATGCCCAGCAAAACCTTATTGAGCAAAAGGTAGATTCTGTACTGTCCCTTATGACCCTTGAAGAAAAAATAGGGCAAATGAATCAATACAATGGTTTTTGGGACGTTACCGGCCCTGCTCCTTCCGAAGGAAATCAAGCCGAAAAATATGAAAACCTTAAAAAGGGGTTGGTAGGCTCTATGTTGAATATTAGAGGGGTTGAAAATGTGCGGAAAATTCAAAAAATAGCCGTGGAAGAAACTAGACTGGGAATCCCGCTTATTTTTGGATTTGATGTGATTCACGGACTCAAGACCATAAGTCCCATTCCGCTTGCTGAAGCGGCTAGTTGGGATTTGGAGGCCATTCAAAATTCTGCTGCTGTAGCTGCTGCGGAAGCTGCCGCAACTGGTATCAACTGGACCTTTGCCCCAATGATAGATATTTCGAGGGACGCCCGTTGGGGACGGGTAATGGAAGGTGCCGGGGAAGATCCCTATTTGGGAAGTTTAATTGCTGAGGCTAGGGTAAAAGGTTTTCAGGGAGATGATCTTGCGGCAACGAATACCATTGTGGCCTGTGCAAAACACTTTGCTGGATATGGCTTTTCCGAAGCTGGAAAAGATTACAATACAGTAGACATAGGTCCAGATACTTTTTATAATGTGGTTTTACCACCTTTTAAAGCAGCAAAAGATGCAGGTGTTCGTACGTTTATGAATTCTTTTAATCAATTAAATGGCGTGCCCGCAACCGGGAATTCTTTTCTGCAAAGGGATATCCTAAAAGGACAATGGGACTTTGATGGATTTGTAGTTTCAGATTGGGGCTCTATTGGGGAAATGATCCCACATGGTTATGCTAAAGACGGGAAAACTGCTGCTTTTTTGGCTGCTGAGGCTGGCTGTGATATGGATATGGAATCCTATCTATATGTGAATCACCTTAAAAGTTTGGTGCTGGAAGGAAAAATTGAGGAAAGTATCATCAATGATGCAGTAAAACGGATTCTTCGTGTAAAGTTTGAATTGGGTTTGTTTGATGATCCTTACAGGTATTGTAATGAAGCATTGGAAAAAAATGTGATAAATGCATCCAAAAATCACGATGCCGTCCTTGATATGGCGAAAAAATCAATCGTTTTGCTCAAAAATGAGCAACAATTACTTCCGTTGAAAAAGCAAGGGTTGAAAATCACTTTAATTGGGGCTTTGGCAAATGATAAAGACAGTCCGTTGGGCAGTTGGAGATTGGCCGCCGATGCCAACACCGCTGTTTCAGTATTGGAAGGTATGCAAGCGTATGATGGAAATACCCTGTCTTATGCCAAAGGTGCCGATGTAACTGTAGGCGAAACTTCTTTTATTATGGAACCCGCTCTTAATTACGATGATATGAGTGGTTTTTCGGAAGCTGTTTCGGTCGCTAAAAGTGCCGATGTAGTTGTGATGGTTTTAGGAGAAATTGGCTTTATGAGCGGAGAGGGCCGAAGTAGAACCAATATTGGGCTACCCGGAGTGCAACAAGCCCTTTTGGAAGCAGTACATGATGTAAACCCAAACATTGTGTTGGTATTAAACAATGGAAGGCCTTTGACCATTCCTTGGGCTTCAGAAAACATTCCTGCCATTGTGGAGGCTTGGCACCTGGGAAGCCAAGCTGGGCATGCTATTGCGCAAGTACTTTATGGAGACTATAACCCTAGTGGGAAACTACCTATGACCTTTCCAAGAAGTGTGGGTCAAGTCCCTATCTATTACAATCACAAAAAAACAGGCCGAAATGAAGAACCGCAACCTGGTTTGGTGTTTTGGACCCATTACAGCGATGAATCCAATGACCCCTTGTATCCTTTTGGTTACGGACTTAGCTATACACAATTTAAATATGAAAATCTTAAGGTTCAACCAAGCAATGCTGCTGAAGACAAGGTAACTGTTTCCGTAGTATTAACAAATACCGGGGCGTATGACGGAAAAGAGGTTGTACAGCTATATATTCATGATAAATTCGCAAGTGTTGCAAGACCCGTTAAAGAATTAAAAGGGTTTAAGATGGTGGCTTTAAAAAAGGGGGAAACTAAAACCGTGAGTTTTCAGCTTGACAAATCAGCATTGGGTTTCTATAATCTAAAAGGAGAATGGGTTGTTGAAGAAGGGGCTTTTGATATTTATGTGGGCGGAAGTTCTGCAACCAATTACCACGTAACCTATAATTTAGAGAGGCCTTAAGGGGTATGGTTATTGCTTTTCGGCTTTAAGTCTAGGGGTCCAAAATTATTCATCTGTTGTAATACCCATGTTTTTCTTTTCTCTAAATAGGGCGTTCTGGGGGTTGCCCTATAATTTCTAGGATTCGGAAGGTTCACTGCCAATGACGCGGCTTCATATCTATTTAAATTGGCTGCTTTTTTATGGAACCAATATTGTGAAGCGGCTTCCACGCCATATATCCCATTTCCCATTTCTATACTGTTCAAATACACTTCAAGGATTCGTTCTTTACTCCACAGGCTTTCGATCAAAAAAGTAAAATAGGCCTCTAAACCTTTCCGAAACCAACTTCTGCCTGGCCATAAAAAAACATTCTTAGCGGTTTGTTGAGATATGGTGCTTCCACCTTTTAAATGTTTTCCTTTCTGATTATCCTCATACGCCTTTTTTATTGCCTTGTAATCAAATCCATTGTGGTTTAAAAACTGCTGATCTTCTGAACAAATTACTGCCAATTGAATGTTCACAGAGATTTCTTCCAATGGAATCCATTCATGTTTGGTTGTTGAAGAATTGTCCTCTATACTCCTAATTGCCATGAGTGGGGTATATGGTACTGGCAACCATTTATAAGCCAATACCCAGATAAGACTTATCACGATGAACCAAATAACGATTCTTAGTATCCCTCGAAATACTTTTTTTATCATGTTACTTTTTTACTAAATCTGCTAGTGAAATGCCTGTCGGGCCTCCAATTGCTACGCCCATTCCCCCCAAACGCGCCGCAACAAAGACTTGAGATGATACTGCTTTAACGATGGGCTTCTTTTTGTTTCCCACTCCCATAATTCCACTCCACCTATGTGCTATTTCAAACGGTGTATTGGGAAGGATTGTTGTGCGGAGCAATGTTTCTAAAGCTTGCTGGATATTTTTCGTGGTACTCATTGAAGTGGTTGTCTCCCCTTCAAAATCTAAATTCCTTCCACCCCCAAGCAATATTCTTTTATCAATATTTCTGAAATAATAATACCCTTTATCAAGATGAAAGGTCCCTTTTATTTGTAATGATGGAATAGGATTGGTAATGAGTACTTGGGCTCTAGCAGGAACTATATTTTCATCAGGCAAAAGCGTTTTAGCAAAGCCATTAGTGGCAATAAAAAGTTTTTTTGTATGAATTTCTCCAAAATGGTCTGTTTTTAGTAAAACTTGACTGTTTTCCTCTGAAAAAGCTTCGATTTTAGTACTATTTATGATAAAAACACCTTTTTTTATGCATTTTTGAATCAGTGCTAATATCATTTTTCCTGCATCTAGCTGGCCTTCGAAGCGGTTGAAAATTATCTTTTTTTGAATGTTTTTGAACGAAAATGGGTCGTTTTTAAGTAAAAATGGGGCGTTTTTTGAAGAAATTGCCTTTTTTGTAATTCTATTCACTTTCTCTAAGTTTTCTAAGCAATTTTCATATAAGAAGGTATCATCTTTCCGAAAGACCTCATATCCTCCATTTGATTGATAATCTATCGTTTTAGATCCTACGTGTTTTCTTAACCATTGAAGCCCTTGGTAACGTTTCGAGATAAGGGCTATTACTTCTTCCTCAGAGTGCGTTTTCAAGTCGTCCAAAATCTCTGAAACACTTCCAAAGCAGGCGAATCCTGCATTTTTTGTACTTGCACCATTTGGGAGGGTTCCTGCCTCAAAAATTACTATCTTGGCTTTTGGGTAATGTTCCCTTAAACGAAGCGCACAACTAAGACCAACTATACCGCTTCCAACAATGGCAAAATCAATGTTGCTTAACCAAGTCTGTTGTTCCCAATATGATAGATTAACGTTCATTTTTGATTCAAATGCATAAAAAAACGCCAAAAACGAAGCAAAAAGCAGCGATTTTGGCGTTTTTTTCTGCTCTATTAGATTTTATTCCTCGTCTTCTTCTTTATCTTTCATTTCCCAGGTGTTCATGAAAGCTGTAGTATAATTCCCTGCAACATAATCTGGATCATCCATCAATTGTCTATGAAAAGGAATGGTGGTTTGTATTCCTTCAATCACAAATTCATCCAATGCCCTTTTCATTTTATTAATGGCTTCATCTCTTGTTTGCGCTGTGGTAATTAACTTCGCAATCATGGAGTCATAATTTGGCGGAATAATATACCCTGCATATACGTGAGTGTCTAAACGCACGCCATGCCCGCCAGGTGCATGCAAGGTCGTGATTTTTCCTGGAGAAGGTCTAAATCCGTTATAGGGATCTTCAGCATTAATACGACATTCTATGGAATGTAGCTGCGGAAGGTAGTTCTTTCCGGAAATAGGCACTCCAGCAGCAACCAAAATTTGCTCCCTGATAAGGTCATGATCTACCACTTGTTCTGTAATGGGGTGTTCTACCTGAATTCGGGTATTCATTTCCATGAAATAGAAGTTTCTGTGTTTGTCAACCAAAAATTCTATTGTTCCCGCTCCCTCATAGTTAATATATTCTGCCGCTTTAACTGCAGCTTTTCCCATATCTTCCCGAAGCTTCTTTGTCATAAACGGACTTGGAGTTTCTTCAGTAAGCTTTTGATGTCTTCGTTGGATGGAGCAGTCCCTTTCACTCAAATGGCATGCTTTTCCTGTACTGTCACCCACAATTTGAATTTCTATATGCCTTGGCTCTTCAATAAGCTTTTCCATGTACATATCATCATTTCCAAAGGCAGCTTTACTTTCTTTTCGGGCAGATTCCCAAGCATCTTCAAGATCTTCTTCTTTCCAAACAGCACGCATTCCTTTTCCGCCACCTCCGGCACTTGCTTTTAGCATTACTGGATATCCTGTTTCTAATGCAACTTTTTTGCAGGTCTCAAAATCTGGAATAACCCCTTCGCTTCCAGGGACACAAGGCACACCCGCAGCCTTCATGGTTGCCTTGGCGGTTGCTTTGTCTCCCATTTTCTCAATCATTTCTGCAGAAGCACCAATAAATTTTATACCGTGTTCTTCGCATATTTTTGAGAATTTGGCATTCTCTGAAAGGAATCCATACCCTGGATGAATTGCATCTGCGTTTGTGATTTCGCAAGCAGCAATAATATTAGACATTTTTAAGTAGCTCTCACTGCTGGGAGCGGGACCAATGCAAACCGCTTCATCTGCAAATCGAACGTGTAAACTTTCTGCATCCGCAGTAGAGTAAACTGCTACTGTTTTGATACCCATCTCTTTACAGGTTCTAATAACTCGTAGGGCGATCTCTCCTCTATTGGCAATCAATACTTTTTTAAACATAGTTTCCTAAAGTTTTGAGGTACATTCTCTTTTGAAAAATGCAACTTTGAAATGTATATTAATTTAAGAGGGGTCGATAAGGAAAAGTGGCTGATCAAATTCTACCGGGCTGGCATCGTCCACAAGTACTTTTACCACTTTACCGGAAACTTCACTTTCAATTTCGTTGAAAAGTTTCATGGCTTCAATTACACACAGTACATCCCCTTCCGCAACATTATCTCCTACTTCCTTAAATGCAGGCTTGTCTGGTGAAGGCTTACGGTAGAAGGTCCCAATAATAGGCGACTTTACGGTAATGTATTTTGAATCATCTTCTGCTGGCTTGGCCTCAGACTGATTTGCTCCAGTTGCTGCTGGTGTTTCAACAGCTTGCTGTTGTGGCAGAAGTTGCGGTTGTGCAGCAGCCATTGGTACTTGTTGGATATACGTGGTGTTGTCTGATTTGTCTTTTTCTGAAGTGGTTCTAACGGTGAGTTTTACATCACCCATTTCAAGTTTCACCTCGCTAGCGCCAGACTTCGCTACAAATTTGATGAGATTTTGAATTTCTTTTAAGTCCATATGATTATTCTTTAGATGGTCGTTAGTTTATGAAGGGTCGTAAGCCCATTTTAAGTAAACAGCTCCCCAAGTAAATCCTCCGCCAAAAGCGGCAAATATTAAATTATCTCCTTTTTTGAGTTGTGATTCATAATCACTTAGGCACAAGGGAAGTGTTGCTGAAGTTGTATTTCCGTATTTGTGAATGTTCATCATGACTTTTTCGTCTGGAAGCTCCATTCTTTTTGCGGCTGCATCAATAATTCGTTTGTTGGCCTGATGCGGAACTAGCCATTGTACATCAGATCCAGACAATTGATTTTGTTCCATGACTTTTGCACAAACATCGGCCATATTAGAAACAGCAAACTTAAAAACCGTTTTGCCGTCCTGAAATACATAATGTTGTTTTTTGTCTACTGTTTCATGAGAAGCAGGTAACAAGGAACCACCGGCATCAATCTTTAAGTGATTTCTTCCAATTCCGTCTGAACGTAGATATTCATCCAATAGCCCTAATCCTTCAGAATTGGGTTCGAACAAAACAGCTCCGCCCCCATCTCCAAAAATGATACACGTGGTACGATCTTCGTAGTCAATAATAGAAGACATTTTATCTGCTCCTATCAAAAGTACCTTTTTATATTTTCCAGATTCAATGTAGCGTGCAGCAGTAGACATTCCGTATAAAAAGCTAGAACAGGCTGCAACAAGGTCAAAAGAAAAAGCGTTTATGGCACCAATTTTACTGGCTACATAAACGCCTGTACTTGCAACGGGCATATCGGGAGTTGCCGTGGCCATAATAACCAGGTCAATCTCCTTAGGGTCTATTTGATGTTTCTCAATGAGATTTTCAGCGGCCTTAATGGCCAGATAAGAGGTTCCTTTGTTTGGGTCTTTTAAAAGTCGGCGTTCTTTGATTCCGGTTCTAGTAGTAATCCACTCATCGGTGGTTTCTACCATGGTTTCCAAAATTTCATTGGTTAGAACATATTCTGGAACATAACTACCTACTGCGGTTATAGCAGCTGTAATTTTTGACATAAGGACTTCAATTTAATCCCTCTAAGGAAGGAGTTAAAATCTTCAAATGAGGGTGAAAAGTACTAAATTTTCATCAAAATTGATATAAAATCGCTTCTTTTTGATGTTTTTTAGCAGATAATAAAAAACTCTCACGCCCTTAAGGTTGTGAGAGTTTAATATATATGAATGAAATAATTTATGCTTCTGTCTCGGCAGCGTCAATAACCACTTGCCCTTTGTAGTAAAGCTTTCCTTCGTGCCAGTGTGCTCTATGAAACAAATGAGCCTCTCCAGTTGTTGGATCGGTAGCTATTTGAGGGACACTTGCTTTGTAATGAGTTCTCCTTTTATCTCTTCTGGTTTTGGAGATTTTTCTCTTTGGATGTGCCATGGTTTCTTATTATTTATCCGTTAATAATTTTTTTAAATTATCCCATCTGGGATCTGTTTCATTGTCTTTTTCCTCTTGATTGCCCCCGGGGCGCAACTCTTCAAGTTTATCGAGTATTTCAGATTGTAAGGTTCCATCCTCCACGCCAGGGTGAATTTTTTTAATGGGAACTGCCAAAATGATTGATTCATATATGTACTGCTGAATATTTACCTCATGACTCCCATGTGGAAGAATTAGAATATCCTCTTCCTCATCATTAAACTCTTCACCAAATTTTACTACAAAACTGTAGGTTCCTTTAATGGGCTGGTCATATGGTTCGTTGGTAATATCGCACTGAACATTTACAATACCAGAAAAGCTTAGGGTAAAGTCCAACATATTAGCCTTCTTGTAAAGCAGCGCCTCCAATGCTACCTCAACAGTATTAAAATCATTATACTCAAAATACTCAAAGAACGTGTTGTCAATCTCAAAATCAAACTGGTGTTCTCCTATCTTCAGTCCCGAAAAAGGGATTGTATATTCTTTCATTTCCTTCATAATCACACCTGTATTTGTATGGGATACCTCCCAAAAACGAGGTCGCAAAGATAATAAATTATTTTATTTACCCTACCCTTAACTTATTTCTTTTTAAAGGATGCTTTTTTGCGCGAGACCTTAAGTGGTTTCTCTGTATATTTTTGATATTCATTCCTTTTCTTGTAGATTGCTATTGCTGCAAAAACCGCTTCTTTAAAAGAGGCTTCATTTGCTTGATTTTTTCCTGCAACCTCATAAGCAGTGCCGTGATCTGGCGATGTCCTTATTTTATCAAGTCCTGCAGTATAATTAACCCCCTGCCCAAAAGCAAGTGTTTTGAAAGGGATAAGCCCTTGATCGTGGTAAGAGGCAATAATTGCATCAAAGTTTTGATGATTTTGGGTTCCAAAAAAACTGTCGGCAGCATACGGGCCAAATACCAACATTCCTTTTTCCCTAATTTTTTGCAGGGTGGGCCGAAGCACTTCATCATCTTCTTTTCCTATCACGCCATTATCACCGGTATGTGGATTAATACCCAATACTGCTATTTTGGGCTTAATAATTCCAAAGTCCTTTATCAAACTGGTATGTACGGTGGTAATTTTCTTTTCAATTAGACTTGGGGTAATCGCCGAAGCCACATCTTTCACAGGAAGATGGTCTGTTAACAACCCTATTCTCAGTTTCCCAGACACCATCAGCATTAGGCTATCCCCATTTAGCTCTTTTGCCAAATAATCTGTATGCCCAGGGAAATTAAATGTTTTGGATTGAATATTGCTCTTATTGATAGGTGCGGTCACCAACACATCAACACCGTCTTCTTTCAGGGCTTTCACAGCAGCTTTTAAAGAACGTATGGCATATTCACCTGCTAATCGTGTTTCTTTCCCAAATTGTATTTCTACGGAATCTTTCCAGACATTTAAGACATTTATCTTATTATGAACAACTTCCTTTACATGATCAATCCCATGGAAAGGAACATCCATGTTTAATTCTTTCTTTACGGTTGAAATTAATTTGGCGGAGCCAAAAATAACAGGGGTACAAAAGTCCAACATCCTGGCATCCTCAAAGCTTTTCAAGATAATCTCACTTCCTATTCCATTTAAATCACCAATTGAAATACCAACAATTATTTTTTCTTTTTTTCCCATATCCGCATACTGGTTGTTATTTTTGTACTACAAAAGTAATTATTTGCATACATGTTTACAGGAATTATTGAAGCAATTGGCAAAATTGTAAACGTTACACCTTCAAAAGGAAACCTTCACTTAACCGTAAAGAGCCCGTTTACAAAGGAATTAAAAATAGATCAAAGCGTCGCTCATAATGGAGTTTGTTTAACTGTTGTGGATATTCAAGATGAGGTTTATACCGTTACGGCAATTGAAGAAACCCTATCCAAAACAAATTTGTCATCCCTAAAGATTGGCGACAATGTTAACCTTGAAAGAGGAATGAAATTGGGAGACCGCCTAGACGGGCATTTGGTGCAAGGTCATGTAGACCAAACAGGGGTTTGTGTTGCTGTTTCAAAAAACGAAGGTAGCTGGATTTATAAATTTGAATATGATCCAAAGCACGGAAATATTACGATAGAAAAGGGATCAATTACAGTAAATGGTGTTAGTTTAACTATCGCCTCTTCTGGCCTAAATGAATTTAGTGTGGCAATCATTCCTTATACCTATGAACATACAAACTTCAACACCCTTCAGAAAGGAGACCAGGTTAATTTAGAGTTTGATGTGATTGGGAAATATGTAACGAGGCTTACGCGCGGGGCTTAACCGCTTTTATTCTGTTGTAGGCAATCCAAACCCCAAGCACTACACCTGCAAAAATTAACCAATAAAGATTTGTGTCGATTGGAAGACCAGGACCAGTCCTCTGTGGTGGAGGCGGTGGATTAGAACCACCGGAAAGGGTCTGCCCAAGCAAAGCAAAACTATTCACAAAGAATAGTAGTAGGGTTAATATAGTTACGATTTGGGGTCGCATATGTGGGGGCTAAAGTAATAATTTTTTTTAAACTGCAAACAAAAATTGCTTGCTATCAACATATTATTAACAAAAAAATAATCGAAAAATTGCTTTTCCGACTGAAAATAGTGGTCCCACTTGGGCTTGAACCAAGGACCCCCTGATTATGAGTCAGGTGCTCTAACCAGCTGAGCTATGGGACCCAAAGTGGCTGCAAATGTAAAACACTTTCCAAAATACTGCAACACATTTATGCATTGTTTCGTTCTTGGCAAAGCTCTACCAAAACTCCGTGAGACGATTTAGGGTGTAAAAAAACCACCCATTTATTGTCTGCCCCTTTTTTTGGTTCTTCATTCAAAACCACAAATCCTTCGGCTTTAAGGCGTTCCACTTCAGCTTTAATATCATTTACGGAAAAAGCCACGTGATGGATTCCCTCTCCCTTTTTTTCGATGTATCTGGCAATGGGGCTGTCTGGGTTGGTAGCTTCCAATAATTCAATTTTGTTTTCCCCGCATTTAAAAAACGAAGTCTTTACGCCTTCCGAAGCCACCTCCTCTATCTTATAGGGTGGAACCCCAAAAAGCTTTTCATAGGTTGCATTTGCTTTTTCCAAATCCCTTACCGCTATTCCTAAATGTTCTATTTTATCCATCTTCAAATATTTTTTCAAATTTAATAAATAAGCGCTTTGGCTCGAAATGTTTTACTTTTGTAGCATGGAAGAAACCAATAGACAAAAAAAAATTGCAGGAGTGCTTCAAGAAGACCTTGCAAAGGTGCTTCAGGAAATGCTTCGGGATAGAGGAACCACGGGAGTTCTAATTTCGGTTACCAAAGTAACGGTAACTACAGATCTTTCTATTGCAAAAGTTTACGTAAGTGTATTCCCTTCAGAAAAATCTGGGAAATTAGTTGAAGAGCTTAACAGCATCAAAAGCAATATCAAGCACACCATTGCACAGCTCACTAAAAATCAGTTAAGAAGAATGCCCGAATTAAGTTTTTACAATGACGACTCGTTAGAGTATATCAAAAACATCGAAAAAGCCGTGGAAGGAGGAGATAATCCTATTGAGGACCCAAACTTGTTAGCACGAAGGAAAAAGAAATAATTTGAACCACTCCCTTTACATCGCAAGGCGCTACCTGTTTTCCAGAAGTCATAAAAACGCAGTAAATATTATTTCACGTATTGCCATTGGCGCCGTAATTCTTGGATCAATGTCCTTGTTTGTGGTGCTTAGCGGTTTTGCGGGTTTAAAGGAATTTGCCCTTCAATACACTAATTTTTTTGACAGTGACTTAAAAGTAACCCCGGCTGCGGGGAAAACACTTAGGATTACCGAACAGCAGTTTCAAACCATTGCAAACATTGAGGGGGTTGCTGCATTTTCCAAAATTGTGGAAGACCGAATTTTTGTAAGGTTCAATGATAAAAACCATATTGCCTATTTAAAAGGAGTTGACAATCAATATGCCGCCGTGACTCCCTTAGACAGTTTGGTCTATTTGGGTGAATGGCTTTCTCCTGGGCAGAATGAAGTAGTGATTGGCTTTGGGATTTCCTCCAAATTATCAATCTCTATTAGGGACTATGGTGAACTTATAGAATTATATGCGCCAAAACCTGGGACTGGCCAACTAAACATGATGGATCCCTCTGCTGCTTTTGCTTCGGAAAGAGTTGTGGCTTCCGGGATTTATGAAGTAAACGAGGAATTAAACACCAAATATGTCTTTACAGATGTAGACCTTGCCAGAAAATTACTTAGTGTTGACTCTTTAGCAATAAGTTATTTAGAGCTGAAGCTTTCTTCCAATGCTTCGGAAGAACAGGTTGTTTCGCAATTAAGGGCTGTTATTCCTCAAGAAATTGAAATCAAAAACCGTATTCAGCAAAACGATGCCCTCTATAAAATGTTGAACTCCGAAAATCTTTTCACCTATCTTTTTGTGAGTCTTATCGCGGCCATTGCTATTTTCAATCTGGCCGGAACCATTATCATGATTATTCTGGAAAAGCGATGGAATATTAAAACCCTTTATTTTATGGGGCTTACCATTAAAGACATCCGAAAGATTTTCTTCTACAATGGTTTCCTAATGACCGTTTTGGGAGTAATAATAGGATTATTTTTAGGAAGTGCTTTAGTCTTACTTCAATTGCAGTTTGGGTTTGTACCCATTGGAAACCTCCCCTATCCTGTAAAATTTAAAGTGATTAATCTTCTAATTGTTTTCGCGACGATTTTATTTTTAGGTGCTCTTGCCTCTAAGATGGCTTCCATGCGAGTAAGCGAAAAACTGTTGTCCTAGACAAACTGGAAGTCCCCAAAACGATCCAACACCTCTTCAAACGCGTCAAAAACAGATTGGGAATCATCACTTGTTACCATTTTAGTTCGGTATTCCTTAAAATGCGGAATCCCCTTAAAATAGTTGGTATAATGCCGGCGGGTTTCAAAAACCCCTAATTTCTCCCCTTTCCAATCAATGGCCATTTGCAAATGACGCTTCGCAGCATCTACCCTTTCTTTTAAGGTAGGCGGATCTAAATGTTCCCCTGTCTTGAAATAGTGTTTTACTTCTTTAAAAAACCAAGGATACCCTATACTTGCACGCCCAATCATGGCGCCATCGAGTCCAAATTTATCCCGCATTTCCATAGCTTTTTCAGGGGTGTTTACATCCCCATTTCCAAAAACCGGAATATGCATTCTAGGGTTGTTTTTTACTTCAGAAATGGGCGCCCAATCTGCATCTCCTTTATACATCTGGGCTCGCGTCCTTCCATGAATGGAAATAGCCTTACAGCCTACATCCTGTAACCGTTCAGCAACCTCAACTATTTTAATGGAATCATGGTCCCACCCCAGCCTGGTTTTAACCGTAACAGGAAGTTTCGTGTGTTTTACCATGGCTTCCGTTAAGGAAACCATTAAATCTACGTCTTTCAAAATCCCAGCCCCAGCACCTTTAGAAACCACCTTTTTTACCGGACATCCAAAATTAATATCAATAATATCTGGTCCTGAAGCCTCCACTATTTCCACGCTTTTTAGCATGGAATCCAATACCGCTCCAAAAATCTGAATCCCCACAGGACGCTCCTTTTCGTAAATATCCAACTTTTGCACGCTCTTGGCCGCATCGCGAATCAATCCCTCTGAAGAAATAAATTCGGTATACACCACGTCTGCTCCTTGTTCTTTACACAAAGCGCGAAATGGTGGGTCGCTCACATCTTCCATAGGGGCCAACAATAGGGGAAATTCCCCAACATCTATGTCTCCAATCTTTACCATGGGTGCAAAATTAACCATAAAATTGTGAATCGCTTTAAAAAGTAATACAAAGCAGCTTTTTTGCCCTATATTTGCAGACTGCCAAATACGCAGTTTGTTATGAAAAACATCCGCAATTTTTGCATTATTGCTCACATCGACCATGGTAAAAGTACCTTGGCAGATCGTCTTTTGGATGCCACTGGAAGTGTAACCGACAGGGAAAAACAAGACCAATTATTGGATAATATGGACTTGGAGCGGGAGCGTGGAATTACCATTAAAAGCCATGCCATCCAGATGGACTACCTACATAATGGAGAGCCTTATATCCTGAATCTAATCGACACTCCCGGGCACGTAGATTTTTCATATGAAGTGTCTCGTTCCATTGCGGCTTGTGAAGGAGCACTATTGGTGGTAGATGCTGCTCAAAGTATTCAAGCACAGACTATTTCAAATTTGTATTTGGCCCTGGAAAACGATTTGGAAATCATCCCCGTATTGAATAAGGTGGATCTTCCTTCGGCCAATCCAGAAGAAGTAACAGATGATATTGTAGATTTGTTAGGCTGCAACCCAGAGGAGGTTATTCCCGCTAGTGCCAAAACAGGTATTGGCATACAGGAAATACTTACTGCCATTATTGAGCGAATCCCTGCGCCAAAAGGAAATCCCGAGGAGCCTCTACAGGCGTTGATTTTTGACTCCGTATACAACCCTTTTCGGGGGGTAGAAACCTATTTCAGGGTGTTAAATGGGGAAATCACAAAAGGCCAGCAAATTAAATTCATGGCCACTGGGAAATCCTATAATGCAGATGAGGTAGGGACTTTAAAATTAAAGCAACTTCCTAAAAAAGTAATCAAAACAGGAGATGTGGGATACCTTATTACGGGCATCAAAGATGCCCGTGAGGTAAAAGTTGGAGATACGATAACCGACGCAAAAGACCCCACCAAGAATATGATTGAGGGTTTTGAAGATGTAAAGCCTATGGTATTTGCAGGGATTTATCCCGTAGATACCGAAGATTACGAAGAATTAAGAGGCTCTATGGAAAAGCTTCAGTTGAATGATGCTTCTTTGGTTTTTCAGCCTGAAAGCTCTGCAGCTTTGGGCTTTGGATTCCGTTGTGGTTTTCTGGGTATGTTGCATTTGGAAATCATTCAGGAGCGATTGGAACGTGAATTTGATATGACGGTGATTACCACCGTTCCTAACGTATCCTATCATGCCTTCACCACAAAAGATCCCGAAACTTCCATTTTGGTAAATAACCCAAGCGACCTTCCAGACCCTTCGGTGCTGGATCGTGTTGAAGAACCTTTTATCAAAGCGAGCATTATTACCAAAGCAGATTATGTTGGTCCGGTTATGTCGCTTTGTATTGAAAAAAGGGGACAAATAACCAATCAAACCTACCTTACTCAAGACCGGGTTGAGCTAAACTTCGATATGCCGTTGGCAGAAATTGTTTTCGATTTTTATGACCGGTTGAAAACCGTTTCAAAGGGGTATGCTTCTTTTGACTATTCCCCAATTGGCATGCGCGCTTCCAATTTGGTGAAGGTAGATGTGTTGCTTAACGGAAATACGGTAGATGCGCTTTCAGCATTGTTACATAGGGATAATGCCTATGATATTGGAAAGAAAATGTGCGAAAAGCTGAAGGAGTTAATCCCGAGACAACAATTTGATATTCCTATACAGGCCGCCATTGGTTCAAAAATCATTGCCAGGGAAACTGTAAAAGCACTTCGGAAGGATGTAACCGCCAAATGTTATGGGGGGGATATTTCAAGAAAGCGAAAATTATTGGAAAAACAGAAAAAGGGGAAAAAGAGAATGCGGGCTGTTGGAAATGTAGAAATTCCGCAGGAAGCGTTTATGGCCGTATTAAAATTGAACGACTAAATTCCTCCACAGGTAGTGCCCAGCGCTAAAAGACCGTCTAAATAAACTTCGTACTGTGTACCCGTATCTTCACCATTTACTGAAGCATTTCCATTGCTTTCACGGCATAATTCAAAGTTTGGTGTTTGCGCAGAACTACAGGTTGTGCACGCAACAGATTCATCCTCTTTACAAGCGGCCAAAAATAGTATAAGCAATAGTATAAGGCTGAAATTTTTCATGCAGAATCTTTTGTAATGAAACGCTCGTTGTAAAAAAATAGTCTTTAGTTTGGAGATTGTTTTGACGATTTGGTCGCTTGGGTTAACTCTTCCACATCTAAAGGTTTTCCTAGGTAAACTAACTGACAACCTTCTGAAACTTCCTTATCATCAATTTGATTGATGAGCTCTAAATATCCGTTTGGAAGTTTCAGGAAAAGAGAAACCGTGTCATTGTCTTTTTCAATAATCGACAACAATTTCATAAGCTGTTTTTTGGAATCTACCGGAATCTCCTGAATAGATGGATACGTCCTTGAAACCTCTTCCAACATATTAAAATCATGAGTGTGCGAAAAAAGAGTAGAGTTGTCTGAATGATTATCAAGCAATTTTTCTTCAGAAGACATTAAACGGAAAGTTCCTGTTTCTCCAAAAATACTTCCAAACCTACTGATGGCTTGCTGATTTACCTCCTGGCTCCCAGTAAGTGCTAACAAATAGCCCACGTCACTAAGTTCAACATTACTTGAAAGGTCGTCTGAATATATATTCGCTGGCCAGGCCTCTAAGTCCAAATCCTTCGCCTTTGCGATGTTGGATTTATTGGAGTCAACCAAAACCACGTGCCTTCCGTTTTTTTGAAGGTAACTCGCAATAAGCCTAGAGAGTTTTGATGCCCCAACGATAAGGATTCCTTCGGAAGTTTTCAAAAAGACCCCTACAATTTTTGCAAAAAACCGCGCTGTTGTTGCGTTCAACAAAACGGTTACAAGCACTACAGCAAAAACTAAGGGCGTAATATATTGAGCGCCTTCTACCCCGTATTGGGCTAATTTTGTTCCAAAAAGCGAAGCAATACCGGCAGCTACAATTCCTCTTGGACCTACCCAGCTAATAAAAAGCTTCTCGTTGACTTTTAATGACGATTTATAGGTGCTTGCAAATACCGAAAGCGGCCGGAGTACAAAAATGACCAACGCCAACAAAATAGCTGTGTTCCAATTATAAATAAGCAGCAAGTCTTCTATTTTGATGTTGGCTGCCAGCAAAATAAACAAAATGGAAATAAGCAACACGCTCAATGATTCCTTGAAATACAATAGCTCTTTTAGATTGGGAAGATCGCTGTTTCCCAAAAACATTCCCATCACTACTACGGAAAGCAATCCAGATTCGTGGGCAAAAACATCGCTTTCCACAAAAATGAGCAATACCACCGAAAGGGCAACTACATTTAATAGATAATGCGGAACTAATTTTTTCTTAATCGAAAAATACAAGGCATACCCTCCCGAAATTCCGAAGGAAAATCCAATAAGTACAATTTTACCAAATTCAATAAGGGCTTGTTTTGAATACCCCACATCTCCCCCAACGCTTATAAATTCAAAAATCAAAACCGCAACCAACGCCCCAATGGGGTCAATAAGTATTCCCTCCCATTTTAATACGGCAGAAACATCCTTCTTTAGCGGAATATTCCGAAGAATGGGAGAAATTACCGTAGGGCCGGTAACAATTATCAATGAAGCAAACAAAAAGGAAATCTTCCAGGAAAGTCCGAAAACATAATGAGCGGCAACGCCTGCTCCAAAAAAAGTGATTGCTGCGCCCAAGCTAATTAGCTTTCCAATAACTGGGCCCACTTTTGATATTTCACCCCGTTTTAAGGTAAGTCCGCCCTCAAAAAGGATAATTCCAATGGCCAATGAAACAAAATAGAAGAGGTTTTCACCGGGAAATAATCCGCGGTCTCCATCCCATATAGGCTGTATCCATGGCTTGCCGCTCTCTAAAACCAGTGTCGCCAAAGGACCTACGGCCAGACCAATAAGAATAAGCGGGAGGATGGCTGGAATCTTAAATTTCCAAGCGACCCATTGCGCTAAAATTCCTAAAATAATGATTCCCGCTAACTCAAGCATTTGTTCTGTTTTGGCTAAAAATACTAAGAAAATGGAATAAACCCATTTAAAAGAAGTGTCATCTTTTCTTTAATCCCGAAAAATGGCTTAGGGAATAGCTGCTTTACTACGTATTTTGATGGTTTGTTTTTATATTTGTTAAAAATAGTATAATTAATTAAGTAAGCCTTTTAGAATGTGTGGGTTTTACTATTTTGCACGTTCTTATAAGATACATGAAAATCTACCCTATAGAATCCGGAAATTTTAAGCTAGATGGTGGGGCTATGTTTGGAGTGGTTCCTAAAACACTCTGGTCCCGAACCAACCCAGCAGATGAAAATAATATGATTGAAATGGCCGCAAGGTGTCTTCTCGTTGAAAAAGACAACCAGCTTATTTTGATTGACAACGGGATGGGCAACAAACAAAGCGAAAAGTTTTTTGGCTACTACTATTTATGGGGAGATGATACCCTAGACAGATCCTTAAAAAAAGCTGGCTTCCATAGAGATGAAATTACGGATGTTTTTCTTACACACCTTCATTTTGACCATTGCGGCGGAAGTATTCAGTGGAACAAAGACCGAACGGGTTATGAGCCTGCTTTTAAAAATGCCAAGTTTTGGAGCAACAAAAACCACTGGAAATGGGCTACAGAACCTAACAAAAGGGAAAAGGCTTCCTTCTTAAAGGAAAATATACTGCCCATAGAAGAGAGTGGGCAATTAGAATATATTGAGCAACCTAAAGGCGATTTTCTTGAAAAAAGCGCTTTGGATTTTGGTGTGTTATTCGTGAATGGTCACACCGAAAAACAAATGATTCCGCATATTGAATATCAAGGAAAGACCCTGGTGTTTATGGCAGATTTGCTGCCTACCGCTGGGCACCTGCCACTACCCTACGTAATGGGATATGATACCCGTCCATTACTTACTTTGGACGAAAAAGAAAAATTTTTAAACACTGCTGCAGACAAAGGATACTATTTAATCCTAGAGCACGATCCCTACCACGAAATTATTACTGTTAAACATACTGAAAAAGGCGTCCGTTTGGACCAATCCTTTACTTTTGACCAATTATTTAATTAACTATTTTGAACTTATGAAAATTTTAAAGTTTTCCTTAATCGCTTCCGCTTCCGCAATGCTTTTGACTTCTTGTGGAGGAGGCCTTCCCCCAATTGTTTCAACTCCCATTGAAAATATAGATACCCTGCCCCTTAAGGCGGCTCCACTTTCCGAAGCAGAGACCAAAACCTGGACTGCAGCAGACTTGCTTCAGGATACCATTCCCGGAATGAGCGTAGACAGAGCCTATGCCGAAATTATTCAAGGAAGAAAGGGGTCAACCGTAATCGTTGGGGTTATTGATAGTGGAATTGACATCGAGCACGAAGACCTAAAAGATATTATTTGGGTGAACGAAGATGAAATTGCCGGAAACGGTATTGATGACGACAAAAACGGATACGTTGATGATATCCACGGATGGAACTTCCTTGGCGATATTGTTGCCGAAAACATGGAATATGTTCGGTATGTGAAGAAGCTAGGGCCAAAATATGAAGGCAAAACCGAAGCTTCTGTAAGTGCCGCAAACCGCGAAGAGTTTAAATTGTATCAAAAAGCAAAAGCCGAATTCGAAAAGGAATTAGGTGAAGCACAAGCCAACAAGGCTCGCTATGAGCAAATTCTCTCGCAGGTAAAGCCCGCACACGAGGCAATTTCCCAAAAATTAGGTAAAGAGGATTATTCCATGGAAGATCTTGGTTCCATTCAAAACCCCTCAAGCACAGAACAGCAGCAAATCGCGATGCTTAGCCAAATGCTAAATTATGCAGATACGGTTCCAGAAGTGATTAAGCAGCTTACAGACGGGGTTGACTATTTTGAAGGTAGAATTACTTCCCACTTTAATGTAGGCACAAACTTCCGTGAAAAGAACTTAGGCGATGATCCTGATGATTTTTCCAGCAGGTTCTACGGAAACAACGATGTAGATGGGCCAGATTCCAAAAAAGAAGATGCGCGACACGGAACACACGTGGCCGGAATTATCGCTGCCGAACGAAATAACGGCATTGGAATGGATGGTGTTTCCAGAAATGTTGAAATTATGGTGGTCCGGGCCGTTCCAGATGGAGACGAATATGACAAAGATATTGCCTTGGCAATTCGATATGCGGTAGACAATGGCGCAAAAGTAATCAATACCAGTTTCGGAAAATACTATTCCCCTCACCCTGAATGGGTTTGGGATGCCATTAAGTATGCAGCACAAAAGGATGTGCTTATTGTAAACGCAGCTGGAAATGATGGTGTAAATCTAGATGATGTACAGGTGTATCCTAATGACCAAAAAGTGGGTGAGGCAGGTGAGATAAGCGATACCTTTATCACTATTGGCGCCCTTAACTACAAATACGGTAGTGAAATGGTTGCTTCCTTTAGTAATTATGGAAAATCCAGTGTTGATCTTTTTGCTCCCGGTGTTAAGATTTGGTCCACAACACCTCTTAATACTTATGAATATTTACAGGGAACATCCATGGCTTCCCCCGCAGTAGCTGGAGTTGCTGCTATGATTCGTTCTTACTATCCAGAGCTTTCCGCAAAACAAGTAAAGAAAATTTTGATGGATAGTGGTCTTGCCTCTTCTGCAACTGTAATTTTAGGTGGAGACACCTCTAATAAGGATTCGTTTTCAAACATTTCTACCTCGGGTAAAATGGCAAACCTATACAACGCCCTTATTTTAGCCGATAAAATGTCTAGAAAATGATAAAACAATTTGTTCGGTTCTCTTTCCTGCTTTTGTGTTTTTCGTCCATGGGACAAAATAGCACCTCGTATTGGCAGCAAGAGGTAAACTATAAAATGTCTGTTGATGTAGATGTTTCAAAGTGGCAATACAAGGGCACACAAGAAATTAAATACACCAATCATTCACCAGACACACTACATCGCGTGTTTTATCATTTATATTTCAATGCCTTTCAACCGGGCAGTGAAATGGATGTTCGGTCAATGACGATTGCAGATCCCGATAAACGTGTGGGAGATCGTATTTCAAAACTATCTACTTCAGAAGAAGGCTATATCAAACCCAGCTTGCTAACCCAAGATGGAAATTCTCTTAGCTATGAAGTGGCCGGGACTGTTTTAGAAGTAACTTTAAACAAGCCCCTTCTTCCAGGAGCTTCCACCAATTTGTATATGGAGTGGGATGCACAAGTTCCGCTTCAGATTAGAAGAAGTGGAAGAAATAATGCGGAGGGTGTAGCACTTTCCATGACACAATGGTATCCTAAATTAGCCGAATATGACTTTCAAGGTTGGCACGCAGACCCTTACATTGCAAGGGAATTCCATGGCGTTTGGGGAGATTTTGATGTTTCTATATCCATCGACAAGTCTTATGTGGTTGGGGGAACTGGATATCTACAAGGAAGTCCATCTGTTTCCAAAGGGAAAAAAACTTGGCAATTCTTAGCTCCAGATGTTCATGATTTTACCTGGGCGGCAGATCCAGATTATATTCATGACGCCTATGATGGCCCCAATGGGGTAACCTTGAATTTTTATTACAAGGATGATCCGGAAATCAAGGAAAACTGGAAAAACCTCCAGCCTATAACAGCGCAACTCATGGAGTATTTTAACACCCATGTTGGGAACTATCCTTACAAACAATACTCTGTTATCCAGGGAGGTGATGGGGGCATGGAATATGCCATGTGCACCCTAATTACAGGAGGCCGAAAATTTGGAAGCTTGGTGGGTGTAACGGCCCACGAAATGGCGCATTCCTGGTTTCAATTTGTTCTAGCCACCAACGAAAGTGTGAATGAGTGGATGGACGAGGGGTTTACCTCCTACATCTCTTCTTTGGCGGAAAATGAGGTGATGAAAGAAAATAATCCAAACCCGAATGCTGGCTCATATAGAAATTATCGATACCTCGCTAAAAGCGGACAAGAACAGCCACAAACAACCCACGCAGATAGGTATAATTCCAATATGGCTTATGGGATTTCTGCATATAGCAAAGGCGCTGTATTTTTAGCACAGCTAGGATATGTTATAGGGCAGGAAAATCTGGAAAAAACCCTTAAGCGTTATTATAAGGAATGGGCGTTTAAACACCCAACACCTAATGATTTTATACGTGTTGCGGAAAAGATTTCAGGAATGGAACTTGACTGGTATTTAAGGGACTGGACACAAACGACCAATACCATAGATTATGCTATTGAAGAAGTTTCTTCCGATGAAGAAGGGACAGCGGTAACCTTAAAAAGAGTTGGTTTAATGCCCATGCCCATAGATGTATATGTGACTTATGAAGATGGCTCACAAGAGTCTTTTTATATTCCTTTACAAATGATGAGGGGACAAAAATCTAATCCCTATCCAACTTTACAACGAACCGTCCTAAAAGATTGGGCCTGGTCTTATCCGTCCTATACCTTTCGTATTAACAATGGTAAAACCGTTAAAACCATAATGATTGATGCTTCGGGACTAATGGCAGATGTGGATTTGGAAAATAATTCCTACGGAATGGAATAATAAAAAAACAAACTATTCATAAAAACCCTTCCGAAGCTTTTTGGAGGGGTTTTCTTTTTTACCTTTAGGCCATGTCTTTTTCCTTTCCAAAAAAAGAGCGCATTAAAAGTCGGCAGTTAATAGATCGTTTATTCGCTGAAGGCGAATCGCGAAAAAAATTTCCGCTGAAAGCCCTTTTTTTAGAATTGGATGATGCCGAAAACCATCAAGCTACTTTTGCCGTTCCAAAAAGAAGTTTTAAGCATGCTGTAGCCCGAAACCGCATCAAAAGGCAAATGAAAGAGGCATACCGACTTCAGAAAAATGTGCTCATATCAAAAAACGGCAAGAAACTTGCTATCGTTTTTATCTATATTAGTAAAGATAAACCGCAGTATGCGCATCTTGCCTCCTCCATGGGCGCCCTGCTCCAAAAAGTAGTGTCATGAAATTTATTAGTCTATTCTTTTTTGCCTTCATTCTAGCGTGCTCTGGAGGAAGCAGTGATTACAATCTTTCAAAAACTGAAGAAGCTTCTGCAGATTTTGAATATGAAGAAAGCCCCTTGGTTGAGGAATATGATATTGATAACGATAACGTTGTTCAAGAAAATCAAACACCCCGGGAACAGAAAATCATCAAAACGGCCAATCTTCGTTTTGAGGCGCCAAAGCCAGAAGAAACGCACCGTCGTATATTGGATCTGGCACAAGGCTTTGATGCCTATGTACAAAGTGATAATGCCGGAAAACGCTACAACCAAATCTATCGAAACATGATCATAAGGGTGCCCACCGAAAACTTTCAAGCTTTCGTGGATGGGATATCTGAAGGCGTGGAGTACTTTGAACAAAAAGACATTTCTCGAAAAGACGTCACCGAAGAATTTGTTGATTTGGAAGCAAGGCTGAAAGCAAAAAGAGAATTGGAAAACAGGTATCTGGAATTGTTGCGACAAGCAAAAAACGTAAAGGAAATGTTGGAAATTGAGCGGGAACTTGCCAACATCCGTGAAGAGATTGAAGCAAGGCAAGGACGTCTTAACTACCTTCAGAATAGAGTTTCCATGAGCACGGTACATATTGAATTTTATAAAGAAACCGCCAGCACCGGAGTGACTCTTTCCTACGGACAAAAAATGCTAAACGCACTCAAAGGAGGATGGGACGGTATCTCTGTGTTCTTTATTGGGCTCCTTTACTTATGGCCCTTGTTTGTATTTGCGTTAATTGTTATCTTGTTGATTCGGCGTTACCTAAAAAGAAGTCGAAAGAAAAAGACCCAGTAAATTGAACCCCATGAAGAAGAAACTAATTATTCCGGTATTGGCTATTGTCGTTTTTTTAACCACAACAGCTTTCAAAAATGATTTTTTTGAAATTGCAAAACAGATTGAAATATTCACTACGCTCTATAAAGAGCTGAACATGAATTACGTAGATGAAGTTACTCCTGCAACGCTTATGGATAAGGCCATTACAGGAATGCTGGAAGACTTAGACCCATATACCGTTTATTGGAATGAACAAGAGGTGGAAGACGCCAGGATAAAAAACTCTGGAACCTATACGGGTATTGGTGCTTCCGTAAAAACCTATAAAGACAAAATCCTCATTGTAGAACCTTTTAGAGACTATCCTGCAGATAAAGCAGGGTTAAAAGCGGGGGATGAAATCATTAAAATTGGAAACATTGTGGTAGAAGATTTTGAGGATGATGCGGGAGAACTTTTAAAGGGAACTGCGGGAAGCACCGTCGCGCTCACTTTCAAAAGAGAAGGCAAAACAGAGACAACAACCCTAATCCGTGAAAAGGTAGATGTAAAAGCTGTTCCCTATTACACTATGATACAAGGAGATATTGGGTATATAGTGCTACAAAAATTCAATAGAAAAACAACGATTGAAACACGGGCAGCTCTTGAAGATCTAAAAACACAGGGGGCAAAAAAAATAATTTTAGATCTACGCGGAAATCCTGGTGGCTTACTCAATGAAGCTATTAGCGTGGTAAATTTATTTGTTCCGAAGGGAGAAACCATCACCACAACCAAATCTGTAGTGGAAAAATACAACAAGACCTATAAAACCCAAAATGAACCTGTAGACACCGAAATTCCTTTGGCGGTGCTAGTGAACGGTAGAAGTGCTTCAGCAAGTGAGATTGTTTCTGGAGGACTCCAGGACTTAGACCGTGCTGTTATTGTAGGTGCCCGAAGTTTCGGTAAAGGATTGGTTCAGCGACCAAAAAAACTTACCTATGGAACCCAATTAAAGGTTACCATCTCTAGATACTATACCCCAAGCGGAAGGTGCATTCAGGCCTTGGATTATTGGAACAGGGATGAAAACGGGGATCCTGTTCGGTTAGACCCCAAAAATTACAATAAATTTAAAACCAAGGGGGGTAGAACGGTATATGATGGTGGTGGAATCTTGCCCGATATCGAGTTAGCTTCCGCGAAATTTAGCCCAATAACCACTGCTTTGTTGAAGGACAATGCCATTTTTGACTTTGCAACTAATTATTATTATACTCATTCCCTAGAAACCTGGGAAGGTTTTGAAATAACCGAAAATGATTTTCAAGCGTTCATACAATTTCTAAAAAAGAAAGGGTTTGATTATGAAACGGAAACCGAAAAGGAGTTTGCCAAAGCGCTTAGGAGGGCCGAAGATGATGAATTACAAAAGGACATTCAGAAAAGTTACGACCAATTAATGGCTAGTATTGACCAAGCAAAGCAAAATGATTTGCTTGATAAGAAAGTAGAGATTAAGTCCCTGCTTTCAGATGAAATTCTAAAAAGATATTTTTATACAGAAGGACTTTATGATTATCAGGTGAAGCATAATCCTGAAATTTTAGAGGCTGTTTCGGTGTTAAACGACGAAAATAAATACCGTAGAATCTTGAAGTAATGGATGCTTTTCTTCATTTTTTCGAAACCATGCCTGTTTGGCAAAAGCTGGGTTGGGTTGTTTTTTGTATTGCTGTTTTTTGGGTGTTGGAAGGGTATTACAACCTAACAACCCTGAAATACAAAAAGTGGAAACATGCAACGGTAAACCTAAGTCTACTTTTTTTTGTGATGATTATCAACGTTGTTTTTGGGCTCATCACCGCGGGGGTCTTTCTTTGGTTACAAAATGAGAAATTTGGGCTTCTTCATTTTTTTGCTGCTCCGATTTGGGTAAAGCTGCTTATTTCTTTATTGGTTTTAGATTTAATTGCACAATATGGCGTTCATTACTTCCTGCATAAAGTGAAATGGATGTGGCGCTTGCACATTGTGCACCATTCTGACAAACATGTGGATGTAACTACGGGAACGAGACACCACCCCTTTGATTTTCTCATTCGAGAACTGTTTGCATTAGGTGCTGTCATTTTGCTAGGAATGCCAATTGCTTTTTATTTATTCTACAGAATTTTAAGTGTGCTTTTTACCTACTGGACCCACGCAAACATTAACCTACCCCTTTGGTTGGACAGGGCGTTGAGTTATGTCATTGTCACACCAAATATGCACAAATTTCACCACCATTTTCAATTGCCCTGGACAGATAGCAACTATGGAAATATGCTCTCCGTTTGGGATCGAATCTTCGGAACATTTGTCTATGATGATCCAAAAAAAATTGTATATGGGGTTGATATTGCAGATCATACAGATGATGAAAACCTAGTCACACAATTGGGAATTCCATTTAATAAATCTGTAAAAAGCAAAACGTAATTTTTAAGAAGGCGGCTTGCTTAACAAAATTTTAATTGCAAAACTCTCTTTTTTTTATTATAATACTTGTTATGATACAAGTAGACAAACAAGAAAACGAAGAGATCCTTAAGGATACCATTGAATACCTAGAAAAAAGAGGATTTGATAATATAAAAGCAGATCTAGAGGGGTATGAAACTCCAAAATCCTACAATAAAAGAGGGAGTGACGTAAGTATCACCCCAGATATTGTTGCTGAAAGAGCTGGAATTAAACACTATTTTGAAGTAAGCCTAAAAAGCGGAAAGCCAAATCTTCTAAAATCTAAATGGCGCTTTTTGGATGTACTCACCCGTATGAAAAATCATCGCTTTAAAATAGTTACCCGTCGTGGGCACTATAAGTTCACCAACGAAATGTTGAAAGACCTAAATCTGGAAAAGGATTTGATTAAGCTTAACTAGTCTTCAATATTTTCCCCATGTTGGGAAGCATCTAATCCACGGTATTCCTGATCTTCCCTTACCCTTACAGATAGAAGTAGGTCTGTAATTTTGTAAAGCGCATAACTACCTACGAATGTAAACAAGGATACAATAACCAATGCAATCAAATGATTGAAAAAGGTAGTCGTTTCTCCATAAATTAATCCTACATCTTTGGCTAAAACACCTGTTAGTATCATCCCTACTATCCCTCCTACACCGTGACTTGGGAAGACATCCAACGTATCATCTATTTCAGACTTTTTATTTAATCTGATGGCAAAATTACTTACGATTGCTGCTACAAATCCAATAAAAATACTTTGTCCAATGGTCACAAAGCCAGCTGCCGGGGTAATCGCAACCAATCCAACAATTGCACCAATACAAGCACCAAGCGAAGACATTTTTCTATTTTGAAAACGATCTAAAAAGATCCAAGTAATCATACTAGCAGCTGAGGCCAGATTTGTGTTGGCGAAAGCAATAACAGCATCTGTATTTGCTCCAAGAGCAGATCCAGAGTTAAATCCAAACCATCCAAACCAAAGCAATCCTGTTCCTAATATCACGAAGGGGATATTGGCTGGTCGCTCAATTTGTTCCTTTCGTTTTCCTAAGTACAATGCTCCAGCCAATGCAGCGATTCCTGCAGACATATGTACAACCGTTCCTCCTGCAAAATCCAGAACGCCCCAGTTTCTTAGTAATCCATCTGGATGCCAGGTCATGTGGGCTAAAGGAGCATAAATAAAAAGGGAAAAAAGCACCATGAAGAGAATATAACTTCTAAATCTAATTCGCTCTGCAAAACTTCCAGTGATTAACGCGGGAGTTATGATGGCAAATTTTAACTGAAAAAGTGCAAATAATAAAAAGGGGATTGTCCCTGCAAAATCTGGATTTGGGGAAACGGTTACATTTTTGAATGCAAAAAAAGTGGTAGGGTTACCAATTATTCCGTAGAAACTTTCCCCAAATGCCAGGCTGAAACCTACTACTACCCAAAGAACACTTATCACTCCAAGGGCCACAAAACTTTGAAGCATGGTGGAAATAACACTCTTTTTGGTCACCATTCCCCCGTAGAAAAATGCCAATCCGGGTGTCATTAACAATACAAAAGCACTTGCTACCAACATCCATGCTGTATCGCCCGTATCCAGTGCTCCTGTATTTTCAATAAATTGGTATTCTGTCCCCATAAGAAGACAAACCAACACCAATATTAAAAGCACGATAAAATTTAATTTTCTGCCCATACCCCTGTTTTTTTTGGTTGATTGGCGATAAAAATAAAAAAATATGTGGGTTACCCCTTAAATTTTAAGGGTAAATTTTAAAAATTAATAAAATGATAGGATTTTTTATTAAAATTGGATTTTTGTCAAGAAAACGATTGTTTTTTTATCATTTCAATGTGTGGAATTCCATCCTCCAAATACTCTTTCCCTGTTGGTTGAAATCCTAAGGATTCGTAAAATCTTGAAAGGTATTCCTGCGCAGAAATTTTAATGGTAGAAGTTTTATATATTTCTTCAACAGCTTGTATGGAGGCTTCCATTATTTGATATCCAAAATCTTGATTCCGAAAATTTTTTGAAACCACAACTCTTCCAATTGCAGCTTCTTCAAAATAGCTTCCTGGAGAAAAACATCTGGTATAAGCAATCAATTTTCCTTCAGAAGTACCCAAAACATGAATTGCTTTTTGGTCTTTTCCGTCAATGTCTTGATATATACAATCTTGCTCTACCACAAAGACCTCAGCACGAAGCCTTAAAAGGTCGTATAGCTCATTGAGTTTTAATTCCTGAAATGTTTTAACGGTAATTTCCATAATTAATCCTGCACAATAATATCCTTTGCGTCGTCTTTTTGATATTCGGGTTGAATATTCACATGATTGATTCCAAAATCATGATAGAGCATTTCCTCTATTTGATGTAAAATTTCCTCAAACTCCGTTAGGGTAATATTTTCGTAAAAATCAATATGCGCTTCCAGGTGATTTTCCTTTTCATTAAGTTGCCAAATATGCATATGATGCACATTTTTCACCTTTGGTAAAGCAGAAATAGCTTCGCGAAGTTCCTTAAGATCTACATCTTCTGGGCTGAATAACATGAGCACCCTAAACGAATTTTTCAATAAATCATATCCCATAAATAATAAATAGACAGCAATTAAAAATGTAAGTACGCTATCTACCCAAAACCATTGGAAATACTTCATTAAAATTCCCCCTATCAAAACTGCTACGGAAGCAGACATATCTGTGATAAGATGTAAATACGCAGAACGCATATTCATATTATCCTTTGAATCCTTTTTTAATAGCAATACACTGAAACCATTTGCAAGAATCCCTAACAATGCCAACCAAATGACCATTTCACTTTCGATAAGCTTTGGATGGATAAATCTAATGATTGCCTCGTATATAAGATACAACGCAATGATCATTAAAGAAGAAGCATTTATAAATGCTGCAATGATTTCAGCGCGTTTATAACCAAAGGTTTTATCGAAAGAAGCCTGCTTTTTTGCAAAACGGTTTGCTACATAACTTACCACTAAGGAAGCAACATCACTAAAATTATGTAAAGCATCTGAAATTAATGCTAAACTCCCAGAAAGGAGTCCGCCTACAACCTGCGCAACGGTGATAATGACATTCAGAAAAATAGCAATTAATAAATTCCTCCCTTTTGTATCGTGATGATGATGGGAGTGTGCCATTCCTTTTAAATTTTAAGCACAAGGAATTTTATCTACCCTCCGTTGGTGACGCCCGCCTTCAAATGGAGTGTGTAGAAATGTTTCTACCATAGCGATGGCTTGGGGTTCACTGGTATAGCGGGCAGGAATACTTAAGATATTTGCATCATTGTGTTCTCTAGCCAATTCGGCAATTTCCTTGGTCCAACAAAGTGCAGCTCTTATACTTTTATGCTTATTGGCCGTCATGGAAACTCCATTTCCACTTCCACAGATAAGAATACCAAAATCTGCTTCTTTATTTGAAACAGCTTCAGCCACAGGATGTACAAAGTCTGGATAATCTACACTATCTAAAGCATCTGTTCCAAAATTCATTACTTTGTGGCCTTCCTTCTCTAAATACGCTACAATTGCTTGTTTATAGCCTGTACCGGCATGATCGTTTCCTATGGCAATTTTCATGGTTGAAATTTTTACAAAGATACATTTTCCGTTTATAAAGATTACCTATTATAAATCAATAGTTTAAGATTTCTTAACCTTTATCTGATATTTAAGTTAACAAGTATGTTCATATTTGTTAATAGAAATTCCATAAGAAAACTTGTGTAGTACATTAAGATTTTCAATATGGAAAATTACTTCAATTGACCAATATTTTTCAAGGTAAATTCTTTGGGATTTATCCCCAATAAATTTTCAGTTCATAACAATTTTTCACTAATATTTTATACACTTTTCAGTGTTCATAAAGGTTATTGACAATTGTCAATTTATTTCATTTTAAATTTATTTTCAGCTAGTTAAAAATAAAAAAGTTGTTCATATCCTACTTGAAAAAAGGAATAACTTAAAAACAAAATTATCTTTCAAAAAGTTATTCCACATTTCAACAGACTATAATAATCATCAAAATAGATTTTAAAAATTTTAAAAAAATAGAATGAATATGATATGCTTGTTAAAAAGTAAAATCTATACGATTTTTAAAGAGGAGGACCCATTGAATTTTTCAAGGATTTTGGTTGCTTCAGAAATATCTTCGGGATGTACTTTTAGTCTAATTCCTCCAATCGCATTAGAGTGGAATGGAAGCACACTAATAGAAGTCTCATTTTGAAAAACATGACGAATCTCCTCCTGATCCAGTAATAAACGAAGAACAGCGTATTCACTGGGATAGGTAAATATAGCAATGGTTTGATAGTGTTCCATCTTCTACTAAAATACTAATTCTTTACAAAAGAAACGATGGGATTGCTTTAATAGCCTTACTTTTACAGGATTAAATAAAATATATGTCGAAACGGAAAAAAAGAAGAGGGAGAAAAAATAATACAGATTATACCAATCAAATACTTTCCATCCTTAGAAAGGAATCCCCAAAAACCTTTAACTATAAACAGATTGCTGCTAAAATGGGGTTAGATGATCCCAGCAGTAGAAACCATATTACCAAGAATTTGAAGAAACTTGTGGGTGATGGTTCTATTGAAGAAATTGAAAGAGGGAAATATAAGATGGCACCGTCTAAAAATTATGTGACCGGGGTGATGGATATTACGTCCCGAGGGAAAGGTTATGTAATTGTAGAAGGATTGGAAGATGATATTTCAATAAGTAATAAAAACTTGAACCATGCACTTAATGGAGATGTAGTAGAAGTTT
Source organism: uncultured Alteromonas sp. (assembly GCA_964495885.1). Taxonomy (GTDB): domain Bacteria; phylum Bacteroidota; class Bacteroidia; order Flavobacteriales; family Flavobacteriaceae; genus PALG01. Next base: position 139,763 of record CAZBWO010000005.1, on the reverse strand, counting down.
ATGTTTTTAAAAGAAGACGTGGTGGGAAACAGGAAGGGGAAGTTACTAAAATCCTTCAACGGAAACGTACCGAATTTGTTGGAACCATCCAGGTTTCAAAAACATTCGCCTTCGTCGAGTGTCCTGGCTATAGCATGTATACTGATATTTTTGTACCTATAAGTCAGGTGAAGGAAGCTCAAACAGGTGATAAGGTTTTGGTGAAAATGGAAGGTTGGGAAGCGCACAGTGAATCTCCTGTTGGAAGTGTTTTAAAAGTACTTGGAAAAGCCGGCGAACATCAAACAGAGATACATGCTATTTTAGCCCAATACGGACTCCCGTATGAATTTCCCCATGAAGTGGAAGCCTACGCCAATAGTTTGGATACAAGAATTCATCCCAATGAAATTAAAAAACGAAAAGATCTACGCGATGTACTCACATTTACCATAGATCCAAAAGATGCAAAAGATTTTGATGATGCATTGTCCTTTCAGAAACTCGATAATGGGAATTATGAAATTGGGATACATATTGCAGATGTTTCCCATTACCTGAAACCAGGAACTATTTTGGATGATGAAGCTTATGAGCGTGCAACTTCTGTGTATTTGGTAGATCGTGTGGTTCCTATGCTTCCGGAAATATTAAGTAACAATGCCTGTTCACTTAGGCCGCACGAGGAAAAATATACTTTTTCTGCCTTATTTGAAATAAATGATAAAGCTGAAGTCCTTCGGAAATGGTTTGGAAGAACGGTGACTTATAGTGACGCGAGGTTTGCTTACGAAGAAGCACAGCATATTATTGAAACCAAAGAAAACGTAATTCCTTCCAAAATTTCACTTACCGGAAAAACCTATCAAGTAGATCCAAATATTTCCGAAGCAATCCTAGAAATGGATCGTTTGGCAAAAATCCTTCGCAGAAACAGAATGCGCCATGGAGCCATATCCTTTGATAAAGTAGAAGTGAAATTTATTTTGGATGAACACAATGAACCAGAAGGAGTTTATTTCAAGGAAAGTAAAGACGCCAATAAACTCATTGAAGAATTTATGTTATTGGCAAATAGAAGTGTTGCAGAATACATTGGAAAACAAAAAGAGAAGAAAACCTTTGTCTATCGTGTACATGACGAGCCGGATGATGAAAAGATTGCAGCCCTGGAAAATATCATTAAACGGTTTGGATATTCATTAAACACACAAACACGCAAGACCACTGCTCAATCGCTTAATAAATTATTAAGTGATGTAGTTGGTAAAAAGGAACAAAATTTAGTAGATACTTTGGCCATCCGAAGTATGAGTAAAGCGGTTTACACAACGAATAATATTGGTCACTACGGACTTGCATTTGATTATTACACACATTTTACTTCTCCCATTAGGAGGTATCCAGACGTGATGGTCCACCGTTTATTGCAACAATATTTGGATGGGGAAAAAAGTGCCGCGGAAGATAAATATGAAGCACAATGTGCCCACTCCAGTGAAATGGAACAATTGGCAGCTAATGCCGAAAGGGATAGCATTAAGTACATGCAGGTTAAGTATATGCAGGACCATAAAGACGAAGAGTTCCTTGGGGTAATTTCTGGAGTCACTGAATGGGGAATTTATGTGGAAATCATTTCCAATAAATGTGAAGGAATGGTGCGATTGGGAGATTTAAGTGATGACCATTACGTTTTTGATAAAGATGAATTTGCGGTCATTGGGAAAAACACCCATAATATTTATCGCCTTGGGGACGAGGTTTATGTAAAAGTAAAACAAGCAGATTTAGTTAAAAAACATTTAGATTTTACAATGTTGGGTCACCGGGATGAACATGCTTGATTTTTTTGTATTTTCAGAAGATAAAAGGAAAACAATGAAGTTGCTTTTTGTTTTATTAGTAGCCTCTATGGTTTTTGTAGGATGCGAGAACCAAAAGGAAATGAGTTCCATTAATCCAGTTAATTGGGAAAAAAGAACACTACGTTCTACCACACCAGATTCCCTATTACGGAAGGGCAGCACCTATCTTTCTGTTTATTCTGAAATTTACAGTGAAAGTGAACACGCTACCATAGATTTAACGGCTACGGTAAGCCTTCGGAACATCAATCAAAAAGACACTATTTTTATTCATAAAGCGACCTATTTCAATACCCACGGGGAAGCCATTCGAAACTATTTCAGTAAGCCCATTTTTATAGCACCTTTGGAAACCATTGAAATAATCATTGATGAAAAAGATAAGGAGGGAGGATCTGGTGCAAATTTTATTTTTGATTGGAGTGTATCTAAAGGGCTCCATGAGCCCTATTTTGAGGCGGTCATGATTTCTACCTATGGGCAGCAAGGAATTTCTTTCACGACTAGGGGGATTCAAATTAATTAAGTAGGAGATGTGGAATGATTTATTGAATACCATATTTCTATTAATTGCCGTGATAGACCCTATTGGTTCTGTTCCTGTATATTTGGAGGCCACCAAAAGAATTGATCAAAAACTGAAACGTAAAATAGCGATTCGGGCTTCCTTTATTGCTTTCTTTATTTTATTGTTTTTTATTTTGGTTGGGCAGCTTATTTTGGAAGGAATGAAGGTATCCCTAGATGCTTTTCAAATCTCTGGAGGAGTAATCCTATTTCTATTTGCTCTTACCATGATTTTTGGAAAAGGAAAGCCACAATTAGAGAAAGACCACATAACAGATTATAAACACGTAACAATCTTTCCTGTGGCCATCCCATCTATCGCTTCTCCAGGAGCCATTATGGCTGTAGTATTGCTTACAGACAATCATATTTATACTTTTCAGCAACAAGCATTTACAACAGGGTTGGTGTTTGTCGTGATTCTAATAACAATGGGTTTATTGCTTGTAGCAAATGGCGTACAAAAACGTATTGGTGAATATGGAATTTCTGTTATTAGTAAAATCATGGGCCTTATTTTAGCGGCCTATGCAGTACAAAGTATTTTAAGCGGCCTAAAAGATTTTTTTCAGGGAACTTCTCTGTATTAGTGTAACAATTTCTTCAAAGAATTATCTTTTAGGAAAACAAAACCCATGATAAAAAATACCATAACACTTATTGCACTATTTCTTTTTTCGGCTTGTCTTTTCGGGCAGGAAATAAGCAAAGACGTTGGAGATTATAACGAACTAAAGGTCTATGATCTAATAGAAGTTAACCTTATTCAGTCTTCGGAAAACAAAGTTGTTATTAAAGGTGATGATACCCAAGACGTAGTCATTGTAAATAAGGACGGAACACTGAAAATACGGATGGCAACCGATAAGATTTTCCAAGGAGAGAATACCTACATTGAAGTTTATTTTAAAGAGATTTCGGTGTTGGATGCCAATGAAGGAGCCCGAATTATTGGCAACCATATGATTTCCCAAACTAGAATAGAATTACGAGCCCAAGAAGGTGGGATTATCAATGTGGGTCTAGAAGTAGACCACACGAAGATAAAAGCTGTTACTGGAGGAATTGTAAAAGCTTCTGGACTTTCAAAAACACAGGACATAAAGTTAACTACGGGAGGTATTTTTGAAGGAAGAGATCTTAAAACACTAGAGACTACGATAGGAGTTACTGCCGCAGGGGAAGCAGATATTAATGCTTCCGAAAAGGTAGACGTAAAAGTCACAGCAGGAGGTGATGTCTACATCTACGGTAACCCAAAAACCATTAATGAAAAAACATTTGCCGGCGGTAGGGTTAAGAAGATGAATTAGTCTTTTAAAGGTTTTTAAACGAAACCGTCGAACATGCACAAAGATATTCGTAATTTTATAGCATGTTTGACGGTTTGTTATATGCAGCCCTCTATGGCTTCCTCTTGGCATTTGCTTTGGGCCCTGTTTTTTTCACCCTTATCGAAACCAGTATCACAAAAGGGATCAAAGCAGCAATCTTCTTTGATTTGGGCGCCATGTTTGCCGATATTATTTTTATTCTCATCGCTTATTTCAGTACCAGTAAGATATTGGAGCGCATCAAGCATGAACCAGGCGTCCTCATTTTTGGAGGTATTATTTTAATAGCCTACGGAATCATTTCCTATATAAGAACCTCTAAATCTTTTATTAAGATTGTTCGTGAACATTATGCAGTGAAGGTGAAGAAAAATTTGGGCGGACTTTTTCTAAAAGGGTTTTTACTGAATTTTGTGAATTTTGGGGTCCTTGCGGGCTGGATCGCCACCATCATTTTAGCCAATGCGCTTACCACATCCAACAATGGGGTGTTTTTGTTTTTAGGTACTGTGCTTGCTACATTTTTCCTTACAGATCTTATTAAAATTTCCCTTGCCAAGCGTCTGAAAAATAAAATGACCCCAAGGTTTGTATTTAAAACCAAAAAATGGGTGAGCATTCTCATCATAATTTTTGGGGTGGCGTTGTTGGCACAAGGGATCTTTCCAGATGAAGTTCAGAAAGGATTAGAACGTATCCCGAAAGCATCAGATAAAATTGAAGAAGTACGTCAATAAAAAAAGCCCCCTTAAGGAGGCTTAGAGGCGTCTAGCGGATTCGAACCGCTGTACAAGCTTTTGCAGAGCTCTGCCTAGCCACTCGGCCAAGACGCCATGAAAGGGCAAATATAAAAAGAATACCGTTAACCAAAAGACTTCCCTTAAAGTTTTACAAATAATTACCTTTTGGATTGCATGGTTACACTCACTTCTGCAACATCCCCACCAATAGGAGGATTCACCTTTGCCACCGTAACTCTTGCTTCACTAATTAAAGGTAGCTCTTTAAAAATAGTGTCTATAATTCGTTGGCCAACGTGTTCCAATAGTTTAGAGCGGATGGCCATTTGTTCTTTTACAATTTTGTTAAGATGCACATAATCTACCGTATCTGCTAGCGAATCACTTTTAGCTGCCTTTGCAAGATTCGCTTTAACGGTAAGGTTCACCAAATAATCACTGCCAATTTTTTCCTCTTCCGAAAGACAACCGTGATGGGCAAACAAACGAATATTCTTAAGTGTAATTTGGCTCATGTAAAAAGTTTTCACAAAGATACTTTTTTACTACGTTTTGGTATCTTTGCAACCTGAAATAACCTTATGAGCGAAGAAAAAAGCCTAAATTTCATTGAACACATCATTGAGGATGATTTAAAAAACGAGTATTCCAAAGAAGACCTCTGTTTTCGGTTTCCTCCAGAACCCAATGGCTATTTACACATTGGGCATGCCTCTGCTATTTGTTTGAATTTCGGATTGGGCCTTACATATCAAGCCCCGGTAAACCTTCGGTTTGATGATACCAACCCCGCAAAGGAAGAGCAGGAATTTGTAGATGCCATTAAGAAAGATATTTCTTGGTTGGGATTTGAATGGGCAAATGAGTGTTACGCTTCCGATTATTTTCAACAGCTCTATGATTGGGCCATTCAGCTTATTAAGGAAGGTAAGGCGTATGTAGATTCGCAAACTTCCGAAGCCATTGCAGAACAAAAAGGAACACCCAACACCCCAGGAACCGAAAGTCCCTTCAGAAACCGTTCAATAGACGAAAACCTACATCTTTTTGAACAAATGAAAAAAGGGGAGGTCGCTGAAGGACAGCACGTACTACGCGCAAAAATAGACATGGCAAGCCCTAATATGCTCATGCGTGATCCTGTGATGTACCGCGTACTCCACAAGAGTCACCATCGAACAGGGGATGAGTGGCATATTTACCCCATGTATGATTGGGCCCATGGCGAAAGTGATTATATAGAACAAGTGTCACATTCTTTTTGCACGCTTGAATTTTTACCACACCGAGAGTTGTATGATTGGTTTTTGGATCAAGTACGCGACCCAAAAAAACTACGTCCTAAGCAACGGGAATTTGCCAGGAGGAACTTGAGCCATACGGTAGTGAGCAAGCGTAAACTATTACGTTTAGTTCAGGAAGGAGTTGTTTCTGGATGGGATGATCCAAGAATGCCTACAATTTCAGGCTTGCGCCGAAGAGGGTATACACCAATGTCCATTCGGAATTTTGCAGACAGTATTGGTGTTGGAAAAAGGGAAAACCTAATTGATGTTTCACACCTGGAGTTTTGTGCTCGGGAAGACCTTAACAGAATAGCGCCAAGGGTGATGGCTGTGTTAAATCCGGTAAAATTGGTTATTACCAATTACCCTGAAGGAAAAACGGAATGGTTGGAAGCAGAAAACAACCCAGAGGATCCAAATGCTGGAACTCGGGAAATTCCTTTTTCAAAGGAACTATATATTGAGCAGGAGGATTTTATGGAATCTGCCAACAGGAAGTTTTTCAGATTAACACTTGGAAAAGAAGTAAGGCTTAAGAATGCATACATTATCAAAGGTGAATCTGTAGTAAAAGATTCGGAAGGAAATATTACTGAAATTCATTGTACGTATGATCCTGAAAGTAAAAGCGGAAGCGGTACAGAAGCGTCTCAACGGAAAGTAAAAGGCACATTGCATTGGGTTACTGTTAAGGAATCTATCCCCGTAGAAGTGCGTATGTATGACCGGCTATTTACAGACGCAGCTCCAGACGCCCACAAGGATAAAGATTTTATGGAGTTCGTGAATCCGCATTCATTAGAGGTTATTACTGGGTATGCGGAACCGAGCTTAGGAGAGGTTGAGGAAGGATATGTGTGCCAATTTCAACGATTGGGCTACTTTATTGTAGACAGGGATAGTACTTCGGAAAAGATTGTTTTCAACAGAACGGTCCCTCTTCGGGATTCCTGGGCGAAAATCGCACCATAATTTTATCTGTTCCCCCGAAGGCTTCTGAATTTTGAAAGGACCACTATTACAGAGGAATCTTTAAGTATTTTCCGTGTTTTTTTATAGCTAGAGAAGCTGAGACCGTCTATTTTCCAAAGATATTTTTTGCGCTCCGGAAATTCTTCTGACAAGGATTCGTATAATAGGTAGTTTGCACTTATCCCCAATGAAGGATAAGTATTAAGGATTTCGCGATCTATTTTATTAAGGTCACTGGGAAGATAATAGCTCGTTGTGTACCCTGTATCCATAAAATTGATAAGTGCTTCGGGGTATCTGGATTCAATCAGAAAATGCTTTTTTTCAACATTCATCTTTTCCCGAAGGAGCTCTAAACGACTCCAGATAGCCTGGGAATGTTCCCTTGTAAGATTTTTGATATCTAGCCAAATGTAAGGTTGCTTTTCTTTCGGAATAGATTCTAAATAGGTTTCGAAATCAAGCGAAATTGAATTTGCGGGAGGGTGGTTTACGTCTAGTTTCTGTCTTTCAGGAAGATATACAAGGTCTAATTCTATTCCGTCAAAATATGAGAGAGCACTTGAAAGCTTTTCGGTGCTATTTACGCGGTGCGCCCATACTTTATCATAATGTCCCAGAAACTCAACTCTATAAGGGGTATATTTATATCCCCATCTAGCCAATAATGAAAAGGCAAATATGAACAAGAAGTATTTCCAGAATTTAGTTTTCATCATAATCTAAAGTATCTTTAATAATCCTCTTGTGATAACGATACTCCTTACTGAAAATACTTTTTGAAGAATCATTTTTTTGAAAAGATATTCCACCTAGATTTGCAAACGAATATGGAAAATTTTCTAGGTGGTAGGGTCTCTTAAGGACGGTGTCTTTTCGGATAAAAAGTTCCTCTTGCAATGGGTGATTTTTGGACGCCCATAATATAAAAGGAACTTCATACATTGGTGGTGTGGCATTGTATTCATTGTGCCCTAACTTATCACCAACATCATAAACATCATCACCGTGATCTGAAAAATAAACCATCGCACTTTGGCCTTTTAAAGGCCTTATCATTTCTATAATTTCCCGCACAATGTAATCATTGTACCGAACAGCATTATCATAATTATTTATATATTCATTTGCTTCGGCACTTAGAGAGGGTCTTGAAGTTTTGTAAAATACACCATACTCTTTTGGATATCTTTTTCGGTACGCAACATGAGTGCCTATTAGATGTACAAAAACAACCTTTTTTTTGGGACTTTCCTCAAGAACATCCTCCAAAACAGGAAGAAGTGCTTCATCTTGAATCGTATATTTATAGCCTTCGGTAGCCATAAAATATTTATGCCTAGCAGCATTGGCAATCATTGTAGAGAGGCTTTCATATACCCCTATAGGTTGTTGGTTTGATATCCAATAGGTTTCAAAACCAGCCTCGTTGGCCATTTGAATGATTGATGCATTTGGGACAGGGTTGGGATCTTCAAATGTGGCAAAAGTTAGCGTCTTTTCTAAAGAAAGGATAGTGTGAACATGCGGGCTTATCACATCTTCAAACACCAACAATTCATTTGCTATTTCATTAAGTTTGGGGTTCGTTTCCCTTTCATAACCATATAATTGCATATGCCATTTTGTGGTAGATTCCCCAATAACCACTACTAGAGTTTCTGCTGTGGAATCCTCTTTTGAAACAGCCTGAAAATAGTTGGATGTTGGCTTTGAAATGGTACTCTTGATGAGCTCTTTAAACTCTCTATACTCCTTAAAACTATAATATCCTTTCAGAAATAAATTTTCTTGTGAAAATTTCCAATGAATGATATACCCACAACCAACAACAAGAAAGGCAAAGATTAGTTTTTTTAAAAGGCCTGTTTTGTTAAAGTGACTAAAAAAGGCGGCATTGGGTTTACGAATAAAAAAGGCAATAGTGAACAGCAAGGGCAAAAAAATGAAAATGCCTAAAGAAATTACAGGAAATGACAAGTATTGATTTAGATACTCCTTTGTTTCATTAAAGTTAGTTTCAAAAACAACAAACAGGGCAGAAATACTTGGCTTTACGTTATATAAAAAATAAAAGGCCAACTTAAAAAATGTAAGAAGGCTTAATACCATAAGAAAAAGAATGTAGGCTGCGTTTTTTATGGGTTTTGGGAACAAAAGAAACAAACTGTAGAACAGCAAAGTCAAACAGCCAAAGGCAATCGTTTCTTTAAGGTATTCCAGTGTGAAGGGAATTAGGAAAAACCCTAAGATTAGCACACAAAAAAAGGGGTAAAAGAATATACTAGCCCTATAGATACTGCTCCTGTCCCAAACAAATCGCTTCATGTAAAGAAAACCTTTTTGACCACTGCAAAATAAGAACTAATTCACAAAATCTTATAATTAAAAGAAAACCCCGCGGTTTTGCGGGGCTTATAACATTAGAAGTTAATATCCATATCGTCTTTGGGCGGGGGCATTTTTCTATTTTTCTTGGCGCCAAGCCCTGCAGCATCATTTTGTTTTTTCATTTCCTCCCCAATTTTATTACTGGCCACGAAAGATGCAATCATGTTGTTAAGCATATCGCTACCAGCTTGAGGTGAGTTAGGCAACAAAATTAAGTTGGTGTTGGTTTCTTCACCAATAGATTGCAAGGTGTCATAGTGCTGGGTAACCACAATTAGCGCAGAAGCTTCTTGGGAGTTAATCCCAACATTATTTAAAACTTCTACAGACTCTTCAAGCCCGCGGGCAATCTCCCTTCGCTGGTCTGCAATACCTTGTCCTTGGAGTCTTTTGCTTTCTGCTTCGGCACGTGCTTTGGCGACAATTTTAATGCGTTCTGCTTCTGCTTCGTATTCTGCTGCAACTTTTTCCCTTTCCGCAGCATTAATTCTGTTCATAGCTGCTTTCACCTGGGTGTCTGGGTCAATATCTGTTACTAGGGTTTTGATGATATCATATCCATAATCAATCATTGCATCGTTCAGTTCTGCTTTCACCGCAATGGCGATATCGTCTTTTCTTTCAAAAACATCATCCAGTTTCATTTTTGGCACTTCGGCACGCACAACGTCAAACACATAGGAGGTAATCTGGTCATGTGGGCTTTCCAATTTATAAAATGCGTCATATACTTTATCTCGGATTACCTGGTATTGTACCGAAATTTTCAATCGCACAAAAACATCGTCTTTGGTCTTGGTTTCTACTATGACATCCAACTGCTGGATTTTCAGGTTGATACGCCCAGCAATACGATCAATAACAGGAATTTTAAATCGCAATCCGGAGCTTCGTATACTTTCAAACCTTCCGAAGCGTTCTATTACAGCTGCCGTTTGTTGTTTTACAATAAAGACAAACATCAAGAGGAAAAAAAAACCGAAGATGAGTATGGGAACAATGAAAATAAAATTCATAATGGTAGTGTTTAAATTACTTTTTGAAGATACAAAATAAAGCCTACTTTTGGGCTGTTAAATTGAATTACCTTATGAGTCTAAAAACCGCTCTCGTTGTTACAGTAGTTTGCCTAACTACTTTTTTTACGTTTGCCCAGCGAAACTATGATCAATACAACCATTTAGGGATTTACGGAGGCCTGAATTTGTTTGATATTCAAACAGATCACTTTAATACAGAACAAGGCAACGGAGTCACTTTTGGATTTGTTACAAGGGGGGATGTATATAACAACTTCGATTTGGAATACGGCATTTCCTTTACACAAAATAACGTGGGTATTTTTGGAAGGGATCTTACCAACCCCGCGAACAATTTCAACGCTCAGTATATTAATTATAGGCTTCAAGGAGCTCAAGTAAAGTTAATAGGCGGCTATAATATTATCCTTCACCACTTATCTGTAGAGTTTGGCCCTATTCTAAATGTGAATGGAAAAATGAAGTTGCAAACTCCAGACACCTATGAAAATTTCATTTTGGACGGTTATGATTCGGTTAGGGCTTCAGATATTGAAAACGTATCCCGCGTTCATTTTCACTTAGCCGCAGGGATTACGGCCGGGCTGGAAAACTTCAGATTAAATGCCCAATACCAGTATGGAGTCACCAACCTTTTTAACCGGTTCAATGAACTAGTGGCGCTGGATGAACAAAAACCCGAAGGCGGTTTTGAAGGCCATACCTCCACAATAGTTTTTGGGGCGTACCTTTATTTTTAAAGATTTATGTAAATTTTAAATTTAATAATTAAATAAGCCCTTATGAGAACCTCTTTTTTGTTAATGCTTTTTTTAACACAAGTTTCGTTTGGTCAATTTGATGAATTGGCCATTAATATCAACGGACGAAACTTAGATAACTTTGATTTTTCAGGTGATTTTTTAATGCTAAGCACAAATGAGAAAAAGGGCGCTTATAGCGTTAGGGGAAAAAATGGAAAGGTTGAAATTATAGACCTTCACACCCTTAACAGGGTGAACTCACTAACGTTCAAGAAGGGTGTCGAAGTTGACGCGTGGTCTAAGAAAGGGTATATATTGAAAAGCAAAGGAGAAACGGCTATAATGAACTTCTCTACAGCTGTTGATGTCCATAATCCTAAAGGAGAGCAAACAGGTACTTTTGACTGGGTTGATGATGACATTAATGCGCCACTAGAAAGAGATACTATCTTTGGAGATATACTTTATAAATTAGGATTCAATAATAAAGAAGAAAAAGTAGAAGATCTGGCCTCTAAAATTAAAGCTAAAAGATTTTTTATCAAAAAAATAAACCTTCAAACATTAAAAGCTGAAAAAGTATCTTTCATTCCAAAACCCTTAAAGCGCGGGGATCATCAAATGAGTTATGCTTTACTTAAGGTGCAGGAAGACGGATTTTATTTGCTGTCTAGTATTGTTGAAGACGATGGAAACCAACCAACCACCAATCAGATTTTTCTTAGTAAATACAATTATAATGGGGAACTGCTAGACACAAAGGAGATTTTTCTTGAACTAAAATCTAAGGACTATATTCTAGCGTCAATAGCTTATAAGAATGCTTCTTCGCCAGTGATTAAACCCAATCAAGCTTATAGCAGTGCTCGAGAATATAACAGTATTGCTACAGGAATGGTAGAGATATTGGAAAACGGAGAAATCTATGTTCGTAGTACTTTAACTAATCGTTCTGGGAAGGAACCAATCACATACTATATCTCAAAAATAGACAATAATGGAAAAATAATTTGGGAAACATACTTGCCCATGAACGAAGACAATTTTCTCTCAAAACGATTATTCACAACAAACAACGAGCCTTTTTTAATTGTCAATGATTTGATTGTAGAAAGCCTAAAAAAGGACCCAAAAAAAAGGAAAGATTACCTAAAAAAAATAATTGCAATAAACACTCACGATGGAACACATAATACAGCTTATACTTTTGAGAAAGAGGTAAATGTATATTATGAGAGGGCGCCTACTTGGCACAAAATATTAAAGGGGTGGACCTTTGACAAGCAAATTTCAAAAAAGATTGTTTTTGACAGCAATACAATCTTGCTTTATGGGTATTACCAAAAAATTAAAGACTATATCGACAAAAATGCTTCTACCAAAGACGACCTTTTTTTTTATAGTCATATTGGAAATGAGGAAATTTACCTTTTCCAAGTTAGCTATAAACTAAGGAAATATAAACTAATGAAGTTTTCGTTGTATGAAGACTAACATTTTGCCATCATTTTAATAGCGCTCACAACTCTATTGATTGACTCTTCTTTTCCCAGGACCCCAAAAATATCAAACACATCAGGTCCTTTCATCTCACCCACAAGCGCAAGCCGTAATGGCATCATAACTTTTCCGAAGCTCATTTCTTGTTCGGTAATCCAACCCTTGATTTTAGCAGATAGGTTTTCTGCGGAAAAATCGGCGGTCTCATTCATCAATGAAATGACTTGCAGAAGAATTTCCGAAGTATCCTCTTTAAAAGCTTTTTTTGCCGCTTTTTCATCATACCGTGAAGGTGCTTCAAAGAAAAAATTCCCTTGTTCCCAAAGGTCGGAAACGAAAGAAGCGCGTTCTTTCAACAAGGAAACAATTGTTGGAAGATGTGAAGTTTTGGCAATTCCTTTTTGCTTAAGAAGCTTTTCAAACCCATGAATGATTTGTGCGTCTTCCAGTTGTTGGAAATAGTGGTGTTGAAACCATTTTGCTTTTTCAGGATCGAATTTTGAACCTCCTTTTTGTACCCGTGCTAAATCAAAATCCTGTGCCAATTCCTCAAGCGAAAAAATTTCCTGTTCCGTGCCCGGGTTCCACCCAAGCAATGCCAGCATATTTACCACCGCCTCTGGAAGATAGCCTTCCTCGCGATAGCCCATGTAGGTTTCCTTTTCAGTTTTCCACTCTAACGGGAAAACAGGAAACCCTCCAGCATCCCCATCCCGCTTACTTAATTTTCCTTTTCCAACAGGCTTCATGATAAGCGGCAAGTGGGCAAACGCCGGGGCTTCCCATTCAAAAGCATCATACAGCAATTGATGGAGCGCCAAAGAAGGCAACCACTCTTCACCTCTAATGACATGGGTGATATTCATTAAATGATCATCAACAATATTGGCTAGGTGATAGGTGGGCATTCCATCGCTTTTAAAAAGCACCTTATCATCCAGCGTGTTAGTATCAATGGTTATTTCTCCTCTAATGAGGTCTTGTAATTTTAAGGTTTCATTTTTTGGGGACTTAAAACGAATCACATATTCTTCATTATGGGCTAATTTAGTCTTTACCTCCTCTGGAGATAGTGAAAGTGAATTTTTTAAGTTTTCCCGATTATGCCAGTTGTATATAAAAGTGTTTCCGTTTGCCTCGTATTGTTTCCTTTGGGCATCTAACTCCTCTGAAGTGTCAAATGCATAGTAGGCTTTTCCGTTTGAAAGAAGTGTTTCGGCATATGCTTTATACATCTCCTTACGCTCACTTTGTCGATAAGGACCAACTTCCCCTTCTTTCTTTGGGCCTTCGTCATAAGGAATGTTTAGCCAGTTCAAGGCCTCCATTATGTAATCTTCTGCACCAGCAACATAGCGTGTTTGGTCTGTGTCTTCAATTCTAAGCAGAAAATCACCTTGATGCTTTTTTGCAAATAGATAGTTGAATAAAGCCGTGCGCACCCCCCCAATATGTAAAGGTCCTGTGGGGCTTGGAGCAAAGCGAACTCTCACTTTTTTTGACATAACTTTTTCTTTGGGCGCAAAGGTACTAATACTTTTCTTTTACAATGAATGATTTGAAGGAAGCGCATATTCTTTTGTAAATCTTTGTGAAAGTTGAATTTTAGGAATAATTTTTGTTTTATTTTAGGCGAAAAAGTATCTGGATTGAGCACATTTAGCATCATACAGCAAAAATTAGAGCAGTTCATTAGGAAGTATTATACCAATGAACTTATTAAAGGAGCCATCCTCTTTTTTGCCATTGGGTTATTGTATTTTATCATCACACTTTTTATAGAACATTTTTTATGGCTTAGCCCAACCGGAAGGGCCATCTTGTTTTGGGTGTTTGTTACTGTAGAATTAGCACTTTTTGCGCGTTTTATAATTTTTCCACTTGCAAAACTATTCAAACTCCAACAAGGCATTGATTATGAAGGAGCGTCGCGTATTATTGGCAATCATTTTCCGGAAGTAAGCGACAAACTTTTGAATGTGATACAATTGAATCAAAATCAGCGGCAATCAGAATTGCTTGCGGCAAGTATTGATCAAAAGTCTGAAGAACTGCAGCCCATACCATTTGTTAGTGCAATCCGATTTGGGAAAAACACCAAGTACCTTAAATTCGCCGCAATCCCTGTGCTCATTATTGTGCTCGTGACCTTTTTTTGGGACAAAGACCTGTTTACCAACAGCTATGAGCGAGTGGTACATTATGATACCGCCTATGAGCCCCCAGCACCCTTTAGCTTTGTCTTAATGAACGACCAGCTAAAAGCCATAGAAAATCAGTCGTTCACAGTAAAAGTAAAAACGGAAGGCGCGGTCGTTCCTGAAAATGCGACCATTCAGTTTAATGAAGAGGCATACTACCTGGAACAAATTGCTCCCGGCTTTTTTTCATTTACATTTCCAAAACCCTCAAGCAATTTTAATTTTAAACTTTCTGCCAACAAAGTTACTTCTAAGGATTATTTCGTTGAGGTGCTTCAAACCCCTACGCTGTTGGGGTTTGAAATGGAATTGGACTATCCATCCTATACGGGAAAAAGGGATGAAACCTTGAAGAGTTCTGGAAATGCAACCATTCCCGAAGGCACCAAGGTGACCTGGAAAGTAAATACAAGAAACACCAACGAAGTGCAACTGAAGGAAAAGGACACCCTGTACTCTTTTGAGTCTTCGGATGCGTTCTTTCAGTTTCAAAAGCGCGTATATCAGAAACTTGATTATGCCATCACCACCTCTAATGAACAATTGAAGGAGTATGAAAATCTTTCATTCACATTGGGAGTTATAAAGGATGCTTACCCAGAGATCTCTGTTTCGTCAAAGCAGGACACCACCCAGCTTCAAACGTATTATTTTCTGGGAGAAGTTTCAGATGATTATGGTCTTTCCAAGCTACAGCTGGTCTATTATCCCATTGAAAATCCTTCCGATAGGCAAACACTTCCTTTGGAAATAAACAGTTCCAACTTTGACCAGTTCGTGTATACTTTTCCCGGGAATTTAAGCCTGACGGAAGGAGTTTCCTATGAATATTATTTCGAAGTTTTCGACAATGATGCAATCCATAATTTTAAGTCTACGAAATCTGGGCTGTTTACCTTCCGAAAGCTTACCAAGGACGAATTAGAAAGTGAGCAACTACAACAACAAGGGAAAAATATAGAAGATCTTTCAAAAACACTTGAAAAACTGAAAGATCAAGACCGTCAACTGGAAGAGCTGAACCGTACACAGAAGGAGAAGACAAAACTTGATTGGAATGATAAGAGGAAGCTGGAAGATTTTCTGAAACGGCAAAAACAGCAGGAAGAAATGATGAAGAATTTTTCTAAGGAAATGAAAGAAAATCTGGAGCAATTCAATAAAGAAGACACCGAAGAGGATCCTTACAAGGAAGAACTTCAGAAACGCTTACAGGAAAACGAAGACCGCTTGGAAGAGAATGAAGAATTGCTAGAGGAGCTACAGCGCCTTCAAGAAAAAATTGACAAGGAAGAGCTTTCAGAAAAACTTGAAAAGTTAGCCAAACAAAACAAAAACCAGGAAAGGAATCTGGAACAGCTTGTAGAGCTTACCAAGCGGTATTATGTAAATAAAAAAGCTGAAAAACTTGCGGAAGAGTTGTTTAAACTTGGGGAAGAACAAGAGAAGTTGGCAGATGCCCCAAAAGACGAAAACACCATCGATAAACAAGAAGAGCTCAACAAAAAGTTTGAAGAATACCAAGAACAGATGAAAGAGCTTCAGGAGGAAAACAAGGGCCTTCAGGAGCCAATGGACATCCCCCAAGACCAAAACGGGGAAAAAACCGTAGAGGAGGAACAGCAGAAAGCGACAGACCAACTTCAGCAACAAAACCCGGAAGGCGCAAGCCCAAGTCAGAAAAAGGCGGGCCAAAAAATGAAGCAGATGGGACAACAAATGCAGCAACAAATGATGCAGGGTCAAATGGATACCATTAATGAAGACATTGAGATGCTTCGTCAAATTTTGGACAATCTCGTGGTGTTCTCTTTTGAACAAGAGGATTTAATGGAAGATTTTAGGCAAATTGATTATGGAAGTGCTGCTTTTGGAAAAAAATTGAACACCCAAAACGATTTAAAGAATAATTTTCAGCACATTGATGACAGCTTATTCGCTTTAGCGCTTCGTCAACCATTAATTGGTGACAAAATCAATGAATCCCTTACCAATATCTCATTCAATATTGGCAAGTCTTTAGAGCGGCTTGCAGAAAATCAATTTAGATCGGGTCTTGCAAGCCAGCAATATACTGTTACAGGCGCCAATGAACTGGCCATTCTACTAAGTGATTTGTTAGGAAATATGCAATCTGCAGCCATGAGTATGCCTGGCAGCGGCAAAGGCCAAGGTCAGGGCCAAGGCCAAGGTCAAGGCCAGGGAAAAGGCTTTCAGCTACCAGATATTATACAAAAACAAAAGAGCCTTACTGAAAGCATGCAAGAAGGTGTGCAAGAAGGTCAAGGTAAAGAAGGCGAAAAAGGCGAGGGCGAAGGGCAAGGAGAAAAGGGCGAGGGCCAAGGAGAAGGTAATAATGGAGAAGGAGGAGAAGGTAATAGTGGGGAAGGAGGAGCTAATGGGAAAGGAAATGGGAATAAAGACGGAGAAAACGGAAGGGATGGATTCAGTGAGGACTTAAGCGGACAGCTTTATGAAATTTATAAGCAGCAGCAGCAACTAAGAAATCAACTCCAAGACCGTCTAAGCAAAGAAGGTCTAAATGGTGACGGCGGAAAGATTATAAAAGAAATGGAAGGCATTGAACAACAATTGTTGGACAAGGGATTTAATCAACGCACCCTTGAAAAAATGCTTAAATTACAATATGAATTATTGAAGTTGGATGAAGCAGATTTTGAGCAAGGAAAGGAAAGTCGTAGGGAATCTAAAACCAACAATCAAGATTTTAATAATTCATTGCGCCTGAAACCCGAAGACATTAAAAAGTACTTCAACCAAGAGGAAATACTTAATCGGCAGGCACTCCCGTTACAACCTAAATATAAAAAAGAAGTTCAAAAGTATTTCAATTCAAATAATGGTTGAATTTATTTCAAATAATGATTTTGTCTTAAGTCATGCAGAGCAAATTTCAAAATGGATTGAAGATGTTATTAGAAATGAGGATTGTAGCTTAGGAGAAGTTCTATATGTTTTTTGCGACGACGATTATCTTCATCAAATTAACTTGGAGTTTTTACAACACGATACTTACACAGACATCATCACCTTTGATAATTCTTTGGGTAGCCAGATACATGGCGAAATTTATATTTCTATTCAAAGAGTCCGTGAAAACGCATCCACTTACAACACTTCTTTTTCTAATGAATTATACCGTGTTATGATTCATGGAATACTCCATTTATGTGGTTATAAAGATAAATCCACTGTAGAAATTCAACAAATGAGGAAGAAGGAGGACGAGTCTCTTTCTAAAATTAATTCCTTATTGTCTTGATATTCAGCCCTTTACTAAAATTAACTTTCTGATATTCAACCTATTACCTATATTTGCCACCTCTAATTAAGAAATAAATGTTTCACGTGGAACAATTTTATAATGTTTAAGGAAAGGTATGATGTTATTGTAGTGGGCGCTGGGCATGCAGGATCAGAGGCAGCTGCAGCTGCAGCTAATCTTGGAGCTTCAACACTACTGATAACAATGAATTTGCAAAACATTGCGCAAATGTCCTGTAATCCTGCTATGGGGGGTATTGCAAAAGGACAAATTGTGCGTGAAATTGATGCATTGGGAGGATACAGCGGGATTGTTTCAGACCTTTCTGCCATTCAGTTTAAAATGCTTAACAAATCGAAAGGGCCAGCAATGTGGAGCCCAAGGGTTCAAAGTGACAGAATGCGTTTTGCAGAAGCTTGGAGGCTAATGCTAGAACAAACTCCAAATTTGGACTTTTACCAAGAAATGGTCTCCGGTTTGTTGGTTGATAACGGCCGAATAAAGGGAGTCAAAACCTCTCTTGGTATAGAAATTAAATCAAAAGCCGTCATTTTAACCAATGGGACTTTTTTAAATGGACTTATCCATATAGGTGAAAAACAATTTGGCGGAGGACGTGCCGGAGAGAAAGCCGCTGTTGGCATCACAAAGGACTTAGTTGATTTAGGTTTCGATGCTGGCAGAATGAAAACCGGAACCCCTCCTAGGGTGGATGGAAGAAGCTTAGATTTTTCTAAAATGATAATTCAGCCTGGTGATGATGATCCACAAAAGTTCTCCTTTTCAGACCAAACAAAGCCATTAACTCAACAGCGGGCCTGTCATATGACCTATACTAGCGAACTTGTACATGATTTGTTGCGGGAAGGATTTGATAGGTCGCCCATGTTTAATGGTTCAATAAAAAGTATTGGACCTCGTTATTGTCCATCCATTGAAGATAAAATCAATCGATTTGCAGACAAGGAAAGACATCAGTTGTTTGTAGAGCCAGAAGGCTGGAATACGGTAGAATATTATATCAATGGCTTTTCGACTTCACTTCCAGAGGGAATCCAATTCCAGGCGCTAAAGGCTTGTGTGGGGTTTGAAAACGTAAAGTTCTTTAGGCCAGGATACGCAATAGAATATGATTATTTCCCCCCAACACAACTAAAACACACATTAGAAACGAAGCTTGTGGATGGATTGTATTTTGCAGGTCAGATAAACGGAACAACTGGCTATGAAGAGGCCGCTTCACAGGGCTTAATTGCTGGCATGAATGCATTTCTGAAGGTTTATGAAAAAGATCCTTTTGTGTTAAAGAGGGATGAAGCTTATATAGGCGTTTTGATTGACGATTTGATTACAAAAGGAACGGAAGAGCCTTATAGGATGTTTACTTCCAGGGCTGAATATAGAACCCTGCTTCGACAGGACAACGCAGATTTTAGGCTTACACCCAAATCCTTTGAGTTGGGGTTGGCTTCTGAAAAGCGCATGCGAAGGATGGAAGAAAAGCAATCCAAAAGTGATAATTTTATTCAATTTTTTAAGGAGACCAGTGTGGCCCCCGAAATAATCAACCCTATTTTAGAGGCCAAAAAATCTTCATTGGTTCATCAAAGCGACAAAATGTTTAAGATGTTTTCGCGACCAAAAATTACCATGGCAGATATGCGTTCGATAGCATCGGTTGAAGAGTATATTCAACAAGAAAGTCTCGATCAGGAGATTTTAGAGCAAACCGAAATTCAGGTAAAATATGCCGGATATATTGAAAAAGAAAAGAATAACGCAGACAAGTTAAAGCGTTTGGAGGGGATTGCCATCCCTGAAGGTTTTGATTATTCTAAATTAAAATCCCTTTCTTATGAGGCACAGGAAAAACTCTCCAAAATTAAACCAACCTCCGTAAGCCAAGCTTCAAGAATAAGCGGGGTTTCTCCTAATGATATTTCGGTGCTATTGGTTTACATGGGTAGATAAATATAATATGTTTCACGTGGAACAAAAAGATTCTTTTCCTATAAAAGAGGCAAATCATTATCTTCAAACTAAAGACTTTTTGGTTACTGGAGAGGTTTTCAGTTTGTTATACAATGCTGAAACGGAAATGCTCATAACTCAACCACAACCAAAAATTTCGGAACTCCCTAAATACTACGAATCCAACCAATATATTTCCCACACCGACTCCAATAAGGGTCTTTTTAATTTTCTGTATCAAACCGTAAAAGGATATTCCCTTCGAAAAAAAACAAGGCTTGTTAATTCGCTTAATAAAGGGCCGGGGTCTCTTTTAGACATTGGAGCTGGTACAGGTGATTTTTTAACTGCCACAAAAAAGAAAGGATGGATAACAGAAGGGGTGGAAATAAACCCCAAGGCTCGTTCGCTAGCTGAGAAAAAAGGAATAGGATTAAAAGCATCACTAGAAGATTTTACCGGAAAGGAGTATGACGTGATCACCCTATGGCATGTTTTGGAACATCTTCCAGATTTGGAAAAGACAATTTCTGAAATTACAGATATACTAAAAAACGGAGGGCATCTTGTTATAGCAGTGCCCAACTTCAAATCTTTTGATGCAACTTACTATAAAGAATTTTGGGCAGCATATGATGTTCCGAGACACTTATGGCATTTTTCGCGGGAGAGTATTCCGAAGCTTTTTCGAAATAAGGCCGAATTAGTAAAAACTCATCCCATGCTTTTCGATGCATATTATGTTTGTCTGCTATCTGAAAAATACAAATCTGGGAAAAAGTTATCTCTGACTGCACTTTGGACAGCTTGGAGATCCAATTTCAAAGCAAAAAGAACCAAAGAGCACTCTTCGGTCATTTATGTTCTTAGAAAGGCCTAAAAATCAAATTTAATCCCCCATAAGGGCGGGTTTTGCAATTAGACTACCAATTTACGGCCTCGAAAGGAAAACCCCCTTAAACCGCTTTATTTTGCCCCTAAATCAATTGAAAGTGTCAATCGCATCAACAAAAAGCAATAGACAAAAACTATAGCGCTTCTTTTCGGTGGATAAGCCGTGTTAATTGCATTGAAAGGTCAGAAAAAATAATTTTCCCATTTCCGTTTCTTTCAATATGGTAACTTGCTTTTTCCAGGGCATCCACAATTTCAAAAATATTGTTTTGGTGAATAAACGGCGCAAATTTTTCCAAAGAGAATTTAGCATCATGTGTTTCCAAATACAGAAGGGAATCTGCTTGGTAGTTTTTTAAAAGTGCTTGTCTGAACAATTCTTCACAATACGCCAAAAAGTTTTTTTGCGTTTCCCTTCCTTCTTTTGCCATGGCACTACTCCAAAACAACAATTCCTGTACCGATTTTTTATTGCCTTTTGCTTTAAACGCAGTACGCACCCAATCAATAAACCACTTTTCAAAGACAAGCGCTTC
This sequence comes from uncultured Alteromonas sp., assembly GCA_964495885.1. Classification (GTDB taxonomy): domain Bacteria; phylum Bacteroidota; class Bacteroidia; order Flavobacteriales; family Flavobacteriaceae; genus PALG01. The sequence goes on along the minus strand of CAZBWO010000005.1, from coordinate 118,455 downwards.
ATCGCTTTTGGCGTGAATCTGCAACGCCTTGTTATAATCCCCATGCGCTTGTCGGCTGATTTTTATGGAAGTGTTTTCATCTAAATACATTTGGGTTTGCAGTGCCTTTGCGATAGCTGCTTCAGAAAGCAGTGGGACTTGTAGCCTCTGGCATCTTGAAGTGATGGTGTTCAAAAGTTGCTCTTCCTGTTCTGTTAGCAAAAGCAAAACGGTTTTTTGAGGAGGCTCTTCTACTAATTTTAGAATCTTGTTGGCACACTCTGTATTCATTTTTTCGGCCATCCAAATAATCATCACTTTGTAACCTCCTTCATAGGATTTCAAGGAAAGCTTTTTTGACATGTCTTCAGCTTCCCGAACACTAATATTCCCCTGTTTGTGTTCAATTCCTAAATGCTGAAACCATTGAAAAAGGGATCCATATGGATTGTTGGAAACAAATTGCCTCCATTCTTCCGAAAATTGGTTTGCTGTTGGGTTTTTCTTTATGTTTTGGTTGGTGTTTACCGGATACACAAAGTGAAGATCTGGATGGTTTAAATTCGCAACTCGCTGAACTGCTTGAAGATAGGTTGATGAACTTTGTTCCAAATGTGCCGACAATAGTCTATTTGCATACGCAAGCGCAAGTGGAAGTAAGCCGCTTCCACTTTGCCCAACCCATAGTTGTGCATGTGCAACCCGACCCCGCTGAAGGGTGGTTTCTAAATGGGATATAAGATGCTCTTGTCCTACAACCTTAGAAAAATCCATAAGCAAACTTACGTTTTTTTTAAAAGGCATACGTGCTATAAAAAGTTATATTTGTGAAGCTTAATAACGAACTCATGAAAACGATTGACCAATTTGATTTTAAAAATAAGAAAGCGCTAATACGGGTAGATTTTAATGTCCCTTTGAATGACGCCCAACAAGTCACAGATACCACACGTATTGAAGCGGCGAAACCTACCATTATAAAAATATTGGAAGATGGCGGGAGCTGTATTTTAATGTCACACTTGGGCCGACCAAAAAATAAAGAAACGGAGTTTTCATTACGCCATGTAGTGGCCGCAGCAAGCGATATTTTGGGAGTGGAAGTTCGTTTTGTGGATGACTGTATCGGTACTCAAGTTGAAAAAGCAGTGAGCAATCTAAAGTCTGGGGAAGTATTGCTGTTAGAGAACCTTAGGTATCATCCGGAAGAAGAAAAAGGAACGGTTTCTTTTGCTGAAGAATTATCAAAATGGGGAGACATTTATGTGAATGACGCCTTCGGAACTGCACACCGTGCACATGCTTCTACTGCGGTAATTGCACAATTTTTTCCAGACCGAAAATGTTTTGGATATTTGTTGGCTTCTGAAATTGAAAATGTAAATAAGGTTCTTTCAGATAGTCAATCGCCAGTTACAGCAATCATTGGTGGAGCCAAAGTGTCTTCAAAAATTACAATTATTGAAAACATTTTGGACAAGGTAGATCACTTGATTATTGGAGGTGGAATGGCTTTTACCTTTGTGAAAGCGCAGGGCGGAAAGATTGGTAATTCCTTAGTTGAAGAGGACAAACAAGCGTTGGCATTGGAAATTCTGAAACAAGCCAAAGCTAAAAATGTACAGGTACATTTGCCTACAGATACCTTAGCGGCCAATGATTTTTCTAATACCGCTGAATCACAGGTTGTCCCCATTAATGACATACCCGAAGGATGGATGGGACTGGATGCTGGGCCCGAGACACGAACAAAATTTGCAGATGTGATTACCAATTCCAAAACCATTTTATTTAATGGTCCGGTTGGGGTATTTGAAATGCCAAGTTTTGCACAAGGAACCATTTCGGTGTGTGAAGCCATTTCCGAGGCCACCAAAAACGGAGCTTTTTCCTTGGTGGGAGGAGGAGATAGTGTTGCTGCGGTAAAACAATTTAATTTTGGAGACAAAGTATCTTATGTTTCTACCGGAGGTGGAGCTATGCTTGAGATGTTGGAGGGAAAAACCTTGCCTGGGATTGCTGCAATATTGAATTAATGAACGATTAATTTTTCAACCCCTAAGGGTGTTCCGCTTTTGTCTTTTAGGCGAAGGAAATAAAATCCGGGTTGTAGATCCAAATTCAGACTAAAAGAGCTTTCATCAATATATTCTTCGGAATAAATCAATTTTCCTAATTGATCAAGAACTGTTAAAGAGAAAGCACTAGAGAGTTCATTTGTGAAAATTGTGAATTCGCCTCTGGATGGGTTAGGGTACACAACAAATGAAGCTTCAGCAGGGGCAGGAATAGAGAATTCTTCGGTTTGAAAAACCTTCGCAAAGTTAGGGCCAGTGTTCCCAGAAAGATAATAATGGTTTCCACTCGCCCATCTATCTCCCGCATTGTTGATGGAAACAGTAAATCCAAAGTTTGCCCCTTCAAAATCTGATGAAATAGTTTGTCCTTTTTGTTGCCAATTACTGCCATTTATTTCATATACCTTAACAGAAGATTGGCGATCTAGATTAACTTGTTCAATAGATCCTGCGATGAAAGTATCCCCGTCTTCATCAAACTCAAGACTAAATCCAAATTGCTCCTGCTGAAACGATCCAAAAACAGCCCCCCCAAAGACCTCCCAATCATTATTTTGCCATTGGTAGGTTTCTACCCTTCCCGTAAAAGGCCCAGCACTTTCATCTCCAATGATAGTCACGGCCACAATACTTCCATCATCATTTATGGCCACTTCCCAACCTAAGCGGTCCTGTTCATTGTTAGTTATGGTATTACCCTTTTGGACCCAACTCCCATTATCCCATTCATATACATCAGCATAAGAAATAGCGGGGGTTCCATCTCCAAATGTACCTACAATGAATGAATTGCCGTCTCCTGAAAAGTCAGCTCCTCTCCCATAATTACTGGCTTCTTTTTGGATGGTATTACCCAATTGTTGCCAAGTACTTCCAGACCATTCGTACACATAGATTTCAGCAATTGTTGGGTCTCCAATAGGACTCGCTAGAAAAGTGTTAATAAAAATCCTGTTACCAGAATTATCAAAAATAGAATTAAAGCCAAAAGTAGAATTTGGATTGTTATCTGAAATGTCTCCCCCCAATTGAACCCATTCGTCATTGGAAAACTCAAAAACCCTTAATATAAATGGGTTCTGGAAAATGGGACCGCCTTCAAAAGTAAGAATTCGCGAACCATTTTCATTTATATCAATAATGCTTCCTTGATTTACAACGCCCTGCCCTTTTTCAACATATTGGCCATCAAGAATATCATAAACTTTAATGGTATTTCCAGAAAATCCTCCTACGGCAACTGTATTGCCATTCCCACTAATGTATGCTTTTGTCGCATCAAAATCATCTCCTATTTGTACCCAATCTTGTGCATATATATGCGAACATTGTAAACACAGGAAAAGAAAAAGAAACCTAATCATAACATGTATAAAATGTGAGTCATCACAATTTTACAAAATAAAATTTAAGTGATTGCGTTCAATTTTTTATTTTTATCAAAATATTTAGCCTACTCATGCGTTTCAAACTTATGTTTCACAAGGGTTTGTTGTTTTTATTGTGCTTTACTTTTCTTGGGGTATTTGCCCAAGAAGAGGAAAAATTATCTTCTCAAAATGACAGCTTATCCAGAAAGTTACCCACTAAAACTATACAAGTTGTAGACACCTTAACAGCCAGCAATTTAGATAGTGAGCTCCCGCAAACTATTGTTTCTGCACAAGTAAAAGACTCTGTGCTCTATGTTTTGGAGGATATGGAGAACGCTCGTAAAATTGACTCCATTTGGTTACAGCATCTATATAAAAACGACCTTTTTGAAGAGATTTATGGCTCTGTAGTACAACAGGAATATGCTCCTGTTGAATATGAAGAACTTTCCACTGAGGTATTAAAACAGCGATTGGAAGAATTAAACGCCCGCACTCCATTTCACGTGGAATATAACCCCTCCTTAGAAAGTGTGATTAAGGGATACCTTAAAAATCGCAGGCGTACCATGGCGCGTTTGATGGCATTAAGTGATTATTATTTTCCAATGTTTGAAGAGGCCTTTGCCCGCCAGGGCTTGCCCATGGAAATGAAATACCTTGCCATCGTGGAATCTGCTCTAGACCCACAGGCCACCTCAAGGGTTGGTGCCCAAGGCTTGTGGCAGTTTATGTTTCAGACTGGGAAGATCTATGGGCTGGAGGTAAGTAGCTATGTTGATGACAGGAATGACCCTATTCAAGCTACCGAAGCGGCTTCAAAATATCTTAAGGATTTACATAAAAGCCTAAATGACTGGGATCTAGCTTTAGCAGCTTACAACAGCGGTCCTGGGAATGTATCAAAGGCTATCAGGAGGTCTGGAGGGCACACTAATTATTGGAATATCCGCCAGCACTTACCTAGGGAAACCGCAGGATATGTGCCAGCGTTTCTAGCAACGATGTATATTTTTGAATTTGCAGAAGAACACGGCTTTAAAAGCAATGGCCCCAAATTTCCCTTTATTGCCACAGATACTGTTCATGTAAAAAACATGATTTCCTTAGAGCAAGTTGCCAAAGTCACCAATCTGCAATTGGAGGAAGTACAGTTTTTAAATCCTGCTTATAAACTGGGAATCATTCCAAAAGTTAAGGATAAAAATTATGCGTTAAGGCTACCGGTGGACGCCATTGGAAAGTTTGTGAGCTACGAAGATGAGATTTATGCATTGGCAACAAAAGAATTTAATGATCGCGAAAAACCCCTTCCGGAATTATTCACGCAAAATGATAAAATTCGATATCGGGTGAAAAGCGGCGATTATTTAGGGAGGATTGCTAACAGATATGGCGTTTCAGTGAGCCAAATCAAACGCTGGAATGGACTTCGGAGCTCTAATTTACGGATTGGCCAGCGTCTAACAATTTACCCAAAGCGGACTACTGGCAGCTCTTCTACTACACCAAAAAAAACCAACACGTCTGTAACGGCTGCTAATTACACGGTTAAAAAAGGAGACACCCTTTGGAGCATTTCCAGAAAATTTCCTAACGTTTCTATTGAAGATTTAAAAAAGTGGAACGATATTAGCGGTAGCAAACTAAAACCAGGAATGAAGCTTAAAGTTTCCAAAAGCTAGTTTCATTTCACCAAAATACGTTCCATATGAAATTTTTGTTATACCCTTTGCTGTTTTGCAGCATATTGTTTTTTTCGTGTGATTCATCAGATAAGAAAAAGATAAGATACCTAAAAGAGTCGGTAGGAGCTATTAATGGATTACAAGTGGTGATTACAAACGAGTTGTGGAATGACTCCGTAGGTGAGAAAATTAGACAATATTTTGCAGCTCCTGCAGATGGATTGCCACAAATAGAACCCATTTTCTCCATTAGCCAACTACAGCCAGAAAATTTTTCAGATTTTGCAAGAACATACAGATCATTTTTACATGTTAGTTTAGGTGATACAAACGCTGTAAGAATTAAAAAAGATGTTTATGCAAGGCCTCAAATAGGGGGCTTTGTGGTAGGGACTTCCGAAGAGCAAATCATTTCTCTTTTAAATGAAAACCACGATGAATTGGTGAATACCTTTAAAGCGTTCGAAATAAAGGAAAGACAACGTAGAACCACTATTTCACTCTTAACAATAGACTCACTTAAAGAACGCTTTGGAGTTAGTATAAAGATTCCATCTGCGTATAGAGTAGCATCCGCTTGTGATGATTTTTATTGGCTTCGGAAGGATCTGAAATCTAACGGAAGCACTAATTTATTGATCTATGAAGTACCCCTGAATGTCATACAAAATGACTCTTCAGTTATTGGGGATATTGTCATGATGCGTGACACTATAGGCTCTGGCTACCTTCCGGTGGAAGATGACGGACTTTTCATTACGGAAGAGGCCTTTTCACCATTTTTGTTTTCCACAGAGATTGACGGAAAATTTGCATACGAGACCAAAGGAACCTGGGAAGTGAAGGATGCATTTATGGCGGGTCCTTTTGTTAATTTTGCCATTAGGGATGAAGAAAACAACCGGTATTTGATTATGGAAGGGTTTACTTATGCCCCTTCTATGGAAAAGAGAGATCTTCAGTTTGAACTGGAATCAATTATTCGCTCTGCCAAAATAGAGTAAACAAAAAATAAGCGTATAAAAAAACCCGAAGCAAAATACTTCGGGTTTTTTTAATGGGTTTGGATATTATTTTTTGTCTTCCAATTTATCGTTGGAATCTCCAGTATCATCTTTTGAGGCATCTTTAAATTCTTTGATACCACTACCAAGTCCGCGCATTAATTCAGGGATTTTTCTACCCCCAAAAAGCAACAATACGATGAGGACAATCAATACAATTTGCCAAGGGCCAATTGCTAAAGGTAAAAGTAATGCTTCCATTTTTAAGAAATTTATAGCACAAAGGTAACAAGAAATATGCACATACAACGTTCTAAGGCTAACTTTCACATAAACCGTGTACATTTGCATATATATTTTTGAACAAGATGAGTCAAAAGGAACGTAGAGGAAAAAAGATTAAGAAGAAACTACTTCACAAATACCGATTGGTAGTTCTTAACGAAGAAACCTTTGAAGAACGTTTTACCTTTAAATTAAGCCGCTTAAATGTATTTGTATTTAGCACTATTTTTGCGCTATTCCTAATAGCTATTACCACATTGCTCATTTCATTAACCCCTTTAAGGGAATACATACCCGGATATGCATCCACGAGCCTAAAAAAAAGGGCGACAGAACTTACATATGAAACCGATTCTTTGGAACAAAGATTACAGGTAAATGAGCAGTATCTCGCTTCGATTAAAAAAGTGTTAACTGGCGATGTCAAGGCGGAAGATTTTAACAAGGATTCTATCTTAGAAGCAGTGCAAAGAGAGATAGATGCAGCACAATTTCAACCAACAAAAGAAGACTCCTTACTACGCGAAAAGGTACAGCAAGAGGATAAATATAATCCGCTTACAGACAACCCCCAGGTGAATTTTGTATTATTTCCCCCCACCAAAGGTAGCATCTCACAAGACTATAACCCAGAGGAAAAACACTTCGGGGTGGACATTATAGCGGTTCAAAATAGCCCAGTAAAAGCGGTTGCTGAAGGCACTGTAATTTTTGCGGGATGGACCTCAGACACGGGGTATGTGTTAATTATAAAGCATAGGTTCAACCTAATTTCGGTATACAAGCATAACGCGTCCCTCTCTAAGGATCAAGGAGATTTAGTTAGGGCAGGCGAAGTAATTGCAACGACGGGAAACACAGGGGAACTAACCACCGGCCCACACCTTCATTTCGAATTGTGGAGTGATGGGTACCCTATTAATCCAACAAATTTTATAGACTTTAACTAGCCATGTCCTTAAAAGCTTTTGGAGCCAAAATTTTTGCTAAAATCGTTGTAGGCCAAATTGCACAGTGGGCAAGTAATCCTGTGGAAACCCAGGAAAAAGTCTTTGACGAGTTAATTTCCACTGCCGCAAAAACACAATTTGGAAAGGACCATGGGTTTGCGGAAATCAATTCCCATGAAGACTTCATACAAAAAGTACCCATTAGAGACTACGAACAATTAAGGTCTTATGTAGAAAAAGCAGTTGAAGGGAAAGAAGATATCCTTTGGCCAGGGAAACCAATGTATTTTGCCAAGACCTCAGGAACTACCTCTGGAGCGAAATATATTCCGCTAACCAAAGCGTCTATGCCCCACCATATTCGCGCTGCGCGGAACGCCATTTTATGTTATTTACACGAAACGGGAAATACAGAGGTGGTCAATGGAAAAATGATATTTTTACAGGGAAGCCCTATTCTGAAAGAAAAGAACGGTATTCAATTGGGAAGATTATCTGGTATTGTGGCACATTATGTTCCCAAGTACCTTCAAAAAAATAGAATGCCTTCCTGGGAAACCAATTGTATTGATGATTGGGAGAAAAAAGTAGATGCCATTGTTGAGGAAACCAAAGAAGAGGATATGACGATTATTAGCGGAATTCCGTCTTGGGTACAAATGTATTTTGAACGATTGGTGGAAAAAACCGAAAAGAAAGTAGGAGCGTTGTTTCAAAATTTCCAGCTTTTCATTTATGGGGGTGTAAATTATGAGCCCTACCGAAACAAATTTGAAAACCTTATAGGAAGAAAAGTAGATAGCATTGAACTATATCCTGCATCGGAAGGATTTTTTGCTTTTCAGAATATGCAAAATGACAAAGGCTTGTTGCTTCAATTGGATGCGGGGATATTTTATGAATTTGTGGAAGCAGACACATTTTTTTCCGAAGACCCAAAACGTCTCACCATTGGAGAAGTAAAAGAGGGAGTGAATTATGTGATGATTATTTCCACCAATGCAGGACTTTGGGCTTATAATTTGGGCGATACGGTGATGTTTACCTCCACCCGTCCTTATAAACTTGTGGTAACCGGGCGAATCAAGCATTTTATTTCAGCTTTTGGAGAACATGTGATAGGAAAGGAAGTTGAGCAAGCACTGCAGGACGCACAAGAGGAGTTTAAATTTTCTATTTCAGAATTTACGGTAGCTCCACAAACAAGCCCTCCAGAAGGTGAGCTTCCGTTTCATGAATGGCTTATTGAATTTGAAAACCCACCCGAAACACTATCTGAAATAGCAGATTATTTGGATGCTTCCATGCAACGTCAAAATAGTTATTATTATGATTTGATAGCAGGAAAGGTCCTTCAGCCATTGAAAATAAAAGCATTACCAAAGGGGGCCTTCCAAGCCTATATGAAATCCCAAGGAAAATTGGGCGGCCAGAATAAAGTCCCCAGACTTTCCAACGATAGGAATATTGCTAACGCTCTCGTAAAACTTGAAGGATAAAATAGTAGTATCTTTGCCCCAAATCATGAAGACGTTACAAGCACATAAGCGAACCCGCGCACAAGAAAGTTCAGGAGCTATTGAACGGTTGTATATTACCATGCGGCATCTCTTTAACAGGGGTTTTTACAAGCCCATGGGGATAAGCGGGGAATCGCTTCGGGAATCTTTACTAATCCTTCGCCCTGAAATTTACGGTTCTATTGCAGAGGAAAAAATAGAGCTTCAGGGGTTACTGTATGTAATTGACAGATTGCCCTACGGAATTGAAGAATGTACCTACATCAATCTTACCAGTGATGAAGGATACCATCAGTCCCATTTTAAGCCTATCATTCCGCTAAAGCGAAGAAGGAACTGTTACCGCATAGATGCAGAACAGATGAACATTGAAATTACCCGGGGCCGAAGCGAAATTTATGATATCCTAACGCACCTTACGTTTCTTTACATTGAATCGCACAAGATTATGAAACAGGTGCTCATCAATGATAGAGGCGATGTAATTAGGGACTGGGAAAAGCTGGAAGAGGCAGTAGTTCATAAAAAGAAGCTTACACAGAAAGACAAGGAAATTGCTTTGACCCATACGGCAAATTTTTTAGGGCGAACCTTTGAGGAAGTATCAGAAATTTACCCTGAATTTGCCTGCAAAGAAGATGAACACCGATTTTTAAAAATCATCTATTATCTGGGAAAAGGGGCCCTTACGGAAACTTTAACCCAAACCAAACGGCTTATTACTTTTAGTCCGGTATTACGGGAACGTTTGGGTCACCATATTCATGGCGATCGTTGGGCGTTAAGAATAAAAAAAGTACTGCACGAAAAACAATGGTTAGACAGACCATTGCATATCATTAGCGCGAATATGCATAGCGTGATGAATAGCTTATTTGCCGAAAAAGCACTTTCCGCCACTGAAAAGAAAGACAAAACCCCGCTACAATGGTATGAAACATTAAGCAAGCCAGATCAGTTTAAATTGCGGGAAAAAGTCACTAAATGTGCACTTCAACATGGGATGGTGTATTTGAAGGATGAGAGCGGGACCAACATTGATGTACAATTGTTTGATGCTGAGAAAATAAAAGCATTTGAAGATCCTTCTGAAGCCCCAATTATTTTAGTCATGGACTACGCTTTTGGGGAACAGGCGTATGAAACGATGGATGAATTATTGCGCCCCTACGAAACCAATGAAGGGAAAAAATATTTGAAGGTTAGTTCTATTTCCATTATGGGCAAAGCGGGAATTTTGGATGGCGGCAAAGGGGATATCATGATTCCTTCCTCCCATATTTTTGAAGGAACAGCAGATAATTACCCGTTTAAAAATAAACTGAAGAAAAGCCAGTTTCCAGCAGATATGAATGTATGCTCTGGCGCGATGATTACGGTGTTGGGGACTTCACTTCAAAATAGGGATATTCTTCGGTTTTTCCATAGGTCTACTTGGAATGTCATTGGCTTGGAAATGGAAGGAGCGCATTATCAAAAGGCTATTCAGGCGGCCTCCAAAATACGCGGAAGCATTAGCAGTAAAGTAGTGGTTAGATATGCATATTATGCATCAGATAATCCATTGGAATCTGGGAGTACGTTGGCCTCTGGGGGCTTGGGCACAACCGGAGTAAAACCCACGTATCTTATTACTGAGAAAATTTTAGAGCAAATATTTAAATAATATATTTTGTCAAATAAAAACATACTGGTTACAGGGGGCGCCGGCTTTATAGGATCTAATTACGTAGCCTATGCCCTTGAAAATTATACGGATAAGGTAATCGTCCTTGACAAGCTAACCTATGCAGGGGATTTGCGAAATTTAGAAAAGGTAGCCAAAAGGTCAAACTTTGAATTTATTGAGGGCGATATTTGTGATGTAAACCTTGTAAAGGAACTCTTTGAAAAATATCAATTTCAACAAGTTGTTCATTTTGCTGCGGAATCGCATGTAGATAATTCCATTTCGGGTCCTGCAGCATTTATTGAAACCAACATAGTAGGAACATTTCAACTGTTGCAAGCTGCCTATCAATTATGGATGGATGGCCCCAATCAATTAAAAAAGGAATTTCAAAGTGCTCGTTTTCTTCATGTCTCTACTGATGAGGTCTATGGTACTTTAGGTGAAACGGGGCTTTTTACCGAAAAGACATCCTACGCACCCAATAGTCCATACAGTGCATCAAAAGCTTCTTCAGATTTTATTGTAAGGAGCTATTTCCACACCTATGGTTTGCCGGTCATTACCACCAATTGCTCCAACAATTATGGGCCCCATCAACATGCCGAAAAATTAATTCCTACCATTATTCGGAAAGCGATTGCAGGAGAACCTATCCCAATTTATGGAGACGGACAAAACATTAGGGATTGGCTATATGTAGAAGATCATTGTAAAGGAATAAAACTTGCTCTTGACAATGGCAAGTTGGGGGAAACCTATAATATTGGTGGACGAAACGAAAGAAAAAACCTTTATATTGCCCAGACCATCTGTGGTATTTTAGATGAATTGAAACCGAAGAAAACTTCTTATAAAGAACAAATATCCTTTGTAAAAGATAGGCCTGGACATGATTTTAGGTATGCAATAGATGCTTCTAAAATTGAAACCGAACTAGGATGGAAAGCAGAGGAAACCTTTGAAACAGGCATTAAAAAAACGATAAACTGGTATTTAAATAATATGGATAGGCTATGAAAGGAATTATATTGGCAGGAGGCTCTGGGACACGATTGCACCCACTAACTTTGGCGGTGAGCAAGCAACTCATGCCCGTCTATGATAAGCCCATGATATACTATCCATTGTCTACATTAATGTATGCCGGAATTCGGGAGATTTTAATCATCTCTACCCCAGAGGATCTCCCATTATTTGAAAAGCTTTTAGGGGATGGAAGTAAATTTGGATGTTCCTTTCATTATGCTGTACAAAAAGAACCTAACGGACTGGCAGAAGCATTTATCATTGGCAAAGAGTTTATTGGGAAAGAAAAAGTGGCACTTATTCTAGGCGATAATATATTTTATGGGTCTGGACTTAAAGAGCTTCTTCAAGCAAATAACAATCCAGATGGCGGAATAATATACGCCTACCATGTTCATGACCCAGAGCGGTATGGTGTTGTTGATTTTGATAAAGACGGAAAGGTTCTTTCCATAGAAGAAAAACCACAACATCCCAAGAGCAACTATGCGGTACCCGGAATTTATTTTTACGATAATGAGGTAGTGCAAATAGCTCAAGGGATTCAACCCAGTAAGCGTGGTGAACTGGAAATCACAGATGTAAATAATGCATACTTAAAAAAAGGGAAGTTGAGCGTGAGCAAGTTAGACAAAGGAACAGCATGGTTAGATACAGGAACCTTTGCCAGTCTAATGCAAGCAGCTCAATTTGTTGAGGTGATAGAAGAACGACAAGGATTGAAAATTGGAGCTATTGAAGAAGCGGCATATGAAATGGGTTATATTAGCAAAGAACAATTACATACATTGGCTGAGCCGTTACTGAAAAGTGGCTACGGTAAACACCTATTGAGCTTGGACTAACATGGAAGTATTCAAAACACCACTAATAGACTGTTTTTATATAAAGCCATCTGTATTTAAGGATAAAAGAGGACTTTTTTCAGAGACGTTCAATGCAAAGGATTTTGCCAATACTACGGGGCTTGACATAGACTTTGTGCAGGACAACCAATCAGTTTCCAAAAAAGGGGTCCTTCGAGGACTTCATTTTCAAACTGGTAAAATGGCCCAAGCGAAACTGGTAAGGGTCGCACACGGTAAAGTATTGGATATCGTAGTGGATATTCGCAAGGATTCCGACACCTTCGGACAACATTTTTCTTTGGAGCTTTCCGCAGAGAACACAATACAGCTGTTCGTCCCCAAGGGGTTTGCCCACGGATTTGTCACCCTATCTGAAACCTCTATTTTTTGCTACAAATGCGATCATTTTTATGATGCTTCTTCCGAAGGAGGAATCATCTACAATGACGCAACCCTTCAGCTGGATTGGCATCTTCCCGAAGAGGCTTTGATTATTTCAGAAAAAGACCTGAAACTCCCAAGCTTTAAGGAAGTTATTTCATGAAAAAGATTCTAGTGACTGGTGCTAATGGGCAATTGGGGAAGTGTCTTCAGCAAGCAGCAACACAATATCCCAGCTGGGAATTTGATTTTTTTGAGCGGGAATCGCTGAATATTACAGAACAAAAACAATTGGAGGAGGTTTTTGCGAAGGGAGCATATGATTATTGTATTAATACAGCAGCATATACTCAAGTAGATCAAGCTGAAAAAGAGCCTGAAAAAACATTTCTGGTAAATGGGGAAGCAGTTAAAAATGTTGCGTCTATTTGTGAAAAAAATAAGGCGGTTTTAATTCATATCTCTACAGACTATGTTTTTGATGGGTCTAAGGAGGGAGCTTATGTAGAGACAGATGAACCAAACCCTATTAATGTATACGGCGCATCAAAATTGAAGGGGGAACAGTACGTTGAGAAAATTAGCACGAGGTATTTTATTGTGAGGGCATCTTGGGTGTATTCTGAATTTGGACAGAACTTTTTGAAGACCATTTTGAGATTAGCAAAGGAAAGGGAATCATTAACAATTACCACCGAACAAAAAGGAAGCCCTACCAATGCTCATGATTTGGCAGAAATGCTTCTTAAAATAATTGAAAAGGAAAGTAAAGTGTATGGAACGTATCATTTTTGCAATAAAGGAGCAATTACTTGGTATGATTTCGCCAAAGCTATTGTGAATCAAGCCGGGTTTTCTAAAACAACGGCTATTGTAAAAACAGATGATTATCCTACATTTGCAAAGCGTCCGAAGAATAGTGTTTTGGATACGACCAAGTTACAGCAACATTTAGGGATACAAATAAAATATTGGGAAAACGCTTTAAGGGAGCTCATAAATAGACTTTAATTTCAATGTTATGAACGAAAACCAACATGATGAAATTGATTTGCTTTATGCTATAGGTAAATTAAAACAAATCCTAAAAAATTGGATTGCATTAGCATATAGCGGGCTAGAGTATCTTATTAAACTCTGGTACATATTATTAATTCTTATACTATTAGGAATTGGCTATGCTTGGTATAATAAGATAGACATACAGCCGAATCATGAAGCTACAATGATTGTCAAGGTGAATTATAATTTGCAAGATTATGTTACAAATGCCTTGGAGGATCTTAATAAGGAGATTGGCGACAGAGATCCTGAAACAATGGAAGCTTTGAAAATGGATCCTGCCCAACCTTATATTTATGGTATAGAATACGAACCTATCGTAGATTATGAAGATATTTTAGATGATTATGAGGTGAATGATAGGGGTCTTGAAATATTATTGAGGTCTGTTGATTTTAACGATGAAGAGATTTCTGCCAAGGATTATTTTGAAGGCAAATATGACCTCTATGAAGTTAAGGTTACCGCAAATAAACTCACAAAAAGTGAAGAGATAGGAAACATCTTCAATTATATCAATACTAATGAACTGTTGCTCAACTATAAAAATCAAGTTATTAGCAGCCATGAAATCAATATTGAAGAAAACAAAGCTAGCCTATCATTAATAAACGAGATACTTAAAAGCTATGCCGCCAAGAAAGAAGGCCCCACCACTACAAGTGTTGAAATCAATCCAAACGCAAGTAATTTAATAGAGGCGAAGATGCTTCTTCAGAAGCAGAATACCAAACTACTTAACCAAATGGCTCTTTCTAAAGAAATTGCAAGTCCGCTTAATAAAGCACACATAGTAAAAAAGAAGGATGGATTACTTTCAAATAAATACATTGTTTATCCAATTCTTTTAGTTTTGGCATTTATGCTCTTTTCCTATTTCAGGTATTTGTTCTTTTATTTTAGACAAATAGCTAGAAATCATAAGTCTTAAGGCCTACTCAATGCTAAAAAGAAAAAACCTAATTATTTTTGGCACCCGCCCAGAAGCCATTAAAATGGCTCCATTGGTAAAAGGCTTTCAAGCAGAAGAAGCATTTGAAACGAGAGTATGTATTACTGCCCAGCATCGGGAAATGCTTGATCAAGTATTATCTTTTTTTGGGATTAGCCCAGATTATGATTTAGACTTGATGAAGCCCAACCAAGATTTATATACTCTAACCGCTTCAATCCTTACAGCTCTAAAACCCATCTTAGAATCCTATAAACCAGATATTGTCTACGTACATGGTGACACTACTACAACCATGGCTGCCTCCATTGCGGGTTTCTATTCAGGAGCAAAAATTTGCCATGTAGAAGCAGGATTACGAACCTTCAATAAATGGGCACCATTTCCAGAGGAAATTAATAGAAGCATCACTGGAAGAGTGACCGATTATCATTTTGCTCCCACTACTGCTTCACAAGAGAATCTTTTGGCAGAAAATGTTCCAGGCGAACAAATTATCGTCACAGGAAATACAGTGATTGACGCGCTAAACTATAGTGTTGAGAAAGTTTCTTCTGAAGACTTTTCAGACGAAGAGATTAGAGAACTTAAAACACATATTATATCTGAAAAGATCATTTTAGTAACGGGTCATCGAAGGGAAAATCACGGCCAAGGATTTATTAATATTTGTATGGCACTCAAGACGTTGGCCCAGAATTATTCAGACGTACAGATTATCTACCCAGTACATCTCAACCCTAAAGTGAAGGGGCCTGTTTTTGAGCTGTTGGACGGTATTGAAAATATCACATTAATACCACCTTTAGCCTATCCTGCATTTGTGTGGTTGATGAATCAATCCTATCTTATCATAACAGATAGTGGAGGGGTACAGGAAGAAGCTCCTAGCCTCGGCAAGCCAGTTTTAGTAATGCGTGAAACTACGGAAAGGCCTGAAGCAGTTGAGGCGGGCACTGTAAAGCTAGTAGGGACGAATGTAGAGAAAATTGTTTCAGAAGCGGAAACACTTTTGGAAGACCCCGAAGCATACAAAAAAATGAGCCTATTGCACAATCCTTATGGAGATGGAAAAGCGGTAAAAAGAATAATAGAATATATTAAAGGGTTATAACATGAAAGAGAAACCTAATGTAGTGATGATGGGATTGGGCTATATCGGATTGCCCACAGCAGGGCTTATTGCAAGTAGAGGTTTGAAAGTTACCGGAGTGGATATTCGCGAAGAAGTGGTGAGAACTATCAACCAAGGGAAAATTCATATCGTGGAACCCGCTTTGGATGGGTTGGTTCACCATGTAGTTAAAGAAGGCCATTTAAAGGCCGCTACAGCACCAGTGAAGGCTAATGTGTACCTCATAGCTGTCCCAACTCCTTTCAAGGGAAACCACGAACCCGACCTAGCGTATGTGCTTTCTGCCACTAAAGCCCTTATCCCTACACTTGAAAAAGGTGCTCTGGTTATTTTGGAGTCTAC
Organism: uncultured Alteromonas sp.; assembly: GCA_964495885.1. Taxonomy (GTDB): domain Bacteria; phylum Bacteroidota; class Bacteroidia; order Flavobacteriales; family Flavobacteriaceae; genus PALG01. The sequence continues at coordinate 102,160 of CAZBWO010000005.1, read as the reverse complement.
AAGCCCAGTGGGGACAACAGAAAAAATACGCGATTTGATTTTTGAGCATCGTCCGGAGCTGGAAGGAGCTATCTATTTAGCTTATTGCCCAGAAAGGGTACTCCCTGGAAATATTATATATGAATTGAAACACAATGACCGCGCGATTGGAGGAATTGATGAGGCTTCTACGGAAAAGGCCATGGAGTTTTACAATCATTTTGTGGTAGGAGAACTACATCCTACGAATTCCAAAACAGCTGAAATGGTCAAGTTAGTCGAAAATGCCTCGCGGGACAATCAAATAGCCTTTGCAAATGAACTATCCATTATTTGTGATAAAGCGGGGATTGATGTTTGGGAACTCATACGATTGGCAAATAAACATCCTAGGGTAAATATTTTAAGGCCCGGAACAGGAGTTGGGGGTCATTGCATCGCGGTAGACCCTTGGTTTATCGTTTCAGAATTTCCAGAGGAAGCACAATTAATTAGAAAATCACGGGAGCTCAACACATACAAAACAGAATGGGTCTTAGAAAAAATCAAAAATGCAGCCCTTCAATTCAAACTGAAAAATGGACGCGATGCAGTGATTGCCTGTATGGGATTGGCATTTAAACCAGACATTGATGATTTGAGGGAATCGCCCGCATTGTATGTGGCAGAAGAACTTAAAAGGCAGAATTTCCAAACCCTTGAGGTGGAGCCTAATCTGGAGGTAGCGAATGACAGGTTACTTACTCTTACAGAAGAAGCAATAGAAAAAGCAGACATCATTACGTTTTTGGTGGCACATAAAGGATTTAAAAAGTTAACAATCCCACAAAACAAACAAGTTTTGGACTTTGTGGGGATATAAAAATTAACAGGAAATGTTATTCAATTCATTTGATTTTGCAATCTTTTTTCCTGTATTTTTTACAGTTTATTGGCTGGTATACAAACACCTAACCATTAGGAATTTGTTCTTGTTGATTTCAAGCTATGTCTTTTATGCGTGGTGGGATTGGCGGTTTTTGTTCTTAATAATTTTTAGTTCTTGTGTAGATTTTTTTGTTGGTAAATGGATCTTCCAATCCACCTCAAAAGGGAGAAAGAGAAATTTATTAATTTTAAGCCTAACAACTAACTTAGGACTTTTAGCATATTTTAAGTATACTAATTTCTTCATTGATTCCTTCGTTAATACATTCAATTTTTTAGGGGGAAGTTTAGATTCTTTCGCATTGCATATTATTCTTCCTGTTGGAATAAGTTTTTACACCTTTCAAACCTTAAGCTACACAATTGACATCTATCGGGGTAGGATCCAGCCTGTAAAGCAATGGCTCCCTTTTTTCACTTTCGTAGCTTTTTTTCCACAGTTGGTAGCAGGACCTATTGAAAGGGCTTCCCACTTGCTGCCTCAGTTTTATAAAAAATATGATTTTGATTACAATCGTGTTAAAAGCGGTTTGTTATTGGCTCTTTTCGGGTTGTTTAAAAAGATGGTCATTGCTGATAGATTGGCAATTTTAGTAAATCAAGTATATAACAATCCTACAGAATTCACTGGTATGGATATGATTGTGGCAACTATTTTCTTTGCTTTTCAAATCTATTGTGATTTTTCTGGCTATAGTGATATCGCGATTGGAATTTCCAGAGCGTTAGGATTTGATTTAATGAAAAATTTTAATTCCCCCTATTTTTCCCGCTCCATCACAGAATTCTGGCGTAGATGGCATATTTCGCTTTCCACTTGGTTTAGGGATTACGTGTATATTCCTCTTGGTGGAAGTAGAAAAGGAAATTACAGGACCTATGCTAATCTTTTCATTGTGTTTTTGGTAAGTGGTTTATGGCATGGCGCTGCCATTACGTTCGTGATTTGGGGTGCAGTACATGGAACTTTTATCGTCATTGAAAAGTATGTGAAAAGACTTTCTTGGTCAACCCATAAAAGATTGGTGGGGTTTAATAGTAGCTTTCTGGGAAGCGGGCTTTGGATGTTATTTACTTTTACCATAGTTTGTTTTGCTTGGATATTTTTTAGGGCAAATTCTTTCCAAGATGCCATGTTAATTATAGAAAACAGCATGATAATAAAGGACTGGAATATAAACGGATTGTATGGGCGTGGTTTGGAAAAAGCAGAATTTATGGTTGCTGTAATCGGAATTTTACTTTTACTCATTTTCGAAGCAATACACAATCGTTTTGGCGCACTAAAATTGTTTAATAGACAGTTCCTGGTTTTTAGGTGGGGGTTTTATTTAATTGCAATCATGACACTTTTTATATTTGGAATATATGGGGGAGATGCCCCAAAGGAATTCATTTATTTTCAGTTTTAAATGGGGCAGTTTTTTTTAAAATCTATAATACTGATTGGGCTGGTGCTTCTGTGCTTAAATTTTCTTGACCCCTATTTTTATCAAAACCATCAATACAGAAATACCATCAAAGGGTTTGAAGAACTAGAAAAGAATTCCCTTTCTCTAGCTTTTTTTGGCAACTCACAGACATATAGCAGTTTTGACCCTAGAATTTTTGAATTAGAACTTGATGTGAATACATTCAATTTTGGTGGTGGAGCACAGAAATTAACGGCCACCAAAGTGATAGCAGACATGGTACTGCGGAATTCCCATCTTGACCTGGCAGTAATCAATGTGTTTTCTGCAAACATTTTTGAAACCGTAAACGAACAATATAAATCATTTTACCTTAAAGCGGTTGACCCCGTTCCACTTTCTTGGGAAAAAACAAAGTCAATTAATAGTATTTTTCCGTTAAGAGAACAACCAGAGGCACTATCCAAGCTTATTAGAAATCATTCCAAATGGGATAGCTTAACACCTATTTCTAATAGATTTCCATATTTTCGAACACAAGACACCTACAAGGGGTTTAATACCTACACTATACATTATGACTCTAAGGAATATAATAAGTTTAAGGAAAAGTACAATAAGAGAAGTGATAGTGTGTTTGATCTTTCAGAAAAACAAAAGAAATATATAGACGATCTCATAAACTTATTTCAAAATCATCAAGTCCCCCTGCTATTTGTCAATGCCCCTTCAAAGATATACAATGAAAGTGTTAGAGAACGAACCACATCCCAAGCTATTGCAAAGTATGTTCGTTCTAAAGGAAAAAAGATGCTGGATTTTAATGAAGTGGATGCTTTCTATCAAATGGATAGCAGTTATTACCGAAACCCAAATCACTTAAACACTAAAGGATCTATAATGGCTTCCCAGTATCTAGTTAGATATATAATGGATTCATTAAAAATTCAATTGAAAAAGGGGAATGTAAACTTACAAAATAATAGATATTACATACTAAAGCATCCAAAAAAAGGGCTTTTTCATAAAGAATTGGATTCCTCCATGCAAAAAAAGTTATTTGGAATAGCGGGTACAATACTATATCACAAAACAAGGGATAGGTATGAACTAATTTTCCCTTTGACAGCAGATACTATTGGGGAACAACCCTTTCGTTTGGAACATGATGTGGCCCCAGTAGAAGTAAAAACCTATATTAAGCAAAAAGCTTTTTTCAACAAGGACTCTACTAAAGTGATTTTTTGGGGGGATTTTGAAAAGAGTGATGTGTTAAAATACAATGATCAATATTTTGTGATTTATCAATTCCAAACCCCATTAAAGGTGCTCCGAAACCTTTCTTTCCACGGCGGGGACAAACGACTTGCCGAGGCTTTCAGGATAGACTCTCTTACCTTAAAACCATAATTAAGTAGTATCTTTACAAAAACTTATAGTTAGTGAAAATCATTGCAGAAAGCGCTTTCAATCATAACGGAAGCTTAGAATATACCCTAGAGTTGGCCAATGTTGCTAAAGAAGCCGGAGCAGACTATTTTACCGTACAGGTCATGGAGGTTGCTGCTTTTTGTGTACAAGACTATTCCAAATACCAAATCTATGAAGAGAATACCCTTTCTTTTGAAGACTGGAAGGTAGTATTCAAGCATTGTAATAAAATAGACTTACCCATTATTCCCTGTGTTTTGGACATTCCTTCTTTTGATTTTTGCTATGCGGAAGGATTTCGATTTATAAAACTACACGCCACAGATATTACCAACAAGGTGATGTTGGAAAAAATGGCAGGATACAATGATGTGTCCTTTATTCTGGAAACCCAATGTGCCACCAATCTTGAGATAAAATATGCATTGAATATTATTGGTGATCAAGTAGTTTGTTTAATGCATGGTTTTAGTAATTATCCTACGGAAGTTGAGGATCTTAATCTTAATGCCTTAGATTACTTTAGGGACGAATATCCACAATACGAAACAGGGCTTGCAGACCATTCACTGGATCCAACTGAAATACCGCTGATGGCCATGGCTAAGGGATGTACGTATTTGGAAAAACACATCACCCTCACAAGAAACAATCGCAAATTTGACTACCAAGTATCTCTATACCCACATGAATTTGGGGTAATGGTCCAACAAATAAAGCATTATAGCTTGGCATTAGGGGATTATAAAAAGCACCCAACCAAAACAGAGCTGCCCTATCGTACAGTGATGTATAAAAAATTTCTTTCTGACGGAAGCTTTAAAAGGGCCGATGAAGGGAAAGAATATATGACCCATTTATTTGATTCATTTGCAATAGAGGATGTAGGAATAGCACTCATTGCTAGATTGAAATCACAGCGATTGCCTCTAAAGGTTTTAAAGCCCTTTCACGATACGATCTTAATTGATTTTCTATACCAACGACTCAACAAGGCACATAAAGTAAAAGATGTATTCTTGTGTACTTCAACCTTGCCCGAGGACACTCCATTGGCCGAAGTAGGGAAAGAAAAAGGGCATAAAATATATAGAGGACACGCTATTTCTGTTGTGGATAGAATGCTGGAAATTGCATTGAAGGAACAATGGGGTGCTGTATTTAGAGTAACCGGGGACAATCCTTTTACAGATCCAGGATTAGTAGACGAGATGATTACACTAATGGTGGAAAATAACTTGGATTATGTGCGGGCTAATAATGTGCCTTTTGGTGTTTCTGCAGAATTATTCTCTACTGCTTATTTGTGGAAGCTTTATTTGGAAATGGATAACCCAATGCACAGTGAGTACCTTACATTATTTGTTTTAAATGACCAATCTGCCAGAAAGGGCTGTATAGACATAGAAAGTACAATTGAAAATTTAAAGTATATCAATCTATCGGTTGATTATCAAGAGGATTATGACAGGGCCCTTCGGTTGGCTTCAGACTTAGGCGATCAAAATCTGTATGAGGTAACATTTCAAGAAATTATTTCAAAAACAGATAGTCTTGATCGTGAAGACGCTAACAAATGGATCAAATTACCTGCTGGGGAGAAGGTGCGGTTTTCGGATTTCCTAGACCGTTTGGCCAATCAAAATTACATAATCAGAAAGCACATTTCAGTTTAAATCTGTTACCTTCGCTTCAAAACGATTCTATGAGATTCAAAGTTTTGTTCATATCTGCTTTGTTGTGTTATACTTTTTCCTTTGCACAGGAAATAACATGGGACCCTAAAGAACCATTTAGCACCAAAGTGATACTCTCAAAATCAAATGGCGGCCCACTGAACATCCTTTTGAACAACCCAGTCCAAGTTAGTGATCATGTAATTGTTCCAAATTGGGTAACCCTTCAATTTGCAGATGGGGGCAGGCTTGTCATTGCGAACGACTCTACTCAATTAGAAATTCAAGGTAGAATTAGAGCCCCTAAAAGGCAAATTTTTGATCTTTCAAAAAAGGGGGTTGTATCGTACCGGTATGAATCTGTATCCAATATAAAATTATCAAATACACCTGTTTTCTATCCTGAATGGTGGGGGGTTTATCCAAATATCATTCCTGGGAAAAATGGAGATACAGAGGGTAAACAAAGGCACCACAGTTTTCTGAAAGAAATGATGCTGGATGTTGCCTCTTCTGGTGGAGGAACCATCCAGTTTTCTGAAGGGGTTTATTATATACGTGATATAGTTGTAGATTCTGACAATGTTAAGGTGAAAGGAATGGGTGACAAAACCATTCTTCGTTTTGACAGGGACAATTATGGATTCTCAACGCGAAGAGGAGGGATATTTACTATTCAAGGCCCTACAACAGGTCGTTATTACAGTAAAATATTTCCAGATGGTAAACCAATTGCTGGAAACTACCAATATGGGGACGTTCAAAAGCCTATTTCTAATATTGAAGTAAAAGACCTAGTTATTGAATGGAATGAAACTTCAACAAAGGAGGATCCCGCAATGAATGGGCTCACTATTGTAAATGCCCAAAACGTGCTAATTGAAAATGTTCATGTAAATCTCTTTGGAGCCAACAGAGCTTTTTATGTTGGGGTGCTTTTTGATGGTGACATTACAAAAAACATAACTATTAAAAATTCCTCCTGCGAAAATAGCCGTACAGGGGTTTTTATCTTGCATGGATTTATGGATTCTAATTTTGATAAAAAAGAGCTTCGCTTGGGAGATATATCAATTGAAGGGAATTATTTTAAATTGGTGGGTATTCCGGAGTTGGATGTAAAAAATGAACACCTTACAATTGATTATTTAGACCCTTATGGTAGCGGAGTTTTTTTTATTGGCAGTGAATATACTCAAAGCTTTGAAAGCGGAGGAGTCCAATATGTTAGGGAATTAGGGCCAATCTCCATAATCAATAATACCATAGAAAATGCGGATTTTGGAATAAGGTCTTGGCATACAAATCAAGACGAAAACAAACGACTCACACAAAAGGTGAGGATTTCTAATAACCGATTTAAAAACTTTAAATATGTTGGGGTGTTTTCTCCTTTTGAATTTGCGGAAATCACTGGAAATACTTTTGAAGTTTCTCAACTCCCCAAACTTCCTGCAGAAGTTAAAGATGAAAATGAAGAAGGCTTTGTAGCATCGGCAATTCACATTGCTAAGGCTCCCTGGAAGATATATCATAACAGATATGGGCCTTCTGATGTTACAATTCAAGGTAATACCATTGAAGGTTGTTATTTGGGGGTTACACCTATTTTAGTTCAGCCCAAAGAGGAAGGAATGATTAGCATAATAGGGAATAACATCTTATACGATTCAAGCTGTCAAAACCCTTCTTATGATATTGAGATTATGACTAGCCGAAGACTATTAAGAACAAAGAAAGCAACTATAAATCTAGGAGAAAATACAGCCCGTCGAGACAACCAAACAAACAATCAGGCATCTATTTATCTGAATGTAAGAAGAGAAAAACATATTGAAATTATCAATAAATAATAAATGACATACATAATAGGAGAAATAGGACAAAACCATAATGGTTCTGTTGATATCGCAAAAGCAATTATTGATGTAGTGGCCCGCCCCGTTTACGACAAATTATTTGGAAAAGAATTGCCAAGAATGGATGCTGTAAAGTTGACCAAGCGTGATTTGGAACAGGAGCTTTCAGCCTCCCAGATGGCACGCCCTTATGATACCCCGCATTCCTTTGGGAAAACCTATGGCGAACATAGGGCTTATCTTGAACTAAGTGACGAACAACATTACGAATGCTACCAATATACCAAAGAGAAAGGGTTGGATTTTGTGGAGACATTGTGTGCCATTGGGTGCTTGTCAATCTTAAATCTTTTTACTCCAGACCGACTTAAAGTAGCTTCAAGGGATTTAACCAATCTTCCATTATTGGATGCTCTGGCAGAAACAAAGATTCCAATTATTGTTTCAACAGGAATGGCTGGAGACCGGGAATTGGATGAGGCAATAGAAACCATTTCAAAACACCATGAGAAGATTTCCATTTTGCACTGTGTTTCCCAATATCCTACTGAATACCAGAATGTGAATTTGAGGACCATTACGTACCTTCAAAAGAAATATCCACAATATACTATAGGGTATTCAGACCATACTGTAGGAATAGCGACCCCTGTTGCAGCAGTAGCAATGGGAGCAGAAATTATTGAAAAACACATTACACTAGATCGCCAAATGAAAGGAACAGATCAAGCTGGGTCTCTTGAAATTGATGGGATTTACCGTATGATGAGGGATATTAGAAATTTGGAACTTTCCTTTGGAACCGAAGAAATAAAAATAGAAGAGGCAGTAAAATCTGCAAGGCATAAACTGGAAAGATCTATTGCAACACTTCGCCCACTTCCAGCAGGACATATCTTAACAATAAATGACATCCATTTATTGAGCCCGGGTGACGGGATCAAGTGGATGGATAAAGATCAAGTTTTAGGGAAGCGATTGAAAGAGGGCCTGCCAAAGGATGAAATCATTTATAAAGAAAATATTGACTAATGAACTCCTTGCCAAAATTAGTTATTACAGATATTGATGGTGTTTGGACAGATGGCAGCATGTATTATGACGATACCAATCAGGAGTTTAAACGGTTCAATACCAGTGATAGTGTAGGAGTACTATATCTTAAGTATTTGGAAGTCCCATTGGCAATCATGACGGGGGAAAACACCCAAATAGTACAGCGAAGGGCAGATAAACTCAAAATTGACCGAGTGTTTTTGGGAGTTAAGGACAAATTGTCTAAAGCCAAATCCTTATGTAAAGAGATGAACATTTCGCTACATGAAGTAGCTTTTATAGGGGATGATATTAATGACCTGGAGCTTTTAAAAGCGGTTGGGTTAAGTGTAGTTCCCGCAAATGCTCCAAAGTATATCAAAGAAAATGTAGATTGGCAATTGAGAACAAAAGGTGGCGATGGTGCTTTTCGCGAGTTTGTGGAAAAATTGGTTGAGATCCACTCATCAATAGAAGCGATGCTTGAAATATATCAAGAAGAAAAAAAGTTGGAGCAATAATAAAGAATCAAAACACAATGCATGCCTTCCAAAAAAGGTAAATTAGCCCAAAATGCTGCGATATATAGCCTCTTTACGCTACTTCAGCGAGGTCTAGGGTTTTTTTTATTACCGGTCTACACGGTTTTTTTATCTACAGACCAATTAGGAATTATAAGTACGTCTACAGCGATTATCTCTTTTATGGTGATTCTCTTTGGACTTTCTTTCCGTGGGGCAACTACCTACTATTACTACGAATACAAAGACGAAAAGCCCACATATTTAAAAAAAATATTAGGGACCAGTGTGAGTACCATTCTACTGGCTACCCTTTTTGGAATAGCTTTTTTACTAACAACAAAACAGTGGATTTTAGACCCCCTTTTTGAGAATATCGATTTTTATCCCTATGTTATTTTAGCGCTAATTTCCATTTTTTTACAACCACTATACTTTTTTTATCAATCCTTATTAAAGGCGAAGCAACAAGCCAAAAAAGCTTCACTTTTAGACTTTACCTATTTCGGCGTGATGATTGGGGGGACCCTTTTTTTAATTTTGGTCCTAGGCTTTAAAGCTGAAGGCGCTTTACTGGCAAATGCAGTTGCCAGTTTTTGTGCCTTTGTGTGGAGTGTTATTGGTCTTCGGAAGCAAATTACATTTGGCATTAATCTAGTTGTGCTGAAAAAACTCCTAAAGTATTCTATGCCTTTATTGCCCCATAACCTTTCGGGATGGGCTATGAATATGGTAGATAGGGTGATGCTTAATTTAATGGAATCCTTGAGTTTTGTGGCTCTTTTTGATGTGGGTTCCCAATTGGGGAAATTAGTAAATATCATTTCTTTGGGGGTCAACTCTGCATTTGCGCCTTGGTTTTTTGAGCAGGTGAAAAACGATGAAAACTCAAAGACTAATATTGCCAGGGTTAGTGAAAGAATTGTAATATTATATGTGGCGATTGCTATTTGTATTAGTTGGCTTGCACCAGAGCTACTCACCCTAATAAGTGCCCCAACCTATTATGAATCGTGGAAGGTTGTCCCTATTATTGCAATGGCGTTTGTTGCCAATGGCTTTTATTTTAGCTTTAGCAGTGTATTTTTTCTTGAAAAGACAAAGTATCTTCCCATATTAACCTTGTTTGGCGCATTCGTAAATATCGTTTTAAATTTTTTTCTCATTAAATCCTATGGATTTATGGGGGCAGCTTATGCGAGTATTATCACTAAAATTTTCTTTACTTCAATAACATACTTTGTAAGCCAGAGGTTGTTTTATATCCCCTATAGAATAATTCGAATAGGGATATGGTTTGCTCTTGGTGCAATGGCTTGTTTTAGCCCTTATATATATCAAGATTGGCTAAATCAGTTCGAATTTCTTTGGGTAATATTCCTTAAATGTGTCATTCTTGGTATTTTTGTTGGGATAGCAATCTTTAGAAACAGAAATTCTATTAGATTACTATTACAAAAAAGGCAAGGTGCTTAAATCAAATATATTAGAAGAAATAGAGTCTAATTATCCTGTTGAAACAATACAGACTGCGGAAGGTATGCCTGTTTGGCCTTTGCTTCGACAAGGAATTTATTATGCCCAACAATTTAAAGAGGTTGGGTACAGTAATAAGTTAAGAACCCGCAACAAGTGGCAACTATTAAAGAATTTTTTTTACGGAATCCCCTATCTTTTTCAGCTAAAAAAATTCAACTACTTATTTTTCAACAATGCAGATAAAAGAAGGCCACACAATGAGCTATGGTACGATATTTTTATGGATGCTTGGGCAGATAAAGTAGGTCAAGAGCAAAGCTTGTTTGTAGAATGGGCCATCACCTCTCACCACTCTGCAAAAGAAGTACACTCCAAACATGTAGTTTCAGACCTTTTCCTAAAACTTATTACTTTCAAAAACCGATTATTCAGTAATATTGAGTTAAAGAATGAGGCATTGATTAAAGAAATTTGTGCAGACTTTGAAATTCCCTTTAATTATTCCAAAACAATTCGAAATAGTATTGCAGAAATAAAGAGTTTTTATTGGTTTTTCAGTAAGGTAAAACCCAAAGCAGTTTTTCTTTTGAGCGGATTTACAAAAGTTCCCATGGTTTTGGCGGCTAAAAAATTAAATATCCCAGTGCTGGAACCTCAACACGGTTTTATAGGAGAAGGGCATCCTTTTTATCATGCAGTTAAGAAATTTCCTGATTTCTATCCAGATAAATTAATTGCTTTTGGGGCTTTCGAAAAAAATAGAGGATATCCAAGCTTCATATTTGAGCCAGCGAATATTGTCCCTATTGGAAGCATGCAAATGGAATTGATTAAAGAAGAAATCTTATCAGAAACGCTCGTTGAAATAAAGTCTAACTTTTCGATTTGCTACTGCGTGACACTTCAAAATATTCAAGATAAGGCCATCATGGAAATGATAAATAAAGAGGCGGTCAAACATAGGGATTGGCTTTTTGTGATTCGGCCTAAGCAACCTAATTTTGATTTATCCCTCTATTCTAATGAAGAAAATATAAAGATATTCCCAAATCACAGTATTTATGAAATTTTGAAAATGTGCGATTATAATATCACCATCTTTTCAACAACGGTTATTGAAGGTATTTTTTTGGGAGCTAAACCAATTCTTATCAATATTGATGATTTACCCTATAAATACTTTGATTTAAACAGCGGGGATGTAGCGGTATTAGAATTAGGGGAAGTTATTTTAAATGCGCACCTTAATAAATCAGGTACGTTAGAAACCGAATACTTTAAAGAACATTATTTCAGTAATGTAAAAGAGGCAAACTTATGTTCTTAAGAAATTTATTATTTATTCTACTAATCCTACAGCCATTTGCAGACAAGCTCACAAAGAAGGCAGGGATGAATGTGAATATTTTAAATGAACTTTTGAGTATTTCTGTTCTTTTGGGGTTAATCGTAATTTATATTTATCGAAAAAGGGCCAGCAACTTGGTTTTAGTAGTCATTGGCTTTATTCTTTATTGTTCATTACTGGTTATCCTAAGAGGATTAATACCTCTTGGCTTTTTTCAGATAATAATTTACTCTCAATTTTTCTTTTACTTCTTATATTTTCAAAGTCTTTCGGAAGAAAAAAAACATCAAACTATCCGCTCTTTTAAAAGAATCATGACGGTTTTTGTGGCAGTGATAGGGTTTTTAGCAATTTTTGAAGCCATAGACCATACCACTTTCAGAAATTTCTTAGGGGTACATAGTGTAAAAAGAGGCATTAATTACTTTTATTTAATTTCCTTTTTTGGATCTGGCCCAAGTTTGTCTATTTTTCTTTTTCTATATGTTCTTATTTGGCATTATGTACACTACGCACTGGGTGATGTCATTCACAAGAGACATGTCTTAATGCTTTTACTGGCTGTAGTTCTTGCAATTTTAAGCTTTTCTAGGAAGGAAGTATTTTTCATCTTTTTATTTCTTATATTCTTTCCATATCCCACAAGAAATGAACTAAACAAATGGATTAAAAGAGGACTCTTTTTCTTTATTGTATTTTTAGGACTATCTGTTTATTACCTTGCTTTTTTTGGATCTGCTAATACTGCTGCTTTAAGTGGTGATTACGTTCGATGGAAAATTGTGACGAAAGCTTCGGAAATTTATATGGACCATTTTCCATGGGGGTCTGGACCTGGGACCTTTGGCTCGCGAACCTCATTAATGATGGATCATATTTACAAACAATACAATATTGGGCAAGATCTACTAGGATGGGAAGTTATCAATTCCAGAGGGCCAATTTACGACGCATTTCTCTTTAGCTTCTTTACAGAAATAGGAATTGGAATCTTGATTTTTTTCTTTTTTATCTATAAACTTTTTGAGGCGAAGACAATTGTCAAAAATGAATATGCTAGATTTTCCAAGAATTTTATGATGTTTTTTACCATCATGCTTGCTCTTTTTGTACCTATGTTTACAAATAATTTCGGCTTTATGGTTATGGCTTTTGCAGGGATGATGGCAGGTAGTATTTCAATATTTAAATTTAAAAAATGGTATGCATAAGCTGAAACTTGTTTTTTACTATCTCATAATCCAAAAATTACCTCATTCAAGATTGTTTTCAGGATTTAATAGTATTAGGATTTGGTATATGTCGAAAATCCTTGGAGTAATGGTATACGATAACAAATCTAAATTTGAAAATGGAATTTATATTTCTGACGCAAAAAAATTATATGTGGGGAAATGCGCTAGAATAAATGAGAATGTTTTTTTACAAGGGGAAATCAGCATTGGTGATTATGTGCTTGTAGCTCCTAATGTGGCAATTTACACTCAAAATCATATCCATAAGGATGTAGATACTCCTATTGTGCTTCAAGGCACCGAAGGCTCTAAAAAAGTTGTCATAAAAGATAACGCTTGGTTAGGTAGAAATGTGGTTGTCTTACCAGGAATTACAGTTGGAGAAGGAGCTATTGTGGGGGCAGGATCGGTTGTCACCAAAGACGTTGAGCCATACACCATCGTAGGGGGTGTTCCTGCGAAATTAATCCGAAGCAGAAAATAATTTTTCTGCCTAGCTAAGTTTATGAAAACAAAATGGCTTCAAATAGTACTTGTATCTCTTGCGGTACTTCTCTTTGTGAACATTCTTCATATGTTTTTTCTCTATGAAAAAGAATGGAAGCCAATAACCATAACATATACGGTTGAAACAGATTATACTACAACGACATGGCTTTCAATCAAACCAGCATTTCAAGATACGACCATTCTGGATCACAAAGTAACCTTAGAGGCATCATCCCCTCAAGTAATATCATATACCATCAAGCAACCTTCTGGAATAGACTTTTTGGGAGTGTTTTGGAGTAGGAGTGATCTAGGGGCGTTCACATTAGGTGATATTTCCATAAAATCACAAGAAAAGGAATGGAAACTTGCTTCAGCCAATGATTTGATATCCTACAGTAGCACCAACATTTCCACAACTTTAATAGATAAAAAATTACAAGCTAGCTCAAAGCTAAAAGGGAATGGATGGCTAATGATAGATAAGGAAATACTTAGTGAAATCTCTAAAAAGAAAAACTTTCTTCCTTTTCACTGGGTCACAAACCTCATTTTGTTGATGATATTAGTAGCTGTTCTCAGTCAATTTTACAGTTCAATAAAAAAACAAATAGGTTTCTTGGTTATTGAAGGGGATACTATTCAGAAACTACGGGGATATGTTTTCTATTTGTGGCTTTTTTTGCTACCGTTTTGGCTATTGGTCTCTCATGTGTTGTTGGCGTTATCCTTGGCGCTTCTATTATTGCAACTATTTCTTCAAAAGAAAAATAATGTTATTCGCCAAGCACAAAAATTCTGGCCCTTTTTGTTACTTTTTGTAAGTATTATTTCTATTGATGTTTTATTTCACCCTACTGATGTATCAAATGATTTTGGCGATTATATTTATTTTTTATTAGCCCCTTTTCTTTTCTTAGGGTTAGATAAAGAAGTCTTTCAGAAGACATTAAGAGTACTTCAAATAGGGGTTCTTTTGTATTTAATATTATTGCTAATTACGATTTTTGAGAGATATGCCCTTTTGGGGCACACAACTTCATGGACTCTTTTTTTATTCGAAAAGGTAAATCAGTATTGGCACACTAGTTACTTGGCAAGTCTTGTTGTAATTGTATTCTTGCCAAGTTTGATTCTTTCAAAAAAAATCAAAGCTCAAACCATTGCTATTTGGTTAATTGCTTTTGTGTTTTTTTATTTCCTCCAAGCTCGCCTTCCTTTAATGATAGGACTATTTATGTTGTGCTTTATTGCCCTTAAGCATATTCCCAAGGCTAGGAAAAAGTATTATTTTATTGTGCTCACTTCAGCGGGAATTTTTTTAATTGCTCTGCTGTTATTATCAGAGCAATATCGAACCTCTTTTTCAGCAATATTTTTAAAAACAAAAACCGAGAAGCAAGATGCAAGGCCAGAATTATGGGAAGCAGGAATGCAAATTTCCATGAAGCAATTTTTTAAAGGGGTAGGCCGTTCAAATGTGCGTTCAGAGTTGTCTAAAAGAATAGCCCCAACATCTGATATCAAAAACAGAGAGTATAATGCCCATAACCAATACATTGAGTTTTTAGTATCTTATGGAACACTAATCCCAGCCTTGCTATTTTTGATTCTTCTTTTTCCATTATGGAAGAAACGGCCTATGACAAGTATATTTGCTATTTACTTTATGTTGGCAATGATAGTTGAATCCTATTTGGCAAGGCAATCGGGTATTGTAATTTTCAGTATTTTCTTTTGTTTTTACACAATGTATGATGAAGAAAGAAAGCTCAATCTATAGAATAGTTGCGAATCCACTTGCAATGTTTTTTCTGCTGTTGGTACTGGCAGAGTTTTCTTATAAGGTATTGCAAAGGGAATTTCATTTGGATTTTAAGGTTTCTGCAGGGTTGAAAATATTGCTTCAGGGGTTTTTCGCTGTACAAATTGCAAGAACAGACTACCGAAAATTATGGCCAATTGCGGCTTTGCTGGGCATTTTCTTTCTTGGTCAATTCGGGATGGTTTCCACAGAAAGACTCCAACAAAATTTATGGTTTTTTGATAAATATATTTTCGTAATACTAGCATTGGTATATGTTACAACCCTAAAAAAAGTATGGGAATATTATCCTTTGTTTTCTAGTGTATTTAAGTGGTTCCTCATTGTAAATTCCATTTGTATTTTGGTGGGTGTAATTTTCAGCATTAATATTTTTGGCACTTACAAAGATGTGGGGTTGCGTTTTGGATATGACGGACTTATTCTTCGTCCTGGGGCAGCAACATATATTTACTGGATTGCACTTTTTTATGCAGCAAGAGAGTTTATTCATAAAAAAAGCAAACATATTCTTTTCTTTCTACTTGTATTAGTGGCTTCATTTTGTATTGGAACGAAAGCAATGTTGATTGCGTATTTTTTTCTAGCCATGTATCTTTTTATAGCTATTGGATGGCACAAAAAATGGTTGGGAATCTTTTCTGCAGTTGTGACTATTTCCCTGGGGATTTTCTTGTCCTATTATTTAATAGATTGGATGGTCCTGAACTCTCCAAGCCTTCAAAAAGTAATGCAAGAACGAGGGCTTTTTTCGGTGTTGGTTTCTCTTAGGGATGCCTATCTCATGGAGGAAATGATTCCATTAATTAAGGATCAATGGACATGGAGAAATTACCTTTTTGGCGGCGGTTTTGATATGCATTTTAGAAGTCAGTTTGGTCTTTTAGACCTTTTTTATTTCTTTGGAATGATTGGTATGTCGTTGTATCTCTGGGTCTTTTACAAATTATTTGTACCTTTTAAGAAGCGTCTGGGAACTATTATATTTCTTACAGGCACCTTTGTGATGATGGCGTTTAGCGCCAACTTCTTTTACGAAACCATCTTGGGAATATATTTGGTGTTTGCCAAATTGTACCTAGAAAAAATTGAAATGGCATGAAAGGTCACTGCTAAATATTATGACCTTTTCTATGGATAATAAAAAAAGTACTACAGGGAAATCCAATAAATTCCTGTCTATTTTATGTGGATAATTAATTAATTACCTTTGCCCCCTAAACCAAAAGGGCTTGAAAGCACTTCCAGAAATTCATATCCTCAATTCCCGCATTCACAACCTTTCCATGCAGGAAACCTTGGGTTTGGTAGAACAAACCATTGAGGCCAATGAGCAGATTCACCATGTGGTGGTGAATGCAGGAAAGATCGTTGCTATGCAAAAAGATTTGCAACTTCGGAAGAGCGTTAACGAAAGTGATCTCATTAATGCCGATGGTCAAGCTGTGGTATGGGCTTCGAAGGTACTTGGTAAACCATTAAAAGAAAGGGTTGCCGGCATTGATTTAATGGAAAATCTTGTGAATCTTTCCGCAGCAAAGGGATATAAAATCTTTCTTTTTGGCGCAAAGGAAGAAATTGTCTGCAAAGTAAAAGAGTTGTATGAAACGGAATATGGTACTCAGCTTATCGCAGGATACCGAAATGGGTATTTTAGTAAGCAAGAGACGCCCATGATAGCCAAACAAATTGCCCAGAGTGGCGCTCAATTACTCTTTGTAGCAATTAGTTCTCCCACCAAGGAAAATTTTCTATACCAATACCGAAAAGAATTGGCTTCGGTGAATTTTGTGATGGGTGTAGGAGGTAGTTTTGATGTCGTCGCAGGGCTCACTAAAAGGGCGCCCTTGTGGATGCAGAAAGCAGGCTTGGAGTGGTTTTATCGTTTTATCCAGGAACCCAAGCGTATGTGGAAGCGCTATCTGGTAGGAAACAGTAAATTTATTTGGCTCGTACTGAAGGAAAAGTTTTCCAGCTCCAAAAAGTAGGAAACTGGGGTTTAGTTTCTTATTTTTAGCTTTTCAATATCCAATCTGTGCGCGTACTTTTTAGAACCATATATCCCTATCTTTTTTTACTACTCTTTTTTACGATCCCATTTGATGATTACGTACGGGCGCTCCCCAACATCCTTTTAATTGTTTTGGCGGTATTATTCCCAATCGTTATCCAAAAGGAGGATTTTGTAAAATTGAAAAAGATTCCAGCGATTGTTTGGGGAATGTTTTTTGTCTTAACTCCGCTTTTGTTGCTTTTCAACGGAACAATTGTCGAAGATACTTCAGAGTTGAATAAAATATTGCTTTCCGGTGCGTTGGTGGTGCTCTATTTGCCTATTGGGGATTTTAAGAAAATCAATAAGGCTATCATCTTCTCTTCAGTAGTCGCGATTTTTTACTCTTTAATAAAACTTTTTATATTATTAAATCAAGGGGTTTCCATAAGTTTCTTGGAGTCTGCGACTATCATTGAAGCCATTCTTGTAGATCGTATATACCTTGGCTTTTTAGCGGTCTTAAGTATTTTGGGTTCTTATCAGCTTTTAAGGCCTTATTATCATCCAGACAATCGATATTATTTGGCTAACATTGTGCTGAATGTGTTATTTATTTTGTTCATCGTATCCCGAATTGCTATTGTTGTATTATTGGCCATTTTTATTTTGAGCCTTTTCCATAGTAAAAAGAGAGGCCCACAAATATTATTTGCTACCGGGGGGTTGTTACTGGTGGCAGCCTTAACTTTTGTACTAAACAAAGATTTCCGCAAAAAAATATTGTATTCCAGTAAAACGGAACTTTCCCAAGGACTTATCGCAAACACCATGGCGTACGAACCTCGAACCATTATTTGGGATTGTGCTTGGCAAATTGCTAAAAAGAACAATATGTTATGGACTGGATTGGGCTTTGCAAGAACTAATGAGGAAATGATGAAATGTTATGAATCCAGTATTCAAGATCAAGCTAAAAAAGAGTGGTTTGTTAAACAAAAGTACAATGTACACAATGAGTTTTTGGATCTTTATTTGGGTGTTGGGATCATTGGGTTGATTTTATTTCTTGCGGCATTACTCACTTTGTTTTACAGAAACCGAAAAAGCTTTTACCCATCAGCATTATTGTTGACACTCGTTTGTTTTTCGGCAGTAGAAAATGTATTTCATAGACAAATAGGAGCGTATTATGTAGGTTTTGTGCTTTTGTCATTACTAATTCACCAACAACCTTTAGACAATGAAAAAGAACCGAATGAAAAGAAAATCCCTTAGCAAATTGTATTTTTGCGCAGAATTTACAAATGCCCTAACATAAAAACATGAAAATAGCAGTAATAGGCACTGGATATGTAGGATTGGTCACGGGAACTTGCTTGGCCGAAACAGGGAATGAAGTGGTTTGTGTAGATATTGATAAAGAGAAGGTAGATAAGATGCGCCAAGGAATTGTTCCTATTTATGAGCCTCATTTAGATGTTCTCTTTGAAAGAAATATCAAAGCCAATAGACTTCGGTTTACTACTTCTTTGGATGAGGGATTGGAACATGGTGAAATTATCTTTCTTGCCCTTCCAACCCCTGAAGGGGAGGACGGTTCTGCAGATCTTTCCTATGTGTTGAATGTAGCAAAGGATATTGGAAATAAAATAAAGGAATACAAAGTAATTGTTGATAAGAGCACGGTACCCGTTGGGACTGCAGATCGTGTGAAAGAGGTCATTGCTAAAAATGCTTCTTGTGATTTTGATGTGGTTTCAAATCCAGAATTCTTAAGAGAAGGATTTGCGGTAGATGATTTTCTAAAACCAGAGCGTATTGTCATTGGTTCTAGTTCACAAAGGGCTACTCAACTTATGCAAAAATTGTACGCCCCCTTCGTTCGCTCCGGTAATCCCGTAATTGTAATGGATGAACGATCTGCCGAATTAACAAAATATGCAGCCAATTCTTTTTTAGCCACGAAGATTACATTTATGAATGAGATTGCCAACTTTTGTGAAAAAGTGGGTGCAGATGTAGATATGGTTCGTCGTGGGATGGGAACAGACTCCCGTATTGGAAAACGCTTTTTATTCCCTGGGATTGGTTATGGAGGTTCTTGTTTCCCAAAGGATGTAAAGGCATTGCACAAAGCAGGAATAGATGAAGGATATCAATTTAAAATATTGGATTCTGTGATTTCCATAAACGAACAGCAAAAAATCATTCAAATTCCTAAGGTTGAAGCCTATTTTGAGGGAGACCTTCGGAATAAAAAAATTGCAATTTGGGGATTGGCATTCAAACCAGAGACAGATGATATTCGCGAAGCTCCATCTATAGACATCATGAATGCCTTGTTGGAAAAAGGAGCCCAACTTACGGTGTTTGACCCCGAAGCAATGCCCAATATCAAGAAACTTTTCGGGGATAAATTGCAATATGCTCCTTCTATGTATGAGGCGTTAGAGGAAGCTGAAGCTCTTATAATTTGTACCGAATGGAGCATTTTTAGGTCACCAGACTTTCAAAAGCTTAAATCACTATTGGAACAACCGGTTATTTTTGACGGGCGGAATCTTTACAATACCGATGATATGAAGTCAGAGGGCTTTACATATATTTCAATTGGAAGAAAAGCAGTTCAATGATGGCTAATAAGAAACATGGAAGAGTACTTATTACTGGAGCTGCAGGGTTTTTAGGCTCTCACTTATGTGATCGTTTCATTGCTGAAGGATTCCATGTTATTGGGATGGACAATCTTATCACCGGTGACCTCAAAAATATAGAGCACTTATTCAAGTTAAAGTCTTTTGAATTTTACCATCATGATGTAACTAAGTTTGTTCATGTTCCTGGGAAGATAGATTACATTTTACATTTTGCCTCTCCTGCTAGCCCCATCGATTATCTTAAAATTCCTATACAGACCTTGAAAGTAGGGTCCCTTGGGACGCACAACCTTTTAGGATTGGCAAAAGAGAAGAAAGCACGTATTCTTATTGCATCCACCTCTGAAGTCTATGGCGACCCTCAAGTACATCCACAGACAGAACAATACTACGGGAACGTCAATACCATTGGTCCCAGAGGGGTATATGACGAAGCAAAAAGGTTTCAGGAATCCATGACCATGGCATATCATAGATTTCATGGTTTGGAAACACGTATCGCACGTATTTTTAACACCTACGGCCCTAGGATGCGACTCAACGACGGACGGGTTATTCCTGCCTTTATGGGACAAGCACTGCGAGGGGAAGATTTAACGGTCTTTGGAGATGGAAAACAAACCAGGTCTTTTTGTTATGTAGATGATCAAGTAGAAGGACTCTTTAGGTTGTTGATGAGCAATTACGAGCTTCCAGTAAATATTGGAAACCCCGAGGAAATTTCCATCTTGGATTTTGCTGAAGAAATCCTCAAATTAACAGATACAACCCAAAAAATAATATTTAAACCATTGCCAAAAGATGACCCCTTGCAAAGGCAACCAGATATTACTTTGGCACAAAAAGTGCTTAACTGGCAACCGAAAGTAGACAGATCCAAAGGAATGAAAAAAACATTTGAATACTTCAAGGGTTTAACCGAAGAAGAATTATACAGAAGTGAACACAAAGATTTTTCAGCGCACAATAGGCGTTAATTATGATTTTCAAAAGAGGTAGATATTCGGGGTTTTTAAGGCCCATTTCCTATATCATTGATTTATTGATCATCAATGTGCTGGCTTATCCTTTTTTTCAGGATTCCCTTACGTTCATTAACTATATTGTCTTTATATCCCTATCATGGGTCATTGTAGCCTTACGTTCAGATTTTTATGAAATTTATAGATTTACCAAAGTCACCAATATTCTAGTATTAGTTCTCAAACAAGGAATCCTTTTCTTGCTTTTGGTCTTCGCTTTCTTTGGGTTTTTTCATGAATTGGGAAAACAACCCATAGCGCTTTTTAAATATTGTTTTTGGGTCATATTTTATATAACAATTGCCAAACTTGCTATTTTCTATTTACTCAAGAAATATAGGTTGTTGATGAAGGGAAACCTTCGGAAGGTAGTTATCATTGGATTGAACCAAAAAACAGACCAGCTTCGAAAGTTCTTTTTGGACAATCCGGAATATGGGTATGTATTGTCGAAAACCTTCGATTTGAAATCTAAAGACGCTTCTCTTGAAAAGTGCTTTGAGTATATTGATGACAACGAAGTTGACGAAATATATTCTTCAGTAGCTACATTGAAAAATCAGCAATTAAATCAATTGATTGATTATGCAGACAATAACCTCAAAATCCTAAAGTTCCTCCCGGATAACAAGGATATCTATAGCAAGCGCTTAGATTTTACCTACTATGGATATTTGCCTATCATTTCCCTTCGGAAAATCCCAATAGACGAACCATTCAATAAGTTTGTAAAAAGAAGTTTTGACATCATCACCTCCATTTTTGTCATCGTTGGGGTATTGTCATGGCTCACTCCAATTTTGGCAATATTGATTAAGCTTGAATCTAAAGGACCAGTATTCTTTAAACAAAAACGAAACGGGTTGGATTACAAAGAATTTTACTGCTATAAGTTTCGCTCCATGAGACCAAACCCCAATGCACATACCCACCAGATTAGCAAAAATGATCCTAGGGTAACCCGTGTGGGGCGTATCATTCGGAAAACTAGTATTGATGAACTGCCACAATTTATCAATGTTTTAAAGGGCGAAATGTCTGTTGTTGGACCAAGACCACATATGGTAAGTCATACACATATGTATGCAGAGCGAATAGATAAGTTCATGGTGCGTCATTTTATCAAACCTGGGATTACAGGATTAGCTCAGGTAAGTGGCTACAGAGGTGAAGTTGATAGTGAAAATCATATTATCAATAGGGTAAAATATGATATTTTTTATCTTGAAAACTGGTCGTTATTATTAGATGTTAAAATTGTCTTTCTTACCATATACAATGCTTTAAGAGGAGAAGAAAAAGCCTACTAGCTATGGAAGCTCCATTGGTTTCAATTATTACTCCTTTGTATAATTCGGAAGCATTTATTCTGGAATGTATCCAAAGCCTTCAAAAACAAACTTTTCCCAATTGGGAACAACTTGTTGTTGATGACGCTTCAACAGATCAATCCTTACGGCTTGTTCAAAAGATAGCTTTACAGGATCATCGAATAAAACTGGTTTCCCTACCTAAAAATAAAGGAGCTGCATTTTGTAGAAATCTTGCCACCGAAAAAGCCTCAGGGACGTTTATCGCATTTTTAGATAGTGATGATTTTTGGGCCCCGGAAAAGCTGGAAAAGCAAATAAATTTTATGCAAAGCCAAGGAGCTTCGGTGTCTTTTACAAACTATCTACATGTAGATGAAACTGGAGGAGCCTTGGGGAAGCGAATCAAGGCAATAAAAAAATTATCCTACTCCAAACAACATTGTAATAACTACATAGGAAACCTTACAGGAATATATAATGCCTCCAAATTGGGAAAAATCATGGCGCCAAATATTAGGAAACGACAGGATTGGGCAGTTTGGCTGGAAGCCATAAGGCGAAGTGAAAAACCTGCGCTTGGTCTACAGGAGGATTTGGCGTATTACCGGGTGCGAGAGGGCTCCATAAGTTCTTCAAAATGGCGGTTGATTAAATATAATTACCTTTTCTACAGGGATTTTTTAGGGTATTCTATTTTAAAATCTGGTTACTGGCTGCTTCGGTTTTTTTGGGAGTATTTCTTTATACGCCCCAAATACATTGAAAACTACAAATAGGAAATAAATTGCTTTAGTTTTCCGCGGTTACTTCGGTCTAAAAGTTCCTTTCGCTCAAGTTGCAATGTTATAGGTGCTTTAATATAGCGTTCAATAGTCTCTTCTAAATGATTTTTTTCAGCTGAATTAAGATCCCTGCTTGCTACATACACCATTTTATAAAGACTAGGTTGGTGTTGTTCAACAATGAATTCTTTTACAGGACTATCAATTCCCAGGGCTGTTTTTGTGACATAATAAAAGGTATGCCCAGGAATCGTGGTTCCATTAGGAAGTACAGCATTGTCATTGGCCCTTCCAATTAATTTTTTCAGGATAGGTTTTTTAAAGGTACTATCTGTATCCATGATTCCAATATCCCCAACATCATAACGAATAAAAGGATGTGCTTTGTTGTAGAGGGAAGTAATAATAATACGTCCTGGCTGCCCTTTTGGAACTTCATTTCCTTCATCATCCAGTAATTCTACAAAAAGGGTTTCACTGTTTAGTTGAAATTTCCCTTCGGTGTTTTCAAATGCAATTAAATCTAGCTCACTGGCCCCATATTCATTTATAACCCTAACCCCTAGGGATTCTTCAAGCAGCTTGCGATCGTCTTCAAAAAGCATTTCACTGGTAACCACACACAATTTTAATGTAGGACATACTTCTGTCAAGATAATGTTATTGGCCTGTAAGTACTTTGCAAAAAGCACAATCGCACTGGTGAGTCCGTTGATGAAGTGAAATCTTTTTTTTCGAAAAACAGAGAGGAAATACGCTAGTTTTTCTTCGGAAAGATCAAAAATTGGAAACCGCTGTCTTTTGGCGAATCGGTCTTTTATCAATTCCTTGTAATACTTTTTTCTTTCCAAGGGAATTCCATAAAACCGTGCTTGATATGAAGTGTTGAGGTTAATTCCATGCCACCCAAACCGGTCCATGTTTTCGGCCCAAGTAAGGGCATGGCAAAAAGGATCTTTTGCATATACCAAGGGAATTCCACTAGAACCAGAGGTTCGCCCAATGTAGCTGGTTTTTTCTGAAAACCCTTCAGAAAGCCTTTCGGCTAAAGGTCTTTGCAGAATACTTTTGTCCATTACCGGAATGGATTCCCACGCAGTTTCAACAGCACAGGAATGTTTCTCAAGGAAAGATTTATAAAAGGGATTGTTTTGGCAATGGTGCTGTAAAATCCTCTCCCTTAGTGAATTTATATGTGCTTCATATTTTTGTGAAGGAATAGACTGTACCTTGGCAAGGTGCGCTTTAGCCTTTTTAATGGGGAAACCATTTAACCTAAGGGTCCATTCAAATATTTTCATGGGCATATATTAGGCATCCAATTTACAAACAATTATTTTTGAAGTCGAAACAAAACTCAATTCCCATGAATATTTTGGTACTGGGAGGTGGTGGCCGTGAGCACGCGTTTGCCCATCAAATTTCCAAAAGTCCCCGATGTAAAAAATTATTTGTAGCACCAGGCAATGCAGGAACTGCACAAATAGCAGAAAACCTACCCATTTCTGTAACAGATTTTGAAGCAATCAAAAAAACTGTTTTGGAACATCAAGTTGAGATGGTGGTGGTAGGTCCAGAGGATCCTTTGGTCAATGGAATCTATGATTATTTTCAAAGCAACACAGACTTACAGCACGTAATGTTAATAGGCCCTTCCAAAAAAGGAGCTTTACTGGAAGGAAGTAAGGAACGGGCGAAAGAGTTTATGTCATTGCATCAAATTCCTACGGCGGCGTATCAATCTTTTACTTCAGAAACCCTTGAAGCCGGGAAAGCATTTTTAGAAACCTTGCAGCCTCCGTATGTGTTGAAAGCAGATGGGCTTGCAGCTGGGAAGGGAGTACTTATCTTAAATAATTTGGAAGAAGCGAAACAAGAACTTGAACTCATGTTAGCACACGCCAAATTTGGAAACGCCAGCAGTAAAGTAGTCATTGAAGAGTTTTTGGATGGGATAGAACTTAGCGTATTTGTATTAACCGATGGCGAGTCCTATAAAATATTACCAACCGCCAAAGACTACAAACGAATAGGAGAAGGAGACACGGGGCTTAATACAGGAGGAATGGGAGCCATATCACCCGTTCCTTTCGCCGATGCCGAGTTTATGGACAAAATAGAGGAGCGTATTGTACAACCAACAGTAGAAGGCTTACGGAAAGAAGGGATTATTTATGAAGGCTTTGTTTTTATTGGTTTAATTAAAGTAGGAAATGACCCTTATGTAATAGAATATAATGTACGTATGGGTGATCCGGAAACTGAAGTAGTATTACCCAGAATAACGTCAGACTTGGTGACGCTTTTGGAAGCAGTTTCAAAGAAAAAACTCTCGGAAACTGTAGTTGAAATTGATTCCCGCGCGGCTGCTACAATAATGACTGTTTCGGGAGGCTATCCCGAAGCGTATGAAAAGGGGAAAATAATTCAAGGCCTCGAAGCTGTTTCGGGCGCCACGGTTTTTCATGCTGGAACTAGCTTGAAGGATGGTGACGTAGTAACCAGTGGAGGTAGGGTGATGGCGGTTACTTCATTAGACGAAGATTTCCGAAAGGCTATAAAAAAATCTTACCAAGAAATAGAAAAACTATCGTTTGATAAGATGTATTTTAGAACCGATATAGGGTTTGACCTTTAATTGTCTTTTCCTAGGAAGGAATGTGCCGTTTGACTACGGTCTTCTTCGTTATTGGCATTAAAAATAGAGAGCTGCTTCATCCAGTAGAAGAAAGCAACAAAACCGATAGCGATGAAAATCCAACTCATGAAGTTGGCACCCCACCAAGTATCTAATTCCATAAAACGAATTGCATCCAAGGGTTTGAACAATACAGCTTCGGCAGCAGATTGTATTCCTTCAAAAAAACCTTTCCAAGACATAGTTGTATATTTAACATTACAAAAATAGAATAAAAGCAGCATGCTCACAAGCTTTTTTGGGAAATCAAGCCCAGTAAATTTTATACTACTGGGTGTTTTTATTTGCTTCTTTTGGAGCTGGAAGTTTTTTACTTCTGGAATTTCAATTGAGGTGTTGTCAACTTGGGGAATATTAGTAGGGGTACTTTTGCTTTTGATATTCAGTATGTTGCTGTTAGATTTTATTCTTCGGAAGAACCAGCTAACAGGAGGCAATACCTACGGGGTGTTTCTCTTCAGCACCATGATTTGTATGCTGCCTTTGGAGCAAAGTTTGGAATACCTCTGTGCCCTTGGGTTTATTTTGTTATCCCTTCGAAGAATTTTCAGTTTGTCCTCTTCAAAAAATACTGAAAAGAAAATATTGGACGCTTCCCTTTGGATCTTATTGGCTTCCTATTTTTATTTTTGGTCCATATTGGCTTTTTTCCTACTCTTTATATCCATAGTGAATGCCCCTCAAAAAAAGGCACGATACTTTGCAATTCCTTTTGTAGCACTAATTGGATTGAGCCTGCTGGCAACTGCCTATTTCTTAATAATTGGGCAAAACAGCTATTGGTGGAATAAATTACCGGAAGGGATTTCTTTTCAGTATGGAAATTATGCAACTTCCTCCATGCTACTTTTTCTTACGGTATTTTTTTCTGTGATTCTATGGACGGGTTTTTATAGGGTTTCAAAAACAAAGGAAGTTCCGAAGAAAAATAGGCCAAATTACAGAATGGTCTTTTATACGCTCTTGGTTTTTTTAGCCATTGTCATTATTGCACCACTAAAATTAGGAGGTGAATGGGCATTTGCAATTGTGCCAGCTTCAGTTATAATTGCTGGTTTTTTAGAAGGAAACAAAGAAGCCTGGTTCAAGGAACTGTTGCTATGGGTCTTTCTTTTAGCTCCTTTTGTCTCTCTTTTTCTTTAAGGAATATATCAGCCGACAATTAACTACCGCAAAATATTGATACCTTTGCATTCAAAGTGTCTTACGTATGAAATTTACTGAAAAAGCGAATAGCATATTCGAAGAGGTCATCAAGAAGTATCACGTAAAAGATGATCCCTACCAACCTTTTACGAACCCCTATGATAATGAATCGCAACTTTTGGAACACCTACTGTTTAGAAAATGTTGGATAGATACCGTACAGTGGCATTATGAAGATATTATAAGGGACCCAAATATTGACCCGGTTGCTGCTCTTGAATTGAAACGCCAAATAGATGCATCCAACCAAGACCGAACAGATACCGTAGAGTTTATAGACAGCTACTTTTTGGATCTTTACAAAGACGTTTCCGTAAAGGAAAATGCAACCATTAATACTGAAAGTCCTGCCTGGGGAGTAGATCGTTTATCTATTTTAGCACTAAAGGTTTACCACATGAGGGAAGAAGCAGAACGAAAAGATGCTTCTGCAAGCCATCGGGATAATTGTCAAAATAAACTTCAGGTCTTACTTGAGCAGCAAAAGGACCTGAGTACCGCAATAGAACAGTTATTGGAAGATATTGCACAAGGACGGAAATACATGAAAGTCTATAAGCAGATGAAAATGTACAATGATGATGAATTAAACCCCGTTTTACGGAGCCAAAAATAGTAGGTCTTGGCACTCCCCAAACATATTCTGGTGATTCGGCTTTCGGCAATGGGGGATGTGGCAATGACGGTTCCGGTTTTAAGGGCATTTACCACGCAATACCCAGAGGTTCGCATCACGGTCCTTTCCCGGAAATTTTTTAAACCGCTTTTCCTGGAACTTCCCAATGTTTCTTTTTGGGAAGCCGATGTTACTGGAAAGCACAAAGGATTTTTCGGACTTCAACGTTTGGCCAAAACACTCAATGCCCAAGATTTTGACGCTGTTGCCGATTTACATTTTGTATTGCGCTCAAGGATGATATCTTTTTATTTAAAGCTATTCGGAAAGAGAGTATGCTCACTTGACAAAGGGAGAGGAGAAAAGAAACTGTTAACTCAATCCAAAGGCGGAATTTTGAATCCGTTAAAAAGCACCCATGAACGTTACGCGGATGTTTTTAGGAAATTAGGATTTGATCTTTCCTTGGAAAGCCCATCTTTTCCTAAACGGAAATCACTTGCCCCTAAGTTGCTTACATTTGTGGGAAAAACTCCGAAAAAACTTATTGGGATAGCACCATTTGCAGCCTATAAAAGCAAAATGTATCCGTTGGAATTAATGCAGGAGGTGCTGAAGGAACTCAATGAAAGGGGAAAACATCAGGTGCTTCTTTTTGGGGGAGGGGCGGAAGAAACCCTTCAATTAGAAAGATGGGACTCCATGTATGACCATGTAACAAGTGTTGCCAATAGGCTAAGTTTTGAAGAAGAATTGTCCCTTATTTCTAATTTAGATATTATGCTGTCCATGGACAGTGGAAATGGCCATTTAGCCGCTAATTTTGGAATTCCGGTGCTTACGCTTTGGGGTGTTACGCATCCGTATTTGGGGTTTCAGCCTTTTGCACAACCTTTCGGAAATCAGGTATTGTCTAATAGGGAAGAATTTCCGCTCATTCCAACTTCGGTATATGGAAACACCTATCCCGAGGGATACGAAAATGTGATGAAAACTATCCCGCCTTCCGAAGTAATTTCAAAAATAGAGCAATTGCTTGCTTAAACACTATCGTAATCTACCGTAATGCTCTTGGTTGTTGGGTGCGATTGGCAAGTAAGTATAAGTCCGTCCTCCAATTCCCCATCGGTAAGAATCAGGTTTTTTTTCATTTCTACCTTGCCGTCTTTCAGTCTAGCAATGCAGGAACTACAAATACCTCCCTGACAGCTATAGGGAGGGTCCAAGTCTTTTTCCATGGCAGCCTCCAAAACGCTTTGGGTTTGCAACATTGGAAAGGTATAGGTTTGTTCGTCAAGGATAATGGTTACTTGGGTTTCACCTTCATGTACTTCGGAAAGGGATCCTTCTGTAGTAGTATGAAACAACTCAAAATGAATAGCCTCTTTCTCAACCCCTCGGTCTAATAAAGTGTCTTTAACTTCATTAATCATTTCTTCAGGTCCACAAAGTAAATACGAGTGAAAGTCCATTCCTTTAAATTGATTTTTCAGCAAGTAATTCACCATAGAACGTTCAATACGTCCAAAGAAACAGCCATCTACACTTTGTCTACTAAAGAAATAAGCAATTTTGAATCGATCTGGAAAAGTACTCTTAAGTGATTCCAAAGTTTCATAAAACATGGCCTCTTCTATACTTTGGTTTCCAAAAGCCAACACAAAAGAGGAGAGGGGCTCCTTTTCCAAAACCGTTTGAATCATTGCCATGACTGGGGTGATCCCACTTCCTGCCGCAAAGGCAAAATAGTTATGTTGATTTGTCTCTTGAGGAGAAAGTATAAAATGACCCTCAGGAGGTAATACTTCCAACACATCCCCTTCTTTTAGCTTCTCATTGGCAAAAACAGAAAAAGTACCGTTTTCCATTTTCTTCACTCCAATTTCCCATTTTTCACTATGTGGGGCGCTACATAAAGAATAGGAGCGTCGTAATTCTTGACCATTTAATGTATGAATAATGGTAAGGTATTGTCCAGCTTTATATTGAAAGGTGCCCCAAAGGTTTTGGGGGACTTCAAATGAAATACGAACTGAATTTGCGGTAAGCTTTTTAATCTTGGAGACAACTAACTTGTAGGTTTCTTGCATGGACAAAATTTTTAACAAAAATACAAATGTTGTATGGCTAATTCATTTAAAAACCGCAATATCCCACTAATTTTAGCCTGAAAACCTTCGATATACAAAAAAGAAACGTATTTTTACCCTCCTTAAAAGTGAGGATTACATACTAAAACCAAAGGTTTTAAGTTATATTGAACGAGACTAAAGGAAACATTTTGAAACGCATACAGAATTTTACCATATTTCTACTCGCCATTCTTCTTTTTGCGGCGTGTTCCCGTAAAAAAAATACCTTCTTAAGCAGAAATTATCATGCCGTTACAGGAGAATATAATGCACTCTACAACGGTTATTTGGCTTTGGAAGATGGCAATGAGGAGCTTATCCTCACTTATCGAGACAATTTTTGGGAAATCCTTCCCGTAGAACGCTTTGAAGTAGATGAGGGATTTACCCCTGGCCAAAATAAAGGCAGCAATAGCAATTATGAACGCGCCGAAGAAAAAGCAGCCAAGGCCATCCAAAAACATTCCATTTATATTGACGGAAAAGAATACAATCCACAAATGGACGAGGCTTACATGCTTCTGGGGAAAGCGCGTTACTATGATCAACGTTTCGTGCCAGCACAGGATGCGTTCAATTTTATTTTAAATAGATACCCTACAAGTAATAATGTGAATGAAGCCCGAATGTGGAAGGCCAAAACCAATATTCGCTTGGCAAATGAAGAAGTAGCCATTGAGGAATTAACAGAATTAATGGAGAGTGAAAAGGGGTTGGAAGATGAAGACCTTGCTGATGCCGCTGCAATTTTAGCACAAGCTTATATCAATTTAGATACTTTAGAACTGGCCCTTCCTATGATGAAGTTGGCTTCTCAATATGTGAAAAACAAAGAACTTCAAGGACGCTATCTTTATATTAAAGGACAGTTATATAACCGCTTGGGAGAGAAGGATAGTGCGAACATGGCTTTTCAGGAAGTAATTGAGCTTAACAGGAAATCACCAAGGCAATACATGATCAATGCCTACATGGAACAAGCCCGTAATTTTGATTATGAAAAAGACGATACGTTGGCTTTAATGGAGCTTTTGGTAGATTTGGAGAAAAACAGGGAAAACCGTCCATATCTAGACATTATTTATCATCAGTTTGGGGAATATTATAGAAACACTTTTCATATAGATTCTGCTATTGCCAATTATAACAAATCTATTAAGAATTACAAACAAAGTGAATTTCTTCAAGCCCGGAATTATTCCACTTTAGCTGAAATTTATTTCGATAAAGCTGAATACAAAACTGCCGGAAAATATTACGATAGTACGCTTACTTTTCTAGAAGAGAACACACGTCCTTGGCGGAGGATGAAAAAGAAATTGGATAATCTAGCAGATGTTATCAAATATGAAGATATCGCTGCTGAAAATGACTCCATTCTTCGCATAGTTGCAATGACCGAAGCAGAACAAGTTGCCTTTTTTACTGAATTTACCAATAAACTTAAGGAAGAGGCAAGACAGGATTCCATTGCCGCTGCAGAGGCAAAAGAGGCGGCCATTGCCAATCAGGAATTTTATGAAAAGAAAGGTGGAAGCCCAGGAGGTTCTGGCGGGCCCTTTTATTTCTACAATAGTACAACAGTAGCTTATGGAAAGCAGGAATTCCAGAAGGTTTGGGGAAACAGGGAATTGGAGGATTATTGGAGACTTTCAACCAAGCCTTACCAAAATTCTGATGATAAAGTAACCGAGGAAAATACAGAAGATGGTGAATCCATCACAGATGGCGAACGATTCAATCCAGAGACCTATCTCTCAAGAATACCAAGGGAGCAGAAAGTCATAGATAGCTTAACCAAGGAGCGAAACTTCGCATATTATCAATTGGGGCTTATTTATAAAGAGAAATTTAGGGAATACGATTTGGCAATCAATAAGCTGGAAAAATTACTCACCTATAATCCGCAGGAGCGATTGGTACTTCCTTCAAAATACAATCTATATAAAATTTACAGTTTGTTGGAAAACAACACAAAAGCAGAGTATTGGAAGAATGACATCATCAACAACCATCCATCTTCCCGATATGCCGAAATTTTGCTGAATCCCAGTTCACAATTACCAACAGATGAGTCTAGCCCAGAATACAAGTACAAGGAACTGTTCAAGGAGTTTGAAGCACATAAATATGATTATGTCATTGCCACGGCAGATGAATATATCACCTTGTACGCAGGGAACGATATTGTTCCCAAACTTGAAATGCTGAAGGCAACCTCATTGGGGAGAAGGGACGGATTTGAAGCTTATAAGAAAGCAGTGAATTTTGTAGCGCTCAACTATCCACAATCTGAAGAAGGAAAAGAGGCCCAGAAAATCTACAGTACAACACTTCCAAAACTCGCACAGAAAGAGTTTGTACCTACTGCTGAAAGCTGGAAGGTAGTTTATACTTTTGCAACGGAAGAATTGGAAGAAGCCAAAAAATTAAAAGAAAAATTAGATAAAGCAATTGAGGAATACCGCTATACCAACATGTCTGCCTCATTGGATTTCTACACTCCTAACCAATGGTTTGTTGTAATCCACGGACTTAAAACTCAATTGGGCGGAAGAGGTTTCGCGGAAGTACTTAAGGAAAATAAAAAATATAAAATAAAAAGATCATTCTTTGAAATAGCGACCCCTAACTATAAAGTTGTTCAAGTTCATAAAAATTTGGAGGACTATCTAGCAGACCAAAAGGAAACTTCAGAAAACAGTAATCCCCAAAAATAACAACACATGTTTTCAGATAAAAAAGAAAAAAAATCCATGGAGCCTAGTTCAAGTCAAAATAGAATTAACGAAGGGACAACCCTTAAAGGAGATATTGTTTCCGAAGGCTTTTTCAGAATAGACGGCAAGGTGGAAGGAAACATTAGTAAACCTTCTAAGGTGGTACTTGGTAAGTCTGGTTCAATCAATGGAAAGCTTATTTGCGAACACGCAGATATTGAGGGCCATTTTGAAGGGAAGCTGGAAGTCTCAGGAACTCTCACGCTTAAGTCTACTGCACATATTGAAGGGGAAGTGATTGTTGGGAAGCTTGCGGTTGAACCAGGGGCTACTTTTAATGCAACTTGTTCAATGCAAGGGGCCAAGAAGCTGCAACCCGAATCTAAAACAGAGCCTTCCAATAATCCATACGACCGCCAAAATAGGGTAAAGAAGAACGCCTCTACAGAAGTTCCTCCAGAAGGATTATAAGTACCCAACAATGGGCCGTAAAGAAAACCCAATTAGACGATGGGCCATCCTCTCTGGGATTGCAATCCAAATGGGGGTAATCATTTATCTTTTTGTCCAACTTGGCAAATGGTTGGACGCCCACTATACTGAAGGTGGAAAGACTTATCTAATTGTTTGTACCCTGGCTGGTGTTTTCATTTCACTTTTTCTGGTTTTGCAGCAAACCAAAAGACTCAATTCATAGTGGGATGAATCGAAAAATCAGTAAATTTTCTGGCATTTTATTGTTGGCTTTGGGATTGGTATTTGGAGCACATCTTCTCTTATTACATCTTTTTGAAAAACCACTTTTTGAACACAAAATTGTCTGGACCTATTTGGTGAATTATGCTCTTGCGGTATTGGTGCTTTTAATGGTGGAGCGAAGCATCAAGGCAGAATCGGCGCAAGCCGGATTTGTTTTTATTGCAGGAAGCGGATTGAAATTCCTTGTATTTTTTCTGGTATTTTATCCTTCCTATAAAGCTAATGGAGAGATGGAAACCATTGAATTTATTACCTTTTTCGTTCCTTACAGCCTTTGTTTAATCTTGGAGGTAGCATACCTTTCCAAACAACTTAACCAAGCCACTTTTAAGAGCAAAAACGACCCTAAAAAAAATAGTTGATTTTTCTTTTTGGTTTCTAAGTAGAAGCTGTATTTTTGCAGCGATTTTTAAGGACTTTATTTACAGTTCGGTATGCAAAGAAAAACCATAGGAAAATTACTCTTCATCTTCGTGTTGTCATTACTCACAATTTCAAGTGCAAATGCAAGCGAAGAAACAAAGGAAACCCCAGCCGATAGAAAACAGGAAGTAAAGGAGTTTATTGATCACCACCTTAAAGATTCCCACGACTTTAATATTTACAGTTATACTGATGATGAAGGTGAAATGCATCATGTTGGATTTCCGTTGCCGGTGATTCTTATAGATAACGGGCTTCAGATATTTTCTTCTGGGAAATT
Source organism: uncultured Alteromonas sp. (assembly GCA_964495885.1). GTDB lineage: Bacteria > Bacteroidota > Bacteroidia > Flavobacteriales > Flavobacteriaceae > PALG01. The sequence continues at coordinate 68,340 of CAZBWO010000005.1, read as the reverse complement.
CCATCATGGGGAAGAGGTAGTTGAATCTGGCGGTAATTACTATCGTTTATACCACAGCAAAATATACAAAACAGATGCTGAGGGGACACTTAACTATGATGAGCACCACGGCGACCATCCAACCAATGTACGTCCTTTAGATTTATCCATCACCAAAAGTGTTGTGATGATGTTGGTAACTGGGTTGTTGCTTATCTGGTTGTTCCGAAGTTTGGCAAAAAGCTATCAGAAAAACAATAGTATCCCAAAAGGAATTGGACGCTTTTTCGAGCCAATCGTATTGTATGTTCGTGACGAGATTGCCATTGCAAACATTGGGGAAGCAAAGTACAAGAAGTACATGCCCTTTCTATTAACCATTTTCTTTTTCATTTGGTTTTTGAACATGTTTGGGTTAACTCCACTTGGAGTGAATGTTACCGGTAATATTGCCGTAACAACCGCCTTGGCAATTTTAGTTTTTCTTTTGACCAACTTCACTGGAACAAAGGATTATTGGAAACACATTTTTGATCCGTTAGGCGACGGAATGCCATGGATTGGTAAGATTTTTATTTATATCATTTTGGTTCCCATTGAGATTTTGGGAATGTTCATTAAGCCATTTGCCCTCTTAATCCGTTTGTATGCGAACATGACCGCAGGGCACGTGGTACTAATGAGTTTGATAGGATTGATTTATATCTTCAAAAGTTGGGTGGGAGGCCCACTCTCTTTTGGATTGTCATTTGCGATTTCATTAATTGAAGTCTTGGTGGCACTGTTGCAGGCATATATCTTTACGATGTTGGCTGCGTTGTATTTCGGATTTGCAAGTGAGACGCATGACCATGCTGAGGAGCACGATGGCGAAATACAACATTTATAGTTTAGTAATGTTTAATTTTAAATAGAAGTAGTTATGGAAATCCCAACTATTGTAGGAGCAGGTCTAGCGGTTATCGGTGCTGGTATTGGTATTGGTATGATCGGTGGAAAGGCAATGGAAGCTATTGCCCGTCAACCTGAAGCTTACGGAAAGATTCAAACAGCGATGTTGATTGCAGCGGCGCTTATTGAAGGAATTGGTTTTGCCGCAATTTTCGCGGGATAATCAAAAAAAAATAAGTACACCGTTGCAACGGTTGGTTGCAAGGGTGTACTTTAAAAAATTAAACACTAAAATAGCAATTATCCCCTGTGGGGTGCTTAAGGAATAACACATGGAAAAATTAATTAACGACTTTTCATTTGGTCTCTTTATTTGGCAAATCGTATTGTTTTTGCTGTTGCTTTTCTTGCTTCGGAAGTATGCTTGGAAGCCTATCCTAAATGCAGTACACGATCGTGAAGAGGGCATTAAAAATGCATTGGAATCTGCAGAGCTGGCAAAAAGGGAAATGGAAAACCTTCAGGCAGACAATGAAAAACTATTGCAGGAAGCTCGCTCTGAAAGGGATGCCATGCTAAAAGAAGCACGTGAGATCAAAAATAAAATGATCAATGATGCCAAGTCTGAAGCTAAAGTGGAAGCAGATAAGATGATTGCACAAGCTCAGGCAGCTATTGAAAGTGAAAAGAAGGCAGCAGTTTCAGAATTAAAAAGTCAGGTAGCATCACTATCTGTAGAAATTGCTGAAAAAGTAGTAAAGGCAGAACTTTCCAATAAAGACAAGCAATTGAAGCTAGTTGAAGATTTGTTGGATGACGCAACCTTAAACTAAGGATTCATGAACGGGAATAGAGCCGCCATACGATACGCCAAAGCATTATTACAGGAAGCTGGAAATGATGCTGGAGCTGTTTATGCAGATATGGAAACCGTAAAGGACACCTTGTCTGCTAGCAAGGAATTGCGTAGTGTTTTAAAAAGTCCTGTGATCACCACCGAAGATAAAAAAGCTGCTTTGTTGGCAATTTTCAGTGAGCAAGGTGACAAGGTGAAAAGCTTGATTCAGGTGCTTTCCAATAACCAAAGGACAGACATACTTGGAAATATTGCAGAAAGCTACCTGCAGCTATACAATGAAGCTCAGGGAGTTCAAATTGCAAAAGTAACAACGGCAATTCCTATTTCGGCTGCATTGGAAAAGGAAGTACTTCAAAAAGTAGAAGAGCTTACCGGAAGCAAGCAAGTAACGCTTGAAAATGAAGTTGATGAAAGCATTATTGGAGGATTTATCCTTCGCATAGGAGATTCGCAATACAACGCAAGTATTGCCAATCAATTAGGAAATTTAAAAAGAGAATTCAGTAAAAGTTTATAAAACCATAGACCCAATAGGTCGAATTTAGATACTTAGAAAAATGGCAGAAGTAAAACCCGCTGAAGTATCAGCAATCTTGAAAAAACAACTTTCCGGTTTTGAAGCAACCGCATCTTTGGATGAGGTAGGAACCGTATTAACCGTAGGGGATGGTATTGCCCGTGTATATGGGCTTTCTAATGCCCAATATGGGGAATTGGTAGCGTTCGAAAACGGAATGGAAGGTATTGTTTTGAACCTAGAGGAAGACAATGTAGGTGTTGTACTTTTAGGTCCTTCCAAGGAAATCAAGGAAGGTGCAACCGTAAAACGTACTCAACGAATTGCTTCCATTAATGTTGGAGAGGGAATTGTTGGTCGTGTGGTAAACACGTTAGGACAGCCTATTGATGGGAAAGGACCTGTTGATGGAGAACTTTTTGAAATGCCTTTAGAGCGTAAAGCACCAGGGGTAATTTACCGTCAGCCTGTAAATGAACCACTACAAACAGGTGTAAAAGCGATTGACGCCATGATTCCTGTAGGTCGTGGACAAAGGGAGTTGGTGATTGGTGACCGTCAAACTGGGAAAACCACAGTTTGTATTGACACCATCCTAAATCAAAAAGAATTCTATGATGCAGGTGAGCCTGTATATTGTATCTATGTTGCTGTAGGTCAAAAGGCTTCCACAGTGGCAAACATTGCTAAAGTATTGGAAGATAAAGGAGCACTAGCCTATACAACAATTGTTGCGGCAAATGCTTCAGATCCAGCACCTATGCAGGTATATGCACCTTTCGCAGGAGCAGCTATTGGAGAGTACTTCCGTGATACGGGTCGTCCAGCATTGATTATTTATGATGATCTTTCAAAGCAAGCGGTAGCGTATCGTGAGGTATCTCTTTTGTTACGCCGCCCACCAGGACGTGAAGCATATCCTGGAGACGTATTCTATTTGCACTCAAGATTATTGGAGCGTGCTGCAAAAGTGATTAATGATGATGCTATTGCGGCTAAAATGAACGACCTTCCAGAATCATTGAAAGGAAAAGCGAAGGGAGGAGGATCCTTAACTGCACTTCCAATTATTGAAACACAAGCAGGAGACGTTTCTGCATATATTCCTACCAATGTAATTTCTATTACAGACGGACAGATATTCTTGGAGTCTGATTTGTTCAACTCTGGGGTTCGTCCTGCAATTAACGTAGGTATTTCTGTATCACGTGTAGGAGGTTCGGCACAGATTAAATCCATGAAGAAAGTAGCAGGAACCTTAAAGCTGGATCAAGCTCAGTTCCGTGAATTGGAGGCTTTTGCGAAGTTTGGATCTGATTTGGATGCTGCAACCATGAATGTGATTGAAAAAGGAAAGCGTAATGTGGAAATCCTTAAGCAAGCTCAAAACGACCCTTTCACCGTAGAAGATCAGGTAGCCATCATTTATGCTGGTTCCAAGAACCTACTTCGAAATGTACCGGTAGAGAAGGTAAAAGAGTTTGAAAGGGATTACCTAGAGCTACTTAATGCAAAGCATAGAGACGTGTTGGATACATTGAAGTCTGGTAAATTAACAGACGAGGTTATTGATGTCCTTACTTCAGTAGCAAAAGATCTTTCATCTAGATATTAAAAAAACGGATGGGGGTTGAGGAACTTCTTCAACCCTTTTCCAAAATGAATATAACATGGCAAACTTAAAGGAAATACGGAATAGGATTTCATCGGTGGGTTCCACCATGCAGATTACCAGTGCCATGAAAATGGTTTCTGCAGCAAAGCTTAAAAAAGCTCAAGATGCAATTACAGCTATGCGGCCTTATGCTGAGACCCTTACCGCCTTGCTACAGAACCTTAGCGCCACTTTGGAAGGGGACAGCAGTAGCCCATACGCAACCCAACGTGAGATTAAAAAGGTATTGGTTGTGGCAATTACCTCCAATAGAGGATTGGCAGGCGCCTTTAACAGTAACGTTGTCAAGGAATGTAAGCGAAGTACTGCAGAGACTTACAAAGGATTGGAAGTTTCTTTTGTTACACTTGGTAAAAAAGGGAATGATATCCTTAAAAAAACAGGAAGAGTTGTTGAAAACAACAATGAGATTTTTGATAATCTTACCTTTGAAAATAACGCCGCTATTGCCGAAAAATTAATGCAATATTTCGTTGATGGTAGTTACGATAAGATTGTGTTGGTTTATAATAAGTTTAAAAATGCTGCAACACAAATCGTAATGCATGAGCAATTTTTGCCGATTGTGGCGAATGCTTCAGAAACTGAAACTACCAGCAATACCGATTATATTTTTGAACCTTCCAAAGAAGAAATCGTGGAAGAGTTAATCCCGAAAAGTTTAAAAACCCAATTGTTCAAAGCCTTGCGTGATAGCGTAGCTAGTGAGCATGGAGCCCGAATGACTGCCATGCACAAAGCGACCGATAATGCCAAAGAGTTGAAGAATAATTTGACATTGGAATACAACAAAGCAAGACAAGCTGCAATTACTGGGGAAATCCTCGAAATTGTAGGAGGTGCCGAAGCTTTGGCGGGATAATAATTTTCATCCTGAATAGACCATATTCTATACCAAAACCTCCTTTTCACAGGAGGTTTTTTTGTTACCTTTATGGCAAGACTTTTGTACACAATAAAAAATGAAACAATTGGTAAAAATAACTGCAATCATCATATTGGCACTATTTACAAGCGATTGTGCCGGAGGAAAAGAAATGCAATTTGAAAAAGATCCACCGTTTCAAATAGCTTCGGCATATACCCAACAGTGGGTTGCAGGGGTGCAAGGAGGAGGATCGGGCACCCATATCCATATAACTTTAGAAAATGTGGTAGATGGCGTTATCATGAAGAATGTGTATTATAGTAATAAAGTTGAAACACTTATTCAGGATTCCAACAAACCAGCCCATTATTATGCAAACGTGAAAGATAACCTCAATAGGGATATCATCATGGATGCAGACCCCTCTAAAGAAGCAAAGAACACCCCTCCACAAAAATTGCCTTTTGAGTTGGGAGCTGATGAAATTGCCATTAGTTATATGGTTGAGGGCTTACTGAAGTACTATAAAATATCCCAAGTGGAAGTAAAACCGATGCTAGCATATCCAACAACAAACAATCCTAATACAGATCAATAAACTTTTATAATGACCGTTAAGATTATTAATAGATCTGGGCATCCGTTGCCCAATTATGAAACCGAAGCTTCCGCTGGAATGGATTTGAGAGCGGTAGTTGAAACTCCAATAACCCTAAAGCCTTTAGAAAGAAGCTTGGTTAAGACAGGGTTGTTCATTGAACTGCCCATAGGAGTGGAAGCACAAGTTAGGCCCAGAAGCGGACTAGCCTTCAAAAAAGGAATTACAGTATTAAATGCCCCTGGTACCATTGATGCTGATTATAGAGGGGAAATAGGGGTTATTTTGGTAAATCTTTCCAATGAATCTTTTACCATTGAAAATGGGGAACGTATCGCCCAATTAGTGATTGCCAAACATGAACGAGCTACGTGGGAAACCGTAGAGCACCTTTCTGAAACGAATAGAGGCGCAGGCGGATTTGGAAGTACTGGAGTAAAATAATGATTTAAAAAAAGTTGAAATGAAAATTATTGTCCCAATGGCAGGTCGTGGTTCAAGGCTAAGACCTCATACTTTAACTGTTCCGAAACCATTGGTTCCTATTGCTGGAACACCTATTGTACATCAATTGGTTCGGGATATCGCAAAGGTATTGCAAGAACCTATTGAAGAAATTGCATTTATTTTGGGAGATCCTGCTTTTTTTGGGGAGGAAGTGGTGATCAGTTTAAAGGAATTAGCCAACCAATTAGGGGCGAAGCCTTCCATTTATCGTCAGTTAGAACCAAAAGGAACTGGGCATGCCATTATGTGTGCAGAACCTTCTCTTTCAGGTCCTGCCGTGATAGCATATGCAGACACCTTGATTAGGGCTCAATTTGATTTGGACAAGCAGGCAGACAGTGTCATTTGGACCAAGGAAGTTCCCAATCCGGAAGCCTACGGAGTGGTAAACTTGAACGATCGGAATGAAATTGTGGAACTGGTTGAAAAGCCCCAAACCTTTGTGAGTAACCAAGCAGTCATAGGAATCTATTACTTTAAAGAGATTTCTGAACTCAAAAGAGAACTTCAGTATGTATTAGATCATGATATTATTCATGGTGGGGAGTACCAAATTAATGATGGCATCAAACGAATGATGGCGCAGGGGAAAGTCTTTAAAACAGGAACTGTAGACGAGTGGATGGACTGTGGAAATAAGGATGTAGCTATTGAAACCAACACCAAAATGTTGGGATTCCTACAAGAAGACGGAGCAACGCTTCTTTCAGAAAACCATACCATTGAAAATTCAGAAATTATCCCTCCGTGCTTTATTGGCGATGATGTTGTTTTAAGAAATAGTACGATAGGCCCGTTTGTTTCAGTAGGGAAAGGCACAATAATTGAGAATAGTTCCGTTAAAAATAGTATCATACAAACAACATCAACCATTAAAAACGCTACCTTAGATCAAGCAATGATTGGTAATCATGTATTTTTTGATGGGAATTTTACCCAAATTAGCATTGGGGACTATTGCGAACTGAAATGAAAAAAAGCCTAAATATTGTATTCTTCTTTGTTATGACTTACTTCATATCAGGCTTTGCTATGGCACAGGAAGATACAGAGGCACAAGTAAATGATGATCTTGGAAATGTAAGTGATGCTTTTCAGGAAAACTTTTTTGAAGCGCTGAAACAAAAGGGAATTGAAAACTATGAGTTGGCACTCAATGCACTTCAAAAAGCTGAAAGAGCCGCGAAAAGTGATCCAGAATTGGAAGCAGTGGTATTTTACGAAAGAGGTAAAAACCTATTCGCCTTAAAACGCTATGAAGAAGCCGAAGCAAGCTACCAGCAAGTCCTTCAAACCGAAGGAGACAAAATGGAAGTTTTGGAAGCGTTGTATGATGTATATTATGAAGAGAGGGACTATGAATCTGCCATTATATTGGTTCAAAAACTTGCCAAGATTGAAGATGACTACAAAGAAGATTTAGCAAGTCTCTACAGCAGAACCAAACAGTATGATAAAGCCCTGGAATTATTAGATGAGTTGGATGAATCATGGGGTGAAAGCTTATATAGGGATTCACTTAGAAGACAAATCTATAAAGTGACGGGGAACAGCGAAGGTGCAATTGAAAATCTGGAATCAAAAATTGAAGCAAATTCCAAAAATGAAAAGGATTATCTCAATCTTATTTATTTATATAGCGAAGAAGGCAATTCCCAAAAGGCCTTTGAAACGGCACAGGAACTTTTAAAAAACCACCCTAAGTCCAATAAAGCACATTTGGCATTGTATAAATTCTATTTAGGGAATGGGGACACAGACAAAGCAATTAGCTCTATCAAAAAAGTCTTTACAGCCAATGATATTGAAAATACAAGTAAGTATACGGTACTTTCAGATTTCTTAGGGTTTGTGGCGCAGAACCCCTCTTATGAAAATGAGTTGGAAACCATTATTCCTTTATTGGAAAAAGACCAATCTGGCAATTTTTATGAACAACTAGGGAGCTATTTTGTAGCACAAAAGAAGAAGGCGATGGCGCTTCAGTTTTATGAAAAAGGAGCATCGTTGGATCCAGATAATTATAGTTTGATAAAGAACACGGTTTTACTTCAAATAGATACAGGGAAATTTGAAGAAGCGGCGGCATTAAGTGAAAATTCATTGGCGATTTTTCCAGCACAGTCCTTATTGTATCTTTTAAATGGTGTGGCACATAACGAATTGGGAAATTTTGAAACAGCCGCTGAAAATTTAGAGATGGGATTAGACTTTTTGTTGGACGACCCTAGAATGGAAAAAGACTTTTATGAACAGCTTAGTAAAGCGTACACTAATTTAGGAGATACCAAAAAGGCGGCAACCTATCAACAGAGGGCTGCTGCAGTTCAAATCTCCAACTAATGATGATGAAAAAATTATTGGGCATAGTAGCAGTGGTCATATTCCTTTCGAGTTGTAAAGGGACAAAGGATATTCCGCAGGGTAATGCGAATAGTAATTTAGCCCTAACCCAAGTGCTTCAGTACCACGACCAAGCTACCCCAAAATTTAACACTTTGGCTTCAAGGGTACAGGTGGTTTATGAAGACGCCTCTAAAACACAGTCCATTACCGTAAGTCTACGTATGGAAAAAGACCAAACCATTTGGATTAAGGCTTCCATCTTAGGGATTACCTTGGCAAAGGCGTTAATTACCCCAGACAGGGTGAGTTATTACGAGACCATTAACAACACCTATTTTGACGGGGACTTCTCCATTATTAGTGATTGGTTGGGCACCAGTTTAAATTTTCAGCAAGTACAGGCCATATTACTGGGACAATCTATTTTTACCATTCCGCCCAAGAAATATGAAGTTTCGGTTACTGAAAATAAATACAAAATCCAGCCACGAAAACAACCACAGGATTTTATCCATTCCTTGTTTCTGGATCCTGCTAATTTTAAGGTGGTTTCAGGTTCACTTTCCCAACCAAATGAAGGCAGGCTATTGTCTATTCTTTATGATGATTATCAAAAAGTAGAAGAAAGCTATTATCCCAGTTCATTGTTCATTCATGCTTCGGAAGGAGACGAAAACACTAAAATTTCCGTTAGTTATAAAAAAATAGACGTGAATGCCTCGGTAAGTTTCCCATTCAGTATTCCGTCTGGATATGAAGAAATCCGCATGTCAAAATGATACAAAGAGCCTGTCTTATTTTCTTCGGAATTTTCTGTTTGTGCCTTCAGCCCTGCTTTTCACAATCAAAAAAACAAAAGCAATTGGAAGCACAGCGCCAAGCGCTATTGGAGGAAATCCAGAAAATCAACAGCTTGCTTTTTAAGACCAAAGGGGAAAAGAAAACGGTATTGGCAGAGGTTGAAGATTTAGATCAACGCATCGCGACCCGTGAAAATCTTATTAGGGTAACCAATCAACAGGCAAATTTGCTCACCCGTGAAATAAATGACAACTTAAATACCATTGAGCAGCTAAAAGAAGAGCTACAAATCCTGAAAGAAGACTACGCTGCCATGATTACGAAATCCTATAAAAGCAAGTCCCAGCAGAGTAGGATTATGTTTTTGTTGTCTTCGGAAAACTTCCTGCAAGCCTACAAACGGCTTCAGTACATGAAGCAATACACCAAGTTTAGAAAGAAGCAAGGAGAGGAAATCAATACCAAGACTGCCGATCTCCAGCAATTGAATGAAACACTCATTCAGCAGAAAAAGGATAAAGAAAGCCTCATTGCGGAAAGTCGAAAGGAAAAGGTAAAATTAGACGAAGAAAAGAAAACCCAACAAGCATTGGTGGCCTCCCTGAAACAGGAAGAGGGTAAATACGTGTCGCAAATTAGAACCAAGCAACGAGAGGCAGACCGATTGGAAAAAGAAATTGATGATTTGATCAAAGCCGCTATTGCTGCCTCCAATAAGGAAACAAAGAATACCGCAACCAAGGGAACCTCCACTAATTTTGCATTGACTCCAGAAGCTAAGGAACTGGCCACCGAGTTTCAAAATAATAAGGGGAGATTAATTTGGCCTGTGGAAAAAGGAAAGGTCATTACCCCATATGGGAAAAGACAACACCCGCAATTTCCAAACGTAACACAGGATCATAATGGGGTAGAAATTATTACAGAATCAAATGCCACAGCCAGGGCTGTTTTTAATGGCGAAGTATTACAGGTTCAACAATTGAAAGGAGCAAACAAAGCTGTATACATCCGTCATGGGAATTATATTACCATTTATAACAATCTTGCTTCGGTTTCAGTAAAAAAGGGAGATAAAGTAACTACCAAGCAACCTATAGGGAAAGTATTTACCCACCCCACAACAGGCAAAGCTATCCTGAAATTTTTTGTCTATAAAGACACCCAGAAAATGAATCCTGCAGACTGGGTCTACAGAATGTAATGCTAGTTAGTACAGCTTTTTTCCGAAGCATCCTTTACCCCTAATTTCTTAAGGATATCTTCCATCAAGCACCAATTGGTGATGGAGGATTGTAATAGATTTGCGCCTACAAAAGCGGTAAACCAAAGCCAGTTTACATTTACATAAATGGCCAATATAATGCTCAACAGAATAAAAGTTCCGGCGATAAAGTGTATGATTCTGGTTCTCATGTTTAGATATGTTTTTCAATTGGAACTACGATAGCCCTAATGGGATTATCTGTTTCCAATGTTTGATTAAATGCTTTTACCAATTCAAAAAAAGTGTCAATTTTTGTTTCTTCCGTAAAGGAAAAGTACATATTGCTCTCAGCCCCACCACGTTCACTTGGGAACCAACTGGAATTCATTAAAAAGGATGGAGCTTCTTTGTAGCCATCTATTTCAGACCCACTAAAACGTTCTATGTGTGCTTTTTTGAAAAGCTGCATGGCTTCTTTGTGGAACTCATCCACAACCGTAACAATTAGTAGTTTCATTCTTTATGATTTTTACGTTCAATTAAATAGTATACCAATGGCACCACCAAGAGAGTTAGTACAGTGGAAGCGATGGTTCCCCCCATTAGTGAAATGGCCAATCCTTGGAAAATAGGATCGAATAAAATAACGAAGGCACCAATAACCACCGTTCCGGCAGTTAATAAAATAGGGGTGGTTCTAACGGCTCCTGCTTCAATGACCGCCTGCTTCAAAGGAATGCCATCATTAAGCCTTAGATTTACAAAATCAATTAGTAATACTGAATTTCGAACCATAATACCGGCTAAAGCAATCATTCCAATAAAAGAAGTCGCAGTAAAAAAGGCACCCAAAATCCAGTGTCCCAATACAATTCCAACCATGGAAAGCGGGATGGCTACCATCATTACAATAGGTGCTTTAAAGTTCTGGAACCATCCTACAATAAGCATATAAATGATAACAATCACCCCAAGGAATGCCATTCCCAAATCACGAAATACTTCTAACGTAACTTGCCATTCCCCGTCCCACTTTACAGTATAATTATCTTCAAAATCGGGTTGTTTAATGTACAATTCACCAATAGAATACCCCTTTGGAAGATCTATTTCCTTCAGTTTATCCGTCATTCCCAAAATAGCATACACAGGGCTTTCCAATTCACCCGCCATATCTGCCATGACATAGACGACCCTTTTTTGGTTTTTCCGATAAATACTTTTATCCCTTACGGTTTCTTTAATGGAAACCAGATCACCTATTGGAATCATGGTTCCTTGCCGGGAAGCAATCTTTACCGAAGCAATATCCTCTAGGGATGCCCGCTCTTTTTCCTCTAAGGTAAGAATGACCCCTACTTGGTTACTGGCATCTTCATCGTACAATGTAGTGACGGCTCTTTCAGAAAGGGCCATATTCATGGTGTAAGCAATTTGTTGTGGAGCTACACCATACAACATGGCTTTTTCTTTATCAATTTCGAATTTATATTCGGTTTGATTGTCCTCCACCATCCAATCGATATCCACCACATCTGTTGTTTGATTTAAAATTTCCTTCACGGAATTTGCCACGGCCATTTGCTCTTTATAATCTGGCCCATAGATTTCAGCAACAATAGTAGAAAGCACAGGAGGCCCTGGAGGAACTTCCACCACTTTTACATTTGCTCCAAATTTGGAAGCAATTTCCTGAATCCTGGGCCTGAATGCTTTGGCAATATCATGGCTTTGCAAATCTCGGTCGTGCTTATCTACCAAGTTCACCTGAATGTCTGCCATATTGCTACCGCCTCGAAGATCATAATGACGCACCAAGCCATTAAATGTAATAGGAGCCGATGTCCCCACATAACTTTGATAATTAACTACTAATTCTTCCGTAGCTAAATATTGGCCAATTTCCTGGGCAACCAATGCGGTACGTTCCAGCGTAGTGCCTTCTGGCATATCAATGACCACCTGAAATTCATTCTTATTGTCGAAAGGAAGCATCTTTACCGCCACCGATTTGGTAAAAAACAAGCCTACAGAGCCTAACAATAGGATAAAAGTAATTCCTAAAAACACCCATCGTTTTTTTCGGTTTTCAATCAGTGGTTTTTCAAAACGTTCATAAAGTCTGTAAATAAGGGTTTCTTCCATCGCCTTTTCGGCCTTTTTCTTCTTCCCCTTTTTCTCCTTTTCACGAAGGAATATATATCCCAAATACGGCGTGATCGTTAAGGCAACAAAAAGCGAAAGTAGCATTGCGATGGAAGCTCCAATAGGCATGGGTGACATGTATGGGCCCATGAGGCCAGAAACAAATGCCATGGGCAGTACAGAGGCAATCACCGTAAATGTTGCCAGAATAGTTGGATTTCCAACTTCGTTAATGGCATAGAGCGCAGCTTGTTTAAACGGCAAACGCTTCATTTTGAAATGCCGGTGCATATTTTCGGCAATAATGATGGAATCATCTACAACGATTCCCGTCACAAATACCAAGGCGAAAAGTGTAATGCGGTTGAGGGTATAGTCCAGGATGTAATAGCTTAAGAGCGTAAGTGCAAATGTGATGGGAACAGAAAGAAACACTACCAATCCGCCACGCCACCCCATGGCCAACATCACGACTAAGGTTACTGCAAAAATAGCCCCAATAAGGTGCATTAGTAATTCTGAAACCTTTTGAGAAGCTGTTTCCCCATAATTTCGGGTAACTTCTACATGAACATCATCTGGGATTAAGTTTGTTCTTAGGTGGTCGACCTTTTGAAGGATTACTTCTGAAATTTTCATGGCATCGGCCCCTTTTCGTTTTGCAATGGAAAGGGTAACCGCAGGGTATTCTGCAGGATATGTTGAAGCTTTTTCACTTGCCTGCCCGAACCCTAGGGATACATAATTTTTTGGAATTTCAGGTCCGTCTATCACCGAAGCTACTTGCTTCAGGTAAATAGGCTGGTTTTGCTGCACGCCAACCACTAGGTTTTCCACATCCTCGGTAGTTTTTAGGAAATCACCTGTATCAACCAAAAATTCGGTGTCGTTTTTGTTAAAACTTCCAGCACTAAGCTGTTGACTACTCGCTTTTATTCCTTCGGCAATGGAGAGAAAATCCACGCCACTGGCCGCCATTTTATCTTTATCAAGAATGACCCGAAGTTGACGGTTTCGACCTCCAATTTTTTGGGTTGCCGAAACATCATTAACTTTTTCAATTTCATTGGTAAGCTCCTGTGCAATCTGTTTAAGTTGGAAATCGCTATAATTTTCACTCCAGAGTGTGAGTGCCAACATAGGAACATCATCAATGGCTCTTGTTTTAACCAAAGGAAATGTAACTCCTTGCGGCATTTGATCCATATGTTTGTTAATCTCATTGTAGAGCTTAACAAAGGACCGTTCAATATCCTCCCCAACATAAAATTGTACAATCACCATTCCTTGTTCTTTCATGGAAGTAGAATACACATATTCTACCCCTGGAATGTTGGAAATTAATTTTTCCAATGGCTTGATAACCCGTGATTCAACCTCTGTGGGAGAAGCTCCCGGATATCCTACAAAAATATCGGCCATGGGAACATCAATCTGTGGTTCTTCTTCCCTAGGGATCAAGAACGAACTATATACCCCAATGACCATGAAAACCACCATGAGTAGCACCGTAAGCTTAGAGCTTATAAATGCTTTGGCAATTTTTCCTGCTAATCCTTCTTTCATGTTTTCCTTCTTTAGTTATTGAATGCTAATTGGGGCACCGTTAAATAATTTTCCTTCTGCGGAAACAATATAGCTTTCATCTGCAGCTAAGCCAGAAAGGACTTCTACTTGGTCACCGTAGGTTTTCCCCAATCGTAACCACCTCAATAATGCTGTATTGCTTTCACTTACCGTGTAAACCCCAGAAAGTTGGCCTTTGGTAACAATAGCCGTTTTAGGAACCAATATCATGGTATTCTGTTCTGCAGCTTTTTCCACAGGGAAAAGTACGGTAGCATACATACCGGAAAGTATTTCAGCTTGTGTTTTGTCTAAAGCAACGGTTACCAAGAATTGCCCTCCTGTATTTTTAGCAGAAGTACTTTTTTCTGAAACGACCCCAGTAAGCGCTACTCCATTCGATTTAACGGTAACCTGAACGGTATCTCCCATTTGAATCTTAGAAATGGCGTTTTCTGGAACAGAAACCTTGGCCTCAAAGTTTTTTGGGCCTTCTACTGAAATTAAGGGCATCCCTGGGTTGGCTAAATCACCTTCATCAATAAACTGATTGGTAACTACCCCGCTAAAAGGCGCCCTAAGGCTTACGTAGGCAAATTGTGCCTCAACTTCATTTTTCATTTGTTGTGCAGCTTCCAAACGGGCTTTTGCCATTTCGAAGCGGGCCGTCATGTCATCGAGCTCTTTTTGAGAGGCACTGTTTTCCTGAAAGAGATTCACAAATCGTTGGTAATCTTTTTCGGCATTGTTAAAGGCAGCTTTTGCCTCGGTAATGGAAGCATTTACCTGTGCTCTCTTTGCAGAAAGATCGGCGTTGTTAATGCTTACCAATAATTGCCCTTTGTTAACCTTCTGCCCTACTTTTACGTGTACTTTTTCTACAAAGCCCATCATTCGGGTGCTGAGGTTGGCACTATTTACTGCTTCAATTTTTCCACTGGCGCTCACATAAGGCGTATTATTTTCCGCAGCAACCTGTTGAACAGTGACGGGTACGGGATTTTGAGTCCCTTTTTTGGATGTTTCTCCATCTCCACAACCGTAAAGAAATGAAACAATCGCTAAGCTGTATAGTATTCTTTTCATAGTTTATTTACTTAAAAATTGCACGTACAATTGCGCATAATTTACTTGATAAATAGCCGCGTAGTACGCAAGTTCTTTTTGTGCATATTGGGTTTCTGCCATGAGCAGATCTGTTGTTTTTTCCAAGCCTTCTTTAAATCGATTGGTTCTAATTCTCAACGACTCCTTAGACTGCTCCAAAGCCAACTGGGAAAGTCGTAAACTGTTTTGTGCATCCGCCAACATTCGCTCTGCTTGGTTAAGGGCAACCTGGCTCTCCATTTTGTATTGTTCAAGCTCTAGTTTCGACTTTTCAAAAGTAGCTTTACTTTTTTGGGTTTTGGCGAAGCGTTGTGCTCCTTCAAAGAGATTCCAGCTTAGGCTCGCCCCAACCAGATATCCATTGGCATCTGCTTGGAAGATTTCATCATCGTAGAGTTCATAACTTCCAAAGGCATTTAGTTTAGGGAGGAAATTCATTTTTTCAGACTGGTACATTTTTTTGTAGGCTTCGGAAGCATATTCCATGGCCTTAATATCTGCCCTGTCTGCTGAAAGGGAAACCCCCTCAGGGGCAATGCCTTCAACCGTTAGGGAATCTGAAGGTTGCAGGATTTCAAAGGTGTCGTCATTTATTAACACCGAAAGATAATTGGAGGCATTCTGCACGTTGCTCTTCGCCAATTGCAATTCATTTTCTACCTCATTGACCCGCACCTGAACTGCCAACACATCAGACTTCTGAAGATATCCTTGAGTAAAGCTGTTATTAGCCAGCATTAGATTTGCATCTGCCGCCTGTTTGGCTTTTTCCAAAACAGTTACCGTTCTATAGGCCAATTGTAACTGCATGTAGGCTTTTTGGGCTTCCAATGCTACGTAATCCTTGGTTCTTTCCCATTGCATTTGGGAGGCTTGATATTGGGCTTTTGCAGCTTTTCTTTCGAATATGCCATCCAAATTTAGCAAGGGCTGCTGCACTTCTATTTTAGTGGCAAAATTATTGGTGCGCTCTGGATCATTCAGAAATTGGGGATTGAAATCATTTTGGGATATGATTTCCTGGTTCAACTTTGAGCCAAATGCCATCAACGGATTTGTAGTAGTTAAACCCGTATAGGAAGCTGTAATATTGGGCAAAAAAACAGCTTGTGACTGTCTAAATGAAGCTTTGCTTTCTGCTACTTGTGCTGCAATAATCTTAATGGAATTATTATTCTCCAAGGCCAGGGAAACCACTTCAGATTTGGATATGGCTTTTGGCGATTGTGCTATACCGTATGTGGCTATAATCCATATAAAAAGAAGAAATGGGTATTTCATGTTCATTTTCAATTTTCAGCAAATATACTTGTAGGGAATAGGGCGTGTCAGTAACCTTTGTTACCAATGTTTTTTTGGGGAAGGAAGTATATTTGTTGAGGAAAATCATAAAAAGGCATTTTAGGATTGCCTATTTTTACACCGTGAAGTTAAAAGTTGTTTTTCTTTCCTTCTTATTCGTTGTAACGGCACTATTTAATAGTGTTCGTATTTCATTCACATATTTACATTACTACGTAGACCCTTCGGGATTTATAGAGAAATTGTGTGAAAACAAGGATCGTCCTGAGTTAAATTGTAACGGGAAGTGTTACTTAATGAAGGTTTTAAATCAGAAAAAACAATCAAAGGAAAAACCTTCCGAAGAAATCACCTATAAGGAAATCACTTTATTTGTTGAAAAAGCTCCAGAAAAGCCAACATTTGCTGTTCAAGTTTTTGATGTAAATGAACTTCCATATTACATTAATTATTATTCCTTTTTAATTGGCGAAAGCCTGCTAGACCCTCCACAAACTTCCTTTCAAATAGTCGTCTAAATTAAGGTTGATTCCTGTTACGGGAATTGACCATTTTCTAATTAAACATATATAAAATGAAAAAATATATAGGCATGCTCATGGGCATGCTTACTACGATGATATCCTTTTCCCAAGATCAAAAGGATAGCTTGAACCTACAAAAAATTCAACACCTTGAAGCGGTAATCATTACTGGGAATAGCATTGCGGATCCCGTTTTTTCAGAAGAGGTAAAAAATAGTTCGCAACAAAATGTGCAACCTAAAAATGTGGCCGATTTGTTTCAGAATATCAATGGATTTACTCCTATTAAAAGAGGGAACTATGCCATTGAGCCTTCTTTTAGGGCTTCGCAATATGAACAATTGAACATTCAGTATGATGGAGGCACAAAAGCCATGTACGCTTGTCCTAATCGTATGGATCCCATTACAACCCATGTGGCACCAGAAGAAATAGAAAAGATAGAAATTATTAAGGGGCCCTACTCGGTAAGGTATGGGCCTACTTTTGGAGGGATTGTAAATTTCATCACCCAAAAACCCAATTATGAACAGATGGGATTTCACGGAAATATTTCTGGAGGGTATGAAACCAATGGAAATTCTTTTGTAACAGCCCTACAGTTAAATCAGGTACATGAAAAATATGACCTTCAGGGCAATATAGGGTATCGTGATTTTGGAAATTATAAAGATGGTGACGGCCTAGAAATCCCTTCTTCCTTTAAAAGCACGGAATATGGAATTAAGGGAGGCTACAATATCACCCCTTCGCAGCGAATCCAAGCCCATTGGCGACAGTCTTTTGGGAGGGATGTGTTGCATGCAGGACTCCCTATGGATACCGATTATGACAACAGTAGCATGATTACCTTGGACTATAAGGCAGATGCTTTGGGTAAGGTTGTAAAATCACTCACCTTAAAAGTGTATTTCAGTTACGTAGATCACTTAATGACCAATACTGAAAGGCCATCTTTCATGCGAATGGAAGCAAGTTCTGCAGTAGAAGCGACCACCTATGGAGGAAAACTGGAAGTGAAATTGAGACCTTTCGAAGACTTTACGGTATATACGGGATTAGATGTGTATAATGTGGCCAGGGATGGTTCACGTCTTCGTTTGGTAAAGTTGGATATGATGGGAAATCCCTTGGTATTTCCTATGACATTTGAAGATAAAGTGTGGCAGGATTCCTATGTGAATGACTACGGAGTCTTTGCAGAATCTAAATGGATGTTGACCCCCTCCAGCATCATTACGGCCGGTATACGATATGACCAAGTCATTACTGATATTCAAGATCCTGAAGCCGATTTTGCCGAAATGTATGATTTGCAAAAGCGCACCGAACATAACATAAGTGCAACAGTTTCTTGGAAACGTATGCTTTCCAAAGGATTCAATCTGGAAGTCGCATATGGTAGAGGGGTTCGTTCTGCGAATATGATTGAACGCTTTATCAATCATTTTACCATTGGACAGGATCCTTATGAATACATTGGAAACCCCAACCTGGATGCCGAAGTAAATAACCAATTTGAAATTGGTTTTCATGGGGGGGTAGCTTCTTCCAGCAATCCTAAAAAGTTTGAATATAGTGCGAACTTCTACTATTCTTTTTATGAAAATTACATCGTGGGAATTGTGGACGAAACGCTTAACAGAAAGTTTATGCCCAATGCAGAGCCTACCCACCCGAAGGTGTTTCAGAATTTAGATAAAGCGTATAAAACTGGTTTGGAGTGGACCGCCCGTCTTCAATTCTATAAGGACTATTATCTAAAGACAGAGATGGCTTATGTATATGCCAAAAATGAAGATTTGAATGAATCATTACCATTAACACCTCCCTTGACCACGAGGCTTTTGGTTGGAGCTGAAAAAGAGAAATATTGGTGGAATCTACAATACAATTTAGTGGGAAAACAGGGGAATATTTCAGAGAGTTTTGGTGAAACCGAAACTCCAGGTTATGAAACCTTAGATTTCAGGTTAGGGGTAAAGCCTTTCAAAAATGTATCCATAGGTTTGGCAGCTTTAAATATTTTTGATGAAACCTATTACAATCACTTGAATTTTAGTTTTGTAAATCAAGTAGATTTTGGAAGGGTTCCCATAAATGACCCGGGCAGGAATTTTTCAGTATTTGCCAAATACCAATTTTAAAAAGAAAAAGCGCTCTATTTAGAGCGCTTTTTTTAGCCTACACATTTTTCCCTTTCAACATTTTATTCCAATACAAGTTGGGGAGCATATATTTTTTTAGCATCCACAATCTCCAGTGCTCTTTTGCACTGTTAAAAACCAGCATTTGTTTCAGTTTAGGATCTGGGGTAAAATTATTTTGATAGTCAAATTCTGCCAAGACCATTTTTCCATAGCCAGTTACCAATGGGCAGGACGAGTAACCGTTATAATTATGATTGCTGGCTTCTTTGCTATTTTTCAGTAACAATAAGTTTTCAACTACTACAGGAACTTGTTTTCTAATAGCCGCTCCCGTTTTTGCAGTAGGTAATGCGGCGACATCTCCTAATCCAAAAATGTTAGCATATTTGTTATGTTGCAACGAATGGTGGTCTACATCCAACCATCCCGCATCATTGACCAACGTTGAGTCCCGCACAAATTTAGGGGCCGCTTGCGGAGGGGCCAAATGCAGCATATCAAATGGAATTTCAATATCCACATCTCCTGTCATTTTCTCTCCCAACTCATTACCTTCATTAATCACACAGCGGTTTTCTTCTGGAGCAGTATGATTAAAGTGAGCAATTTTATTTTCCACATCTATTCTATAAGGCGCATAAAACGGTTTAAAATGAATACCATAACGGTCTATCACTTTCATAAGGGTTTCCTTCACAGGCTTAACTCCAAAAATCACACTTCCAGGTGTTGCAAAAATCACATTGGTGTTATCTTTTAGTCCATTTTTTCGGAAGTAATCTGCAGCTAAATACGCAATTTTTTGAGGAGCCCCTCCACATTTAATGGGGGTTGTTGGCTGGGTAAATAGGGCGTTTCCTCCCTTGAAATTTTTAATGGTTTCCCAAGTATGTTCTGGGTTGATGTAATTGCTACAAGCAATTCCTTTTTCGAAAGCTTCAGGTAGTCCTTCAATCATGGAAGGTTCCATAACCAGTCCTGGAGCCACAACCAAAAAATCATAATTAATAGTACCATTTTCCTTGGTGGTAACGGCATTATTTTCAGGATCAAAACCAGTGGCATAATCTTTAATCCAATCTACTCCTTTTGGCATTACATCTGCCATGGGCTTGGCCGTTTTCTTAAAATCGTAGGTACCTGCTCCAACAAGCGTCCAAGCTGGTTGGTAATAATGTGTGTCTGCAGGTTCTATGATTCCTATGCTTAAAGCATTGTTCTTGCTCAATAGTTGTGCAGCGGTCATGATACCCGCAGTCCCCCCTCCAATGATGAGGATTTCATATTGTGATTTCATCAGTTAAAATTTTGTTGATTTCTGAAAAATACCCCGTGTTTTTTCCAATTCTTGTAACAATTGTTACATAGCTCAAAAATCTATTCCTTTAAAAGACTGAAAAACAATTCTTTTCCTTTTCGCGGTTCAATAGAGTTGTAGGCCCGCTCAAATATTCTAACCCCAAAAAGCGGGTTGAAATACGAAAGGTATTCCTTCATTGAGCCACCAAATGGAGGACCTTCTTCAGTAAGTGGAAAATCAAAAAGTAACCCAGATAAAGTTCCCTTTGGTGCAAGAAGCGAGTGCATTTTTTTGGCATAGGCTTTCCGAAGGGCAGGGTCTAAGGCACAAAAGAAGGTTTGTTCAATAATCAAATCAAACTGCCCTTCAAAGTTGAAAAAATCATGATGGAAGAGATGGGAGGATGGAAATTCGGGAACTCGTTGCTGAAAGTTTTTTAACGCTGTTTTTGAAATATCCAGCACAAACACATTTTCAAAACCAAGCGAGTATAAATATTCTGCTTCATAAGCATTTCCAGCCCCAGGGATTAAAATTCTTTGATGGGCATTTTGGAGTTGATCAAAATATGCTTTTAGAGGAGTTGAAACATGCCCAATATCCCACCCGGTATATCCCTCTTGGTAGCGTTGTTCCCAGTAGGCTTCATTTAATTGCATTGCCTAATCTATGGATTATTTTTCAAATGAGATGCTCCAGATTCCCCTTACTTGGTTTACATCATAGCCAATGGCGAGATCGCTGGGATATAATTGTTTGATTTTTGCGAAAGTTTCCTTTTCAATGGTTTCATTGGGAATACCATGACACTGTAAGCACATGGAATTGGTGACAATAGGATAGTAAAAACGAACCATCCCTGAAGTTGTATCAACAATAGACCTAGGACTCTTTCCTTGGTCAATTTCCCTTTGGAAAGTTTTAATGTAGCCAATCTCTGTTTGGGAAGCTTTGTTCTTTGGATTTCGGTATTTATCTGAAACCCGCTTGATGGAAGCTTGATACACGGTAGCCATGCTATCTGTGATAGGGTAGGCTTTTACATTGCAAAAAGATAAGGCTTCAAGGGTCCCGTCTTTTTGAATTTTCCCCATTAGATTTTTCCCTAATTGGGCTTTGGTTGACAAGGCTATTTCCAATCCTTTGTCTTCAAGTGAAGCAGGTTCTTTAGTCGTGCTTCCCATGCCTTTCTGCATCCTTTTTTGTTTGCCCATCCCTTTTCCATTTCCTTTCCCGTGTTCATTGTTGAAATGATCCTCAAACCATTCTGGTTGTTCAATATCATACTCAAAAAGATATTCCCCAATTTTCTCAAGGTCTTCTTCAGGAAAAGGGGTATAGGGCATAAGTCCAAATTTTCGAACAGCTCCGGGCATTTTTGTTGTCTCTTCGGAAGGTGCTTTCATCCAAGAAAGAAAATCCTTCATGAATGCTTCTTTAGAGGTGTCTTCATCTATGTAATGCATTTTTACTGCAACCATGGGTGGTGCAATTCTGTTTTCCATGGTGGCTGTTGGGCTATGACAAACATAACAGTAGGTTTCCATTAATTTTTTCCCGGGATGGGGTTCGGTTTCTGAAATAGTTGTTGTTTCCGAAGCTTCATAGGAAACCTCTTTTTTTGGGTTGTCCTTGCAGGCTACCCAAATGAATGGCAATATTAGGAATAGAATTTTTTTCATTAGGAGCTCATTTTACCCGAAGCACAGCTTACAAATGATTTAGCTTTGGTTATCACCGAGTTTTTTTCGCCTACAGGAGGATATCCTATTTCAACTAAAGCTTTTTCCAACTCTGGAAGCGCTTCTTCGTTTTTCATTTCGACGGTTACTTCACTTTTTGCAACATCAACCCATGCTTCTTCAACAGCATCAAAGCTTTCCATTTTTTTAATCACTGTTTTTGCACAGCCTCCACATTTCAGGTTTTGTATTTCAACAGAATATTTCATGCTCTTTTAATTTACCAAGCCAAGTACCCACCTCTTAAATCATAGATATCCTTAAAACCCATATCAACTAGTTTTTGGGCGGCTTTCTGACTTCTATTTCCAGATCTACAGTAAAGATACAATGGTTTTTCTTTATCGAATTGTTCAAATGCTTTCTGAAAATTAGACTGATTAAAAAAGTCAATATTTATTGCATTTTTAATAAATCCAGCTTTGTATTCTTGGGGAGTTCGCACATCAACCAATTGCACGCTATCCTTATTGATAGCAGCAGTGAATTCTTCTTTTTCCAAGATAGTTATGGCATCATTTTGTTGGGCAGTAGCCCCAAACAAGGAAGCAAAAAAAGACATAATTATAAATGGTTTTTTCATGAGTAAATATGGTTTTTGAAAAGAAAAGAGACGGCCTAATAAATAGACCGTCTCTTAATCAACCAACTAACCAATAACTTCTTCCAGCTCTTTGGTGGCCAGATAGAAGTCAACTTTTTCGATGGAATCATCTTGAATTCTCATTTCCATTTCTTCAAGTGTTTTTGGAGGAGGAACAATCACCTTCGCTCCCTTTTTCCAGTCGAGAGGCATCGCAACTTTATACTTATCTGAAGTTTGCAAAGCCTCTAAAGATCTTAATATTTCATTCATGTTTCTTCCCACATTTAATGGGTAATACATGATTAATCTAATTTTTTTGGTGGGGTCAATGAAAAAAACCGCTCTAACCGCCGCAGTTTCACTTTCATTGGGTTGCAACATCCCATAAAGTTTAGACACCTTCATGTCCAGATCTGCAATGATGGGGAAATCAAAATAGACACCCGTTTTTTCCCTTACATTGTTAACCCAACCTAAATGCGCATGGATGCTATCAATGCTTAAACCAATCAATTCAGTGTTAAGGGCATCAAACTCTGACTTTCTCTTTGCAAAACCGCTCATTTCGGTCGTACAAACCGGGGTAAAGTCTGCTGGGTGCGAAAACATAACAATCCATTTGTCTTTTGCGTAATCGCTTAATTTTATTTTACCCTTGGTGGTGATGGCCTCAAAATCTGGAGCTTGATCTCCAATTCTGGGCATTGAGGTTTTTATATCTAAATTTTCCATAGTAATCTTCTTATTTACTGCTAAAGTAGTAGAGGTTTGAAGATTCTACAGTAACACATGTTACAAAACAAAAAAAGTAGGGTAAATCCCTACTTTTTTTAAAAAGATTGTCGTTTGCTTTTAAAGCGTTGAAGGGCAAACATAGTCTGTTTTAGGAATAGCTGTTTTTTTGATATCATCAAAACCTCCAGCAATATCAATCATGTTATGGATGCCTCTGCTTTTAAGAATGGAAGCAGCGATAACGCTTCTGTAGCCACCAGCGCAATGCATATAGAATGGTTCGTCTTTTGGGAATTCTGCCAAATAATCATTCAAAAAAACTAGTGGTGTGTTTTCTGCTCCTTCTATATGTTCGGAAAGGTATTCACTTTCTTTCCTAACGTCAAAAACAGGTGCTTTTTTGTCCTTTAATATTTTTTCAAATTGGGTTGCACTGATGGAATCCAATGTGTCATAATCTTTCGCTGCTTTTTTCCATGCATCAAAACTTCCTTCCAAATAGCCAAGTGTATTGTCAAACCCTACCCTGGAAAGTCTGGTGACGGCTTCCTCTTCTTTTCCTTCTGGGGCTACTAAGAGCATGGGTTGTTTTACATCAGCGATAAGGGCACCCACCCATGGAGCAAAACTTCCGTTAAGTCCAATAAAAATAGAACGAGGGATGTGTCCTTTTACAAAATCATTTTCATGTCGAACATCCAGCACAATTGCACCAGTTTCATTGGCTGCAGCTTCAAAGGCTTCGGGGGTAAGGGCTCTAGTTCCGCGTTCCAATACTTCGGAAATATCATCGTATCCTTCCTTGTTCATTTTCACATTAAGAGGGAAGTATTGAGGAGGAGGTAATAACCCTTCGGTTACTTCTTCAATAAACTCTTCTTTGGTCATATCCTTCCGAAGCGCATAATTCATCTTTTTTTGATTCCCTAAGGTATCTACCGTTTCCTTCATCATGTTTTTCCCACAGGCAGAACCGGCACCATGAGCAGGATAAACAATAACCTCATCTGGAAGAGGCATGATTTTATTCCGAAGGCTGTCATAGAGTGTCCCTGCAAGCTCCTCTTGAGTCATATGGGCAGCTTTTTGTGCCAAATCTGGGCGTCCAACATCTCCTAAGAACAACGTATCCCCACTAAAAATAGCATAATCTTTTCCCTCTTCATCCCGAAGCAGGTAGGTGGTACTTTCCATGGTATGGCCTGGTGTATGAAGCACTACAATGGTTACATCCCCTAAACGAAATTCTTGTCCGTCTTTTGCAATAATTGCATCAAAAGAAGGATTGGCATTTGGCCCATAAATGATAGGAGCGCCTGTTTCTTTGGAAAGGGTAATGTGCCCACTTACAAAGTCTGCATGAAAATGTGTTTCAAATACATATTTTATGGAAGCTCCATTTTTAGCTGCCTTTTCAATATAAGGGGCAACTTCCCGAAGCGGATCAATAATAGCCACTTCTCCATTACTTTCTATGTAATAAGCACCTTGAGCAAGGCATCCGGTATAAATTTGTTCTACGTGCATATGCATTAAATCTAATGTTGTAAAGGTATTAATAAAAAAGGCTCAGAAAAAGAGCCTTTTTAAGTATTTGATTAAAGAAGGGTTTACAACAAGGTGGTTGGGCACACATATTCTGTAGTAGGAACGTTGGTTTCTTTAATTTTTTCAAAACCTTCTACTACATCTACAAATTCCCTCCATCCTCTTTGTTTTAAAATAGAGGCTGCAATCATGCTTCTGTATCCACCTTCACAGTGAATCACAAAGGGTTTATCTTTTGGGAATTCTGATAAATGGCTATTAATTTCATTTAATGGAACATTAATAGCATCTACTACATGTTGTGAATCATATTCACTTTTCTTCCGAACATCAATTACCATGGGCTTTTCGGTAAGGTAATGTGATTCAAATTCTTCTACATTAATTCTTCCTACGGTTTCATAGTCTTTACCTTCTTGCTTCCAGGAATCAAAGCCACCATCCAGATACCCGATGGTTTTATCGTATCCAACCCTAGAAAGTCTTGTAATTGCTTCTTCTTCTTTCCCTGGGTAGGTAATCAAAAGAATTTCCTGTTTTACGTCTGGAATCATTTCGCCTACCCATTGTGCGAAGTTTCCATCTAACCCTATGCTGATGCTATTTGGCACAAATCCTTTCGCAAAGTCTGAACCATCCCTTGTGTCTAACACCAATGCGCCAGTTTCATTTGCTGCTGCTTCAAAGGCATTGGGGGAAAGTGGTTTTTCTCCTCTTTCCATTACGGTATCTAAACTTTCATAGCCTTTGATGTTCATGAGTACGTTTTGAGGAAAATATACTGGAGGTTTGGTTAAGCCTGTAAGTAATTCCTTGATGAATTCTTCTTTGGTCATATCCTCCCTCAAAGCGTAATTTACTTTTTTCTGGTTCCCTAAGGTGTCTGTAGTTTCCTTGCTCATCATTTTTCCACAAGCAGAACCAGCTCCGTGATTCGGGTATACAATAAGATGATCATCTAACGGCATAATCTTATTCCGAAGGGAGTCATACAGATGACTTGCAAGTTTTTCTTCGGTAAGTTCTGATATTACGTGCTGTGCCAAATCAGGACGGCCAACATCACCAATAAACAAGGTGTCTCCAGTGATAATTCCATGTTCTTTTCCATCTTCATCTATAAGAAGATAGGTGGTGCTTTCCATAGTATGACCTGGGGTGTGGATTACCTTCACTTTATAATTGCCCACTTCAAAGACTTGATTGTCTTCTGCAACGATGGCATCAAAACCGGGTTTTGCTGTAGGACCATAAACGATAGCCGCCCCAGTTTTTTTATGAAGGTCTAGGTGACCACTCACAAAATCTGCATGGAAATGTGTTTCGAAGACATATTTAATTTTTGCATTGTCTTTTTTTGCCCTATTAATGTAGGGTTGTACTTCACGAAGTGGATCAAAAATGGCAGCTTCCCCATTACTCTCCAAGTAATATGCAGCGTGCGCTAAACATCCAGTATATATTTGTTCTATTTTCATATCATGAAATTTTGAATTTGTGTGACCAAAATATAAAGACCTAATAATCTGAACAGTAACTTTAGTTACAGAGCGGTAAATTCCTTAAGGAGGATGTAAATCGCCATTAGAAGAACAAACCATCCAAAAGCCTTTTTAAGTTTTTTTCCATCAATAAATTTATTGAGCCAGACACCAATAAATATCCCGACTATTGAAATTCCAGTAAAGATGATTAGGAAATTCCAATCAATGGTGAGGTTTTCAATGTCTCCTATAAATCCGATTAGGGATTTTATTGCAATAATTAATAAGGAAGTTGCTACTGCTTTTTTCATTGGGAGTTTGGCAAAAAGCACTAGCGCTGGGATGATTAAAAACCCTCCACCAGCTCCCACAATTCCCGTTAGGGTTCCTACCACAATTCCTTCTATAATAATTAGGGGATAATTGTAAGAAACCTTTTCTGAAGCATCATTCCCTTCTTTTTTGTTTCGAATCATAGAAAACGAAGCAAAAAGCATGATTAATGCAAAAAACACCATGATTCCCAGATTTTTGGTAAGAGTGAAATTTCCAATATTGAAAATTTCCTCTGGGATTGCAGGAACTAGGAACCTACGGGTGAGGTATACCGAAATAAATGCAGGAAGCGCAAATACAAATGCGGTTCGGAAGTCTACTGTTTTTTTAGGAATATTCCGAAGAGTACCAACCAAAGCAGAACTTCCCACCACAAATAAGGAATAAGCTGTAGCAGTTACAGGATTAATCTGTAAAAGGTAGACTAGAATAGGTACAGTTAGAATAGAGCCACCACCACCAATAAGCCCTAGCACAATCCCAATTAGCAGTGCTCCTAGATATCCTAATATTTGAAATAGCTCCATAAAAGTATTTTCCAAACATAAGATGGAATCTTGAAGATAGCTGTAACAAAGGTTACAAAAAGCGCGAATTTACAAGGAGATGATCTCTATATTGTTTCGGTGGAGTTTAATTTTCCCCAATTTTTCAAGGCTTTTCAGCAATCTTGAAATAACAACCCTTGAGGTATGTAATTCATATGCAATTTCTTGATGAGTTGTCTTAACAATATTATCCTGTGTAAGACTGATTTTGTCATTTAAGTATTTGAGCAAACGTTCGTCCATTTTCAAAAATGCGATACTGTCAATGGCCTCCAGCATTTCCATGAGTCTGTTATGGTAACTTTCAAAGACAAAATTTCTCCAACTTCGGTACTTGCCGGTCCATTCTTCCATTTTCCGGATGGGGACCATGATTAACTTGGTGTCAAGTTCTGCAATAGCTCGAATTTCACTTTTGGTTTGCCCCATACAACAGCTTAGGGTCATGGCACAAGTATCTCCACGTTCTAAAAAGTATAAAAGCAGTTCATCACCCTCTTGGTCCTCCCGAAGTACTTTTATCGCTCCGGAAATAAGCAGGGGCATTGATTTAATATAGGAACCTATTTCAATGAGTTTGTACCCTTGGGGTATTTCTTTGATAGTCCCAACTTGATTTATTTCCTCTAACAATTCATTTTCAAAGAGGTGTCCGTAACTGTTCTTTAACTCTTGTAACATCTATAATCTTACTAAACAGAAAAAAAGCCAAGCGATAACACTTGGCTTTTTTTAAATTTTCAAAATAAATTATTTCACCAATAATTTTTTAGTGGTTTGTGTTGCTCCACTATTAATAGTTACAAAATATAACCCTGTTGAAAGACTGGAAACATCTAAATTAATATTGTTGTTTCTTACATTGCTAACATCAATATTCATTAAAATTTGTCCAAGACTATTGGTAATGTTAATAGTTGAGATTTCTTGAAGGATTGATTCCTGCATTACAATCTGTAACTGGTCTGAAGCAGGATTTGGATAGATTTGCACCCCATTTTCAAGTGTGTTGGAATCGACTCCAAGATCACAATTTAATTCTCCGCTCGTCCAACTGTCTGCAATAGTTCGCTCACCTACCCAGCCATCAGCATCATTTTTGGCAGCTACTGCATACCAAAAACTTGTTGGACTTGGAATTGGCACTTCGGCAGATGTGCTAGAGGTGGAAGCAACGATTTCCATGTATTTATCTCCAAGAATATATACATCATATCCATCTGCTTGTGAAATAGCATTCCAAGATAAAGTTGCTGTAGTAGGACAAACCTCATCTACGGTAATTCCTGATACTCTAGGCCCTGTAATATTAAATGGTGCATCACTTACATCACTGAAGGAACCACTTGTAACTCGCACTAATGCTTCTCCAGTGTAAATCCCAGAATTAATAGCCCAATCATAATTGTATTCATCTGCAGGAACTGTTGCAATGGTAGTCCAATTGCTTCCTCCATCAATGGAATATTCCAAAAGGAAAGGATCTGTAGTATTGATTGCATCCCAGTGAATCACAACACCATCTTGTGGAGGAACAGGATAATACTTTTCTCCACCATTTGGATAAGTAAGGGTTAAATTGTCTTGAATAATTTCATACAAAACAAAATATTCTTGCGGACCAACAGGAACGTTGAAACCAGTAACTTCAACTGTATAATTTCCAGCCGCAGGATTATTGATCAATACTTGTTCCACGTTGTTAAGGTGGTCTACACCAGGAGCTGCAGGCGTATCAAGGTTAACGGCGTTTGGAGTTGGATCCAATACCCATGGTTGAATACTTGTACTGGAAGGATTTTCAACAATAAGATCTAAATCGTTTACTAATGCAGGATTCGCACCTGGGGTAGCCGCAGGGTCTTTCCAGTATAACATAAACCTAACTTGAGTAGTGCCACTTGGCACATTAATGGTATGCGTATTAGTATTTCCTTGCGAAATATTATCAGATAGATAACGATCGTCTAGAAGTAATTGACCAGCGCGTCGAGCGTTGACGATACCCCAACCAAACTTAAAGTCTGGACCAACATTTCCTGCATCATTAGCTGTGTTTAACATAGCCGCTTTGATTAATGCTGAATTTGGCAAAGAACCTTCTTCTTCATTGTATAATTGATACAGCTGTGCAGAAACACCAGCAATCCCTGGAGAAGCTCCTGAAGTTCCGCCAAAGCCCATATATTGATGAAATGGGGCAGTGGACATTTGCTGTCCATTTGCAGAAATATCTGGTTTTATTCTACCATCTGTAGCTGGCCCTCTACTACTGCTACTTACTAAGCCTCCATCATAAAATGTGTTTGCCGTAGTAATACAGTTTTTAGCTTGCTTGTGACCTCCTGTGATATTTCCCCATTGATTTCCTGCACCATAACCACAATTGCTTCCGTTGGAATTTCCAGCAGAGAATACGTGAAGTACAGAAGGAAATGTAGTAATTTGAGTATCTACAGTAGCAGTATTACTCAAATACCCATCATTACATCCATTACTATAAGAAGAGTTAGTGATTTGCACACTACCGTCAGTAATTAAGTTTACAGTTGAAGTATCTAAAAAAGTAGGTACATAATTGTACACATAAAGTGTAGCTCCAGCAGCCATTCCACGCATGGTAGGATCAACATTTCCAGAACCTGCCATAATTCCAGATACTCCGTCACCATGAGTGTTGTTACCATTATTCCCTACAAGTCCATTAATTCTACCTTCAAAATCAATGTGAGGTCCAACATGACCATCATCCCTACAGAGTACTCCAATACCTTCACCATCATAACTTGCTCCACTATTATTGTCAATCCAGCTAGAACGATGTAATCCCTTTCCTCTTTGATCATCCTTTATAGAAGGAGGAATGACCAATTCAATCCACTTCACATAAGGTGCTTTGGAAAGCTCATCTAGACAATTGTCTGGAATGGTAAGCTCTAATAAGTTACTTCCTTCATAGGTGTTTCGTACCGCAATTTGTTGATCTGAAAGTTGACTTAACACATAATTCCTGTCTACCATGTCGTGATGAATAAGTGTAACAAGAATATTGTCTCCGTCCATCGCCCAATGGTTGATATTTCCATTCTTAAGATCTTGAGCCATTTTGAAACGGCCTTCTACTGGGACAATTGCACGCACTCCTTTATCCTTTAAAAAGGAGATTGAAGTGGTCTCAGGGAAATAGAACAAATAGGTTTGATGCGGGATGTAATTAATCAATTGTAGATTGTTGTTTTTGAAAGCATCCTGAGTTTCTTGAGAAGGTGTTTCATAAAACTGAACCCATCCAAAATACCCGTCACCAAGTTTGGCATAGTCAGGCATTTGATCCCATTCAAAGGTGTTAATGTTTTCCGGAACTTCTAACACTTCATCTTGAAAATAGATGGTGTAGTCTCTTTGCGAAAATGACGCCGTAGTACACAATGTGAGTACTAAAAGAAATAACGACCACTTTCTTGCTTTTGTAGAAAAAGTAAAATTTTTCATAGTTAATTTTTGGTTTTTTAAAATATAAAAGGCATTAATAATGCGCATAAATAAAGCAGAAATTGTTAAAAATCTGCAAAGAACTCCAAATATATTAATTAGAATGTAAAAAAAAGAACTCCAATACGTTAAAATATTGTCTTTTATCTTTTTGGCTTTTCAAATAGTGCTTTCAGCTCTGTAGCATCATGGGGCATCATCTTTCCTGCGAGGACTAAACTTAATTGTTTTCTTCTTAGTGCAGCTTCAAACCGTTCTTTTTCTAAAGTAGTTTCTGGGACTAGTTCTGGAACAGGCATTGGATGCCCAAGTTCATCTACGGCCACAAACGTATAAATAGCTTCATTCGCTTTAGTTCTAAGCCCACTTTCGCGATCTTCGAGCCACACATCCAAATAAACTTCCATAGAACTTTTAAATGCCCTTGAAATTTTAGCTTCAACAGTCACTACACTTCCCAAAGGGATCATTTTGTTAAATGCCACATGATTTACAGAAGCAGTTACAACAATTCTTCGGCTATGTCTTCTTGCTGCAATACTTGCGGCACGGTCCATTCTAGCAAGGAGTTCACCACCAAACATGTTTCCAATAGGATTGGTTTCACTTGGAAGTACAATGTCTGTATGAATAGTCCTGGAATCTTTGGGTGTTTTAGCTTCCATTATTAAAATTTAAAAATTAAGGAATTTCGTTATTGAAATTAGAAAAGACAACTAGCCTAGGGCAGTTCTTGTATTAACAACCACGCATCTTTACTTTCACTGGTACGGATATCCCGTAGTGCTTTTAGGGCTTCATCACGTTCCTGAAAAGAACCATAAACTACTTGGTGCAACCCATATTTGTTTGTACCTATCAATTTTGCGGCAAATCCTTTTTGAACTAACTGGGATATTTTCTTTTGTGCATTCGCTTCTACCCTAAATGCTCCAGCTACAATATGGTATTTCCCATTTTGTTTGGGAACAGAAATGGTCATTGTTGGCAAAGGATTTGAAATGATAAAAGTGGCTTCCTGTATTTCGTTTTCCAGCAATGAATCTGCTTTTTGCTTTTCCGTCCAGTTGTACTCAGCAACTTTTCCTTCATATATTTTTAATCCGCTAAAACCGCCTAACGTAATTGCCAAAACTCCTATTGCAGCATATCGCATCCAGGGTATTGGAGCACTCTTATTGGATTGCTTCACGGTTTCTTGAGCAATGGTATCCGAAACAATTTCCCGTTCTAAAACTGGAACATTGAATTGCGAAAGACCAAAGGAAGAACGATTAAAATTGGTGTTATCAGAAGGAGTAAAAACAATCTTTTTCTCTGAATTTAATCGGAATGCCCCAATTTCTTGTATCATAAATGGCACTCCTTCGGAAAGTTCCCTAGAGATTTTTGCAGTGAAATTTCTAACTTTTTGCAAAGCAACTTCGTAGCTACAATTCTCCAAAGAGGCAATATAATGTGCTAAAATGCCGTCATTGGTTTGTAATTGCCTGTTGAAGGAGAGACTTTTGCTGGGCGGATAAAAATAATTGCCAGCTTCAATACTTGCCGGTTGGTATTGTGTTAAAAACGCGCCGAAGCCAGGAAGAATCACGCAATCGTATCTATACAATAAGTCTTTAATGTGTTTGCCAATATCCATCTGAACAAACATAGGGTATTTTTTTTCGTAAGGCAATAGCTGTTTTATGAACTTTTCAACAAATAAAAAAATGTATCTTTGAAGCACTCCCCCCAACTTTTTTGAAATATGCTTTCCGAAGAAGAACTGTTGCATGCCATGGCTCTGCAACGTGTACCTAGCCTTGGGGATATTACCATTAAAAAATTGATTAGCGTCGTTGGGTCTGCCAAAGGGGTGTTTCAACAAGAAAAATCAAAGCTCAGTACTATTGAAGGTGTTCACGCGTCTAGGATAAAAGCACTTGATTTGAAAGGAACATTAAAAGAGGCCGAAATGGAGCTTCGCTTTGTAAAAGAGCAGGGAATTACCATCCGGTATTTTACAGATCCATTGTATCCTAAACGATTAAAACATTGTGTGGATGGCCCCCTACTTTATTTCCAAAAGGGAAATATATCCCTAAAAAATCACAAACTTTTAAGCATTGTTGGAACCCGCATGGCCACTATTCAGGGCAAAGACTTTTGCGAACGTTTATTAGAGGATTTGGCGCCTTTAAATCCTATCATTATTTCTGGGTTTGCCTACGGAATAGATATTACCGCGCAAAAAAAAGCAATGGACTTAGGGTTGCAGACTATTGGCTGTTTGGCTCATGGTTTTAGGGAATGGTACCCCAAGAGCCATGAAAAGTACGCGCATGATATTATGAATTATGGGGGATTTATAACTGAATTTTGGAGTGATGATCCTTTTGACCGAAAGAATTTTTTAAAACGAAACCGAATTATTGCCGGAATGAGTGAAGCTACAGTTGTCATAGAATCTGCAGCATCTGGCGGAAGCTTGGTTACGGCAGATATTGCACTTTCTTATCATCGCGATGTTTTTGCCGTCCCTGGGAGACCAAATGATTCACAAAGCGTAGGATGTAACAATTTAATTAAAACACAGCAAGCTCATTTGCTCCAATCTGCTGCCGATTTAATTTACATTCTAGGATGGGACCTCGACACAAAAAGTAATCTAGCAGTACAACCCCAATTATTCCTTGATTTGCCACCCGAAGAAGAGAAAATCTATTCCTATCTTAACGGAAAAGATGGAGTGTTGCTGGACCATATCTCCTTAGAATGTAAGTTGCCTATTTCAAAGGTAGCTACTCTCCTCTTGAGTTTGGAACTAAAAGGAGCCGTTAGGCCCTTGCCAGGGAAAAAGTTTCAACGTATTTAATAGCCAGTGGTTTCCCGAACCCTTTGCAATACATCATTTGCCACTATTTGCGCTTTTTGGGCACCAACTTCAAGCGCTTGATCAATTTCATGCAAATTGTTCATGAAATGATGGTAACGCTCTCTGGCAGCTCCAAACTTTTCTAAAAGTAGCTCAAAAAGTGCTTGTTTTGCATGTCCGTACCCATAATTCCCACCCACATAATTTTTGCGCATTTCTGCTGTTTGCTCATCATTGGCAATGATTTCATATAAAGCAAACACATTACAGGTGTCTGGATCTTTAGGGTCTTCCAAGGGAGTGCTATCTGTCTGGATACCCATCACCTGTTTTCTTAGTTTTTTATCAGGGAGAAAGATATTGATGATATTATTTTTAGATTTACTCATTTTAGAGCCGTCTGTCCCAGGGATTAATTGCGTTTCCTGTTTCACTTGCGCTTCGGGGAGTACAAATAATTCCTTGTTCATTTTTGCATGGAAACGGGAGGCGACGTCACGGGTAATTTCGATATGTTGAAGCTGGTCCTTTCCTACCGGAACAATTTCAGCATCATACAATAAAATATCTGCCGCCATGAGCATAGGATAGGTAAAAAGTCCAGCATTCACATCCTCCAGGCGGTCTGCCTTGTCTTTGAAACTATGGGCCAGCGTAAGTCTTTGGTACGGAAAAAAACAACTTAGATACCAGGCCAATTCCGTTACCTGAGGAATATCACTCTGACGGTAAAAAACAGTTTTATTTATATCTAACCCAAAGGCTAACCAAGTAGCTGCCGTACTGTAAGTGTTTTCCCTAAGAATTTCGGCATTCTTTATTTGGGTGAGGGAATGCATATTTGCAATAAAAAGGAAAGAATCATTTTTAGGATTAGAGGACATTTCAATGGCGGGAATAATTGCACCAAGGATGTTCCCCAAATGTGGGGTTCCAGTACTCTGAATTCCAGTGAGTATTCGGGACATAAACAGTTGTTTTCCGCAAAGGTAATTTTTTTAGCCTTTTTGCTTCATATCAATTGTGTATTTTTGAACTCGATGACGTATCTCAAAAAATTTCTGTTGATATGCTACCGCATATGGTTTTATTTATTAGTAGCGATACCAATTATTGTGCTTTTCCCCATATTGTTGCTTAGTATCCTTCGGCAGGAATGGTATGGGTTTTTCTTCAAATTGGCTAGAATTTGGGCCACCTTTATATTAATAGGAATGGGATTTGCACCTTTAATAAGAAGAGAGGTGCGCTATTCAAAAGGGGAAAGTTATATGTTTGTTGCCAATCATACTTCCATGACAGATATCATGCTCATGTTGTATGTGGTTCGAAATCCGTTTGTATTTGTGGGCAAAAAAGAGCTTGCGAAAATTCCATTGTTCGGTTTCTTCTATAGACGTACCTGTATTTTGGTAGATAGGGAAGACCCCAAAAGCCGAAGGGAAGTTTTTATTAGCGCACAAAAAAGACTGAAGCAGGGCTTGAGCGTTTGTATATTTCCTGAAGGCGGTGTCCCTGAAGAAGACGTTCTTTTGGATGAATTCAAGGACGGAGCTTTCCGTTTATCCATAGAGCACCAAATCCCTATTGCACCCATGACTTTTCATGATAACAAAAAAAGGCTTCCGTATAGTTTTTCTGAAGGAGGCCCAGGAAAAATGCGGGTAAAGGCACATGAGTTGATTTCTACCAAAGGACTTGAACTGGATGACAAAAGAACACTGAAGCTACAAACCCGCGCAGTAATACTAAGGGAATTGGAAAATCCTAGCCTATAAAAAAACCGCCCATGGCGAGGGGCGGTTTTTCATCATTGTTTAGTATAACCAAAATCTAACCAATTAAGGATTTTAAAACTTAAAGCTGAAACCACTATAAATTCCTAAATAATAAGGACGGAAATTCACGGAAGAATCAGAATAAGGATTCAATTGATATTTGAACATAGGTTCAATGTTGAACTTTAAGCGTTTACTAATTTTATAATCCAGGCCAAACCCAATATTGGTAGAGAAACTAATATTGTTAAGATTGTTCGCTTCGCCAAGCACTCCTCTGTAGTTTCCATCATTTACCACAATTTCATTGTTTCCAAGCAATAAGGTGCTGAACCCGCCTATCATATTGATGCCAAATTTTTTATTGAGCACGGTATATTTTAATTCCAGTGGAATTTCATAATAGGAGATGTTTTGTGTAAGTTCTGCCGAAGGACTTGTGGATTTCAACACTAATTCATCATAAGGATTTTCATTGCCTTGCGCACCGGAAAGGGTGCCCTTGTCTACAGCTGTTAGTACACGGCCTTCAGGATTTCCATAGTCTACGGATTTCAACGCATAGGATTGTGGCCCTGTTACAATTTCAACTCCACCAGTATTGTAGCCAAGATTTACGTTGTTAAGCCCTGAACGGATACTAAGTTTATCATTGATATTATAGGCTACTTGAACTCCATAACTAAAATTCACATTACCTTCTTGGGTATTATCTGTAAAAGAAGGGTCAATGGAAGAACCTCCCGAAATACTATTGTAATAAACAGGCCCAACATTTGGTGCTACCTCCCAGGAAGATTTCTTGCTTTCTTCTTCGTTGGATGCTACCGCTTTCTCTTCTTCAATGGCATCAAAGATTGATTTCTTTTGGTTTTGAGGAGGAGTAGTTATTTCGGTTTCGTTTTTATTTTCTTCGGAAATCGCAGTTTTCTTATCGATGTTTTGTCCTTTTGCAATTACTTGAGGCAATTTATCATTTTGCCCCACTGTTTTGCTATTCACCTTTTCACCAACTTCATTAAGGTTTTGATCTTTTGGAATAGTCATTTTGGCAATTGCTTCTTTTTCAGCACCAATAACCGATTTTGATTCTACTTCGGTAGAGCGGTCATATGGCTTGTTTTTTAGGATATTATTTCCTTCAACAATCTCTTTGTTTTTTTCTGTGGAAGTATAGGCTTCCCTTGTCTTTTTACTTTTAGGAAGGCTTTCTTCAGCAATTGCTTCATTTGTTACCAACTTGTTTTCAAAAGTATCCTCGTCACTTGAAACATCAATATTTTTAGTGTCATTGTTTTTTGAAGAAGGTGTTTCTTCAGTAAGAAGCGCATCGTTGGTAAGTGTTTTTTGAGAATCTTTATCTTGAAGATGTTCTTTTGTTGGGGTTGTATTCTCTTCAACAACCACTTTATTGTTATTTCCTCCCCCATCATAAAAAAGACCACCTACCGTGAGCAATAGTGCCAACAAAGCAGCTACACCGCCAAGTTTCCACCAAATAGGAATTACTTTACGGTCTTCTTTCTCCTCTTGAAGTTTGGCCTTAATACGATCCCAAACCTCTGGAGAAGGAGTTGCTTCGAAGCCATCAAATTGCTCCTGAAACAGTTGATCTATGTTTCTTTTTTCTTTCATATATCAAGTATCGTCACCTAGTTCATTATTTCGGTATGCGATTACTTTTGTTTTTAAAATCATTCGAGCCCTTGCTAGGTTAGATTTAGACGTACCATCACTAATTCCTAACAGTTCTCCAATTTCTTTATGTGAATACCCGTCCAGCACATATAAATTGAAAACCATTCGGTACCTATCTGGCAACTCTTGAACAATTTTCAGTAAAAACTGTAGAGGCACTTCCTCAACATCCAGTTCCTCTTCAGGCTCTTCTATTCTAGATTCCTCTGTAATACTGTACATTTTTTTACTACGGTATTTTTGTAGTACGGTGTTAACAGTAATTCGTTTTATCCAACCTTCAAAAGAACCTTTGCCCTTGAATTGCTCAATACGTTTAAAAATAGTGATGAAAGCATCTTGTAGGTTGTCCTCAGCTTCGGTTTTGTTGGGGGAGTATTTTAAACAGATTCCAAAAAGGACCCCCGCGTACCGTTTGTAAAGAACTTCCTGCGCTTTTACATCTTGCTTTTTACATTGTATGATGAGCTCTTCTAAAGTCAAATGGTTAGCGTTAATCTACTGGTTATAAGCAGGCAACCCTTCCATAGACGACTTTGCACCTTTAAGATACATGTTTTTGGATTAGGTTGCGTGAGGATGCATGGCTTATTCAGGATTTGCAATAGCGTCCTTTATTTTTTCTTCTAATTCCTCCATTAAATCAGGATTATCTGTAAGAAGTATTTTCACAGCTTCACGGCCTTGTCCTAATTTTGTGTCGTCATAACTAAACCATGACCCACTTTT
This sequence comes from uncultured Alteromonas sp., assembly GCA_964495885.1. Taxonomy (GTDB): domain Bacteria; phylum Bacteroidota; class Bacteroidia; order Flavobacteriales; family Flavobacteriaceae; genus PALG01. The sequence continues at coordinate 30,465 of CAZBWO010000005.1, read as the reverse complement.
TTTGATAATGCCGAATTCTACCCCTAAATCAATAATTTCCCCAATTTTGGAAATCCCTTCCCCATACATGATATCGAATTCTGCCGTTTGAAATGGAGGGGCTACCTTGTTTTTTACCACTTTCACTCTTGTTTTGTTCCCTACGGCAGTACTATTGGTGTCTTTTATTTGAGTAGATCTCCTAATATCTAGCCTTACGGAAGCATAAAATTTCAATGCATTCCCACCTGTGGTCGTTTCGGGATTTCCAAACATCACCCCAATTTTTTCACGTAATTGGTTAATGAAAATGACAGTACATTTCGTTTTACTGATAGAGCCCGTCAATTTCCGAAGAGCTTGAGACATCAAACGTGCGTGTAGCCCCATTTTACTATCTCCCATTTCTCCTTCAATTTCACTTTTTGGAGTAAGTGCCGCAACCGAATCTACAATAATAATATCAATGGCCCCACTTCTAATGAGATTATCGGCAATTTCCAATGCCTGTTCTCCATTATCTGGTTGTGAGATGATAAGGTTTTCGATATCCACGCCTAGTTTTTCGGCATAATGTCTATCAAAAGCATGTTCAGCATCTACAAATGCTGCAATGCCTCCCTTTTTTTGGGCCTCTGCAATAGCATGCAATGTAAGGGTTGTTTTTCCTGATGATTCTGGGCCATAGATTTCAATAACCCTACCCCTAGGATATCCTCCTACCCCTAAAGCGACATCCAGTCCCAGCGATCCTGTGGGGATTACATCAACTTCTTCTACTGCGGCATCACCCATTTTCATGACGGTACCCTTTCCATAGGTCTTGTCAAGTTTATCTAACGTTAATTTTAGGGCTTTCAGTTTTGCTTCTTGTTCTTTGCTCATGGATATGCGATATATAATTTTAACTAATAAGCTAAGGTACTATTTCTTTACCATCATGACAACATCTAATATACGGCATCGTCAATTTTTGTTAACAACGTCAAAATAGTATTGCTATTTTATAAATGTGAACTTGTTTCCTATTAAAATATGTATCTTTACCTATCTAAAACTAAAGTTTCATCTTCGCCCCTAATTTTTAAGAAGGGCTATATATAAAAACGAAATATGGGCTGTACCAGCTGTGCTACTGGCGCAAACGGACAACCAAAGGGCTGCCGAAACAACGGTACGTGCGGGAGTGATGGTTGTAATAAATTAACGGTGTTCGATTGGCTCGCCAACATGTCCCTTCCTGGGAGTGAGGCTCCTTTTGATGGGGTGGAGGTTCGCTTTAAAAACGGCCGAAAACTATTTTTTAAGAATGCTGAAAAGCTTACCCTTAGTGTGGGCGATGTGGTTGCTACTGAAGCGTCCCCTGGGCATGATATTGGTATTGTTACACTTACCGGTGAATTGGTACGCGTGCAAATGAAGCGTAAGGAGCAACAAACAGATACTTCTTCTCTCCCCAAAATATATCGAAAAGCATCCCAAAGGGATATTGATGTCTGGCAGGAATCAAGAAATCGGGAACCGGAAATCCAAAAACGTTCGCGGGGAATAGCCATGGCATTGGGGCTTAAAATGAAAATAAGTGATGTAGAGTATCAAGGCGATGGATCTAAAGTCACCTTTTATTATACTGCAGAAGAACGGGTAGATTTTAGACAACTTATCAAAGACTTGGCAAGGGCCTTTAATACCCGTATTGAAATGAAACAAGTAGGATTCCGTCAAGAGGCTTCACGCTTGGGAGGTATAGGTTCATGCGGAAGGGAATTGTGTTGTTCTACTTGGCTAACCGATTTTAGATCGGTTACTACTTCAGCAGCGAGATACCAGCAATTGTCACTTAATCCTCAAAAACTTGCTGGGCAATGCGGAAAATTAAAATGCTGCCTGAATTATGAACTTGACACCTATCTTGAGGCGTTGGAAGAGTTTCCTAAGACCGATGTAAAATTACTTACCGAAAAAGGCAAGGCTCATTGTCAGAAAATAGACATCTTTAAAGGGTTGATGTGGTTTTCCTATGAAGGGGAGGGAATGAATTGGCATGAGTTGCCGGTTGGAAAGGTGAACGAAATTATTGCCTTAAACAAAAAAGGAAAGAAGGCGTCCAGCCTAGAAGAATATATTGATTATAAGCAAATTGATGATGAAAATTTGTTTGGGGATGTCTTAGGGCAGGATAGTTTAACCCGTTTTGACACGCCTCGTAATAACCGAAAGAAACGACGTAACAAAAAGCGAAATAGAAACAGGAATAAATCGAAAAGGAATAATGCGTAATTTCATCATTCTATTTGTGGTTTGTGGCATGATTTCTTCGTGTGATTCGCCAACAGTGGTTTCTGGGATGACTTCCTTGCCAAACGGTCAATGGAATCAAAATGAGGTCTTAGAGTTCAGTATCCCTCCTATGGATAGTTTGAAAGCATACAATGTATTCATTCACTTACGGAATAACAATGAGTATCCATTCAACAATATATTTTTGATTGCTAATATGGAGTTTCCGCATGGAAAATCTGTTACAGACACCTTAGAATATCGAATGGCTGCTCCAGATGGAACTTGGTTAGGGACAGGTATAGGAAGCCTTAAAGAAAGCAAACTTTGGTATAAGGAAGATGTTAGGTTTTTGGAAGAAGGAACGTATATTCTTTCCATTTCTCAAGCGGTACGCAATAATGGATCTGTAGAAGGCGTTTCAAAATTACTTGGAATTACCGAAGTAGGATATAGCATCGAAGTAGCAACACCATAAATTATGGCATCAAAAACAAAGGCGGCAAAAAAAGAACAGCAAGATGTGAAAAAGCACATAAAAACTTTTTGGAAGTTATTAGGTGTTGGAGTAGTGTTGGCCATTTTTCTTTTTCTATTAGCTTCATGGGGCGTGTTTGGGAAGCTTCCAGATGAAACCAGTTTAGAAAATCCCGAAAAAGATCTTGCCACTCAAATTATTTCTGCAGATGGAAAAGTAATTGGTAAATTCTTTAAGGAGAATAGAACCCCGGTTCAATTTGAAGACCTTCCTTCTCATTTGGTTAATGCGCTCATTGCCACAGAAGATGTGCGGTTTTATGATCATGCAGGAATTGATGCTAGAGGCACTCTTAGAGCTTTTTTCTTTTTAGGGAAAAGAGGAGGTGCCAGCACCATTACACAACAATTAGCACGCCAATTTTTTGTAGGCGAAGCATCTAAGAACATCATAGAAAGAGTGGTGCTTCAAAAAACAAAAGAATGGGTGATTGCCACGCGTTTGGAACGTCGCTATACCAAGGAAGAAATCATTACTATGTATTTCAATGTGTATGATTTTTTGAATTTGGCCATTGGAATAGAATCTGCTTCAAATATTTACTTTGATAAAGCGCCAAAAGATTTAAATATTCAAGAGTCTGCCATGTTGGTGGGAATGTTTAAAAATTCATCCTTATATAATCCCCGAAGGAACCCCGAAGGTGTCACCAATAGAAGGAATGTAGTACTGGCTCAGATGGCCAAGTATAATTACATTTCGGAAGAAGAGAAAGATTCCCTTCAAAAGCTTCCGTTAGGTGTTAAATTTACCCCTCAAAAGCATGACGAGGGAATTGGAACCTACGTACGTGAATATATCCGTGGTTTCATGAAACAATGGGCGGTAGATAACCCAAAGCCAGATGGCACATTGTATAATATTGATAGCGATGGGCTAAAGGTATATACAACGCTTGATTCTAAAATGCAGGAATATGCTGAAGAAGCCGTAACAGCTCATATGAAAAATCTTCAGAAAGAATTCTTTTCCCAAAACGAGAATAATAAAACGGCACCTTTTCTCAATATTTCCAAAGAAGAAGAAAATAAAATCATGGATGCGGCAATGCGAAGAAGTGATCGTTGGCGTGAAATGACCAAACAAGGAAAAAGCGAAAAGGAAATCATTGCCAGTTTCAAAAAGGAAACACCCATGTCCATTTTTTCTTGGAAGGGATCCATAGATACCACCATGACCCCCCTGGATTCCATTCGGTATTACAAGTCTTTTTTGAGGGCATCCTTAATGTCTATGACGCCTCAAACCGGTGAAATTAAAGCTTGGGTTGGAGGGATAGATTACAAAAACTTCAAGTATGATATGGTAAAAACTGGGGAACGACAAATAGGATCAACTTTCAAACCTTTTGTCTATGCAACGGCAATAGATCAAATGCATATGTCTCCTTGTGACACCCTGCCCAATACACCTTATACCATACCGGCTGGCAAACATGGAAATGTAAAAGATTGGAGCCCTAAAAATAGTAGTGGTACTTACGGCGGGATGATGACACTTAAAGCGGCTTTAGCGAATTCGGTGAATACCATTACCGCAAGATTGATAGATAGGGTTGGCCCTAAACCTGTTATTGAATTGGTTCGGAAGATGGGCGTAGAGACTGAAGATATGCCGGAAGTACCCTCCATCGCTTTAGGAACACCAGATGTTTCCCTATATGAGATGGTAGGGGCTTATAGTTCTTTTGCCAACGAAGGAGTGTATGTAAAGCCAATTTTGGTGCAACGAATTGAAGATAAAAATGGAACTATTTTATATCAAAATATTCCTGAAACAAAAGATGTCATTAGTAAGGAAACAGCATACGTCACGCTAAGTTTAATGCAAGGGGTAACCCAGTCTGGGTCAGGTGCTAGATTACGTCATGCATGGGCAGGTAATAGTCCTGTGTATAAAAATGCAGTTACAGGGTATCCTTACGAGTTTACAAATCCAATTGCAGGAAAAACGGGAACCACCCAAAACAATAGTGATGGTTGGTTTATGGGAATGGTACCCAATTTGGCTACAGGTGTTTGGGTTGGTGGTGAAGATAGAGCAAGCCATTTCGCAAGAACTGCCTACGGACAAGGAGCAACTATGGCATTACCAATTTGGGGAATCTTTATGAGAAAGTGTTATGAGGATGAGCAGTTGGATATTTCGAAAAACAATTTCGAAAAACCTAAAGATATGTCAATTGAAACAGATTGTTCTAAATACAGCGAACCTAAAAACGGGTCTGATGAAATCCCCGATGATGAGTTCGATTTTTAGTATAAGCAAACGATAAGCAAAACCCGTTTTTACGGGTTTTTTTATGACTTAATTTTTGTACTTTTAAGAAAACTTACAAAATTCATGATAACAAAGACAGTAGCTGGTGTAAGGGAAGCATGCGAAGGTGTTAAAGACCATATGACCTTTATGTTGGGGGGCTTCGGATTATGCGGAATTCCAGAAAATTGTATTGCAGAATTAGTGCGTCAAAATGTAAAGGGAGTCACTTGTATTTCAAATAATGCAGGTGTTGATGATTTTGGACTTGGCTTATTGCTACAAAAGCGTCAAATAAAGAAAATGATTTCTTCTTATGTAGGAGAAAATGCAGAGTTTGAGCGACAAATGCTTAGTGGAGAGTTGGAAGTAGAGTTAATCCCGCAGGGAACTTTAGCGCAGCGATGCCGTGCTGCCCAAAGTGGCATTCCAGCATTTTACACACCCGCAGGCTATGGAACTGAAGTGGCAGAAGGGAAGGAAGCACGTGAGTTTAACGGTAAAATGCATATTATGGAATATGCTTTTAAAGCAGACTTTGCTTTTGTAAAAGCTTGGAAAGGAGATACGGCCGGAAACCTAATATTTAAGGGAACTGCAAGAAATTTTAATCCCAATATGGCGGGTGCAGCAACCATTACGGTTGCCGAAGTTGAGGAATTGGTTCCAGCAGGTTCCCTTAACCCCAATGAGATTCATATTCCAGGAATTTTTGTGCAACGTATATTCCAAGGAGCTACCTATGAAAAAAGAATTGAACAATTAACAGTAAGAAAAAAAGGATAATGGCTCTGGATAAAAATCAAATTGCCCAACGAATTGCGAAAGAAGTAAAGGATGGCTATTATGTAAATTTAGGGATTGGAATTCCCACCTTAGTCGCCAACTTTGTTCGCAATGATATTGAAGTTGAATTTCAAAGTGAAAATGGCGTATTGGGAATGGGCCCTTTTCCGTTTGAAGGCGAAGAAGACCCAGACTTAATTAACGCCGGAAAACAAACCATTACAGCACTTCCAGGAGCTTCTTTTTTTGATTCTGCCGTAAGTTTCTCTATGATTCGTGGGCAACACGTAGACCTTACTATTTTAGGGGCGATGGAAGTCTCTCAAAATGGGGATATTGCCAATTGGAAAATTCCCGGGAAAATGGTGAAAGGGATGGGTGGAGCTATGGATTTGGTCGCTTCCGCGGAAAATATTATCGTCGCCATGATGCATACCAATAAAGCAGGGGAATCAAAATTATTGAAAGAATGTAGTTTGCCGCTAACAGGGGTGCAATGTGTAAAGAAAATTGTAACCAACCTTGCAGTATTGGAAATAAAAGATGGTGCCTTCCACCTTTTGGAACGTGCACCTGGGGTTTCCATTGAAGCCATTCAAGAAGCTACCGAAGGAGACTTAATTATTGAAGGCTCCGTTCCAGAAATGACATTCTAACCTAAGCTTCAGAGCTTTCCTGATGTTTAAAATGTTAAAAAAAAGCGCTATTCATCGAAAAATAATGCTTTTTGTCGTTTTTTATTCAATTTATTCTACATATTAGCAATCCCAAATTTGATGAACCCTTGAAGTCAACCTAGTTATGAAAGTACTAATCAACTCATTAAAAAACACAATGCAATTAATAAGTAACCTAGCTTATGTTGCTAAGAAAGTGTTCTTGTTGATGTAATTTTTTAAAAATACCTTTTTTCCCCAAATCTGCAACGATTCAGATAAAGGTGTGCCCGTTCTTTGTGAGGTTAGAACGGGCTTTTTTTATATCCCTTTGGGAATTGCATCAATGAGTTTCTTGGTGTATGCTTCGTGCGGTTGCGCATAGATTTCATCAGCATCACCCATCTCAACAATTTTCCCTTGATTCATGACCAATAACTGATCTGCCATATATTTAACGACCGCCAAGTCATGGGAAATGAATACATAGGTAAAGCCAAAATCTTCTTTTAACTCATTTAATAAATTTAATACCTGGGCCTGCACCGAAATATCCAATGCACTCACAGATTCATCACAAATGATGAGTTTTGGTTCCATGGCAATCGTTCGTGCAATTCCCACACGCTGTCTTTGTCCGCCGGAAAGTTCATGGGGATAACGATTATAAAAAGAAGTATCTAATCCTACCCGGTCCAACAACGCTTTCCCCCTTTGTTCACGAATCGTTTTACTTCCTACCAATCCGTGTACCTTCATGGGTTCTTCAATAGCGTTTCCAATAGTTTTTCTTGGGTTTAACGAGGAATAAGGGTCCTGAAAGATGAGTTGAATTTCCTTCCGCAGTGACCTAATTTCCTTGGGATTAAGTTGTGTTAGATCTTTTCCTCTGTACAATACTTTCCCAGAAGTGGCTTTCTCCAACTGCAGAATAGTTTTGCCTAATGTTGATTTTCCACAGCCCGATTCCCCAACCAATCCTACGGTCTCACCTTCATAAATACTAAAGGAAACGTCGTCAACTGCTTTTACTTCAGAAGGCTTTCTAAACAGGCCAATTTGCTGGTAATAGGTTTTGGACACGTTGGAAACTTCCAGTAGCGGTGCCTGCAAGTATATTTTTTTATGTCTATTGGCCCGTTGTTGTGCCGAAATTTCTTCAGGATGAAATTCATTGGTGCTCAACGAAGCAATCGTAGGCAATCTTTTTAACCGTTTTTCTAAAGAGGGTCTTGATGCCAAGAGCGCTTTTGTATAGGGCTTTTTTGGTAATTTGAAAATTTGAAATACAGATCCGGTTTCTATCACCTTTCCTTTTAACATGACGACCACCTCATCTGCAATTTCCGAAACAAGAGCTAAATCATGAGAGATAAAGACTAAGCTCATTCCGGTTTCTTGTTGTAAGGATTTCAATAATTGAAGGATATCCTTTTGTACGGTAACATCCAATGCAGTAGTAGGCTCATCTGCGATAAGCAACTTTGGCTTACAGGAAATGGCCATGGCAATCATTACCCGTTGCATTTGTCCGCCACTAATTTGATGCGGATAGCTGGTAAAAATAGATTTTGGACGCGGAAGCTTTACCTTTTCGAATAAAGCCAAGGTTTCTTTTTTGGCTTCCTTAAAGCTCATGTTTAAATGCAATTGTAGCATTTCAACCACTTGCTTTCCGCAGGTCATGGAAGGGTTCAAGGCACTCATGGGTTCTTGAAAAATCATGGCAATCTCCTTTCCACGAAGTGCTCTTAATTTCTTTGCAGAAAGCTCCAATAGATTGGTTCCTTCAAAAAGGATTTCCCCTTCCACATATGTAGTTTTTTTGGGTAGTAAGCCCATTACAGCCATGGAAGTAACAGATTTTCCAGATCCAGATTCCCCAACCACGCCAACAATTTTGTTTTTGGGCACCGAAAAGGACACCTCATGCAATACTTGGGTTAATGCTTTCTTTTTTCCGAAGGAAATATTGAGGTTGTTGATCTGTAACAAAAGAGACCCATCCATACCCAAAGATACAATTTCAAATTAGGTTATACCGAAAGGATTTCATCTTCATCCAATAATGTTTCATTCCTCAACCGAAGTAAAATTTGCGCTACGGTTACGGTATCCCGTTCGCAGTACTCAATGATTCTGTCAATATCCTTTTCTTCATAATACACCTCACGAACCTGGCTTCCATCTATATCCTGTTTTGGCGAAGGAATTCCCAACACATGGGCCAACAGCTTTAAGGAAGTAAAGGTTTTGTAATCTCCAAATTTCCAAAGCTCCATGGTATCCAAATGAGGGACTTCCCAAGGTTTTTTCCCAAATAGGTTTAGTTTGAAAGGAATGTTTATACCGTGGATGATCATGCGTCTGGCAATGTATGGGAAATCAAATTCCTTTCCATTGTGGGCGCAAAGCAAATGGTTGGACTTATTGAAATGTGTCTCTAAAAGATTTTTGAAATCTTTTAGAATAGTTTCTTCTTCTCCATGGAAACTAGTCACCCTAAAACTTCTAATGTCCCCTTGTATTTTGAAATAGCCTACGGAAATACAAATAATTTTTCCAAACTCGGCCCAGATGCCTGCCCGATCATAAAACTCTTCGGGTGAAAACTCATCCTTACGTTGGTATTGTGTCTTTTGTTCCCAAAGTAATTGTGATGTGGGATCCAGTGATTGAAAAGAGGGTTGTTGTGGAACGGTTTCAATATCCAAAAAAAGGATTTGTTCCAACGAAATACGATGCAACATAAACGTGTATATACTTAATAGGGGAGTTACCTAAAGATACAATAATTTAATCAACTATCAATCACCTAACATTTGATAGGCTTCTTCAATATAGACTGAAATATCCTGTGTAAATTTACCAACGCCAGCATCCGGACTTTTTTGATGACCCAATCGAACAATCATGACTCCATCATTCGGTTCTACGATGACATACTGGCCTAAATGTCCGCGCATCATAAAAAATGATTTTCCGGCGTTTTCATACAGCCACCATCCATATCCATATTCCGGACTCTCAGCAAATCTAGGGGTAATACAACGGTCAACGAAGGTAGAATCCAGCAATTGAGTCCCATTCCAATTTCCGTGGTTTCGATACAATTTTCCGAATCGCGCAAAATCACGCGCATCACTGGCCAAGCAACAAAAGGCTTTCTCTATGCCCTCTTCTTCACTATCTACTTGCCAAAGCGCATCTTCACTGGCTCCCATAGGTTTCCAAAAACTATCGCTTAAATATTCTGAAAGTGTTTTCCCTGTTGCTTTTTCCAATACCATAGCCAGTAGTTGGGTGTCGCCACTTGCATACTTGAATTTTTGCCCTGGTGTTTCTACCACTTCCAGACCAAGGATGACCTTTCGTAGGTCATCATCAAAATAGGCTCTAGTGGTAATGGAAAATGGGGAATAATAGGCTTCGTCCCAATTGGTCCCGGAAGCCATGGATGATAAATCGCCTACTGTCATTTCTGCTGCCAAGCCTTCACTAAATTTTGGAAAAAAATCTCCCACGGGTTGTTCCAAACTTTGAATATGGCCTTCCATGATTGCTTTACCAAGCATTGCGGTAACCATGCTTTTTACCATGGAAAAAGAATTGCTTTTGGCAGTTTCATTATAACCTTCGTAATATTTTTCAAACCAAACACTATCATTTTTAAAAATGAGGAAAGCCACAGTTCCCAAGTCTTGGTTGTATTGTTTTAGTTTTTCTGTTTCTGAAGCGGCATTATAATCTGAATGCAAAGGCCAGGCTTCATGAGTTCCTGCTTTTACCGTATGGTTGTCAAACTTTTCATAGTCTTTCAAATAGGCAGTAGTGTGCCCAGTGAGGTAGATGGTTCTAACGGCTTTCAGCAAATAATCTGTATCTGTGATATACAGTGTAGCAACCAACAAAAGGAGTAGGATGAGCAACCATTTAAAAAATTTACGAAGCTTTCTCATGTGATAAAGTTAAAATAATTTCCCTTGTTTTACCGGAGATTCATGTTCTAGCAACCATTTTTTTCGGTGGAGTCCCCCGGCATAGCCAGTGAGTTCCCCATTACTACCAATCACCCGATGACATGGAATCACAATGGCAATGGGGTTTTTCCCATTGGCGGAAGCTGCTGCCCTAATAACTTTTGGGTCTCCAAGTTGCTTGGCAATATCTAGGTAGCTTTTATGACTTCCGAAGGGAATTTGCAGCAATTCTTTCCATACTTTTTGCTGAAAATCGGTACCAAAGGGCTTGAGGGCAAGCTGAAATTGGGTTCTTTTTCCTTCAAAGTATTGATTTAATTGAAGAACGGTTTCAACTAATGCATCTGGAATAGTGGGTGTTGCCCCTAAGGCTTCTTCATCAAAATAAACTTCCGAAATGCCTTCGTCGTTTCCGCGTATTGAAATGAAGCCTAACGGACTTTCCATGGTTGCTTGTTCCATACCATTCAATCTTAATTGGAAGCTTCTTCTTCAGAATTTTCGTCTAATTGTATTCCCATCCTTCGAGCTCTTCTCTCCCAGTTTTTGCGTGCGGCAACCTGCATATCTTCTACTGCATCGCTTTCGTCCATAATTTCAAGTCCGAGGAGGGTTTCTATGATATCCTCCATGGTAACAATACCAATAGTATTTCCAAATTCATCAACAACCAAGGCGATATGGTTACGTTGTTTTATAAAAGTATTGAATAACTCCGGAATTGGCTTGGAGGCATCTACCACAGAAATTTCCCTTTTAATATCGGCTAGGGGCTTATCGCCTTTTTCTTCCACAATATCCTCAAGTATATCATCTTTTAGGACAAATCCTGTGATATTATGGCTTTTTCCGTTAAAAATGGGAATTCTTGAGAAAGTAAGGTTTTTATGTTCGTCGTGAAATGCTTCCAACGTCGTGTTTTCCTCTTCCATGATCACTACTGGGAAGGGGGTCATTACATCCTTTGCAACAATACTTTTAAAAACGAGCAGATTTTTTATGACGGCCCCTTCATTTTCCTCAAAAACGCCTTCCTGTTCGGCGGCATCAGTTAATGCAATAAATTCTTCACGGCTCATTGTACTTACATGTGCCGATTTTCCGATAAGCTTCGTTGCTTGGGTTAATATCCAAAGAATGCCCGTATACTTAAGTGGAAATATCATCACCTGCAGCCCTGTTGCGGTAAAAGAACCTAGTTTTTTCCAATAGGTGGCACCAATGGTTTTGGGGATGATTTCAGAAACAACTAAAATTAATAGGGTCATAATAGCAGAGACAATACCCACAATATTAAATCCAAGCACCTCTACTTTGTAAGGGAGTTTTTCCGCTTGAACCCCCACTAGAATGGCACCTACTGTGTGGGCAATGGTGTTAACCGTAAGGATGGCAATAAGGGGTTTGTCAATATCCTTTTTTAGTGCTGCAAGTGTTTGGGCATATTTTTTCCCTTCTTGTTTTTTCATTTTTATAAAGGAAGGGGTAAAGCTCAAAAGGGCTGCTTCCAGTACGGAACAAAGAAATGAGAAAAGTATGGATAATACTGCGTAGAGTATAAGTAGGCTCATGTAGGATATTTTTCTTAAAGGTAAACCTTTTTCAAAACAAAATTAGAAAATACCGTGAATTGCAAAAGGCAAATGCAATTTAGGTATTTGTGATTTGTTTTTCTTTTGAAGGAAAGATAGTTTCCAAAGTAGCGGTACTTGCAGCGGTTACAGAAAGTGGCAACACTAAGATTACCCCTATGACAGGAATGAGCAGAAACAACATAAATACAGTTCCATTTCCCATGGCAATTCCGCTATGCGACCGTACAAAAGCATTACTTTTGGAATAATCGAAATGGCGTTCCAAGGTATAATCCATATTTCCAAACCCTGCATAATATGCTTGTACTAAAAATAATAGAGGAGTGGAAAGAATTCCTATCACAGGGATGAGCCCGAACAGTAATATTGGGACTGTAAAGAATAATTCCATGAATAAATTTCGAAGGTTTACCCGAATACCCCGCCATAAAAGAGGAAAGAATTGAGATCTTTGGACTTGAATTTCCTTGCCAGTGATGTGTGCTTCAATTTTTTCTGAAACTGGCGCCATAAATGGAGCGCTAAGTGCCATGATAATATGTTTATATAGGATAAGCCCAACTGCGACAACAGCAATGCCACCAAGAAAATTACTAATAGACCGAAACGTTTCTGCTCCCCATTCCCATATCCATAACTTTGCAATAAGTCCGCCAATATTATCTGCCCATCCCCAAGCCATGAGGCCTATGAATACTGCCGTAAGAATACTGATTAGAATTGGCACCAAAAAATAACTCCACAAGCCCAACTTGCTTATTAAAGAAAATGTACCGCCGTAGGCTTTGATGCCTTTAAAATAGTTTTTAAACATAGTTATTCTGTAATATAGACCAATTGCCCTTTAAATTTTTCAAAATCGGCCATATTTGACACTTTTTGCGCTTTTTCTGCTTCTTTTTCTAAAAAATCGATGGAATCTTGCTCAAAATTAGCTGTTTTTTGAATAAAATAATTTCTTCCGAATTCATTATTATGGAAATCCATTTGCTGATCCAGCAAATCATTTTTGGTTACTTTTTCATAAAAATCAACTACTTTTTGCGTCCATTTGACGCTTTTTGTTCGGTTTTTAATGATTTTAAAACTTTTTTCACAAATTTGGAAATTCCAATAGGAATGTCTAAATGCATTTGCTTTTCCCTTCCCTTGATGAGCATTTCCATAAAGGGAATTACAAATTTTCAAGGTTTCTTTTGTTGCATTCCAAACCGGGAAAATGAGTCTTGGTTTTTGTAAAAAAATCCAGCCAAACTGAATAAGTTTAAAGAAACTAATCCTTCTTATTTTTTTCCAAATATCCACGCTAAATGGTAAGTGTTGAAAAGGGTATTAAAGTTACAATTTAAGAAGTTGTTCTACTTAAATGACTATAAAAATAGAAGATTGGGGCTTTTTTAAGAAAGTTTCTTTCCAAGCTTGTTAATTTTGTAAAATAAGTTTACTGGCTATGAAAAAAGGGGTGTTAATCATAAATGCTGGATTTCCTACATGGAAAAACAGATGGCATGAAGATAATACCTTTTTGATATTGCCTGAGAACTTCACAAACCTGCTTCAGGAACAGATTCCAGTAAGTTTTGCTTTTTTGGAGCAATACAATGAAGTAGAATTTCAACAGGCAATTCAATTTTTTCAGCAGGAAAATGTGAAACAGGTTTTAGTACTTATACTCTTTCCTCAATTTGCAAAGGACAGCATGGAAGGTTCAGTAAACGATATAAAGACTTTTCAAAAGGAACATTTTTCAGAAATCACATGTACTTTTTGGACAATTAGTGGAAATTATCCTGGAATTCCATCTGAATCTGGAAATTTTGAAGATGATTTAAAAGAAAAAGGATCATTTGTTTCAAACGGAAGCTTCAATGTTATAGGCATTCCAACACTTATAAACGTACAAAATCTGGTAGACGTTCTTCTTTATTGGATTGAACAATGGGTATTAACCGATCATAAAACAGCAATTGCCTAATGGCTAAAAAATCTATTGCCTTAGGAACAGAACCCATTAGCAAACTGCTAGTTCAACAGGCAGTGCCTGCTTCTATTGGGATTTTGGTTATGTCCTTAAACATGATTGTAGATACCATTTTTGTGGGAAGATGGCTAGGCCCATTAGCAATTTCTGCAATCACCGTGGTAATTCCCGTCACATTCTTTATTGGAGCCATTGGCTTGGCGGTGGGAATTGGAGGGAGTTCAGTGCTTTCCCGCGCATTGGGGGCCGAAAATCATGAAAAGGCGTTAAAAGTTTTTGGAAACCAGGTAACCTTAACTTTTGGGTCCACCGCTATTTTGGCATCCTTAGGATTGATATTTCAGGATACGTTAATCCAGTTTTTTGGAGCCGATGATTCTTTCCGTGATTTGGCACTTACCTACTACCAAATAGTGTTGTATGGGATTGTCTTATTGGCAATGTGTATGATGGGGAATAATGTCATTAGGGCAGAGGGCAAGCCAAAATTTGCCATGTATGCCATGATGCTTCCATCTATTGGTAATATTTTTATGGATTGGTTGCTCATTCGGGTATTTGATTGGGGAATGGAAGGTGCTGCTTGGGCCACTTTTATTAGTTACGGAATTTGTTTTGCCTTCATCTTTTGGTTTTTTGTGGCAAAGAGTGAGTTGCGGCTGAAGCTCTCCTCTTTTTTTCTTTCGCGAACTATTGTCAAGGAAATTAATGCTTTGAGCTTTGTTACTTTGGCTAGACAAGGGACCATTGCTGTTTTAACTATCCTGCTGAACAATATGCTAATTAATTATGGGGACGCCTTGGATGTCGCCGCCTATGGAATTATTAGCAGAATGTTGATGTTTGCCTTATTTCCTGTTATTGGGGTGAATCAAGGATTTTTGCCAATAGCCGGATTTAATTTTGGGGCCCAAAAGTATGACCGTGTAAAGGAATCCATTATCATCTCCATTAAGTATTCTGGAATTTTGGCATTATGTATTTTCGCCGTTATTATGATTTTTCCTTCAAGCATTGTCTCTATATTTATTAGTAATTCTGAAGGAATGGATGCAACTACCTTGGCCAATAATGAGGAAATCTTGCGTAGAACCCCTAATGCTTTACGTTGGGTATTTGCAGCAACGCCTGTTATCGTGATTCAATTGATTGGTGCTTCCTATTTTCAAGCTATTGGTAAAGCAACGCCTGCCTTGTTGCTTAGTTTAACCAAACAAGGGTTTTTCCTCATCCCTTTACTGTTTATACTCCCTCCATTTTTTGGGGTTTGGGGTATTTGGATTGCATTTCCTATTGCAGATATACTTTCCACATTGGTTACGGGCTACTTTCTACATAAAGCAGTACGAAAACAATTACAATAAAAAAGGGGCTTAAATAGCCCCTTTTGCAACGTAAAGTATCATGCTGTGTTACCAAATTCTCACTCGGTCTTCTGGTTTTACATACATAGGGTCTCCTTCTTTAATATTGAAAGCTTCATAAAACGCATCAATATTTTTCAATGGTTGGGTGGCTCTATATCTTCCAGGGGAGTGTGGGTCTGTTTGTATTTGGGTTCGGGTGTATTCTTCGGTTTGTTTTGTTCGCCAGATGGTTGCCCAACTCATAAAGAAACGTTGCTCTGGAGTGAATCCGTCGATTTTTCCAGGTTTGCCGTTTTCAGCATAGAATCGCTGCAAACCATCATAGGCACCAAGTAATCCTCCTAAATCCCCAATATTTTCACCAAGGGTGAATTTCCCATTGATATATACACTATCCAGCACTTCGATTCCACTATATTGGTCGGCTAAACTGTTTCCTCGTACAGTAAACTCTTCCAAATCTTTTTCGGTCCACCAGTTTATAAGGTTTCCGTTGGCATCAAAACGTGAACCACTATCATCAAAAGCATGTGAAATTTCATGACCAATTACCGCACCAATTCCGCCGTAATTAACAGCTTCGTCTGCTTTGTAGTCATAAAATGGCGGTTGTAGGATAGCAGCTGGGAATACAATTTCATTGTTAAAAGGGTTAAAATATGCATTCACAGTTTGAGGAGACATACCCCATTCTGTGCGATCTACCGGTTCATTTATTCTTGATAGGTTGTCTTCTAGTTGCCATTGGGTAACGGCTACCATATTTTCATAATAGCTATTCCCAGGTTTTACCTCCATGGTACTATAGTCCTTCCATTTGTCTGGATAGCCAATTTTCACTGTAAATTTATCCAGCTTTTCAATAGCCTTGGTTTTGGTGGTATCACTCATCCATTCCAATTGCTGAATACGTCCCTTGAATGCTTCAATGACGTTGGCAATCATATCTTCTGCTTTGGCTTTTGCTTCAGGAGGGAACATTTCATCTACATACAATTTCCCAACAGCTTCCCCAACGGTTCCGTTTACGGTAGAAAGGGCACGTTCGTTAGCAGGTTTTTGTTTTTTAGAACCTCGAAGTTCTTTTCCGTAGAATTCCCAGTTTGCTTTTTCAATTTCTGTGGAAAGTATTCCTGCCGCATTATTGAAAGTTGCCCATCGCATAGCGGTTTTCCAGGTTTCCAGATTATTGGAGTTTAATTCTTGCTGAACCGTTTCCATATAGGTAGGTTGCATCACCATCACAGTATCCAACTGTTTTTTCACACCCAAATCGGTCATTGCCTCTTTCCAGTTAATGGCAGGCACCATTTCCTGAAGTTGATCCATGGTTCTGGGATTGTTGAAGTTTCTGAAATCCCTTCTCGCAACTTTATCTAATCTAGGTGCAGCCAATTTGGTTTCAAAGGCAAGGATAGTTTCGGCTTGTGTTCTTGCTTCTGCTTCAGAATCTCCCAAAAACTGAAGCATTCTAGTGATATGGTCTACATATTTCTGACGAATTTCCTTGGATTTTTCGTCTTGGTTCAAATAGTAATCACGCTCTGGCAATCCCAATCCGCCAGGTGTAATATAACAAGCGTTCATGGCACTGTTGTTAGGATTGGAAAAAGCAGCAACCCCAAAGAATGGTTGGGAAATCTCTGCGGCATTTTCGCTCATTACCTTTTGGAATTCTTCTAAAGAACTAATGTTTTGAATTTTTTCCAATACCGGAAGAATTGGTTGGATGCCAGCTTCATTTCTAGCAACGGTATCCAATTCAGATTGAAAAATCATTAAAGCCTTTGCTTGGTCTGTATCGGGAGCATAGGTGTTGTTTTCTTCCGCTTTTGCCAAGATGGCAAGCATGTCTTCGTCTGTTTCTTCACGCAGGATGGTGAATCCGCCCCAACGGGCTTCGTCATCTGGAATTTCAGTGTTTTTCATCCAACTTCCATTTACGTATTGATAGAAGTTTTCTTGCGGACTTACGAGTGTGTCCATGTTGTCAAGGATGATACCTCGGGGTTCATTATCCATAGCAGTATCCTGACTTTTTTCCTTACAGGCGGAAAAAGCCACTACAACGAATGCCATGGAAAGCATTCCTTTTAATAAAGCAATTTTCATATGTTTTAATTTTCGTTTTTTGGTGTATTTAAATAGTTAAGTATATGTATAAGTAGCTTTTTTGAAGTGTTTGTTACACTTAGAAGCTATTGATCCTGAAGCTCTAAATTAAAAATAGAATCACGTGCCCTGCGTTGTTTTTCAAGCTCCATTTCTTCTTCCTCTTTTTGTTGTTCATCTATTTGGTCTTTTTCTACTTTTTCATTGATTTGAAACCAAAGATGACCAATCGCTTTTTGTGTTTCGGTGATTTGTGTTTCAATTTCAGGAGGGGTAGCATTATTTTTTTTGGATGCTTGAATTAACAGTTTGAGGCGAGTATCAATGACCTTTAATCGAGAGTTGATACTCTGCGAATTCAATGTATCTGGAAGCGTTCGGGTAAGTGAATCTGCTTGAACAAGCAGTTTTTCGGCTCCTTGGGTTAACCGCTCTAACCGCACCTTCTGCAAAGCGGTAATCTCCTGTTCAAATTCTTGAAAAATAGGCCAATCTGCTACAAAGGCTTCGGCTTTTATAGAAAGCTTGGGTAGGGAGAAAGACTGTGTGGCATATAGAGTGGTATCCTGTACAGGTTCACTAGTGGATTCTTCAGCAGTATTTGCATTATTACAAGAAATCATGCAAATGCCCAAAATGAGTGCAATGAATGGAATTTTCAATAATCTATTCATAATTACAAAGATACATACTTGGTATCAATTCATGTGTTTTTTGTCAAAAGAACGCAGAAGATATACTTATATTTGGAGAAGATTCAATCCCTATGAAAAAAAGAATTCTCATTATTGGTGCCTGTGGGCAAATAGGAACCGAGCTTACCGCAAAGCTTCGGGAACAATATTCATCCCATAAGGTAATTGCAAGTGATATTCGCGAAGGGGATGAATCCTTAATGGAAGGGGGCCCATTTGAAATTTTAGATGCCACCAATTACAGTGCCATCGAAGACATTGTGATTCGGTATGAAATTACAGACGTATACTTAATGGCCGCTATGCTTTCTGCTACTGCGGAAAAGTTTCCAATGAAGGCTTGGGAGTTGAACATGAATTCATTATTCAATGTATTGAATTTGGCAAAGGAAGGAAAGATCACAAAGATATTTTGGCCATCCAGTATCGCAGTTTTTGGTCCTTCCACCCCAAAGAATGATACCCCTCAAAAAACCATTATGGAGCCTAGTACGGTCTATGGCATTAGCAAACAAACCGGAGAGCGTTGGTGTGAATATTATTTTCATAAATATGGGGTTGACGTAAGGAGTGTTCGTTACCCAGGGCTTATAAGTTATAAGACCCCTCCAGGAGGAGGCACTACAGATTATGCAGTAGATATTTATCACAAGGCCTTAAAGCACAACAAGTATATTTGTTTTTTAAAGGCAGAAACAACATTACCCATGATGTATATGGAGGATGCCATTAGAGCTACCATTGCAATCATGGAAGCTCCCGCAAGTAAAATTAAAATTAGAAGCGCGTATAATTTGGCTGCTGTGAGTTTTGACCCTAAGGAAATTTCAGAAAGTATTAGTCAACACCTTCCGAATTTTAAAATTGAATACGAGCCAGATTTTAGACAAGAAATAGCCGATAGCTGGCCTCAAAGCATAGATGATTCTTCTGCACGTGAAGATTGGGGATGGGAGCATCGGTTTTCTCTAGAAGACATTACAGAGGGAATGCTAGAGAATCTAAAATCCCAATATTAAAGTAACCTCAATCTAAGTAGCCCCGCCAGGACTCGAACCTGGATCTAAAGTTTAGGAAACTTCTATTCTATCCCTTGAACTACGGGGCCAAGTACTGCAAAGATAATAAACCCCTATAAAGAAAGGGAAGACTTGTTTGTGAAACCTTCCTCGTTAAAATACGTATTTTTACGCATATCATAGTATGCTTATTCCCAATATCTTGCAGGTCAATTCAAAAAAATAAGTCATGTATTCATTAACTGTTAACAATAATTACATATGGCAAATTAGTGCTAATGGAGGGGATGTTAATATTCCTGAAAGGGGAGGTAGTCATACTTTTGAGAACCAAGGAAATCTGTTTTTAAACATTCCAGGAATGGGCCAAATGGCCTTCATAGATTTGGGAGATAACAAGCTGCCTGGCTATCCAGAGATAACCGAAACGTGGGGCGTGTTAATTAGAACCCATACCACAGAAGCCTATTATCGCTATGAAGGAGGTGGGTTGCTTACCCTAACCGTAGATCAATATGGAACCGGCACCTTAAGCGCAGGAAGAAACACATTGGTGCCTATTTCATTGGAAGAACTAAATGTAGAGGTAACAGGTTTACCTGATTAAAAAAGTCAATTAATTAACTAAATACAATTCAATTATGGAACCATTTATTGGAGAAATCGTCATGTTTGGAGGCAACTTTGCCCCAAGACAATGGGCATTATGTGATGGACAATTACTTGCTATTTCACAAAATACTGCATTGTTCTCAATTTTAGGAACAACCTATGGGGGGGATGGTAGAACCACCTTCGCTCTTCCAGACCTTAGAGGTCGTGTAGCCATGCACCCAGGAAACGGTCCTGGCTTAACACCAAGAAGCTTAGGCCAAAAAGGAGGAACAGAACACAATACCTTAACAATAGCTCAAATGCCCTCTCACAATCATGGAGTAGCTGTGAATGTGAGTACAGCAGCGGGAGAGGAAGGTGCTCCTAACGGACAAGTAATTGCAAGTCATGCAAGTGCTTTTAACGAAGACGCTACTGCAGGACAAACACTTGGAGGTGTTAGTCAAAACAACCAAGGAGGCAACCAACAGGTAAATAATGTGCAGCCTTTTACTTGTGTAAATTACATTATTGCGATGCAGGGAATATACCCAAGTAGAAATTAATGTTGAGTTTTAGAATTTATAAAGCCTCCCATTGGGAGGCTTTTTTATGAAACAAGCTCAGACCATATGTAGGGAGACTCATCCAAAACATAACGAGTGCGAATCCCCTTATAATCTGCTTTTTCTTTGAACTGGGTTAGAATCATGGGTACGGTGAGCCCACTTTGATCTATTTCCAATTTATGCTTTTTGTATACGCAAATCTCTGTTGTAACCGCTAAGCTTTTCCCTTTAAGATTTTCAATTTCTTCAAAAGGGGTGAATACTTCTGGAAATTCCAAAAGTTCGCCATTTTTTTCACCACACTTTTGCAGAATGGATTTTTTATTCAAAGAAAAAATGGTACCCAAAACTTGAGCATAACTGTTGTTGGATGCACTCATCTTCTTTTTATAATCCAAAACAGCAATCTTTAGGGAGATATCTTCCGGAATCATCACAATATTTTTTTGAAGCTGTGGAAGCACATGATAAGCAATCGCAACTTGTGGTTCCCTCATTAAGGCATGCTGAAGACATTCCACAACAACCAGATCTATTTCCTTGTTCTTTTCAGAAAATTCAAACTGCAAAGCATCTGCGTGGTGAATTTCCTTGACATAATCCCACGCATCCAATGATTGAAGTATTTTTTGTACACTTTCTATACTCGTTTTATTTACTTCCAGTAATTCCAATTGAAGTTCGGAAGGAGAAAACTTTGAAAGCAAGGGGAGTATTAATGTTGCAAACGGTCCCGTTCCTATATAAAACAGATGTACGGGAGTATTTGGCTGGGCTTGTTTTTTTTCCAATACGGCCTCATAAATACCCATGGTAAATATCCTGGTGCGTAGCATATCCTCTAGACACATGCCGGCCCATTTCGGTCCAATGGCGTATCCCTTTTCCAATTGAATATTACTGGAAATAGCTTCGTCTTCCCAATCAAGCCCAGAAACCTCCCAAAGCCACTCCTTCATTTCATCGATGGTGTTTTTTAGCTCCAAGAAATCAAGGCTCTGACTTAGGAGTACATTAGAAAACTTATGAAGAGTATTTTTATGTGGTTGGGCTTCCATTTGGATAATTTTCGGAAGGTTTAAAAGTACCAAAATTCTATAAATGAGAAATTATAATGCTATTTTCCTTCTTGGCTTTAATGGCCAAAAAGAACATTCTTAGTGTTAAATTTTGATGATTATTGAAAAACAGTTAGGAATACCGTTTTTTTTTAACGTATCTTTAAGACAACTAACTAATTAAATTCATGGAAAATAGAACCTCAAGAAGGGCGTTCTTGCAAAAGAGCGCCATGGCCACAACTGGCATTGCATTACTTTCTTCCCCTTTGGTTCACGCTTTTAAAAATCAAGACTGTCCTTTTGAAGGATATAATCCTTTTGCGGAAGAAACCACAGATTTGCGCACACAAACCTTTGGGGAATACCTAAAGGTGAGCGGAAGTATCCTAGACCAAACTTCACAATCTCCTTTGCCTAATGCAACTGTGGAAGTATGGCACCTCTCCCCTAATTCAAAAAAGTACAGGCACCAAGCTAAATTTCAAACAGATCGCTTTGGCAATTACTCCTTCTATACAGATGTTCCAAATAAGGAATTAGGAAAAGCGAAGCGAATCTATTTTAGGGTTTCCCACGACCAACAAACCTATTTTACAGAATTAATTGTTTCTGAAACAGGTTGCTATATCACTTCAAAACATTGGGAAGAAAACCAAGGATTAGGGAATCGTCTTTTCCCCGAAAAATCAACTTTTTTGAATGAGACTGCGATTCAATTCAACCTATCAATGAAATCATAACTAACCACTAAAATACTTTAATCATGGATCCATTTATCGGACAAATTCAAGCATTCGGATTTAATTTTGCCCCTGCAGGATGGGCGCATTGTAATGGTCAATTACTGGCCATTTCCCAAAACACGGCCCTTTTTTCATTATTGGGGACCACCTATGGAGGTGATGGAAGAACCACTTTTGGCTTGCCAGAAATGAGGGGAAGAAGCATCCGCCATGTAGGAACAGGCCCAGGACTAAGTGCTGTTTCTTGGGGACAGCGAGGAGGGGCCACTACTGCCACCTTAATCGCCGCTAATTTACCCTCACATAATCATGGAGTGCAAGTTGGGGTAAGTACAGCAGCTGGGGAAGAAGCTACGCCTGCTGGGCAAGTGATTGCAAATCACGCTGGAGCATTTAATGAAGATGCTACTTCTGGACAAAGCCTAGGAGGAGTGAGCCAAAACAACGTAGGAGGAAATCAGTCCTTTTCCATACAAAACCCATATATAGGGATTTATATGAGTATTGCCCTAGTTGGGGTTTTCCCGTCTAGAAACTAGACTATGGCATTAACCATTGGTATATTAACCCCACGCTCAGATATGTTTCCAACCCTAGGCAAAGACCTCTTGCAAGGTTTTCGGTTAGGGTTGGGAAATGAGTATGATGGGGTAAAATATCTAGTGGAAGGTATAGGGAATGCCACTGATGATAGCATCATTCGTACAGCTGAGAAGCTATTAATACAAGAAGATGTTGATTTAGTGATAGCATTCTGTGGTTCCATTTTGTTGGAATCTTTAGGAAGGGTTTTTGAATCCTACCAAAAGCCTTTATTTCATGTAGACTTAGGAAGTAATGCCCTTAAACTGAAACATCAAAACAGTTTTGTGGCATACCATTCACTAAACCTATGGCAAAGCAATTACACTGCTGGGAAATATGCTGCGGATACCTTCGGAAAGAAAGGGTTGCTCGCAGCTTCTTTCTATGATGGAGGATATCAACATTCTGAAGCCTTGGTTACTGGATACCGTGAAGCTGGAGGGGAATTGGTAGACTTCTATGTTGCTCCAATGGATTATAAAAACGAAGACTTTTCTACCTTATTGGAAGTTATTGAAAGCAAAGATCCAGAGGTGGTTTTTCTATTGTTTAGCTATAAGGAAGCCGATAAACTACTGCAAGCCCTTTCAAAATCAAAGCTTAATGGGAAGTATCCTTTTGTGGCAATGCCAGTGCTAACAGATGAATCCATGTACGAAGAAAATCACGGGATACAACAGCTTGTTTCCATTGGCTCTTGGTCTTTTGATGAAAAGCGTTCTACTATGCAGGAGTTTGTTTCGGTTTATCAAGAACTTAAAGGGTCCCATCCCAATTTAATACACTTGTTAGGGTATGAAATGGGGCAGGCAACATCGCAGCTTTTGGAGACCCATGGTGAAATCCCATCAAAACTTTCCGAAGCACTACAAAAACTAACGATTGCAACTCCACGTGGGAACTTAAGCTATAATGCATACGGGGAATCTCAAGTGGAAGAATTTAAGATAAGAAAGTTCAACTTCAATGAAGTGCGCTATCATAATGAGGTCATTGGAACGGTGGAAGCAGATTTTTCCAGTGGGCTTTATAAACAATTTGAACCTTTGGAATATACAGGGTGGCAAAATCCATATATCTGTACCTAATGCAAAGAAATTACGTAAAAGTACTTATAAAGAAACCTTCAATGATTGCTATTTTTGTGCATAGCGTTCATTTTCAATAGTATAGAATTATTCAACTAAAATAACCATAATGAAAAATTTTACCTCTCTCGCAATTACCGTATTTGCATTGTTCTTATCGGGAATTGTTTTCGCTCAAACCCCAAAAGTGGTGGTCATTGGGGCCAATCATAATTCTTCGGCCCCCAATACAGATGGTATTGCCTTTGTAGTGACAGATCCCTTGGGACCAGGGGAAGTTGTGTATTTTTCGGAAGACGAGTACAACAATGCCACAAATGTTTTTGCAGCTGGTGAATCTGTAGTTCAATACACTGCCTCTGGTAGCGGTTTGGCTGTAGGACAAGTAGTATTTTTAAATGAAACATCTGCCAATACCCTTACAGTTACTTGTACCCAAGGATTGAATTGTGGTACTGCTTTGGTAACTACCACCCCATTTTCTTTAGCAACTGGCGGAGAAGAGATTTATGCCTATAGCGATAGCGATGCCGATCCCACCAACGGGGTCACGCAAATTTATTCAGTATTAAAAACATCAGCTGGAGCTATCGATCCCGCATTAGACCCAACACCCGATTTTCCAACGGCTGTGGTCATTGACGGGTTTGCATCTGCAACCCCAGACCGTACAGAATTTATTTTTAGTCCTGCTTCCGTTCGGGATGGAGTGAGCCAGGCTAATTTGGAAAACACAGCCAATTATTTAAACGGGCAAGCCAATCAAGCCCTCTCTTTAGTTGAATTTACCAATCTTAATTTGGTAGGAGCAAATCCAGTATTAGCAGTAACTAGGGCTCCCGCTTCGGTTACTGAAAATGGAGCAGGTAATATTATCTATACCTTTACCTTAGATGCTCCCGCAGCCAGCAATACAACCATTAATTTTAATGTGGGCGGTTCGGCGACCTTTACTACAGATTATACACAATCTGGAGCGGCTACTTTTAACGCGTCTACAGGAACGGTACAAATTAACAGCGGGAACACTTCCGCAGCAATTACTATTACACCTGTTGGAGATGCTACCTTAGAGCCCGATGAAACTGTTACACTTTCAGCAACTGCAGGAACAGGATATGACGTAGGAAGCCCAAGCAGTGCTACCGGTACTATTGTAAATGATGACACTTTAGCGGTTACACCGCTCGTAGCCGTAGTAGGAACAAATCATACAGGAACCGACGGGTTCTCTTTTGTAGCATTGGATGATATCCCAGGAGGAACTGTGGTATACTTTACTGAAAATGCTTTCAACACGAATACCCTTAGCTTTTCCGGTGCAGAAGGTGTTGTAAGTTGGACAGCTCCTGGCGGAGGTGTCTTACGAGGGGAAGTTATTGTAGCCACGGAAACAGCGGCCAATACTTTTACCGTTACATGCGATAGCGGTACCTGCGGAACGGTAAGCATTGTGAGTGGGACTTTTTCATTGGCTACAGATGGAGAGGCATTTTTCGCCTACCAAGATTCAGATACAGATCATACCAACGGTGTTACACAGGTAGATGCCGTTCTTTTTACCGGTGCACCAGGCCTTCCAGGAGGTAATATTCCAGCGGTGGAAGATCCTTCTTCTGTGTATGTTGGAGCAGTTGTTGTGGATGGCTTTCCAGCCGTGGCGCCTTCAAGAACAGAATACCGCTTTCCTCCAGAACGTGGGGTTACGGTAGATCAAGCCAATTTTCAAAATACCGCCAATTGGTTTAATGCAGCAGCAGCAGGAACCTTATCTACAGTACCTTTTGCCAACATCATTATTAGTGCAGGATCTGTCAATCCAGACCTTACCTTAGCGGTAGCACCTTCCACCTCCGTGGAAGATAGCGCAACGGGAATGGTGTTTACCTTTACACTAAGTGCGCCTGCGGCCTCCAATATTACCGTCAACTTTACGGTAGGGGGCACAGCAACACTTACCACAGATTATACAGTAACTGGAGCAGACACCTTCACGGCTAGCGCTGGAACGGCCACCATTCTCTCGGGAACTTCTTCGGTAGATGTAACGGTAACTCCGGTAGCAGATGCTGTGGTAGAACCTACCGAAACCATCAATCTTATGATTGCTTCTGGAACAGGCTATGACGGCGGAAGTCCTAACTCGGCTACTGCAAACATCACCAACGACGACACTTCGGCTTCCGATCCTTTGGTCGCCTTGATGGGAATGAGCAATGCAGGGCCAGATGGCTTCTCTTTTGCAGCTGCCCAAGATATTCCTGCGGGTACCGTAGTGTACTTTACGGAAGACGAATTTGACAATACAACATTATTATTTTCCGCAGGGGAATCAGTATTACAATGGACCTCCCCCGCAGGCGGACAAATAGACCAAGGGGATGTGATTGTAGTTTCTGAAACGGCACCAGATGTCTTTTCGGTAACGTGTAGTGATAGCTCTGGAAACGGCTGTGGAAGCATTGCCGTTATTCAACCAGGCTTTGCCTTGGCAACTGATGGAGAAACCATTTTTGCCTATGAAGATAGTGATACAGACCCTACCAATGGAGTAGATGATATTTACGGAGTAATGTATACAGGAGCTCCTGGCATGCCTGGAGGAAACCTACCTGCCGTACAAGATCCAACAGGGATTTATACCAATGCCCTAGTAGTAGATGGCTTCCCGGCCGTAGCGCCTGGGAAAACTGAGTATGATCCTGCAGGAAGAGGAATTCCTGTGGCAACAGCAGACTTTGAAAACCCGGCCAACTATAACCACGCACAAGCTAATCCGCCAGATTTAGATACTACACCATTTGCAGCTTTAAGCATTGTGGTAAACTTCACAGCCCCGGCAGATCTTTGTATTGATGCAGGAGTGCAGGCAGGCCTTAGCGGTGGAAGTCCAGCAGGTGGTGTCTATAGTGGTCCAGGGGTGACAGATGATGGTAACGGGATGACCTATAGTTTCGATCCTGCCGTTGCAGGTGTTGGGGTGCATACCCTTACCTATACACAGGGTGGTGTAAGTGCTTCCGATGATATAGAGGTATTCGCCGTTCCAACAGCAACCTTTACTGCTCCCGCAGATCTTTGTATCAATGAAGGGGTACAGTCAGGCCTAGGAGGCGGAACACCCACGGGTGGTGTCTATAGTGGCCCCGGAGTGACCGATGATGGAAACGGGATGACCTATAGCTTCGATCCTGCTGCTGCAGGCGTAGGAACACACACCATTACCTATACTTTTACAGACGGAAACGGTTGTACTGTAAGTGCTTCCGATGATGTAGAGGTCTTTGCCCTTCCAACGGTTACGTTTACTCCACCAGCAAGTCCAATATGCCCTGGTACCGTCTTAACGGGATTAGGTGGCGGAACACCCACGGGCGGTGTATATAGTGGCCCAGGGGTAATTGATGATGGCAATGGAATGACCTATACCTTTGATGCAGGTGCCTCAGGAACAGGAACCCACACCATTACCTATACTTTTACAGATGGAAATGGCTGTAGCAACAGTGCTTCTGGAACGGTAACTGTAGAGGATACAACACCGCCTACAGCAGTCTGTCAAGATATTACCGTACAGCTGGATGCTACGGGTAATGTCACTGTAAATGCTTCCCAAGTAGATAATGGAAGTGCTGATAATTGCGGACCTGTGACAGTTGAATTTCAAACGACAGGGCCAACTCCTATATTACCGTTAGGAAATGGAAATGATGGGGAAGGGATTGCGTTTAATCCTGTTAATGGATTAATGTACCACTCCTCTGGAATTTCAGACGGGCAGGAATATTTTGAGCCAATCGACTTAAATACCTTAACCGTTGGGGCTAATCTGGCTCCAGGAAACACCTACCCTGCAGGAATTGCGCAAGAGGTAACAGGTTTGGTATACTACCCACCACTAAATGGTTTTGTAGTGATGGATAGAGATGAAAATATTGCATTAATAGATCCAATATCTGGAATCTTTACAGGGCTGTCAACCTTTGCAGGAAGCTATCTGCGTGGATTTGCAGTGGTTGGTGGAAGTATCTATGGGGTAGATCCGTTCTCTTCAGATTTAATAGAGTTTGACCCCAATACGGGAGCTATCATCTCTACGACAACAGCAATTATAGATGGGAACGCATTGGTAAATGGAGCGCAAGGATTAACCACACATCCGATCACGGGAGAAGTATATATCCTATATAAGAATCCTGTAGGAGGGGGGCCTAGAAGATTGGGAATTATTGATGTTACAACCGGACTTGGAACGGAAATTGCCAACACAGGTGCAAACTTCGCAGGAATTTCTTTTGATAGCGCTGGAAATCTATACGGAGTAACAGGGGATGGAGCATCACCTGCTTCTACCCTTTTCGATATGTTTGCAGCTGCAGCTAGCATTGATTTTGATTGTAGCGATGTAGGCGCAAATACCGTAACATTATTAGTAACAGATGGAAGCGGAAACACTGCTACCTGTAATGCTACAGTGACGGTAGAAGACAGTATTCCCCCTACCATCACTTGCCCGGCCAATATTACAGTGGCTAATGATCCAGGACTATGTAGTGCCGTTGTAAACTTTGCTGCAACACCTTCAGATAATTGCCCCGGAACAGTTGTTACTTACTCTCAAGCACCAGGAACGGCTTTCCCAGTGGGAACCACCACCGTGACGGCTACGGCTACCGATGCTTCTGGAAACACAGCTACCTGTACGTTTGATATCACAGTAAATGATACGGAAGCCCCCGTTATTACTTGCCCAGCACCTGTAAGTGTCAACAATGACCCTGGCATATGTGGGGCCGTAGTAAATTACACGGTGACAAGTTCTGATAATTGCCCAGGGGAAACTATTTCGCAAACAGCCGGACTGGCAAGCGGAAGCACCTTCCCCGTGGGAACCACGACCAATACGTTTGTGGTAACCGATGCTGCGGGTAATACAGCTACCTGTAGTTTCGATGTAACCGTAACAGACAACGAACCCCCAGTAGCTGCCTGTATGGACATCACCGTCCAACTGGACGCAACAGGAAATGCAAGTATTACCCCAGGGGATATAGACAACGGCTCTACCGATAACTGCGGAATCGCTTCGCTAAGCGTCTCTCCTGCCACGTTTACTTGTGCAGATGTGGGTCCAAATACTGTGACCCTCACAGTAACAGATGTAAACGGAAACAGTAGTACCTGTACGGCTACGGTGACGGTAGAAGATAGCATTCCACCTAGCATCACCTGCCCAGGGAATATCACAGTTGATAACGATCCAGGTCAATGTAGTGCCGTAGTGAACTTTACAGCAACAGCCAATGATAACTGTCCCGGAACGGTAGTCACCTATTCTGATGCACCTGGAACAGCTTTCCCAGTGGGAACCACCACTGTGACGGCTACAGCGACCGATGCTTCTGGAAATATATCAATCTGCATGTTTGATGTTACGGTGATTGATGCAGAGGATCCCGTGATTACCTGTCCAACAGATATCAACGTAAACAACGACCCCGGCGTATGTGGTGCAGTGGTAAACTATACCATGCCCACGGCATCAGATAATTGCGCAGTGGTTACAAACACTTATAACTTTACGGGTGCACCACAAACGTTCACGGTACCACCAGGTGTTACCAGTATCTTTATTGAAGCTTATGGTGCAGCAGGACAAGCGATGGTAACAGAAGATTTTGATCCTAGCTTAGGGGGACTTGGAGGATATGCTGCTGGAGAATTAGCAGTAACCCCTGGAGATGTGATTACACTATATGTTGGAGGTGAAGGAACCGAAGGTGCCGGAGGCTTCAACGGCGGTGGAGTTGGAGGATTTGGAACTCCTAGCACAGGAACTGGCGGATTTGCCGGTAGTGGCGGTGGAGCTTCCGATGTAAGAATAGGCAGTGCAACCTTAGCAGACCGTGTAATTGTCGCCGGTGGCGGTGGCGGTAGCGGAAGAGACTATGTAAATGGTACCTGTGTCCCATGTGGTATTGGAGGTGATGGCGGTACCGGAGGGGGCTTAACAGGAACCGATGGGGAAGACCCAGGCTGGAGTGGCATTTTAGGTGCATTCCCAAATGCGGATGCCGGTGGTAAAGGAGGAACTCCTACCGCAGGGGGAGCCGCTGGAGATGGTCCAAATGGCCCACCGGGTAATCCTGGTGCCCTTGGAATTGGAGGAGCAGGTGTAGATGGAACTCAAAGCGTTGCGAGCGGCGGCGGAGGCGGCGGCTATTACGGTGGCGGCTCAGGAGGAGGCGCCAATGCCGGTAATGGTGTTGCCGGTGCTGGTGGAGCCGGGGGCTCTAGTTATGTAGGAGGGGTTACCTCTGGCATGACAACCCCAGGTGTTCAAGCTGGAAACGGACAAATCATAATAACCTATTCAGGAACCGTCTCGGTAACGCAAACAGCCGGACTTGCAAGTGGTAGTACCTTCCCCGTAGGAACAACTACAAATACCTTTATAGCTACAGATCCTTCTGGAAATACAGCTACCTGTAGTTTCGATGTAACGGTAACAGATAATGAACCACCCGTGGCGGTCTGCATGGACATCACCGTGCAGCTGGATGCCAACGGCATGGGCA